>NZ_JBIAYW010000015.1:0-249678 GCF_042898305.1 Dactylosporangium sp. NPDC000521
AGCGTGCCTTCATGTACCTGGCCACCATCGACGTCGCAACCATCAAAATCTGGCTCCGCGACCTCACCACCCGAGATCCAAGAGACACGGCCTAGGAGACCGGCACACCCGCACGGACCCGTTGAACAGGACCGCACCGCCCCGGCCGGAGGACCGGGGCGGTCACGGGCAGCAGGTCAACAGCGCAGCGGGTCCACAGCGCTGCCGCGCGGCAGGTCCGCAGCGCGGCAGGTCAGCGGCGGTCGGCGGGTTCGGTGGTCTGGTCGGAGGCGTCGCCGCCCGCGGCCGGCTCGTCCTCGTCGAGGTCCTCGTCCAGCTCGACGAACGCGTGCTCGTCGAGGCGGTCGACGACGCGGTCCTCGGCGCCGACGGCGAACGGTCCGGTGCCGTCGTTGTCCTCGTACGCCTCGGGGTCGAGCGGGGTGGCCACCTCGGCGACGACGACCACGCCGTCGAGGGACTCCAGCTCGGGGATGTCGAGGGCGCCGAGCGAGCCGTCGCCGGCCTGCATCAGCTCGAGGACGGCCTCGCCGACCGTCTCGACGGACGCGGTGTCGCCCTCGCCGGGGTTGGTGCGGCGGGCCGCGTCGGCGAGGCGGAGCAGGGCCGCGACGCTGGGGACGCGGTAGTCGCGGCGCTGGCGGACGGAGATGATCTGCGGGTGCGGGTCTTCGGCCTCGGTGCCGTCGACGCCGCCGATGCCGACGCCGAACTGGCGGTCCGCCTCGTCGGGGTCGATGGCCTCGACGTCCCACGGGGTGACCTCGCCGAAGGCGTCGAGCAGGAGCTCGTCGTAGCCGTTGGAGGCGTTGTTGAGCTCGACGTAGGCGCGCCACACCTCGTCGTCGTCGGCCCGCCCGTCGGCGGCCTTGACCGCGGCAAGGTGGTCGCGGGCCGCCGTGATCACGCGCTCGAGCGCGGCGTCAAGCTCCGCGTGCCGGTCGGTCATGATGGGACTCCCCCTGATATCGGTGGTGGGACGGTCGGGTAGATCAGGATTGCTGCAGGAACCTGTCGAGGACTCGCACGCCGAACTGTAGTCCCTCCACGGGAATGCGCTCGTCAATGCCGTGGAACAACGCGCCGAAGTTCAGGTCGGCGGGCAGCCGCACGGGTGAGAAGCCGAAGCAGCGGATGCCGAGCTTGTCGAACTGCTTGGCGTCCGTGCCGCCGCTGAGCATGTACGGCACGGGCAACGCGCCGGGGTCCTCCGCCTTGAGCGCAGCCGTCATCGCGTCGACGAGGGCGCCGTCGAATGTGGTCTCCAGCGCGGCCTGGCGGTGGATGTACTCCAGCTCGATGTCGGGGCCGACGAGCTCGCGCAGCTGCTGCTCGAACAGCTCCGACTGCCCGGGCAGGGTGCGGCAGTCGATGGTGGCGGACGCGCGGCCGGGGATCACGTTGTCCTTGTACCCGGCGGCGAGGCGGGTCGGGTTGGCCGTGTTGCGCAGCGTGGCACCGATGATCATCGCGATCGGCCCGATCTTCTCCACGGCCCGCTCGGGGTCGTCGAGGTCGAGCTCGATGCCGAGGATCTCCGACACCTGCTCCAGGAACGCGCGCACGGTCGGCGTCATGACCACCGGGAAGCGGTGCCGGCCGACCCGGGCGACGGCCTCGGCGACCGCGGTCACCGCGTTGTCGTCGTTGATCATCGAGCCGTGCCCGGGCCGCCCCTTGGCGTGCAACCGCAGCCAGTCGATGCCCTTCTGCGCGGTCTCGATCAGGTAGAGGCGCTGGTCGCCGCCGACGCTGACGGAGAACCCGCCGACCTCGCCGATCGCCTCGGTCACGCCGTCGAAGTAGTGGGCGTGCTTCTCGACGAGGTACTGCGCGCCATAGGTGCTGCCGGCCTCCTCGTCGGCGACGAAGGCGAGCACCACGTCCCGCGGTGGCTTGCGGCCCTCGCGGCGCATCTGCCGTACAAGAGCCAGGACCATCGCGTCGAAGTCCTTCATGTCGACGGCGCCGCGCCCCCACAGGTAGCCGTCCTTGATCTCACCGCCGAACGGGTCGACGGACCACTCGGAGGCGTCGGCGGGCACGACGTCGAGGTGGCCGTGGATCAGCAGCGCGTCACGCGTCGGGTCGCTGCCCTCGAAGCGGGCGACGACGCTGGCCCGGCCGGGCGCGCTCTCGTGGATCTGCGGATCGAGGCCGACCTCGGCGAGCTTCTCGGCGACATACTCCGCGGCGAGCCGCTCACCAACGCTCGTCTCCAGGTCGCCGGTGTTGGTGGTGTCGATACGCAGCAAGTCGCGGCAGAGCTCGATGACCTCGTCGGTGGCGTCCATGATGAAGTCATACCAGGCGGCTGTGACAATTTCGGCGGGTGGTCCGGTGGGCTACCACGAAGCGTCACCGGACCACTCGCACCTCACCAGCCGAAACCGGCTGCGTAGCTGACCGAGGCGAGCACTGCCTGGCCCGACGCGTTGGGGTGGAAATAGTCCCAAGTCGAGATCTGCGACAGCTGGAACGGGTAGCCGAAGACGGCGCCGCCGTCGTACTTGCAGTTGGTGCCGTACGCCGCGCAGGCCGACGCCAGCTGACCGTTGAAGTCGACGACCCGCTGCCGGACCCGGTCGCGCCGCGCGGTGTCGGCGGCCGCGGTCGACGTCGGGTTGGCGAGCATCGACTGGCAGATGCCGAACAGCCCCCAGGCCGTGCGCGCGCCGGAGCTGTCCTTGCCGACCTGCCAGAGCCGCTTCAGGTCGGGCACGCTGATGAGCAGCACTTTCGCGTCGGGCAGGCCGGTCTTCAGCGTGCCGAGGGCCGTGTCCAGCGACGCCCGGAACGCAGCCACGCTGGTCATCGCCGACTCCGACGAGGTGCAGGCGTCGTTGGCGCCGATGAGGATCGTGACGTAGGCGACGCGCTGGGAGACCGCGGTCTGGGCCTGACCTGGCATGTCAGCCGCTTTCGCCCCGCTTTTGCCGTCATTGTACGAGTGGCCGTCGATCGCCGGGTCCACCGCGCGGATCCGCAGGTAGTGGCTGTTGACGGAGGAGGTGCTGCCCGTACTGAACGAACGGGACGGGCAGTCGGCGAACCATCCGCACGCGTTGAACCCGCGGGTGATGGAGTCGCCCATGCTGGCGATCGATCCGGGTGGCGGCCCGGCTGCGGCATGCGCCGGGGCGGTGGCTCCCAGCAGCGCGACCAGGGTGGCGGCGAGGACGGTCGGTCCCCGCCTGGTGAGGGACATGGCGGCCCCTTTCCGTAGCAGGTGGCGGCCCGCTTCCATCGAAGTCGGTACATGGGAGCGTACTGGCGGGTAACCACCCGTTTCAAGAACTTGCGCCCCGGGTACCGACGCGGCAACGACAACAAGCGATCGAGGAGGGTGCACGTGAGCGCCGCACCGTTGCCGCCGCTACCGCCGGTGCCGGGCATCGAGGACGACGAGGTCGTCTTCGGCGGCCCGAGCATGCTCGACCTCCTCGACGAGGACCACCAGCAGCTCACCCAGCTCTGCGACCGGCTCGCGGCCCCCGACGAGCAGGAGAAGGCCAGGCCGCAGGACATCGAGGACGTACTGGTGGCGACGCTCGCGCGGCACCTGTCCGCCGAGGAGCAGTACCTCTACCCGACGGTCAAGGCCGTCCTGCCCGACGGCGACCCGATCGCCTCGCAGGAGGTCGCCGCGGACGCGGAGCTGATCCTCGCCCTCCAGCGACTGCACGCGACCCCCGCCGCGGACGCCGCGTACCACGCAGCGCTGGAAGCCGTCGCCGTCCATGTCCGCTCGCACGCGGACCGCACCGCCAAGGAGGTGTTCCCCCGTCTCCGCGAACAGTGCAGCGACGCCGAGCTCGTCCGGCTCGGCAACCGCGTCCTGATCGCCCGCGGCGCCGCACCCACCCGCCCCCACCCCAACACCCCGGCCAAGCCGCCGCTCAACAAGCTCGTCGACCCGGCCGTCGCCGTCGTCGACAAGGTCCGCGACGTCCTCACCCGCCGCACCACCTGGCCTGAGGACCTTGCCGGCTGACCAGCTGGCTGATTGCGTTTATCGATCTCTCCCCGGAGGTACAAGACCATCATGGCTACTCTTCTGTGGATCATCGCGGTGCTCATCGGCATCGCCGGCGTCGTCGCACTCCTCCGCCGGCAGATCCTGTGGGGCATCATCCTCATCGTGGTCGCCCTGCTCGTAGGCCCGGGCGGCGTGAGCATCTTCAACGTTTGACGTCGGGTGGCCGGCACCCCCCATCGGCCACCCGGGCAAAGAAGGGCCCCGGCGGTTCCCCCCTCCGCCGGGGCCCTTCTGCGTGTCGCACCCCCCGATTCGCCAAGATCCGCGCGGACCGTGTAATGTCTCCGTCGGCCGTCCGGGCGGTGAGAAAGTGACCGGGTAGGATGGTCGGAGCAGGTCGAAGTGGCGGAATGGCAGACGCGCTAGCTTGAGGTGCTAGTGCCCGCAAGGGCGTGGGGGTTCAAGTCCCCCCTTCGACACTTGTCTTGGTGAATGTTTACCAAGATCCGCGAATTCGTAGCATCCCAGCAGACCCGAGCGGGTGATAACCCGGTCGGGTTTCGCCATGTGCGGACCGCGCCCTGGCGGCGACGATGACCCGCGTGCGGCGCAGCATTCCAGCCCCGGCCGAGCAGATGATCGCGGCGCTCGTCCCCGCGCCGCTCCCCCGCGCCCCCACCGCCACAGCCGCCGCTGCCCTACCTGCCCGCACCACCCAGTGGGCCCAACCAGGTCGAGCCGCACCTGGACGTCGGCAGGCTCGACCCGTCCGGCTCCTCGCCGACCAGTTCGCATCAGGCGATGCCGGCTTACCGCGAGCGGCTCGACGCCGCCTGGACAGCCTTGGCCGAGCTCGGCGTCACCCTCGTCGACCTGCAGCGCGACGCCCGACCGGCGCTGCCGACGTTCGACGAGTACCTCCCGCAGGTGCTCGCCGCGGCCGGGCCCGGCGCGCTGCGCGCCTATCGCAGCTACTGGCAGCGGATGACCACGGCCTGGGGCAACCTCGCCATCGACACCATCACCGCCAGCGACATCCAGGCCCTGCGCCAGCACGTCGTCAACGGTGCCCGCGCCCGCCGCAACAGCCGCGGCGGTGAGCTGCTCATCGCGGCCGCCCGTGCCTTTTACAACCAGGCCATCGCCGACGCCCTCATCCAGGCCGCGGACAGCCCGGCTCACCGGGTCGGCAAACCACGGCGGCTGCCCAGCACCCGCCGGGCACTGACACCAGCCGAACTGACCGAGATCAACCTGGTCGCCCGCACCACCGGCAACGACACCATCCTCGACGCGCTCCTGTTGCGCCTGCACACCGAAACGGCCTGCCGGCGAGGTGGTGCGCTGGGGCTGCGCCTGCAGGACCTCGCCGCCGACCGCGGCCTCCGGCAGCTCCGCGAGAAGGGCGGCACGGTGCGCTGGCAGCCGATCAGCCTCGACCTTGCCGCCAGCCTCGTCCAGCACGCCGCGGTCCGCGGTGCGGTCGTGCCATCGGACGCCTTGCTGCGCTACCGCAACGGCCATGCCTTGACCAGCCGCCGCTACGACCAGCTGTGGCGCCGCATCGGCAACCACCTGCCCTGGGTCGCCGCGCACGGCATCACCGCCCACTGGCTGCGCCACACCACCCTCACCTGGGTCGAACGCCACTTCGGGTACGGCACCGCCCGCGCGTACGCCGGCCACACCGACACCACCGGACCAGCCACCACCACGTACATCCGCGCCGACCTCCAAGCTGTCGCCGCTGCCCTGGCGGCCCCGAGGTCTTCACGCTCGACGAGTTGGGGCCGCGCCGCGCTGGCCGCCAACGGCGACAAGCGCACGGTCGTCGTCGACCCGGCCGCCGGCATGTTCGGCGCGGTGCCCGGCGATGTCCTGATTGCCCCGGTGGGCGCAGTCCTCGCGGCGACCACCTACCGCGACTGGCTGGCCCGCTGGTCGCCGAGACCGGCGGCCGGTGCCTCGTCGAGGTGCTGGCCGCCGATCACTTTCAGGAGCTCCAGCTTCTCGTGGCTCTCGCTGCCGGGCTGGGCGGTGTAGACGACCAGTTGCTGCGACTGGTCCGGGTCGATCAGGCGCTGGCAGTGCAGGTCGATCGGTCCGACCTGCGGGTGTACGAGCTGGACCGGGCCGCAGTAGCGGCTCGCCACCGGATGCTCGCGCCAGAGCGCGGCGAAGTCTGGGCTTTCCTCGAGCAGCGCGCCGACCAGCGCACCCGCCCGGGAATCCTTGCCGTCGCGGATGTACGACTCGTGCAGGTCCGCGACGATGAGCGGCCCCTCCGCGGGCCGCAGAAGCCGGGTCGCCGGGTCGGTGAACCAGCGATAGTGCAGGCTGCGCGCGAGACCCTTGTGGACGCTCTCGTCGCCGATCAGGGCGACAGACAGCGG
Organism: Dactylosporangium sp. NPDC000521; assembly: GCF_042898305.1. NCBI lineage: Bacteria > Bacillati > Actinomycetota > Actinomycetes > Micromonosporales > Micromonosporaceae > Dactylosporangium > Dactylosporangium sp. NPDC000521. The sequence continues at coordinate 6,373 of NZ_JBIAYW010000015.1, forward strand.
GGTCTGCAGCAATGTCTCGCCGAGCGGGCTCACCACCTGCGCCGCGGCATCTCGCAGACCGTCGAAGATGCGCACCATCCCGGGGTTGACGTGGTCGTCGGTGGAGCGGCGCGGGGTGGCGTACCCGGCGAGCCGGAAGAGATGGTCACGCTCTTCCATGGACAGGCGCAGCCCGCGGGCGAGCGCGCCGAGGATCTGCTCGGAGGGATGGGGACCGCGCGGCTGCTCGAGGCGGCTGTAGTAGTCGATCGACATGTCGGAGAGCACCGCGACCTCCTCGCGGCGCAGGCCGTGCGTGCGCCTCCGCCGCCCGCGGGGCAGGCCGACGTCCTCCGGTTGCAGGGCCTCGCGACGGGTGCGCAGGTACTCGGCCAGCCGGGTGCGGTCCACGCTCACACCGCGCTCACACGGCCGCGAACTGGAGGCCGGCGAGACGCAGCGAGACCTCCCACAGCCTGGCGGCGGCGGCCTCGTCGCGGGCCGGGCGGTAGAGGTCCAGCTCGGCCGGACCGCCGGTGAACTGGCCGAACCCGTCCGGGCCGTAGAAGCGGCCGCCCCCCGCCTCGGGGCTGGTGGCCGCGTACAGGGCCGGGAGCAGGCCCCGGTCGACGCCCTGCACCAGCACGCCCCACCTCGCCAGGCGCTTCATGACGGCCTCGATCGGCGAAGGCTTCGCCCGGCCCAGGTTGGGGCCGGCGGCATACAGACCGGTCAGGGTCGTGCCCGGGTGGGCGGCATTGCCGACGATCCCCCACCCGGCCGCTCGCGAACGCCGGTCGAGCTCGAGCGCGAACAGCAGGTTCGCGAGCTTCGACTGGTTGTACGCGCGGACCGGCGCGTACGCCCGCTCGCTCTGCAGGTCCTCCCAGTTCAACCTTGCGTGCCGCGCCGCGCTGCTGGTCATGGTCGTCACCCGGGCCTCGCCGGCGCTCAGCAGCGGCAGCAGCCGGCCGGTGAGCGCGAAGTGCCCGATGTGGTTGGTCCCGAACTGCAGCTCCAGGCCGTCGGCGGTGGTGTGCCGCGTGGCCGGCGTCATCAGCCCGGCATTGTTGATCAGGATATGGATCGGCCGCCCCTCGGCGTTCAGAGTGTCCCCCAGCGCGCCCACCGACTTCAGCGAGGCCAGGTCAAGCTCACGGAGCGACACGTCGGCACCGGGCACCTCGGCGCGGATGCGGCTCAGCGCGGCCTCGCCCCTGGCCTCGTCACGGACGGGTAGGAGGACCTCGGCACCGGCCGCAGCCAGGCGGGTCGCCAGGCCGAGCCCGATGCCGCTGCTCGCTCCGGTCACCACGGCGAGCCGTCCGGTCAGATCAATCGTGTTCCGCATGGTTACCTTCTTCATGCCTCAACGCTGACGTCGCTGCTCGTTCGCAACCATGTACTGCCAGTACAAGGCTCAGCGGCGGTGCCAGCCCCGCAGCTTCGCGGGATTCAGAACAACCCAGATGGTCGCGGCCCGTCCCTCGTCGCAGCTGACAGCGATCACGGCCACCGCGGCGCCGGCCCGTCGGATCGCCAGGCCCGCGCGCCCGTTCACGCTCTCGATCGTCAGGTCAGCTCCGGGCAGCAGGGCACAGAGCAGCCAGGCGACCTCGGCCGCTCCGTGCACGGGATAGATCGGAGCGGGCACGCGGCCGCCACTGTCGCACACGGCGACGACGTCCGGATCGAGCACGGCCCCGATCGCAACGACCTCGCCGGACTGGCAGGCAGCGGCGAGCCGGCGTACGACGTCGTCATGAACGCGGGGCATCGCCCGCCAACACCCTCGCCTCCACAGCACCCGCCCCTCGAGCGGGTGCGGATACGCGCGGGCCGGCACCGGCCAGGAACGCCGCCCGGGGGTGCTGCACCGACGTGAGGGAGACGACGTCGCGGCCGAACGGCACGGCGGTAGCCCATACCGCGAGCACCCGAAACTTTCGCTCCCCGGTCGGCACCGCCGGCACCTGGGCGTTCAGGTGCACGTGCCCGCCGCGCTTTTCCAGCGAGCGCACCACCCATTCGCCCGGCTTGTCGGTCACCTCGGGCAGGATCCGGCCGCGCACCTCGCCCCGGCGGAGCTTCTTCTCCAGTTTCCAGGCGGTGTAGAAGCCAGCGTACCCGCCGCCGACGATCAGGATCGTCCGCACCCTTCGTCCCCCGTCTCTCGCTGTCAGCAGCTATGACAGGGCAGGCGCCTAGTTTGTGACGGCGGCCACGGCCGCGAGCTTCTCAAGATTCATCATCCACAGCACCTGGTCGATACCGGACTCGGAAGCGTTGATCGTGACCATGCCGAGCAGCTCGGCCCCACGGCGCATGACCGCGCTGGTCTGCCCGTTCGTCGCGACCCACTGCACGTCCACACCCTCCCAGTACCAGGTGGAGAACGCCGCAATGTACTTCGCCACGCGGGCCGCTCCCACGACCGCCGTGCGGGAGACCTGACGCGCGCCGTTGCCATCAGAGACGCTCGCCACATCGGCGGCGAACAGCTTCTCCAGCGTCTCGAGATCGCCGGTGCGGGCGGCATCGAGGAAGGTCGCCAGCAGCTGCCGCTGGGCGGCCTCCGGCACGGGGATCTTCCGCTCGCCGGCGACGTGCTTGCGCGCCCGGCTGACCAGCTGGCGGACGGCCGGCTCGGTGGACTGCAGGATCGCGGCGATCTGCGTGTACGGGTAGTCGAACGCCTCCCGCAGCACGTACGCCGCCCGCTCGTGCGGCGTGAGCTTCTCCATCAGCAGCAGGACCGCGAGCTCCAGCGCCTCCCCGCGTTCGGCGCCCAGGAGCGGGTCCGCGCTGGTATCGACCGGCTCCGGCAGCCAGGGCCCGATGTACGTCTCGCGGCGCGCCCGGGCCGACTGCAGCTCGTTGATGGCCAGCCGGGTCGTGGTCGTCGCCAGAAACGCGCTCGGACTGTTCACCACGCTGCGGTCGGTCGTCTGCCAGCGAAGCCAGACGTCCTGCACCAGATCCTCGGCCTCACTGACGCTGCCGAGCATGCGGTACGCGATCCCGAACAAGCGCGGACGCACGCCCGTGAAGATCGACGCCGCCTCGTCGAGATCCCCCACCACTGTCCCCCCAAGGTCGTTCGCGACTCCCAGGCTAGCCGCCTGTCACAGATTGAGAACCTGCCCGGGATCGCCGATGCCACCAGCAAACCCCATTCCTGTGTGGGATCGGCGTCGAGGCAGCCCGCAACGTGCTCGACGACACGCCGCCGACCATTCTGTACGTCCACAGCGGCCATGGATTCTCGGCAACGCCGACACCATGACCGGCTGGTCTGCGGGGTTCGCAGTCGGCGTGAACGCGGCGGCCGTCTTTCGTCGAGTACGACCGGTGGCCCGAGGCGAGGCACCCGGTCGCCATCAAGCAGGTGTACGCCGCCGCACAGCCGATCACCACGGAGGGCGCGGCCGAGGGGCTCGACGCCTCCTGGCTCAGCCTGGGAGGTCCTCGGGGCGCTTCTCGGCGAGTTTGCCGTGCAGCAGGCCGGTGGACTGGCCGACCTCGATGAGGTAGCCGTCCGGATCCCGCAGGTAGCAGCGGAGCTCGGCACCGCGGTCGATCGGCGGCGTCAGGAACTGCGCGCCCTTCGCGGTCCACTCCTCGTAGCAGGTGTGGATGTCGGCGACCCGCAGGTTCAGGAAGATGGACGTGGTGTCACCGGGCTCGTAGTCGACGACCGAGATCTCCGGCTTGTCGGGGGTGGGTGGGCCGCCCGGGTTCATGATGATCCACGAGTTGGAGAGCCGGACGATGCACGGGTTCTCGTCCAGGACGACGGTGCCGCCCAGGACGCGGGAGTAGAAGTCGCGGGAGCGGGCGACCTGGCGCACGGTGATGAACAGCGTCACCAGGATGCCTTCGGTCGGTGCGGGGAGGTTGGCGGGGTCGGGCAGCGGTTGTGTCATGAGTGCTCAGTCCAAGGTCTCGTGCCGGCGGACGACCCGGTCGATGCGCGGGTCCGGGATGATCCACATGATTGCCGCAACGACGAAGCAGGCCAGGGCGATCATGACGCCGATTCGGCCGCTGCGGTCGATCGCCAGGGCGCTCAAGATTCCGGCGGTGTACAGCACGGGCGACAGCTTCCCCTTGAGGTCCCGGCCAACCGCCTGCCGCAGCGGGGACTCCGGGCCCTCCCGCCGGATGATCACCGTCTGGAGCACGAAATACGCGACGCCGGCGGCGAGCAGGTTGACGCCGTAGATATAGACCGGGGTCGGCTCGAACCGCGACTCGTCCATCCAGGCCGTCGTGAACGGCAGCAGCGATAGGCAGAACAGCAGCGCCAGGTTTGCCCACAGTACCGCGCCGCTGACCCGCCGTACCAGATGGAACAGATGATGGTGGTTGTTCCAGTAAATGCCCACGTAGACGAAGCTGACGAGGTAGGTCAGCAGCCCGACGCCGGTCGTGTGCAGCAGACCGGCGAGGCTGTGATCCTCAGGCACCTTCAGCTCCAGCACCATGATCGTGATGATGATGGCAAGCACCCCATCACTGAACGCCTCGAGTCGACTCGTCCTCACTCGCGCCACCGCCCCTGCCCTCTGATGATCCCTCTACTTCCTCAGACCGGAGAGCTGGGCCGGTTGTGACAGCGGACGCGTCACAGACCCGGAGGCTGCCCGGTCTACCCGTGCATGGAGAAGCACGACGCCTTCCTGGACCGGTTGGAGCTCAACGTCAGGACGGAGCTGACCGAGGCTTCGCGGGATTCAGCACGACCCAGAGGATCGTGACCCGGTCCTCGGCGCAGCTGACGGCGATCACGGCCGTCGCAGTACCGGCCCGGCGGATCGCCAGGCCGGCGCGCCCGTTGACAAACTCGATCGTCAGGTTGGTCCCGGACAGTAGGACACGCAGCAGCCAGGCGACCGTGCGCAGCCGCCGCGGCACCCCGACCGCTACGGCCTGTTCACGATCATCCTGCTCGGCGAAAGTGGGCTGGGCGGGAGCGGCGAGGCATCCGGGGAGGCTTGGAATGCCTGGATCGCGAGCGCGGCGAAGCGCCGGGAGGCCGCGACCTGGGCGGCCGGTGAGGTCGCGTGGATACCGCTGTTGGCCATGAGTACGAGGACCAGGTCGTCCAGGACGAAGTCGGGGCGCAGGCGGCCGGCGTCCTTGGCGCGGCGGGCCAGTTCGGCGATCGACCTGAGCGCGTACTCACGGCGCGCGTCGAAATCCATCGCGTTGGGGAAGGTCGACATGAAGGCTGCGGTGAAGCCCCGGTCGCGTGCGTGCAGTTCACACATTTTCTCGATCACGAGACAGAAGCCGTGCCACGGATCCGGGTCGGCGAGCCCCTCGTCGACGATGACGTGACACGCGTGCATCTGCTCCGTGAATGCCTCGGTGGCCAGCATCTCCTTGGTCGGAAAGCGGCGGTACAGGGTTGCGGGACCGACCCCGGCGCGCCGAGCGATCTCCCGCATCGGCACGTTCAGACCTTCGGTGGCGAACACCGCGCGGGCCGCGTCGAGGATGCGCTCGCGGTTGTCCAGGGCGTCGGAGCGCAGTGTGTGAGGCAAACGGTCGGTCACCGCTCTCAGTTTAGCTAAACGGACGGCAGCGTCCGTTAGCGTCCGCGAGCATGAGAGCGTTGCAATTCTCCGAGTACGGTCCCGCGAGCGTGCTTGAGGTCGCCGAGGTACCGCAACCGCACGCCGGACCGGGACAGATCCGGGTGGCGGTTCGGGCCTCGGGTGTCACGCCGGCCGACACGTACTTCCGCGCCGGCCGATTCCAAGACTGGATCCCGCTGCGCCTGCCGCACGTGCCCGGAGTCGACGCCGCCGGCGTGGTGGATGAGGTCGGTGACGGCGTGACCACGGTTCAGGTGGGCGATGAGGTTTTCGGGACCATCGACTACGCCCAGAATGGCGGGGCGAACGCCGAATACGCCGTCCTCGCCGCGTGGGCGCCGAAGCCGGCCGCCCTGACCTGGGAGCAGGCCGGCGGCGCGGCCGGGAACATCGAGACGGCCACCCGTGTGCTCGACCGGCTGGGCGTCAAGGACGGCACCACGCTGCTGATCGAAGGCGCGGCCGGCGGGGTCGGCACGACGACGATCCAACTCGCGGTCGCCCGCGGCGCGACCGTCATCGGCACGGCTAGCGCCCGCAACCACGAGTTCGTCGCCTCGCTCGGAGCGGTTCCGACCACCTACGGACCCGGGCTGGCCCAGCGGGTCGACACCGTGGTGCCCAGCGGTGTGGATGTCGTGCTGGACTGTGCCGGCTCTGGTTCGCTGCCCGACCTGATCGACCTGGTCGCGAGCCCGGACAGGGTGGTGAGCATCGCCGACATCAACGCCGCAGCGTACGGCGTGCACCTTTCTCGCGGCTCTGGTCCCGGTGCGGACTCGCCGGCGCTCGAAGGAATCGCCGTCGCCGGCGAACTCGCCGAGCAGGGCCGCTTCACGGTGCCGGTCGCTGCCGTGTTCCGCCTGGAGGAGGCCGCCGCCGCCCACGAGTTGAGCGAGTCCCGCCACGCGCGGGGCAAAATCGTGCTGAAACTGTAGCGGGTGGTGACGTCCACGATGGCCCGGCCCTGGTGTGCGCCAGGACCGATCGCGGCGGTGCAGCCGTGGGGCAGCTTGGCATCCGCAGATAGCGCGACGGAGTACTGGGCGATGCGGTCTTCGGCTGGGCTTCGACGTCGAGGGAGTAGCCGTTGCCGGTCTCCCATATGTCCACCGGCCAGGACCTTCACGGTGATGGTGCAGATCCGGCGGATCCGCTGCACCCACTCGGCAGCGATCGCACGCCGTTCCGGCCGGATTGTCCACCGTGCCGCGGTCGCACGTCTGCCACCGCAGCCACAGGTCCTGCACCAGGTCCTCGGCTTCGGTGGCGGAGCTGAGCATGCGGTACGCGATCCCGAACAGCCGTGGCCGCACGCTCGTGAAGACCGCCGCGGCCTCCTCGATGTCCTCGGCGCTCCCCGGCCCGGCGTCCGCCCCGGAATCCGTCACCCTCGCCCCAGTCTGGTCGGTAGCGGCTGGCATCCCTTCCCATCTGGGCCAAGGGTGCCGCGTGTACTTACTCCTGGGGCCGGCGCCGGGCCGCTGCCGGCCCCGGTCCGATGCCGAGGCTACGCCTCAGGTGCGCCGCTCCGGTGGCACGTATTCGAAGGTCAGACCGGCCGTCGTCGCGCCGTCGCCGGTGGGCGTGTTCATGAGCTTGAGCGCCTGTGCCCGTAGCTGGTACATCACGCCGACGGCGTCCTTGAGCTGTCTCGGGTTTCCGGTGAAGGCCTGTTCCAGCACGTAGAGGAGGAGGCAGTAGGTCTGGTCGAACTCCTGCTGGGCCGCCCGGATCGGGCTGCCCTCCGGATGGTCGGCGATCCGGGGATTGCGCCGCATCGGCAGCACCCCGTCGAGGTCCACCGCGATCGCCTCGCCAGTGGGACCCGACTGCGGCGTGTCGCCGGCCTGGTAGCGGCGGCCAAGCCGAAGCTCCTGGAAGCGGTAGAAATGCGCGACCTCGTCGCGCTCGGGGTGGAACACGTCGACGTCGCCGTCCCACACGTCCGTGCGCGCCGCCCCCTCCCCTTGCTCGACGATCTCGGCGAGGGCGGCCAGGGCGGACTTCAGATCGTGGACGGGGTTGACGTGGCCGCCTCCACCCCGCAGATGCATCTCGCCGATCTGCCGTCCGGGATCGCCGCAGAAGACGGTCTGTTCGCCCAGTTCGTCGCACAGAGCACGCAAGCCGGCCTCGATGGCGGCGTAGAACTGCCCGATCGTCCGGTACTGGTCGGACTGGGGCGCGTCCTCCGCCGAGGCCGGCTGCTCGATCCGCAGGAACAGATCGAGGGCTTCGGGGCCGAAGGGGACCAGATGGATGTGGACGGACCGGTCGCCGTGCGGCAGCGGATGCGGGTAGGGCGGCAGCAGCTCGGGGATGTCGAGCCGCGGCGACCCGCCCACGGCGTTGAGCAGGTTCGCCGCCAGCGCCAGATGCAGCATCTCCTCGGCGAGCACCGTCCCGACCACCTGCGCGGCCTCGGGATTGCGCTCGGGGTCCAGCGAGTACAGCGCGCACATGTACGGCGGGATGGTCGCATGCTCCAGCTCGATTGCCCACTGCAGGTGGCGCCGCAGGTCATCCACCGTGTCGATGACGTGCGCGCCCCCGATGTCCCTGTTCTCCATGGTCGTACCTCGCTTCGTCGGGTCGGTTTCCAACAGCCGAGACAAGCCCACGCCGCGATTTGTGACAGTCCTCGCTTGTGACAGCCGTCGCGCCGGGGCCGTGTCACAGGACCGGCCCCTATCCGGTCTGAGCCGGTGACCGACGTCCCGGACCAGCCGGGACCCGGAGGAGAACCAGGGAAGGCAACATCATGAAGATCGTCGTCATCGGCGGCACCGGGCTGATCGGCTCCAAGCTGGTGGCCAAACTGCGGGAGCACGGCCACGAGGCCGTCCCTGCCTCACCCGACACCGGCGTCAACACGCTGACCGGCGAAGGTCTCGCCGAGGTACTGGAGGGCGCCGACGTCGTGGTCGACGTCTCGAACTCGCCGTCGTTCGCGGACGACGCGGTGATGGACTTCTTCCACACCTCCACCACGAACCTCCTGGACGCCGAGGCGGAGGCGGGGGTGGGGCACCACGTGGCGCTGTCGGTCGTCGGCACCGAGCGGCTCGCCGCCAGCGGCTACTTCCGCGCCAAGATCGCGCAGGAGAAGCTCATCAAGGACTCTGGCCGGCCCTACTCGATCGTGCACGCGACGCAGTTCTTCGAGTTCGTGGGGAGCATCGCCCAGGAGGCCACCCACGGCGACACCGTGCGCCTGTCCGGCGCACGCATCCAGCCCATGGCGGCCGACGACGTGGCCGCCGCCGTCGGCCGCGTCACCGTCGGCGCACCGCTGAACGCCACGATCGAGGTGGCCGGACCCGAACAGTTCGGCCTGGACGAACTCATCCGCAAGGGGCTGGCCTTCCGGGGCGACTCCCGCACCGTCGTGACCGACCCGCAGGCGCGGTACTTCGGGGCCCTGCTTGACAAGGACACCCTGCTGCCCGGCGCCGACGCGCTCCTGGCCGCGACCCGATTCGAGGAGTGGCTGCCGCTGAACCCGCCGCCGGTGAAGTAGGCGAGCGGGCAAGGAGAAAGACAGCGGCCTGACGAGGACGGAATCGCAAGGAACGGAAAGGAATGAACCACGACGAACACCAGATCGCGACCTCCGTCCTCGTCATCGGCACCGGGGACGCGGGGCTGCGGGGTGTGTTGCATTGTGCGTTGCCCTGGTCAGGCAGGCTTGAACGGAAGGTGGCCGGCTCCTCGCTCGTGAGCTCGCCCGGTCGTCAGGGCTCGATGGAGCCGGTCTGGGCGACCAGCGCGGCTGGGATGGCGTCGGCGAAGCGGTGGAGGTCTGGCACGTCTTGTCGGTCGGCGTGCAGTCCGATGTGGAGCGCCGCCTCCGGCCTCCGGACAGCCCCCGGTCGAGGCCGGCCGATCAGCGTATTGCTGTCGGCGCGGGTGAGCCGTCCAGCGCCTGCCGGACCGCGGTGTCGCCGGCCGACCAGGCCCGGTACCCGCAGTCGAGGTTTCGCACGCTGACCAGTATGTTCCGCCGCGCAGTACCTCCAGGACCGCCGAATTACGTCGAACGCGGGGAAGAGACACACCGAGTTTGCGTGACGCCTCGCTGTTGGACAGCCCGTCCGCGCACGCCAGCACGATCCGCGCACGCAACGCCAAGGCCTGTGCTGTCTTCGGACGCCTGGCCAGGCCTCGCAACTCCTCCCGCTCCACAGCCGTCAACTCCAGCGTCGCCAGCTTCGGGCCACGACCATCACCCATGCCAAGCAACCCATCGACGAACCAATGACTCAGCACACTAGATCCTGGCGAGGGCTGCCGTGCACGCGTCGATCCAGGCGTCGTCCAGGATGATCGCTTCGTTGTCGTCCGTCTGCCGGCGCTGCGCCGCGATCGCTCGCTGGAGCAGCGGGATCGCGGCTTTGGCGGCGGGTCCGATCTCCCCCAGGCAGCCCACTGCGATCAGACCCCGCGGACCGCACACGGCGTCACGGATGAGCACGGGGACGACCCGGGCCGCGTCACGGGTCAGGCGCCAGTAGGCGACGGTGGCCCACAGGGCATGCCACTCGTCATCCGCGTCGAACATCGGCGGCAGGAACGGCGCCAACTCGCTGCCCGCCGGCCCGGCCTCGGCGAGCACCTCCAAGGCCTGGCGCGTGTCGAGGCCGGCGCGCAGTGCCACCAGCAGGCCGTCGAGGTCGCCGGTGATCCGCCAGATCGCGCGGGCGGCGTTGACCCGGACAACGGCATCCGGATGTTCCCGCAGCGCGGTCAGCTCGGGCAACGCTTCGCGGGCCGCGGGACCGAGGTCGCCGAAGAGCAGGCTGGTCGCGTGCGGGTGCGACGAGGCCTGACGACGAAGCACCGGCAGCAGCTTGCCGACCGGCGCGGCCACCCGCCCGGCCGCGATGATCAGCTCGCTGCGAATGTCGCCCGGCTCGACGCGCTCGATCGCGTCGACGATCACGTCGCGGGTGGCAACCGCCCAGGGTCCGAGAACGCCGATGGCCTCGAGCAGGCCGCCGACGTGCAGCAGCTCGCCGTCGCCCGGCACGGCGGACAGGCGCCGCGCGATGTGGGCGTCGGCGCGTGGGTCGTGGAGGCGGCTGAGCGCGGTCAACGGCCACATCCTGTGTTCGGCGGTTGCCCACAGCTCGTCGGCAACAGCGGCGGCGGCGCGTCCGGCCCCGTGCAGGTACGACCTGGCCCACTCGCGCACTTCGTCGCACGGATCGGACAGCGCGCGGCCCAGTTCCGGCACCAGCCGGGCGGCCGCCGGGCGCCACGTCTGCATCGGTATGACGGCCGCATGAGCGGCGAATCCGCGGACCACGTCGTCGGGGTGCCGCAACCACGCCGTGAGCAGGTCCACCTGCAGCTTCCAGTGGGCGTCCAGGCGGTTGACCACCCAGATCAGCGTTTCCTCCCGGTACCTTCCCATCGGCACCTCGGGGAATGTCTCGATGGATGCGGCGGCGTCGACCTCGATGAGCTTCACCAGGGCCTCGGCCGGCGCCTCCCGGCCGTCCGCCGGTGACGCGGCCGCAGCGACGACGACGGCCGCGACCAGCCTGGGCAAGGCCTCCGTGTCGCTCAGGCATTCCTCGACCGTTTCACCGACGGTACCGAGCGCGAAGATCGCGGTAGCACGAACGACCTCGTCGTCGTCGGATCTGGCGGCGTGCCACAGGGCCTCGGTCGTGCCGCGGTCGAGGCTCGCCGCGCCTGTCTTGTGCGCGTCACGTCCCGCGAGACCGATGATCCGGGCTGCGGCGGCGCGCGCTTTCGCGTCCGGATGGTCGGCCAGCAGCCGTGTGTAGGTGGGCAGTCCTTCGGCGACGGCCGCGTGGGCGGCGGCGACCCACGATCGCTCGGTCTCCCGTCGCGCCCGCGCCTCGGCCGTGTCCCGCTGCGAGCGTGGGACCCCGTGATGCCCGTGGCGGTCCGCGAAGGTTCCTCCGCCGGCGATCAGCGACAACAGGCGCAGAACGCCTGGGGCGTCGGCGTCGGGCGCATCCACGATCCGCACGAGAAACGGCACGGCGAACGCCGCAGCCTCGTACACGACTTCCTGGAAGTCGACGATGGTGCAGAGGAGCTCGAGCAGGGCGGGGTATTCGCCGGCGGCGAGGCCGCGCAGCAGTTCGGGAACATCGTCCGCCGAGCCATCGCGGTGGGTCAGCGCCGACCAGTCCACCGTGTCGAGATCATCGAGCATGCCCGGCACCCTACTGTCGTGTGATCCCGGCGTCGCTGCTTCGAGTTGTTTGTCGACACGTTGCTCCGAGTGAGGTTCGCCGACGCCCGCGCCGCCCGGCAGGTGCTGGAGTCGATGACCGGCCGGCAGGCGCTCCGGCTGCGCGGCGCCACCGGCATCGACCGGGACGCGTTGGCCACGCTGCTGCCCGAGGACGTGCCGGACACACCGTGACGGTCGCGGTGCCAGGCCGTCGAACGACCGTGGCACCGCGACCGGGTGAGGTCAGACAGCGCTGCCAGGAATGCTCTGCTCGGCCGACCACGGACCGCCGGTGCCGAACCAGTACTTCATGGCGGCGTTGGTACCGCGGCCGAACACGTACAGCACGTTGCCGGCGTACGCGGTGCTCACGGCACCGGTGACGTTGGCGGAGATGGGCTGCGGTGCGGACCACGGACCGCCGGTGCCGAACCAGTACGACAAGGAACCGGTGGTGTTGCGGGCGAAGACGTAGAGCGTGCCGTTGGCCGCGATGGCGCTCAGGCCGCCGCTGACCGCGGCGCCGCTGATGCTCTGCGGGCTCGACCAGGCCCCGCCGCCCACGGCGTACCAGTACTTCACCGTGCCGTCGGTGGCGATGGTGAAGACGTAGAGCACGTTGCTGGAGTACGCGGTGGCGATGGCGCCGGTGGTGTTGGTCGCGGCGATGGTCTGCGGTGCGGACCACGCCCCGCCGTTGGCGTACCAGTACCTGATCGAGCCGTCACTGCCCCGCCCGAAGACGTACAGCGTGCCGTTGGCGGCGATGGCGCTCAGCGCGCCGTTGACCCCTCCGCCACTGATGCTCTGCATGCCCGACCAGGCGCCACCGTTGGCGAACCAGTACTTGACCGAGCCGTCGGTGCCGATCCCGAAGACGTACAGGGTTCCGTTGTACACGGTCGCGACGGGTTCACTGGTCAGGTTGGCGGGGATCGTCTGCGGTGCGGACCATCCGCCGCCGGCGGCGTACCAGTACTTGACCGAGCCGTCACTGCCCCGCGCGAACTCGTGCAGCACCCCGTTGTACGCCACGGCACCGGAGGACTGCGCCGGCGCGCCGCAGTTGTTGCTGGTGCGGGTCACGGAGTAGGTGTAGTCGTCGTGCGTGATGCCGGACGGCACGCCGTTGAAATGCGACTCGATCTTGCTGCCGTCGGCCTGCTGCTCGTAGTGCAGGTGCGGCCCGCTCGAGTCGCCGGTGCTGCCGACCTTGCCCAGCTGCTGGCCGATCGTGACCTGCTGACCGACGCTGACCATCGGCGATTCGAGCATGTGCAGGTAGAGCGTCTGCCAGCCGTTGCCGTGGTCGATCTTCACGTAGTAGCCGCCGCCGTTTCCCCGCTGACCGCCCGGGTTGCCCGGCGTGATGCTGCCCAGGTCGTCGCCGGAGATGCCGGCCTTGACGACGGTGCCGCCGTACGAGGCGAGGATCGGCCGGCCCCACGCGCTGCCGGAGTTCGGGATCAGGTCGATGTCGTAGTCGTCGTGGCCGAGGTAGGTGGACAGCGTCCAGGTCTCGCCGCACGCGACGGGCAGCTGGAAGAAGGGGCGGGGGCCGGCGGCGTGGCTGACACTCGGGGCGACTACGACGGTGAGCGCCGCGAGCATGGCGCCCAGCGCGGATCCGGTGCGCCGCAACCAGGTGACTGTCATGATGACGTCCGTTTCGTTGAGGGGAAAGGGAACCCGTCACGCAGCGGGCTGCATGGGGTGCGCCGAGTCTGGCCACGCCGACTTGCCGCGCACTGGTCCGGCGCTGCCCGTACCGCAGCCGCAGTACGGTTCAAGTACGGTTCGAGTACGGGTAGCGTCCGGCAGCCGTGCGGCGAGGCACGGCGGCGACCATCGACAGGCTTCGTGCCGCGTTGCTCCCGTCGCGACGGGAGCCGACACCGCCGGACCGTTGGGGGAGAAGGGAAACCACGTGGCAGGCGCTGTCCAGTCGATCGTCCCGACTGGTGAGGGTGTCTTCGTCGTCCACGACGTGTCCGCCGTCAGCCCGGACGCACACAAGCCGGCCTGGGACCGTCGCCGGTGTCACCCGGCCGGCGCCACGGCCACGGCGCCGTCGCCGGCGAGAGCCGTCAGAGCAACGGCCAGCCTGTCGGTGGCGGCTGCCCGCACACCGAGGCGGAGCAGCACGATGCGGGACGGTCCGACCAGGCGGACGTGAACCTCTGACCTGCCCGGATGCGACCACAGGGTGTCCCGCAGCGCGTTACCAGCGAGGCGGTGCACCGATCGGCCACGAGGGTCAGTGTCACGCGCGGTGCGGTGTGCGGCCGATCTGCGGCAGGTCGTCGCGGACCCGGCGCTCGATCGGCAGACCGTGGTCCATGAGTTCCAGGAAGTCGTTGTCCTTGCCCAGGACGTCGCGGTACCGGGCGGCGGACTTGAGCGCCTCGTCGAACTGGCCAAGCCGAAGCCGGGTCTGCACCGCGCCGGACGGGCAGCCGGTGGTGGCCATGATGCCCTCGGCGTGCTCGGCGATGAGGTCGAAGTCCATCCGCGGGTACTTGCCGGCCCGGCCTTCCAGTGATGCCCGCGAGGTGAGCCGGATGAGGTTGTGCAGGCCGACGGTGTTACGTGCCCACATCGTCATGTGGGTGCAGGTGCCGCGGGCGGCGACGTCGTCGCTCTTCTGGTCGGGCCGGCCCCACCTCAGGCAGCGAATCGGCCTCCGGGACGCCGATTTCGGCGTAGATCGCCAGCGCTTGTTGCCGGTGTGTCTGTGCGCCGGGATGCCCCAGCGCAGTCAGGCACCGACTGATTCCGCTGTGAGCGTGTGCCTTCGCCACGCGGTATTCAACGGTTGCCGTGATCTCAAGCGACTGACGGTAGTGGGCAAGCGAAACCTCGTAGTCATGGATGTCGCTGTGGATCGCGCCCAGAACGTTGTGTGTCTCGGCCAGATCCACCGGATCGGCGATGTCGTGGAGGATGGCGAGTGCCTCACGCGCGTGTTTCAGCGCCTCATGAGGCTGCCCGGATCTTCGAGTCGCCTCTGCGAGCCGGTGCAGATAGTCAGCTTCAAAGCGCCGGTCCTCACCCTGTCGGGCAAGGTCTACGCTCTGGTGAAGTAGCCGGATCGCGCTGTCGTGCTCGCCCAGTCCGCTGTGGGCGGTGCCCCGTCGGCTCAGAACAGCGCTGGCCTGCCGCAGGTTGGCGAATCCGTCGAGGGGGAGCGCCGCCCGATCCGCGGCGTCGATCGCCTCACGGTGGCGTCCCAGCCTGCTCAGGGCATCCATGATCACCGTCAAGGCTGCTGCTTCACGCCACAGGTCGGCCTGGTCATGGTAGATCTCGAAACCGCGGGTGGCGTATGTGACGGCATCGGTGAACGAGCCGATCAGGTAGCTCAGGTCAGCCTTGTGAATCAGTGATCGCGCGATGCCGTCGCGATCGCCCGAATGAGCGGCATTGGCTGTGCCCTGGTTGAGGTAGTCGAGTGCGAGCCGGTATTGGCCCAGCACCTTGTGCATCATGGAGACGTCCAACAGGCAGGCGGACTTCACTACGGGCGGGGTCTCGGGCCCGCATGCGGCCAGCGCGATCCTGAACACCTCGAGGCTCGCCGAGAGCTGACCGTTCTCGTACAGGAGTGACCCCACATTGCGCGGGAGCTGCCAGCCGCCTTCGCCGGCCCGGTGCTGCGCCGCGAGCCGGGCGACGGCAAGGAGATTGGCGTATTCGGCGTTGACCCACGACCGAATCTCTGAAGTCTTCGTGAGTCGAGGGACGGCAGTTGGCCGATATCGAGGGCTTGCGCCGAGGGTGGGCCGCCCGGGTGCGTCCAGTTCGGTGGCGATCTGAGTGACATGCAGGTAGTAGTCCAGGAGTTGGTCGAGTGCGGCCGATCGTTCCGATGCGGGCTCCTCGGCTTCGACGCTGGCCCGGGCGAAGTCGCGCACCAGGTCATGCAGACGGTACCGGCCGGGGAGGTGCGGTATCAGCAGATGCATGTCGCACAGGGCGTCGAGCAGGTTCTCGGCCTCGTCCACGGTCAGGCCGGCCAGCGCCGCCGCGGCGAAGACGTCGACGTCTGAGCCCGGGTGCACACCGAGCAGGCGGAACATGCGCTGCTCAGCATCGACAAGATGTTGATATGACAGGGAAAAGGCAGCGGTGACGCCCCTGTCTTCCGACTGCAGCAACCTCGTCCTGCGATGGTCATCGGCAAGCCGCTCGACCAGATCAAACACTGTCCATTGTGGACGAGTACGCAAGCGGGCCGCGGCGATGGATATCGCGAGCGGCAAGTGGCCGCAAAGCTTGACCACTTCGACGACTGCGGCTGGTTCGGCCTCGCAGCGGTCCGGCCCGACGACCGCTCGGAACAGGGCAACGGCATCATCCGGGGGCAGAGTGTCCAGCGACAACACTTCCGCACTGTTCAGCCCGGTCAATCGGCGTCTGCTGGTGATCATGACGGCGCAGCTGGCCGAACCCGGCAACAGTGGCCCGACCTGGGCGGAATTCAACGCATTGTCGAGGACGAGCAGGACACGCCTTCCGGCGAGCTCCCCCCGCCACACAGCGGCCCTCTCATCCAGGCTCTTCGGGATTCGAGCGTCGGGAACCCCGACGGCGCGCAGCAGCACATCCAGGGCCTCCTCAGCCGTCAACGGATCACGGCCGGCGGTGTGCCCATGCAGGTCTATGAACAGTTGGCCATCAGCGAAGCGCCCCGCGAACCGGTGTGCCGCGTGCACCGCGATGGCCGTCTTGCCTACCCCCGACATCCCGTCGATAGCCTGGATCACTGTCACGCCACCACTGTCCACAATGGACATCAGCCGGTCCAGTTCGGCGAGGCGGCCGGTAAAATGCCCGATGTCTCGGGGCAGATAGTTGCGCTGGAGCGCCTCAGACCGGTGATGCAGCGCCGGATCAGCAGCGAGGATCCGATGATACTGGCTTTGCAGCTCAGGACCTGGGTCCACGCCCAAGTCCTCCGCAATCGTGTGCCGAATCCGCTGGTAGCACACCAGCGACTCCGCGGCCCTCCCAGCACGGTACAGCGCCAGCATCAGCAGGCCGGCCAGAGGCTCACACAACGGATACCGATCGAGCTCCGCGCTCAGCTCGTCGGCGACGACACCATGCGATCCCAGCTCCAGAGAGATCTCGGCCCAGGCGATGACTGCCGACAAGCGCCTTTCCTCGAGCTGTCCCGCGGCAGTCAACGCGGTCCTGCCCCCGACACCCGCGAGCGCGGGCCCGCGCCAGATCGCCAACCCTGCCCGCAACGTCTCGGCCGCGCGCGTCAGATCATGGCGGGCCCGGGCCGCATGCGCCTCGGCCAGGCATCGTTCAAATCTCCCGGCGTCCACCTGTTCGACCGGGACCCGTAACACGTACCCGGGGCCGACCGCCGCCAGCGCTGCGCCCACAGGTGTACGCCGCAACGCGGACACCGCATTCTGGACCTGCTTACGGGCCGTGACCGGAGGCTCGCCATCCCACACGGCGTCCACGAGTTGGCCCAGCGTGACTACCCGGCCGGCGTTGAGCGCCAGGGTCGCAACAACACGCCGCTGCTTCGTCCCGCCAATCGTGACCTGACCGTCGCCGTGCCGGACCTCGAGCGGGCCCAGGATGCCGAACTCCATGCCGCCTCCCACCCTCGTCACGCTCCTGGCGAGTGTACGAGGAGCAGTCCGACTGCGAGGAGACCGATCGAGGACGAAACGGTGACGGCATCGGTCACCATGGCACGTGCGAGCGAACTCCACGCCACACCCGGCATGACGTTGCGACGCGCACCGAAGCCGCAGTTAACGGGGGCTCAGTTCACCGGCGAGATCCGGCGAACTGGGCAGGTTCTCGGGGCGCGAGGCAGGATGCCGTGCGGAGCGAACTCGACGGGAATCGGGGTCGACGCTCATCTCTCCCGATGGATGCCGGCGAGCGGCTGGACGGCTTGTCCAGCCGCGCCGCCGGTCTGCATGTTGTCGAACGCGGAGTGCAACAGAACCCGGCGGCCTCCTGTCGCAAGGTGTGGGCCACGCTGGTCGGCGGCGGGAGGGCGATCAGGGTGAACCTGCCCGCCAGGTCGGGCAGGATCGTTCGCAGCGCGGCGACCGTCTGTGGCCCCACGCCGTCGTGCAGGAGCACGATCCCGCCGGGACGGGTCTTCGTCAGCACGGTGTTGACGATCGACTGGACCCCCGGGCCGCTCCAGTCCCGCGGGTCGACGGTCCACGAGATCGACGTCATGCCCAGGCCTGCCGCGATGCTCACGATGTCGGGCGACCAGTTGCCGCCGGGGGCGCGGAAGTAGCCGATCACCGCGCCGGGTGCGACCGCCCGGATCGCGTCGTTGGTGCGTTGCATGTCGGATCTGATCTGATCGGGCGTACGGGTGCGCAGCATCTCGTCGTGGCTCCACGAATGGTTGCACAGGGTGTGCCCCTCGGCGACCATCCGCCGGACCATCTCGGCGCGCGCAGCGATCTGCCGGCCGACCATGCAGAAGGTCGCCTTGACGTGGTGCTGGGCCAGCAGGTCCAGCACGGCAGGAGTGTCGTCCCACGGGCCGTCGTCGAAGGTCAGCGCGACCGCGTCCGACCCGGTCTTGCGCACCGTTCCGGCCGGGCCGTCGCCGGTCGCGATGACCGGCGACGACGCGGACGGCGAGGCCATGGGGCTCGGCACGCTCGGTTGGACCGTCGGCTCCTGGTGCTCGGCGACCACCGGTACCGGCGCGGCCGCGGGAGGCGCGGGCGGGCCGCTGTTGCCGCGGCTGCCGCCGAGCGTCAGGGCCAGCATGGTCAACCCGAGTGCGGCGATGCGGCGCAACGGCACGGAGGTACTCCAATTCGGTCCGGCCCTGTCAGGTCTCGATGATGCTACGGAACAGACGGATGCCGGAGCTCTTCGGTTGCCGAGGTTTCCGGTCGGCGCGGCCGGAAACCTCGGCCGTCGTCGCGCGCGGCCGGGGCCAGGAGGACCCCGGTGGTGACGCCGGCGCTTCCGCGCCCGCTACGGCGACGCCCGGCCGAGTGGCGCCGCCTGCACGACCCCCAGAGGCCGAGGTGCCGGCGGCTGATGCTCCGCAACAAGCGGCCCAGCTTTCTCCCGGTCGCAAAAAAAGGCCGTTCGCAGGGCGTCAGTGAGCGACCCCGGCGGGTAAGGTGCCCGGCGAGCGTGATCGACGGCAGGCGATGGGGGGGAACGCATGCTGCTGCTGGTGCTTGCTGCCTTGCGCCGCCGTCCGGCGCAGTGGCTGGCGGTTGCGGCGCTGACCGCGTTGCTCTGCGCGGTCGCCGCCGCCGGGCCGCAGTTCGCCGCCGCCGCGACCGCCCGGGCCGCCGCGGCCGACATCGCCGCAGCGCCCGCGGCGCAGCGCATCCTCACTGTGCACCGGGGCACGCCCGTCGGCCGGGACCCGCAGGGGGCGCTCGCCGAGTTCCGGGCGGACGTCGAGCGGCTCCTGGACAGCAGCACCGCGCCGGTGCTCGGATTGACCCGGCCGCTCACCAGCGTCACCGGCGGGTTCGAGCGGGTCGCGCCGGTGGCGTACCGCGACGGCGTCTGCGAGCACGTACGCGTCAGCGGCGCCTGCCCGGCCGCGGCGGGAGAGGCGATGCTGAGCCGGCGGGCGGCGGACACGCTCGGGCTGCGCGCCGGGGACCAGCTGAAACTGCGGACCCAGTCGGCGACGGAGGTGACGCTGCGGGTCACCGGCACGTACGAGCGGACCGACCCGTCCGGCGCGTACTGGGCCGAGCCGCTGTTCGGGCCCGGGCAGATCACCGCCGGCGAGGAGGCGCTCGACCCGGCGTTCGTGTCGCCGGCGACGTTCGGCGACGAGGGGTTCGACGAGCCGACCGCCGTCTACACCACATCGCTGCCGGCCAGAACAGTGAGCGGCGCCGGGCGGGACGAGCTGCGCGACACGCAGGAGGCACTGGAGAAGGCCGGGTTCACCTTCGTCCCGCCGGACCAGAGCCTCCTCGACGCGGTCGACGCGGACCGGGCGGCGGTGCGCAAGGGCATGCTGGTCGCGTGGGTGCAGGCGCTCGTGCTGTGCTGGCTGGCGCTGGCGGTCGCCGGGCGGCACACCGCGCAGGACCGGCGGCCCGACATCGCCCTGCTGAAGCTGCGCGGCAGCACCCGGCTGCGGATGCTGCGGCTCACCGCCGGTCAACATCTGCTCCCGATGCTGCCGGCGCTGCCGGTCGGGCTGCTGCTCGGGGTGTTCGGGGCACGGGAAGCCGCGGGCGCGGACGTGCCGGCGGCGCAGCTGTGGCCGGCCGCCCAGCTGACCGGGGCGGCGGTGGTCGCGGCGTTCGTGGTCGGGCTGACGGTGCTGGTCCTCGGCGAGGTGGCCACGTTCCGCGCGCCGGTCGCGACCCTGCTGCGGCGGGTGCCGTCGCAACGACGCGGCTGGCAGCGGCGCACCCTCGACGTGGTGGTCCTGGTCGCCGCGGCCGCGGCCCTGTACCAGGCGCACGCCGGCGGGACGACAACCGGCCTGGGGGTGGCGGCCCCCGCGTTGACCGCGCTCGCCGGTGCGGTGCTGGTGGCGCGGCTGCTCGCCGCCGGCAGCGACCGGTTGGGGCGCGGGGCGCTGCGCTTCGGCCAGATCAAACTCGCGCTCACCGCGCTGCGGTTCTCCCGGCAGCCGGGCGCCGACCGGATCCTGGTGCTGATGGCGCTCGCGGTGGCGCTGCTCGGGCTGGCCGCGCAGGGCTTCACCATCGGGCGCACCGCCCGCGCTGACCGGGCGAGCGTCGAGCTCGGCGCCGCGCGGGTGCTCACCGTGCAGGCGGCGAACCACACGGCGCTGCTGGCCGCGGTGCGCCGCGCCGACCCGGGCGGCCGCACGGCGATGGCGGTCGTCGCCGACCTCGGCGCGTCCCCACCGGTGCTCGCGGTCGACTCCGCAAGGCTCGCGGCGGTCGCCGACTGGCGGCCCGAGTACGGTCCGCGCAGCGCGCTGGACCCGGCCGCGGCACGGGCCGAGCCGCTGCCCCTCATCAGCGGCACGGGCCTCACCCTTGACGCCCGCAACGACTCCGCCGAGCCGGTCAGGCTGGTGCTGACGCTCCGGCACGGGGTGACCGGCGCGGACGTGTCCGTGCCGATCGGGCCGGTCCCGCCGGGCGAGCACCAGGCGTCGGCGCCGGTGCGCGGATGCGAGAGCGGCTGCCGGATCGTCGGGCTCGTCCTCGCCGGACCGTCCGATGTGGACAAGAGGCCGGTGAGCGCCCCGGCGAACTCGGCGCTGGTCGTGCGGGAGCTGCGCCAGCAGGGGCCGGACGCCGTCATCCTCAGCGGCGCGAGCCTCGGCGACCAGCGCCGGTGGCGCGGCGCCGACACCGGACCGGCGATGAGCGTCGGGGCCCGGCAGGGCGCGCTGACGCTGCGAATCCCGAAACCCGTGGTGGACAACGCGGCCGTCGGCGACAACCACGCATACGTGGTGGATGTCGTCGCGGCGGTACCGGTGATCCTGGCCGGACCGGCGCCGAAGACGTGGCTGGCCGGAGACCCCGCGTTGCCGCTGTTCGGCGGCTCGTCCGTGCCGGTGCGGGTCGCCGCGACCACGTCGGTGCTGCCGGTGCTGGGCCGGGCGGGCACCGTCATCGACCTCGACGCGGCGGTGCACGCCGCGGCCGACGCGGGCACCGCGGGTGTGCCACAGGTGTGGATCGCCGCCGGTACGCCCCAGGCCACCGTCGACGCGCTCACCGCCGAGCTGGCCGCCGCCGGGGTGAGCGTGCTCGCCGCCGACAGCGTCGAGCGCCGCATCGAACGGCTCGACCAGGACGGCTCGGCCCTCGCCACCCGCTTCCAGCTGCTGGGCGCGCTGTGCGCGCTGCTGCTCGCCGCGGTCGCCGCGACCGTGGCGGTGACCGTCCAGCAGGCGGCGCGGACCCGCGAGTGGCGGGCGCTGCGCGCGCAGGGGCTGCCGATGCGCGCCGCGGTCGGCGTCGAGACCGGCGGACAGGCTGCGCTGGTCGCGTTCGGGGTGCTGGGCGGGCTGGTCGTGGCCGGAGTCGCGGCCCGGGTCACCGACGTCCCGGCGGTGTTCCTCGACGACTGGCGGCTACTACCACCACCGGAGACGTCGCAGTTGTCGGTACTCGGCGGGACCGGGCTCCTGACGCTGACGGTGCTCGGGGCGGCATCGGGCGCGGTGATGCTCGCCTGGATCCGGAACCTGCGCGACAGCGATGGAGGCCGCCGGTGATCTCCCTGGTGCTCGCCATGCTGCGCACCCGCCGTGGCCAGGCCACGACCCTGCTCCTGCTGACCCTCGTCGTCGTCGGCGCGACCGTCGCCGTCCCCGCCTACCTGCGCGCCGTCGACCTCGCCGTGGTCCGCAGCGAGGTCGACGGCGCCGCCCCCGGCGAACGCACCGTCGCCCTCAGCGCCACCGTCGACAACAGCGACACGAGCACGATCGACTTCACCGACGTCACCAGCGCGCTGCTCACCGTGCCCGGCTTCACCCAGGTGTACTCGGCGGAGTTCCCGGCCGCCGGCATCGAGCCCGAGCCGCGCGACGCGTCCCGCCTCACCTACCGGCAGGAGGCCTGCGCCCACCTGACCATGCTCGCCGGGCGCTGCTACCTCGGCTCCGGCGAGATCGTGATCGGCGAGCGCACCGCCGAACGGCTCGAGCTCGGCGTCGGCGACCCGGTCGCCCTCGCGTTCGCCGTCAGCAAGGGCTCCCCGACCGGACCGGTCTACGCGGCGTTCACCGAGCCCACCCCGTTGACCGTCGTCGGGGTGTACCGGCCGGCCGCCCCGCAGAAGGAGTACTGGGGCTCCCACGACTACTTCGCCGTCGACGTCACCGGCCGCACCGGCGAGCCCGTGTTCGCCGGCCAGGCCACCCTCGCCCTGATGCGGCGCACCTCGACCCTCGTCGGCGTCGACGCGACCGCCGCCCCGGCGACGTTCGACGCGGCCCGCCTCGGCCGGCTGCGCGGCCAGCTCGACGAGCTGAAGGACCGCACCGCCGAGCTCAGCCAGGCGTTCAGCGTCACCACCGGCATCCCCGACCTGATCGGCCGGGTGGAGCGCAGCCGGGCGCTGGCCCGCCAGACGGTGCCGGTCGGCGCGGTGCCGTTGCTGCTGCTGGCGTACCTGGTGCTGTACCTCGCCGCCGACTACGGCGTGGAGGGCCGCCGCCCGGAGCTGGCGGTCGTCGCGCTGCACGGCGGGGCGTGGTGGCACCGGTGGCTGCTGGCGCTCGGGGAGAACATCGCCGCGATCCTCGCCGGCGCGGTCGCCGGGTGCGTCGCGGGGCAGCTCGTCGTGGGCGCGATCGCCGCCTGGCGGTTCCCGGGCATCGGGGTGCCGCTGTTCACCGCCGGCGCGCTCGGCTACGCGCCGTTCGCCGCGCTCGGCGCCCTCGTCGTCGCGCTGCTCGCGCAGCGCCGGCACCTGCTCAGCCCGGTCGGTGAGCTGCTGCGCCGGGTCCGGTCCCGGCGCACCGGGCGGCGGCTGCCGGTCGGTGAGGTGCTCGTCGGGGTCCTCGCCGCCACCGCGGTGGTGCAGCTGTTCCTCACCGGCGGCGGGCTGGCCGGCGTCGGGATGCTCGCCCCGGCGCTGTCCATGCTGGCCTTCGCCCTCGTGGGCGCCCGGCTGTTCGCGCCCCTCGCCGGGCTGCTCGGCAAGCGGGCGCTGCGCCGGGGCCGGCTCAGCGTCGCCCTGGCCGCGCTGCAGCTGGCCCGCCGGCCGGGGCCGCAGCGGCTGATGCTGCTGCTGGTCGCGTCGGTGGCGGTGCTCGGGTACGCGGTCGCCTCCGCCGACGTCGCCGCGCAGGACCGCGACCTGGCCGCGCGGATCGGCACCGGCGCGCCGCGGGTCGTGTCGGTCGCGCCGGTCACCCGCGACCACCTGCTGCACGCGGTGCGGGCCGTCGACCCGGACGGCGCCTACGCGATGGCCGCCGCGCAACTGTCCGAGGACGCGTCCGCGCTCGCCGTGGACACCACCCGGCTGGCCACGGTCGTCGACTGGCGCCCCGAGTACGGCGACCTCGACGCGGCCCGGGTCGCGTTGCTGCTGCGCCCGCCGGCCCGCGAGCCGGTCACCGTCCGCGGGCCGGACGTCGCGCTGGACGTCGACGTGTCCGACGTGAAGATGTCGGTTCCGGAAGAGCTCACCGTCGTGCTGTCGTCCCTCACCGGCCGCGGTACCGCCACCGTGCCGTTCAAGTTCGTCAACGACGGCACCTACGCGTTCCGGGAACGCACCCCGCTGTGTGTCGACGGCTGTCGACTGGTCGGGCTGCACCTGCGGGCGCAGAGCACGTCGCCGACCAGCACCCGGTTCGTGCTCACCGTGCGGAAGCTCGGCGGCGCCGACCTCACCGACGTGACCCGGTGGCGGCCTGCCGGCGGCCGGCTCGACGCGGTGCGGGACGGGCTGCGGCTCGCCGTCGACGCGCCCGGCGGGCTGCCCGACGGCGCCTGGATCCAGCCGGTCGACGCGCCGTACCCGCTGCCGGTGCTGACCGCCGGCCCGCCGCCGCGCGACGGCACTCTCGCCGGGATGGACAAGCGGCCGGCCGAGGTGCGGGTCACCGGCCGGGCCGGCGCGCTGCCCAGGCTCGGCACCGCGGGCATGCTGGTCGACCTGGAGTACGCCAACCGTGTCGCCACCGACGCCGGCAGCGCCCACCGCTCGGAGGTGTGGCTCACCGGCGCCGCGCCGCCCGACGTGCTGACCCGGCTCGCCCGGCAGGGGCTGATCGTGACCGGTGACGTGACCGCCGAGCAGACCCGCCGCCGCCTCGCCTCGCAGGGCCCGGCCCTGGCCACCTGGTTCCACCTGCTGGCCGGCGCGCTGGCGGTGCTGCTCGCCGCGGGTGGGCTCGGGCTGATCGCCGCCGTCGACCGCACCGGCCGCGCCGCGGACGAGGCGGCGCTGCGCGCGCAGGGGTTGAGCCGGGCCGCGATGCGGCGGGCGAAGCTGTGGACGTACCCGGCGCTGGTCGTCGTCGCGGGGCTGCTCGGGCTGGGCAGCGCGCTGGCGGTGTGGCGGCTCACCGGGTGGGCGCTGCCCGTCTTCGGTGAGGACCTGCCGGCGCTGCCGCTGCCGCACTGGCCCGACCCGGTCGCGGTGCCGGCGACCTGGCTGGCCTGCGTCGCGCTGCTGCTCGCCGTCGCGTTGCGCGACGGCGCCTCGAACCCGCCCGGCGCATCGCGGCGCCGCAGCCGGATCGGAGCGCCATAGCCACAGATCGCCGTCGCTCGGGGCTTCACCAGGCCGCCCAGGCCCGCGTGCAGACCCTGCGCGACCAGCTCGCCATGGCGGACGGCTTCGCCGGGCAGATCCAGGAGCAGGTCGGCCGCTTCGCCCCATGACGCCGCGAGGCGGACTCAGGGGTGGACTCAGGGGTGGGTGGAACGGCACGGCGCATGCAATGAGGCAACGGCATCGCATGCGCCGCACCGGCTCGGGGTCAGGCCGTCGGGCCCATCTTCGTCAGGCGCGAGTACAGCTCGGGCCGCCGATCCCGCAGGAACGGCCGCTTGCGCCGGGTGCGGTCGATCAGGCTCAGGTCCACCTCCGCGACCGCCAGGCCGTCGGCGCCGTCCGCCGCCTCGGCCAGCACGTCGCCGTCCGGGCCGTAGACGGCGCTGAGGCCGAAGTAGTCTTTGACGCCCTCCTTGCCGACCCGGTTCGAGCAGATCACGAACAGGCCGTTGAACACCGCGTGCGCGCGCAGTTCCAGCTGGAAGACCTCGCGCATCGGGGCGCTGGCCGAGGCGACCGGCACGCACAGCACCGAGCCGCCGCGCAGGGCCACGATCCGGCTGAGCTCCGGGAAGTGGCGCTCGTAGCAGATGATGGTGCCGACGCCGGTCTCGCCGGTGTCGACGACCTCGGGCTCCGAGCCGCCGGGCTGGAAGTAGAACTTCTCCGGGAATCCGTTGGAGAAGGGCAGGTGCGACTTGCGGTACACCGACTTGAGCTCGCCGGCCACGTAGGTGCAGGCCGTGTTGTAGTACACGCCCGGCACATCGGCGGCCTCGAAGATCGACGAGACGATGGTCATGCTGTGCTGCCGCGAGCGCTCGGCGGCCATCTGGTTCGAGGGGCCGTCGATGCGCTCGGCCAGCTCGAAGTAGTCGAGGTCCGGCTCCGGCTGGACGAACGGCACGGCGAAGAGCTCCGGCAGCAGCAGGATCCGGGCGCCCTGGCCGGCGGCGTCGTCGATCAGGTCGGCGGCGCGGCCGATCGTCTCCTTGCGGTCGTTGGAGGCCTGCAGTTGCAGCGCGGCGAGTTTCACGCGGGGACCCTCTCGTGGGAGGCCGGGGTCAGGCCGGTGATGGACACCCCGGAACGGGTCTTGTACCGCTTGTTCACCGAGATGAGCACGGCGGTCAGCGGTTCCAGCTGACGGGCCAGCCGCAGCCGGCCCGCGTCGACGCCCCGGCCGCCGGTCACGTCGGCGGCCAGGCCCATGACGAGCTCCTTGGCCTCGCGGTCGTCGCCGCACACCAGGACGTCCTCGTGGCTCAGGTCCGCGTCCGGGTCGAGCAGCAGCGGGGCCGAGAGGTGGTGGAACGCGCCCACCACGGTGGCGCCGCCGGCCAGGGACGCGGCCTCCTCGGCGGCGCTGCCCGCGGGGACGTCGAGGCCGAACGGGCCCTGCTTGTCGAAGCCCAGCGGGTTGACGCAGCTGATGACGATCTTCCCGGCCAGCTTGCCGGCGAGGGCCTCCAGCAGCTCGGTGTGGCCGTCGTAGGGCACGGCGAGCAGCACGACGGGCGCCGAGGCGGCCGCGTCGAGGTTGGATGCGCCGGTGATGTCCCCGGCCTGGTGCCGCAGCTCCACGGACGCGATCTCGAGCTCGCGGCGCAGCTCCACCGCGGCGGCCTCGGCCTTCTCGGGCGAGCGGGAGCCGAGCACGATGGAGTGTCCGGCGCGAGCCAGGCGGTAGGCCAGGCCGCGGCCCTGGGGACCGGTCCCGCCGATGACGGCGATCGTGGTGACGCTCATGCCTTGGCCGCCTGGGCGAGCCGGGTGAGGGTCTGCTCCTTGTCGCCCAGCGTCGAGATGATCGGGCTGCGGACGCCGGCCTCGTGGTACGACATCAGCTTCCCGAACGCGTCGTCCGTCGAGCCACAGGCGGTCACGTTCTGGACCAGGCTGTTGGGGACGAGCTGCATCGCGCGCTTGATGTCCTCGGGGGTCGCGGGCCAGCCGGCGATCTCCTGGAGCCGGTCGACCAGTTCGCGCTCGACGCCGCAGTGCTCGGCGATGTGGGGCTGCTGGCACAGGTACAGCGTCAGGAAGGCCTTGCAGGCGTCGATGGCCTCCTGCGGGTCGTCGTCGTTGATGCTGCACGAGACGATCTGGGTGAGGTCGATCGACGTCTTGCCGTCGGTGCGCTTGGCCAGGCCGCGCTCGATGGCGGCGTTCGCGCCGACGAGGTACGACGGCGGCAGCAGGAAGTCCATGTGCACGCCGTCGCTGATCTCACCGGCCAGCTCGAGCATCTTCGGGCCCACGGCGCCGATGTAGATCGGGATGTCGACGGGCTTGTTCTCGCGGTACATGCTGTCGAACCGCACGCCGCGCATCTGCACGAAGTCGCCCTCGAAGTCGACGAGCTCGTTGCGGAAGAACGACTGCAGGACGGTGATGTACTCGCGCATCGACGCGATCGGCTTGACGAGGGGCTGCCCGACCTTGGTCGCGAGGGGCTCCCACCAGGCGCCGATGCCCAGGATCGCGCGGCCGGGCGCGACCTCGTCGAGGGTCTTGAAGGTGACCGCCATGAGCGCGGCGTTGCGGCTCTTGTTGTTGACGACGCCGGTGCCGATCTTCACGTTGCGGGTCTTGCTCGCGATGATCGCGGCGGGCACGATGCCGTCGCGGGCGAGGCGCCCCTCGGCGACCCAGACCGACTCGAAGCCGTTCTGGTCGGCGAACTCGGCCTGCCAGTAGGTCTGCTCGAGGCTGAGCCGCTCGCCGACGTGGATGCCAAGAGGAATCTTCATAACGCTCCGTTCAGAATCCGTTCAGAAGAGGTGCGGCGCGCCGCGCTCGGCGAAGGATCCGCGGCCCGCGGCGCCGTCGAAGGAGCCGTCGGCGCCGACCAGGTGGTCGCCGCGGGACAGGACGTGGACCGGCTTGCCGGTCACCCGCATCCCGTCGTAGAGGTTGTAGTCGGTGCGCATGTGGGTGTTCTCGGTGGTGATGACGTGGTCGGCCGTCGGGTCCCACACGACCAGGTCGGCGTCGGCCCCGACGGCGACGATCCCCTTGCGGGGGAACAGGCCGAAGAGCTTGGCCGGCCGGGTCGAGACCAGGTCGACGAACCGGCAGGCGTCGAAGCGCCCGCTCGCCACGCCGCCCTCCCAGAGCACCATGAGCCGGTCCTCGATGCCGGGCACGCCGTTGGGCACCTTGGGGAAGTACCCGGGGCTGCGCAGCTTCTGCGGCGGCAGGTCGTCGGGCTGGTGCAGGCAGAAGCCCGCGTGGTCGGTCGCGACCGTCGCCATCGCGCCGGTGACGAGCGCCTTCCACAGGCCTTCCTGGTTGCTGCGCTCGCGGATCGGCGGGGAGCACAGGTAGGCCGCGGCCTTCTCGCCCAGGCCCTCGTAGTCCTCGTAGGCGACCTGCAGGTACTGCGGGCAGGTCTCCGCCCACACCCGGCGGCCGTCGGCCCGGGCCCGGCTGATCTCATCGGCCGCGGCGGCGCTGGAGACGTGCACGACGTACAGCGGCGCCCCGACGGACTCGGCGAGCACGATCGCGCGGTGCACCGCCTCGGCCTCGGAGTCGTGGCCGTGGGCGGTCGCGTGGAAGTGCTCGGCCGTGTCCCCGCGGTCGATGAGCAGCTGGGTCTCGCGGGCCACCATGTGCCCGTTCTCGGCGTGCACCATCGGCAGCACGCCGAGCTCACGGGCGAGGTCGAAGCCCTCGAGCAGCTCGCCGTCGTCGACCATCTGGGTGCCCGGGTAGGCCATGAAGAACTTCCAGCTGGCCGCCCCCTCCCCGACGAGCCGGCGCAGGTCGTCGAGCACGTCGGGCTGCTGGGCGCGGGGCGGGACGATGGCGTGCAGACCGAAGTCGATGACCGAGCGCTCCTGGGCCGCGTCGCGGCGGCGCAGGTACGTGTCGTACAGCGACCGGTCCGGCTCCTTCTTGACGAAGTCCAGGATCGTCGTGGTGCCACCGTGCGCGGCGGCGACGGTCCCGGTGTGGAAGTCGTCGGCCGTCCTGGTGGTGAACCCGTCGATCGGGTACTCCAGGTGCGTGTGCGCGTCGATCCCGCCCGGGATGACGAGCATGCCGGTCGCGTCGATCACCTCGTCGGCGATCCAGTCCGAACCGATACCGAGCGCGACGATCCGCCCGTCGCGCACCAGGACGTCGGCGCGGATCGCCGAGTCGGCGTTGACGACGGTACCGCCGCGAATCAGTGTCGATCCCATGTCACTCCCCTGTCACTGCCCTGTGTCGCGTTCAGCCCTGGTAGTGCTCGTCGGCGAGGGCGAGGACCTCGTCGAGCACGCCGAGGGCCAGGTCGATCTCGGCGGCGTTGATGACCAGCGGCGGGGTGAGGCGCAGGACGTTGAAGTTGGCGGTGAGGTACACGCCCCGCTCCATCGCGGCCTTGAGCAGCTTGCCGACCGGGGCGGCCGCGGGTCCCTTGGCGTTGAACGGGACGAGCGGCTCCTTGGTCGCGCGGTTCTTCACCAGCTCGACGCCGTAGAAGAGGCCGCGGCCGCGGATGTCGCCGATGCTCGGGTGCCGCTCGGCCAGCTGGGCCAGGCCGGCGCCGAGGCGCTCGCCCATCGCCCGCGAGTTGTCGACGACGCCCTCGTCCTGCATGATCCGCAGCGAGGCCACGCCGGACGCGCACGCGAGGGGGTGACCGGCGTAGGTCATGCCGCCCCAGAACATGTTCGTCCGCAGCCACTCGGAGATCCGCTCGTTCACCGTCATCGCGCCCAGCGGGACGTAGCCCGAGTTCAGGCCCTTGGCGGTGATGAGGATGTCGGGCGTGACGTTCCAGTGGTTGCAGGCGAACCACTCACCCGTGCGGCCGAAGCCGGCCATGACCTCGTCGAAGATCAGGATGATGCCGTACCGGTCGCAGACCTCGCGCAGCGACTGCAGGTACCCGTCCGGCGGGTAGAGCAGGCCGTTGGTCCCGGTGACCGGCTCGACGATGACGGCGGCGACGGTCTCGGGGTTCTCGTACTGCAGGATCTCCTCGAGGTGCGGCCCGCCCGAGCAGACCGGGCACGGGTCGGGGTGCCCGGCCGGGCAGCGGTACGTGTACGGGTCGAGCATCCGCACCACGCCGCTGATGCCCGGCTCCGCGGCCCACCGGCGCGGGTCGCCGGTGAGCGACATCGCGCCGGCGGTGGCGCCGTGGTAGGAGCGGTACCGCGCGACGATCTTGTGCCGGCCGGTCACGTGGCGGGCGAGCCGCACCGCGTTCTCGTTGGCCGCCGCGCCGCCGGTGGTGAAGAAGCTCATCTTCAGGTCGCCGGGGGTCAGGTTCGCGATCATCTCGGCGAGCTCGGCCCGCGAGCGCTCCGCGAAGCCGGGGCCGATGTAGCACAGCTCCTCGGCCTGGGCGCGGATCGCCTCGACGAGGCGGGGGTGCTGGTGGCCCAGGTTCAGGTTGACGAGCTGCGACTGGAAGTCCAGGTACTTGCGGCCGTCGTAGTCCCAGAACCACGAGCCCGAGCCGCCGGCGACGGGGATCGGGTCGAGCGAGCCCTGCACCGACCAGGAGTGGATGACGTACTCCTTGTCGACCGCCTTCACCCGCTCCGCGGTCCAGGCGTCGGTGCCGATCTGGTTCTCGGTGATGGTCATGCGCCGGCCTTGACCTCGGCGCCGAACGTGGCGAGGCGGGCGAGCGGGCGGCCGGCGTTGGCCGCGGCGACGATCACGAAGATCTCGCGGGGCCGCGGGACGTCGGCGACCTGCAGCGTCACCGTCTGGTGGTGCGAGCGGGTCTTCGAGTCCAGCTTGTGCTTGAGCGGGATGTCGATCGGGCTGCCGGTGAGCCCGACCTTCTCGGCCGCCGGGAGCAGCTCGGTGCCGCCGGCCGCGTTGCGGAACATGTTGCCGAACCGCAGGTTGTGAATGAGCGCCGAGCCGTGCTCGAGCTCCCCGTCGATGCCGACGAGCGCCGCCTTGCCGAAGGCCTCGACCTCGTCGCCCAGCAGCTCGACGCAGGCCGGGCCGATGAGGCTGCCGATCTCCTCGCCCAGTTCGTCGGCGAGGGTCACCAGATCCTGCACGTACTCGCTGGGGTACGGGTTCTCGATGACGACCCCGACGAACGCGACGCGGTGGCGGGGCTGCACGTCCTGACCGTTCTCGAGCCAGGTCTCCTCGAGGTGGCGAACGATCTTCCGGACCCTGATCACGATCACTCCTCTGTGGTTCATTGAACGAACCGTCGGTTCAAATACTGTAGACACTGCGGGGGGCTGTCAAGAGCCGTGAGGACTCGAAGCTCAGCTCGAGTAGAGGTCGGTCCGCCGGTCAGCCAGCGGCTGGTTGAACGGGTTCTCCCGGCGCTCCCGGCGGGTGCCGATGAGGTCGACCTCGGCCAGCACCAGCTCTTCGCGGTCGCGGCTCGCGGGCTCGGCCAGCGGCCAGCCGTCGGGGCCCACGAGCACGGACCGCCCGACGAACTCCTGCCCGCGCTCGACGCCGATCCGGCTGATGCCGGCGACGAAGAACTGGTTGCTGTGCGCGCCCGTCATGCACATCAGGTGCGCCATCGCCGGCCCGGTGTCGGGCTGCCCGGGCACGGGCACCCAGTTCGACGGCAGCACGAGAAGATCCGCACCTTGTACGGCCGCGCTGCGGAACGTCTCGGGGAACCAGGCGTCGTAACAGATGCCGACGCCGATGCGCCCCAGCGGGGTGTCGAACACCGGGAAGCCGGCCGTGTTCGGGTCGTAGACGCGTTTCTCGTCGTTCCAGAGGTGGGCCTTGCGGTACGTGCCCAGGTGGCCGTCCGGCCCGAGCACCACCGCGGAGTTGTAGACCCGCTCCCCGTCGAGCTCGGTCACGCCGCCGACGATCCAGATCCCCAGCTCCGCCGCGAGCGCGGCCCAGCCGGTGGTCGTGGGGCCGTCGGGTATCGGCTCCGCGTACTTCGCCGCCTCCGCCCGGTCCTCGAACACGTAGCCGGCCGAGGACGCCTCGGGCAGGACGACGAGCCGGGCCCCCTCGGCCGCGGCCCGCCGCATCCAGGCCGACGAGGCCGCGAGGTTGCCCTCGACGTCACCGAGCACCGGTTCCCACTGGACGCCGGCCAGGACGAAGCCGGTCACCAGTTCGCCCGGACGGCCGTGTACTTGATGTTCAGGTACTCGTCGATGCCGACCCGCCCGCCCTCGCGGCCGAGCCCGGACTGCTTCACCCCGCCGAACGGCGCCGCCGGGTTGGAGATGACGCCCTGGTTGAGCCCGACCATGCCGCTCTCCAGGCGTTCGCTGACGCGCAGGCCGCGGCCCAGGTTCTCGGTGAAGACGTAGGAGGCGAGGCCGTACTCGGAGGCGTTGGCCAGGCCGACCGCCTCGTCCTCGGCGTCGAAGACCACGATCGGGGCCACCGGGCCGAAGATCTCCTCGCGGACCGTCCGGGCATCGCCGGGCACGTCGGCCAGGACCGTCGGGGCGAAGAAGTACCCGTCGCCGTCGACGGCCGCTCCCCCGGTCACGACCCGGGCGCCGGCCGCGGTCGCGTCGGAGACCAGCTCACCGACCGACTTCACGGCGTTGCCGTCGATGAGCGGGCCCACCTCGGTCGCCGGGTCGAGCCCGTGGCCGACGCGCAGGCGGCCCAGGCGCTCGGCCAGGCCGCTGACGAACCGCTCCGCGACGGAGCGCTGGACATAGAAGCGGTTGGCGGCGGTACAGGCCTCGCCGACGTTGCGCATCTTGGCCTGGACGGCCCCCTCGATGGCGAGGTCGAGATCGGCGTCGTCGAAGACCAGGAACGGCGCGTTGCCACCGAGCTCCATGGACGTGCGCAGCACCCGCTGGGCGGCCTGGCCCAGCAGGGTCCGGCCCACCTCGGTCGAGCCGGTGAACGACACCTTGCGCAGCCGCGGGTCGTCCAGCAGCGCCGAGCTGGCCTCGCCCGAGCGGGCCGTGGTGAACACGTTGACCACGCCCCGCGGGACGCCGGCCTCCTCGAGGATCGCCACCAGCGCCAGCATCGACAGCGGGGTCTGCTTGGCCGGCTTCACCACGACCGTGCAGCCGGCCGCGAGCGCCGGACCGATCTTGCGGGTGCCCATCGCCATCGGGAAGTTCCACGGGGTGATGAGCAGGCACGGGCCGACCGGCTGGCGCATGAGCAGCACCCGGGAGCCGCCGGCCGGGGCCGGCAGGTAGCCGCCGTCGATACGGACGGCCTCCTCGGCGAACCAGCGGAAGAACTCCGCCGCGTAGGTGACCTCGGCCTGCGACTCGGCGAAGGCCTTGCCCATCTCCAGGGTCATCAGCCCGGCCAGGTCGTCGCGGCGCTCGACCATCAGCTCGAACGCCCGGCGCAGCACCTCGCCGCGCTCGCGCGGCGCCGTGGCCGCCCAGGTGTGCTGGGCCCGGTCGGCGGCGGCCAGGGCGTCGAGCGCGTCGGCGACGGATGCGTCGGCGACCTCCGCGATCACCGAGCCGGTCGCCGGGTCCTCGACCGCCAGGGCCTTGCCGCCCTGGGCCGCCCGCCACTCGCCGTCGATGTACAGGCCCTTCGGCACCCGGCCGGCCGCCGCCGTCGCCGCGGCCAGCGCCTCGTCAAATGAGGCCATTGCTTCCTCCTCCACCGGCCGGTCGTCCCCGGTCCGGTCCATCGCCGGCGTTACAGCCGGCCCAGCCCACTGGGCAGCTCGATGTCGGTATTGCTGAGCAGCTCGCTGAGTTGCCGGGCGGCCTTCATGACCGACTCCGCCACCTCGTCGATCCGGTCTCGGGTGAGCCGGTAGGTGGGGCCGCCGATCCAGACCGCGTACGGCGTGGTGCCCCTGATTCGCACCGGCGCGGCCACCGAGGCCGCGCCGACCTCGAGCTCGTCGTAGGCGAACGCGAACCCGCGGGCGCGGACCGCGGCCAGCGAGCCCATGAACGAGTCCAGGTCGCCGACCTCCGGCGGGGCGGACGTGGCGAACTCCTCGGCGAAGTCGGCCCGGACCTCTGCCGGGTCGAGCGCGGCCAGCAGCACCTTGCCGGTGGACGTGGCCCACACGGGCTGGGTCCGCGGCACGGGCTTGAGGGTCTGGCCGATGAGCGAGGGCCCCGGCACCTGGGCCACGACCATCACCTTCGGGGCGAGCAGGACGTCGAAGCCCGCCGTCTCCCTGCTCTCCCCCGCCAGGCCGCGCAGGACGTCCCGCATGTGGCCATAGGCGCCGCCACCGTCGAGCAGGCCGCCCACGATGGACAGCAGGCCGAGGGACACGCGGTACCGCCGCGTCACCGGGTCGAGGGTCAGCCAGCTCTCCCGCTCGAGCACGGTCAGCACCCGGTAGCAGGTCGCCTTCGGAATGCCCGCCTCGCGCGCGACCTCGCTGAGGCCGACGCCCTCGGGGTGGGCGGCCACCGCGCGCAGCAGCCAGATGGTGCGCCGGACCAGGCCGGCTTCACCAGATGCCATCGAGTTCCTCCCGTTATCCGCTTGCCATCGTCAGCGGCAATTCTTTCGATGCCATCCTGGCAGGCGCGGCGGGCCACCGGGATGCCGGACGAGGCCGTGACCCCGTCCGGCACCCCGCGCGGCTACTTGCCGCCCTCGGTGATCGTCGGCGTCTCGGGCTTGTAGGAGCTGCCCGCGACGTCCACGCCGGCCGCCTTGAGCTCCTCGCGGGCCTTGTCGGACAGGTCGGTGCGGAACGCGCTGCTGTCCGGCTTGTTCTTGAGCACGCCGCCCTTGATCGCGATGTCGATGGTGGAGTCCCACGACTTCTGGTCCATCGCGCCGATGCCGTTCGGCGACGGCCAGATCAGCTTGTTGACCTCGGTGAGCATCCAGGTCTGGTGACCGGTGCCCAGCGCGCTGCCGTGGTTGAGCACGATGTCGACGCAGCCCTTGAGGTCGTCGCGGCAGGCGGCCCAGCCCTGGTACGACGCCTTGAGGAACTTCACCGCGGTGTCCTGGTTGGCCTGGTCCTTGAGCCAGTCCCCGCGGGCGTAGATGCCGTCCTCGAGGCTGGTGTAGCCGGCGTCCTGCAGGCTGATCGCGGTGAAGTCCGACGGCTGGTACAGCTTGCCGGTCTTCGGGTTCTTAGTCTCCAGCAGCTGGGCGTACTCGTTGTACGTCTTCGCCTGCGCGCTGTCGACCTCGCGCTTGAGCAGCAGCGACATGTCGAACGGCTGCTGGATGATCTGGGTGTCCTTGGTCGGCTCGACGCCCGCGCCGCGCATCGCCGCGTACTGCACCAGCTCGTTGCCGTAGCCCCAGCTGCCGGTCTTCTTGCCCTTGAGGTCGGCGAGGGTCTTGATGCCCGAGTCGGCCCAGGCGACCTGCAGGTACGCGCCGCGCTGGAAGACCTGGCCGATGTTGACGAGGTCGGCGCCCTGCTCGCGGGTCGCCATCGTCTTGGTGACGTGGCTGACCGCGAACTCGGCGTTGCCGGAGGAGAGGACCTGCTGGGGGACGATGTTGACGCCGCCCTCCTGGATGGTCACGTCCAGGCACGCCGCGTCGTAGAAGCCCTTGTCCTTCGCCGCGTAGTAGCCGGCGAACTGGGCCTGGGCGACCCACTGGAGCACGACGCGGACCTTGGTCTTCGACTTGCAGTCCTTGCCGGCGTCGGACGCGGCCTGCGTGCCGCTGTCGGACATGCCGCCACAGCCGGTCGCGAGCAGCGCGGTGGCGGTGAGGGCGCTCAGACCGGCTGCCAACCGGCCCGGCCGTCTACGAAGGAACATTGGTGACTCCAAAGCAGAGAAGAGTTCGGGGGCTTTGAGGGAGGGGGTGTGGCGCCTACGGGTTCTCGTCGTGCGACGCCTACGGGTTCTCGTCGTGCAGCGAGGAGTGCCAGGGCATGAGGAGGCGCTCCAGCAGCGAGACGACGCCGAACATGGCCAGGCCGAGCACGCTCGCCACGAGGATTCCGGCCCAGGCGTAGTCGAACCGGGGCAGCGACGCCTGCGAGGCGATGTAGACGCCGAGTGCGTTGCTCGGGCCGCCGAAGTACTCGGTCACGATCACGCCGATGACGGCGAGGGTGGAGCCGAGCTTCAACGCGTTGAACAGGAAGGGCAGCGCGTTGGGCAGCCGCAGCATCAGCGCCACGTGTCGGGGCTTGGCCGCCAGCGACTGCATGAGCTCCAGGTGCAGGGGTGAGACCTGGAGCAGGCCCCGGGTCGTGTTGACCAGAACAGGGAAGAACACCATCACGGCGGCGACACCGGCCTTGGAGACCAGGCTGGTGACGCCGAACCAGTTGTTGAAGATCGGGGCCAGGGCCACGATCGGGGCGCAGTTGATGATGACGGCCACGGTGAGCACGGGCCCGGACATGCTCGGGAACCGGCTCAGCACCAGCGCCACCACGACGCCCCAGACCACGCCCATGAGCAGGCCGAGCAGGACCGCCTCGACGGTGATCCGGGAGGCCGACATGATCGTGCCGAACTGGCCGGCGAACGCGGACAGGATCGCGGTCGGCGTCGGGAGGATGAACGACGGGACGTCGAACACGATGACGGCGAGCTGCCACGCGCCGAGGATCACCAGGGCGGTGACGACGACCGGCAGGACGCGGCCGAGCTGGGCCCGCAGCCGGGACGGCTGGACGGCCTGGGCGACGGCCATCAGGCGGCCTGCTCGGCGAGCTCGCTGTGCAGGGCGGTGCGGGCCTCGGTCACCTTGGCGAAGAACGCCTCGGTGGTGCGGGTGGCCGAGGTCCTCGGGTACGGCAGGTCCACGTCGATGCTCGCGGCGATCCGGCCCGGGCGGGCCGACATGACGACGATCCGCGAGGACAGGAAGACCGCCTCGGAGATGCTGTGTGTGACGAACACGACCGTGGTCCGGGTGTCGGCCCAGATCCGCAGCAGCTCGCCCTGCAGCCGCTCCCGGTTCATCTCGTCCAGCGCGCCCAGCGGCTCGTCCATGAACAGGATCGCCGGATCGGCGGAGAGCGCGCGGGCGATCGCCACCCGCTGCTGCATGCCGCCGGAGAGCTGCCACGGGAAGTGCTTGGCGAACTCGGAGAGCCGGACGAGCTCCAGCATCTCCTGCGCCTTCGCCCGGCGGGCCTGCTTGTCGGCCCCGGCGACCTGCAGCGGCAGCTCCACGTTGCGCTGGACGCTGCGCCAGTCGAACAGGCCGGCCTGCTGGAAGACCATCCCGTAGTCGCGGTCGGTCCGGGCGGCGCGGGGCGTCTTGCCGTTGAGCGTCACCGTGCCGCTGGTCGGCTCGGTCAGGTCGGCCAGCACGCGCAGCAGGGTGCTCTTGCCGCAGCCGCTCGGGCCGAGCAGCGACACGAACTCGCCGCGCTCGATCGTCAGGTCGATGTCCTGCAACGCGGTCACCGAGCGCTTGCCGCCGCTGTTGAACTCTTTGTTGACTCCGCGGACGGAGATGATGGCGGGCTCAGTCATCTGCTACTCCAGGCACATGTCGAAGGTTCGGTGCGGTCTTGCCACCGCGGACGCCGGGATTCCTGGCGGGAGCCTCGGTCCTCTCGGCTTTTCCGGACTGCTCACGCATGGCGGTGCCGGAGCGCGAACCGCTCGATCAGGCCCAGCAGCTGCACGAAGACGATGCCGGCGACCGCGGACACGAAGACGGCCGCGTAGAGCTTCTCCGGGCCGTTCGAGTAGTAGTAGGCGAAGGTGAGGATCGACCGGCCGATGCCGCGACCAGTACCGGCCGACAGCTCGCCGACGATCGCGCCGACGACGCTCGCCGTCGCGGCCAGCCGGAGCCCGGCGAACACGAACGGCAGTGAGGCCGGCACTCGCAGCCACCACAGCACCTGGCGGCGCTTGGCACCGACGCTGTGCATGAGCTCCAGGTGCACTTTCTGCGGCGACTTCAGGCCGCGCAGGGTGTTGATCGTGACCGGGAAGAACGCCAGGTAGGCGGCGATGCCGGTCACGGCGATCCACGGCGGGGCGCCGGCCTTGCCGCCCCAGATCACGATCATCGGGGCGATCGCCACCAGCGGCACCGTCTGCGAGGCCACCAGCCACGGCATCAGGCCCTTGCTGATCGGGACCACGTTGAGGAACACGATCGCGAGCAGCAGGCCGAGCACGGAGCCGGCGACGAGGCCGTAGAGGGCCTCGCGCAGGGTCACCGTGGTCTCGCCGATCAGGTACGCACCCAGGGACATCGAGTCGCCGCGCCGGGCCGGCTCGATCAGCGAGCGCAGGATCGTCGAGAGGTGGGGCATCGACAGGTCGTCGGTGGCCACCGGGAAGCCGATCCTGGTTCCGGGGATGACGTCGCCGACCGCCTGGCCCAGCGCCTTGTACCCCTCCCAGAGCCCGGCGAGCAGCGCGACGACGCCGATCGAGCCGACGGTGTTGATGACGTGTTTCTTCACGTTAGGTCCGCGAAGGGACCGGCCCTGCGCCAGCTGCTGCCGTCCGCCCTGGGCGCGCCCCGTCTCGGCCGACGTCGGCGGCGGAACGATCTTTGTCGCGGTCATGTGCAGGCACTCTCCGAAACCTCTCGGGAGCCGTCGTCCGGCGGTCGTGTTTCACTCAGTGAACCGTTGGATCGGATCACTCAGTGAACTGGTGGTTCACGATAGAGCCGTGACTCACGCCACGTCAATGCATCCGGCAACGCGGATCTCAAGCATTCCGGCGGACCTTTCTACCGCTGGTGACCTGCGAGTTTCCGCCTGTTGCGGGCATGTTTCGCGTCGGCCGTTCGGCTGGGCCGGGGATCGGCCGAGGGGGTGCCATTCTTCGCCCGGGGTACCTGTGTGCCGTTGAGGCCGGCGTGACGGCACCGCGGGCGGGCCGACGGTGCGCCGCGGGGCGGCCTGGCCGGCAGGGCGGCGGCACGGGCCGGCGGCGCGCGGCTGCCGGTCCTGCCGAAGAGCGAGCGGTCCTAGCGATCGGTGTGCGCTCTTCTCGCGGCCCAGGTGCTGATCGGCGCCGCTGCCAGGGTGAAGACCAAAGCCAGTACGGCCACGCCGAGCAGCGCGCCGCGCAGGTCGCTGCTCTCGGCCAGCAGACCTACGTAGGCCGGGCCGAGCAGGAAGCCCAGGTAGGCGGTGGCGGCGACGGTGGAGGTGGCCCGGCCGTGCCGAGCGGGGTCGGCGCCTCGCAGGCTGCGGCCGAGCAAGGTGGGGAACAACGTCGCGGTGCCCAGGGCGGCCAGCACCAGCCCGGCCAGGGCAAGGGCGACCGAAGGGGCGGTGGCCAGCACCGCGCTGCCCGCGGTGGCCAACGCGCCTCCACCGAGCAACATCGCGGTGGGGTGGCTGCGTGACAGCGGCGCCAGGCTCAGGCGCGCCAGCGCGGCGGTGGCGGCGAAAGTCGCCGGGGCCGCGGCCGCCAGCTGGGGTGAGGCGCTGAAGACGTCGGTGAGCATCACCGCTCCCCAGCTCTGGTGGGCGTTCTCGATGGCGTAGGCCAGGGCAGCCACCAGTCCCACGACGAACAGGGGTGAGGCCGGGCTGATCCGGCGCAGCAGGCCCGTGAGCCTGCGTGCGCCACGGGGCGCGGCCGCGCCGGAGCCTGCCGGTGCCCCGCGCTCCTGACGGGTACTGGCATCGCCCTGGTGAGCCGGAATCCGCAGCGACGTGCCGGTCAGCTGGGCAGCCGCTGCCAGAGCGCACATCACCGCCGCGACCACGGCGAAGGCCACCAGCAGTGACAGCCCCGCACCCAGCAGCGCTCCGGTGGACAGGCTGGCGATGACCACGCCCACGGAGAACAGTCCGTGGGATCGGGTGAGCAGAGGCTTGGCGGTGGCGTGCTCTGCGCGGCCAGCCAGGGTGTTGATGGCCACGTCCGCGGCACCGGACGCGGCGCCGACCACGGGCATTCCGATGATCAGCAGCACCACCCCGTCGGCGCCGGCAGAGATGAGGAGGCCAGCACCGGCCAGTGCCGCCAGCAGCCATGACGCCACGCGGAGCCCGTAGCGGTCCACCGCACGTCCGGTGAGGGCCATCGCCGGCAGCGCCCCCAGGCCGATGAAGAGCAAGGCGGTGCCCAGCTGACCCTCGCTGACCCCGGCCTGGGTGCGCAGTGCGGGAAGGGCAGCTCCCCAGGCGCCCCAGAAGATCCCGAACGCGGCGAACGCCGCGTAGGGCGCGTAGGCGGCACGGGCCCGGAGGGCGAGTGGACGGGGCGAGGAGACGGCCGTGTCTTGACCCATGCTTCGTAACGTTACACAAGACTTCGTAACGTTACACAAACAGATATGATGTCGTTGTGCCCACACCTGCGCGTCGACGTCCCACCGTCAAAGACGTCGCCAAGCAGGCGGGGGTCGCGCCGATGACGGTCTCCTACACCTTCAACCACCCCGCGCGGGTCGCCGAGGCCACTCGGACCCGGGTGCTGGAGGCCGCGGCCCGGCTGGGCTACCGCCCCGACAGCACCGCCCGGGCCCTGCGCTCAGGGCGCGCCAAGCAGCTGGGGGTGGTGGTCGGGGAGCACCTGTCCTACCTCTTCGACAACCCGCAGGCGGCGCAGTTCCTGGCCGGGATCACCGACGTCTGCGTCAGCGAGGACCTGGGAGTGGTGCTGATTCCCACCCGAGGGGATGCCTCCGACGTCGACCGGGTGCTGACAGCGGCGGTGGACGGCTACGTGCTGTGGACCACCGTCGCCGATGACCCGGTGCTGGCCGCCGTCGCGAGCAGCGGGCGACCCGCTGCTATCCAAGGCGGTCCTGCCCACCCGGGGCTGGTGTGCATCGGGCCCGATGACCGCGCGGCGGCGGCAGCGGTCGCGGCGGCCACGCCGCTGGCTGAAGCGACCCCCGTCATCATCAGCTTCCCCCTGGACCGGCGCCGCGCCGGCGGCGTCCTACGCGGCCACGACCTGCCCCCCGACCTGATGGACCTGCGGGCGGTCCCCTTTCCCGTCACCGGGGCCCGTCTGGCCGGCTACCGCGATGCACTGACCGAGGCCGGTCACGACTGGGGCGACGTGCGGATCGCCGTGGTGGAGCGCAATCAGCGCGAACTGGGTGAGGCCGCCGCCGCAGCGCTGCTCGAGACGCTGGAGGGCTCCGGCCCCGTGGTGATACTGGCGATGAGCGATGAACTGGCGCTGGGGGCCCGCTCGACGGTGGGCCGCACGCAGCGGGAGGTGACGCTCACCGGGTGGGACGGCTCGCGAGAGGCCACCACCTCGGGAGTTTGGTCGGTGGCGGCCTCGTTGCGCGAGCAGGGCCGTACGTGTGCACGAGCGGCCCTGTCGGGCGAGCTCGATCGACACCAGGTGCCATGGACCGTGGTCGCGCCCGACGGACGGCCGGTCACCGACCGGTACGTGCTGTGAAGCTGTCTCGCGATCGCCTACTGGTCCATCGCCGCCTCGACTGGGGCGATCTGGGGGCCGACGCGGACCGCGTACGCGGCGACACCGGCCACCAGCAGCGTCGCGGCGGTGACCGTGGCGATGCGGTTGCCCGGTTCCTGCACCATCCACAGCGCCGCGTGCCGCCACCGCGGCCCGCCGGGGGCGACCATGAACGCGGCGAGGGCCGCCCACGCCACCGGTACCTGCCAGGCGGCGCGGGCGCCGGCGACGGCGGCGCCGAGGCCGATCACACCGATCAGGCCCGCCGTGTTGCGCAGCACGACCCACACCGGGCCGAAGTCGGCGCCGAACGGGCGGGCGGCGAGCAGCAGGGCGGCGACCACGATGCAGCAGGCGACGAGGTGCGCCGCCCGGCGCGGTGGCCACGGCAGCGCGGCGGTCCGGTCCAGTGCCGGGTCTGGGCCGGCGAGGGTCGGGCAGAACGGCGCCGCCGCCATCGCGGTGGTGAGCACCGCGAGGCCGGCGGGCACGCCGGCGCGGTCCATCATGCTGGACCAGGCGGCCGCGACCAGCGCCACGGCGCCCGCCGAGCCGGCGACGGCGACCGGGACCCGGCGCGAACGCAGGTACAGCCGCAGCCCGCGGGTCACGGTGCGGCCTGACCGGTGAGGTACGGCATCAGGTCCTGCTCGCAGCGCGCGGCCGCGTCGCGCAGCGCGGTCACCCGGCGCAGCTGCTCGGCCCCGGGCAGCGCCCGCAACGCCTGCACGCCGGCCCGCACCTCGGACTGGTACTTGTCCGCGTAGTCGAAGCCGGACCACGAGTCCCACAGCCGGACGGTGTCGGTGTCCAGCAGCCACGCGGCGGCGACGGCCTGGGCCACGTCGTCGCTGCCGTGGCCGCACCCGGACCAGCGGGTGCCGCCGCCCATGACGATGCTCTCCGCGACGTCGGGGTCGCGGCCGGTGCCGGGGTCTACCTCCAGCTGGAACTGCACGGTGCCAGGCCGCGGTTTCGGCCGGAACCACTGGTCGCTGTCGTTCTCGCCGATGGTGTCCAGCCGCAGCTCGACCGCGCGGGTCGGTGCGCCGGGCAGCTTCGCGAGGGCGCGCAGGGCGCGGCGGGCGTCGGCGGAGACGCCGGGCAGCAGGTGGGCGTGCACGGCGGTGACGCAGACCTGCGGGGTGCCGTCGGCGCAGACGTACCGGTACGCGCCGGCGTCCAGCTGCCAGATCCCGGCCGGGCCGGGGCTCGCGACGAGGACCAGACCGGCGACGCCGGCGGCGAGGCCGGCGAACGCGCCCGCGCGCCACAGACCCGACGCGCCCGCGGCGAGCAGGACGCCGGTCAGCAGCAGCCCGGCGCCGAGGGCGAGGTGGCTCAGCAGCAGGCGGGTGGACGTCGTCTCCCACACGGTGTCCGGCGGCCAGGAGATCATCAGGGAGAGGTTGCCGAGCCGGTCGTCGCCGTGAGCGATCTCCGCCGCGCCGACCTGCACGACCAGCACGGCGGCGGCCAGCACCGGCGGCACCAGCGGCGCGGACCAGCGGCGGCCGGCGGCCATGCCCGTCCAGGCCGCGCCGACCAGCACCAGCGCGTCGACCAGCGCCGCGACGGCACCACGCAGCCCCAGGTACGTGCCGGCGAGCAGGGCCGCGCCGGCGGCGAGGACGAGCAGGTGCGCGGCCGCGACGGCGATGCCGAGCGCGCCCATCGCCGGCAGCGCGCGCTGCCAGCGGGGCCGCCCGGTGCTCAGCAGCAGGTCCTCGGCGCGGGTGCGGCGGTCCCGGCGGCCGAGCACCGCGCCGCCGGCCAGTGCGAGCGGCATCAGGATGAACATGCCGGTGGTGTGCACGTAGCCGAAGCGCAGCCACTGGCCCTGCCAGAAGGTGTACATGCTGGCGGCGGACAGCCCGCCGACCACGACCAGCAGCACGGCCACGGCCGGGGCGTTGGATCGGCGCAGCTCGGTGCGCAGCGGCCGGATCACGCCGCGTCCCGGTGCCGGTGCAGCAGGACCGAATAGCCGCGCTCGGCCGGGCTGTCACCGACGCCGCCGGTCTCACCGTGCCGGATCAGGTCGGCGGG
The DNA here is from genome assembly GCF_042898305.1 of Dactylosporangium sp. NPDC000521. Lineage (NCBI taxonomy): Bacteria > Bacillati > Actinomycetota > Actinomycetes > Micromonosporales > Micromonosporaceae > Dactylosporangium > Dactylosporangium sp. NPDC000521. The sequence continues at coordinate 49,692 of NZ_JBIAYW010000015.1, forward strand.
CACGCCCTGGAAGACCAGGCTGCCGTCGTCCATCAGCACGACGTCGGTACAGGCGGCGACCACGTCCTCCACGAGGTGGGTGGAGACCAGCACGCAACTGTCGGCGCCGAGGTCGCGGATGAGCTCACGGAACTCCACGCGCTGCTCCGGGTCCAGCCCGACGGTCGGCTCGTCCAGCAGCAGCAGGTCCGGCTCGTTGACGATCGCCTGCGCGATCCCGGCTCGGCGCAGCATGCCGCCGGACAGGGACTTGAGCCTGGCGTCGGCGCGGTCGGTGAGCCGCACCCGGTCGATGGCCTGTTGCGCGGCGGCCGGCACCGCCGAGGACGGCATCTCCCGCAGCCAGGCCATGTACTCCACGGCGTCGCGGACGGTGAAGCGGGGGTAGAAGCCGAACTGCTGCGGCAGGTACCCGAGCCGGGCCCGCACGGGCCGCAGCGCCCGGCCCGCGGTGGCGTCGGTGCCGAGCAGCCGCAGCGTGCCGCGGTGCGGGCGAACGACCGTGGCCAGGGCCCGCATCAGCGTGCTCTTGCCGGCGCCGTTGGGGCCGAGCAGCCCGTGCACGCCGGTGCCGAGGCGAAGGTCGAGGCCGTCGACGGCGAGGTGCCGGCCGGCTTTCACGGACAGTCCGGCCGCCTCGATGGGCCAGGCATGCCGGGTCGGTGCCACCTCGTCGGCGCTCACTGCGCGTACCAATGTTGTCTCCTTTGTAAAAGGTCAGCGCCAGGTGGCGGGGTTTCGCAGGTGGTCGGCGCGCAGTGCGGTCAGCAGCGCCAGTACGACGGCGGCAGCGGCCCACGCGGGCATGGTCTCGGCCCGTATCAGGGCCTCCGCCGGCGCCGTGGCGAACGCGGCCGCGCCGCCGTGACCGAACGTCGCCGCGCCGGCCGCCGCGAGCCAGCCCCCGCCGAGCAGGGCGGCCGCGAGCGGTACGCCGACGCGGCTGCCGAGCAGCAGCGTCGCGGCGGTGAACGTCAGGCACGGCAGCAGCCACAGCGCCGGGTTGCGGCCCAGGGCCAGCCCGGCCAGCGTCAGCGGCGGCAGGACCAGGGCGAGGACGGCGAGGGTACGGCGCAGCAACAGTTCCAGCCCGGCCCGGGCGGTCCCGGCGATCGTCTCCCACGCCGGGTCGGCCCGGTGGGACCACGTGACCGCCAGTCCCGCGAGGGGTGCGACCGGCGCCAGCAGCAGCACCGCCGAGGGCCGGTCGGGGTAGTTCCAGTCGAGCAGGACGGCCGCGAGGATCGCGCTGCACGTCATGGCGGCCCAGCCGAGCACGGACCAGCCGGTCCACCGCAGCCGCCACCGTCGCAGCCTCCGTAGCAGCCGCTGCGGCACCGGCGGCGGTCCGCTGCGCGCCTGGGCGAGGATCGTCGTGCGGGTGTCGTCCAGCAGCGCCCGCAACGGCGGGGCCGCCAGCTCGGCAAGCTGCGCCCGGCACTGCGCGCACCGCTCCAGGTGCCCCTCGAGCGTCCAGGTGGTGGCGGGGTCGGGGCCGAGGGTGCCGGCGGCGTACGCGGCGAGGGCCGCCGGTGCGACGTGCGCGGTCATGTCAGCGCCTCCCGTAGCGCGGTGCGGGCGCGCCGCGCCCGGCTCTTCACGGTGCCCTCCGGCAACCCCAGCAGGATCGAGGTCTCGCGCACGGTGAGCCCGTCCAGGACCATCGCGGCCAGGACCGCCTGCAGCTCCGGCGCGAGGCTGTCCAGCGCCGCGCCGAGCTCCAGGCCGATCGACCCGGCGAGGGCCTCGTCCTCGGCGGCCGGCGCGCTGCGCTCGGGCAGCAGTTCCGTCGGCACCTCCCGCAGGCGGGACCGCCGGCGCAGCGCGTCGACGAGGCGGCGTGCCGCGATCGTCCAGATCCAGCCGACGGCCGTGCCGCCCGGCGCGTCCGCCCCGCCGGACTGCCGCAGCCCGGTGAACGAGCCGGCCGCCCGCCACACCGTCAGGTAGGTGTCCTGCAGCACCTCGGCGATGATGCCGTCGTCGCCGCAGCGGCGGCGCAGCCGGATCGCCAGCCAGGGCGAGGTCCGCCGGTACAGCTCGTCGAACGCGTCCAGATCGGCGCGCGCGACCCGCCGCAGCAGCCGCTCCTCGTCCTGATCACTTCCTCCCACGTCTAGATGGTCGACCGCGAGGCACCCGGCGGATCACCAAACGAGGTGACCTGGGTCACAAGTTGCCGCGAGCCCGCAGGACTGGCCTTGCGTATGGTGCGGCACGGTGACCGGCTCGCGTGACGACGACCGGACTGCAACGCATCGGCCGCAGCCGCAACTTTCGGAAGATCCTTAGAAGACCTCGTCCAGGAAGGCCGTCAGCTCGCGCCAGCTGCGGGCGTCGGCCGCCGGGTGGTACGCGCCGCCCGGCAGGGTGAATCCGTGCTCGGCGCCGGAGTACGTGATGACCTGCCAGTCCAGGTCGGGGCGGGTGCGCAGCTCGTCCTGGAAGGCCGCCACCGCCTCGTCGGGCACCACCGGGTCGGCGCCGCCGGTGCAGATCAGCACCGCGCCGGTGATCGCGGCGACGTCGGCCGGCTCGTGGGCCACGAGGCGGGCGTGGAACGCGACCGTGCCGGCCAGCGGCGCCCCGGTGCGGGCGAACTCCAGCGCCGCCGAGCCGCCGAAGCAGTACCCGATGACGACGATCCGGCTCGCGTCGACCGCCGGGTCGTTCGCCACGACGTCGTAGGCGGCGCGGACCCGGGCGCGCATCAGCGCGAGGTCGCCGTAGTACTTCCCGGCCTCCGCCGCCGCGCTCTGGTGGTCCTCGAAGCGCCGCCCGGTGCCGTAGAGGTCGGCGGCGAAGGCGTAGTAGCCGAGGCGGGCGAGCATCTGGGCCCGGGCCTTGGGGTACTCCCGCAGCCCCGTCCAGTCGTGCACGATGATCACGGCCGGCTTCGGCCCGGCGACCGCGGCGTCGTGGGCACGGTAGCCCTCCATGGGCTGCCCGTCGTGGTCGTAGGCCACCGCCGCCTCGGCGATCTGCGCGCCCGGGCGCTCGGCGACGGCGTCGATGAGCCGCCGGTGCTCGGCGGAGAAGTCGGTCATGACCCCGACTCTACGAGGCAGACCAGCCCGTCCACCGCGCGACGTCGATCGCGATCATCAGGCCCCGGATTCGGTACTGCGGGTAGCGCGCCACCAGCCGCCCGAGCGCCCGGCGCCCCTCCTCCCCCGCCGGGTCCACCTCGCGCGCGATGCCGTCGGCGCGGACCCACCACAGTGCGGACCAGTCCTCGTCGTAATGGTCGGCGAGCACCGCGGCGCGCGGCTCGGCGGCCAGGTTGGCCAGCCGCTGCAGGGCGGTGTGCCGCTTCGGCTTGGCGTCCACGCCGTGGTAGACGGTGTCGCCCTCCAGCGCGAACACGATCGGCACGGCATGGGGTGAGCCATCCGGGGCGACGGTGGCCAGCCGGGCCACGCGCGCCGCCCCGAAACGCTGCCGGCACTCGTCCGGCGTCACGCGCCTTCGCCGGCGAAGTCGGCGATGGCCCGTTCCCACTGTTCGAGGCCGCGCTCGACGATCGAGCGCGGGCCGGAGGGGATCCACCGGCTGGCGCGCTGAACACCGGCCTCGAAGAGGCGCTGCAGTACCGCGGGATCGGCCGGCGCCGAGAGCACCTGCACGTCGATCCGGCGATCGGCCCGGGCCCGCAGCTCGCCGATGCGCTCGACGACACCCTCGCCGTAGTTGGGGAACCAGGCGTCGCCGAACGCCAGCACGCGGTCCAGCACGCCCGGGCCCATGCCACCGACGAGGACCGGCGGGTGGGGGCGCTGGACCGGCTTCGGGAAGGACCAGATCCGTTCGAAGTCGACGTACTTGCCGTGGTACGACGCCTCCGTCCCGGCCCAGATCGCCTTCATCGCCTCGACCCGCTCGCGCAGCACGGCCATGCGCACCCGCGGGTCGGTGCCGTGGTTGCGCATCTCCTCGCGGTTCCACCCGGCGCCGACGCCGAACTCGAAGCGGCCACCGGAGAGCTGGTCGAGCGAGGCGACCTCCTTGGCGGTGATGATCGGGTCACGCTCGATGACGAGGCAGATGCCGCTGCCGATGCGCAGCCGGCTGGTGGCCGCCGCGGCCGCGGTCAGCGCGACGAAGAGGTCGTAGGTGTGCCAGTACTTCTGCGGCAGCTCCTGCCCGTCCTCGTACGGCGTGTCCCGGCTGGCCGGGATGTGGGTGTGCTCGGCGAAGAACACGGCGGACTGGCCGCGCTCCTCGGCCAGCCGCGCCAGGTCGCCTGGGGCCATGGCATTGTGGGTGGGGAAGTATCCGACTCCGAAGTCCATGGCCCCGTCTCTACCCAACCGGCGACGCTTCGACCGGCACGGTGTACTCGCGCTCAGATCCGCGCCCGGCATCGGCTTGGCGGGCGCGGTGGCGCCCTGTGCTGAAGCTCAGGAGGGCCGGGGTGCCCGCCGGTCGCGACGCTGTTCGAGCTCCTCATCACTGACCAGCGTCTGCATCGGCTGACCCGGCACCATGATCATGGTGGCCAGGAAGCGCAGCCAGGTGTCCGGCCGGGGGTTGGCGGTTTGGTAGTGGATGACGTCGCCGCCCGGTTCGAAGACCGCCTCGCCGGCCCGGACCACTCGCTCCGGCTGGCCCTCCAGTTCGAAGATCATCTCGCCTTCGAGGACGTAGGCGGAGAGTGGGCCGGAGTGCCGGTGCGGCGGGATACTCTCGCCCGGCGGCACTTCGAGCAGCACCGTCATGAGCTCGGGCGAATCGGGGATGAACGGCGGTGACTCGTCGATCAGCGTCGTCCGTGTGACGAGGTCCTTGGGCATCGCAGTCCTCCAACGTGTCCCGAGGTGTCCGTAGCGGCCGGCTACGGACCCCATGGTTGCCCGGCGGTGCCCGATCACCCCCATCCCGGCGAGGTGACCGGGGGGTACCGGACCTCGAGGCGCCGTGGATGGCTCGCCGGAGCTCAGGCACCGCCGCGAACGGCGCGCCAGCGTTCTCATGCCGCGGACGGTCAACACAGGCGTTTCCGTGCGACAACGGGTTTCGCCAGGGCCAGCAGTACGAGCAGCAGCGACTCGGCGGCGAGCGGCTGACCCGGTCTACCCGCAGTCGACCGGGTTTGTGCTCGACCCGACCGGGTACGTGGCCGTCAGCGTCGGCACTGCCGAGCCATCGGACAACTCGTACCGGACGACGTCGTTGGACTGGTCCGCGACTCGCGCCACGACCCCTCCCGATCAGCGTGGTAGGGCACCGAGGTCTGGTGCCACTGACACTGGCGATCCGAAGTGCCGTTCAGGCGAGGACTGGTAAACGGGAGGTGCCGCATGAAGGCGGTTGTGGTGACCGACCGGGCCGCAGGAACGGCCGGGATGACGCTGGTGGAGCGGCCCGAGCCGGAACCGGCGATCAACGACGTCATTGTTCAGGTTCATGCGTCGGGATTCGTCCCGACTGAGTTGGCGTGGCCCTCGACCTGGACCGATCGCCTCGACCGCGACCGAACACCGTCGATCCCTGGACACGAACTGGCCGGGGTGGTCACCGCTCTCGGCTTTGGCACGACGGGGCTGTCGGTGGGACAGCGGGTGTTCGGCCTCGCGGACTGGCATCGCGACGGCACCCTGGCGGAGTACGTGGCCATCGAGGCACGCAACCTCGCGCCGCTGCCCGGCGACGTCGACTTCACGGTGGGCGCGAGCCTGCCGATCTCGGGCCTGACCGCGTGGCAGGGGCTGTTCCAGCACGGCCGTCTTCAGGCGGGGCAGAGCGTCCTCGTGCACGGCGCGGCCGGCGCAGTCGGGACGATGGCGACGCAACTCGCACGTGAGGCCGGCGCGTATGTCATCGGTACGGGGCGCGCCGCCGACCGTCAGAAGGCGCTCGACTTCGGCGCGCAGGACTTCGTCGACCTCGACAACGACGTCCTGGAAGACGTCGGCGGCGTCGACCTGGTATTCGACGTCATCGGCGGAGGCATCCAGAGGCGGTCCGCAGTCCTCATCCGGGCCGGAGGAACACTGGTGAGCGTCGTAGGGCCGCCCGAGGCGCGGCCCGCCGACGGCCTGGCGATCGACTTCGTTGTCGAGTTCGATCGCGCCCAGTCGGGTGAGATCGTCCAGCGCGTGCGTGACCTACGGCTGCGGACGAACATCGGCGACGTCGCGGCCCTCGACGATGCCGTCGCCGCCCTCAACCCGACTGAGCGACGCACGGGGAAGACGATCATCCGCGTTCGCCCGTGAGGACTCGGGACGCGATCGCCGGCTTCCCGCGAAGATCCGTCGCACCGTCGGCGCGGTCACCGGATCCACGTCATACCGCTGCAAACGCCGACCCAGTTGGACAGACCCGTCCCCGCTCGAACGTCTTCACGCGTCGCGTGCTCGGCGGGCGGCCCGGCCGTCAGTCCGTACGTCGGCGAGGTCCTCGTCGAGGAACTCCTCGACCAGCGGGACCAGCAGCCCGGCCCGGTGCGGCAGGGAGGCGTGGGTGGTGCCGGGCAGGATCGCGAGGCGGCAGCGCGGCATCGCGCAGATGTCGCCGGGGACACCGCCGCCGAGCAGGCGGAACATCCGCACGGCATGTTCCGGCCGGATGATGTCCGCGTCGCCGATCACGACCAGTGCGGGGGCCCGCAGGGCGCGGATCTGCGCCGCCGTCCACCGCGGCGGATGCGCGTCCAGGACCGCCATCTTCGTGACGAGGCGGTCCCAGCCCGCCGGGTCGGGCGCGGTCCGCAGGTACTCCTCGTGCAGCTCGGAGCCGTGCAGGTGCTCGGGCCGCAGGTGCGCGGCGCCGTCGAGCAGCCCGGGGTGCAGGCCACCGCGGTCGAAGGCGGGCGAGGCGAGCACGAGCCGGCCGGCCCGCGCCGGGTGATGGGTGCCGATCCGCAGGGCGACCGCGGCGCCCAGGCCCCAGCCCAGCAGGTCCGCTCGCGCAAGGCCGAGACGGTCCAGCAGCCGCACCACCTGCGCCGCGAAGCCCTCGACGGTGTACGGCCCGTCGCAGTCGGGGCTGCGCCCGTGCCCCGGCAGCTCGACGGCGACGACCCGCCGCGTGCGGGCCAGCAACGGCAGCAGCGTGCCGAACGACGTATGGATGCCCGACAGCGCGGCCGGCACGAGGATCAGCGGCCGTCCCGGGCCGTCACCGTGCTCCTCGAAGTACATCTCCATGCGGCGCAGTGTGCGGGCCTGCGCTTACGGTCGGCTTACCGCCGTACGATGATCCGTCGTGCGCTTCGGGATCCTCGGTCCGCTCGCCGTCACCACCGCCGACGGCGAGCCGGTGGTCGTACCCGGCGCCAAGGTGCGCATGCTGCTGGCCGATCTGCTGGCGCACCGCAACACGGTGGTCTCCGCCGACCGGCTCATCGAGGACCTATGGGGCGACGACGCACCCGCGAACCCCGCCGGCGCGCTGCAGGTACGGGTGTCACAGCTGCGGAAGGCGCTCAACGACGCCGAACCGGGCGCGCGTGACCTGATCGAGTCGCGGCCGCCGGGCTACCGGCTGCGGGCCGACGACGTCGACGCCGACCGGTTCGCCGCGCTCGCCGACGCCGCCGACGTCGACCGGCTCGGCGCGGCGCTCGCGCTGTGGCGCGGCCAGGCGTACGCCGACGTGGCCGACCAGGAGTTCACGCGCGCCGAGGCGACCCGGCTCACCGAGCAGCGCCTCCTCGTGCACGAGCGGCTCGCCGCGGCACGGCTGGCCCGCGGCGAGCACGACCTGGTCGCCGCGGAGCTGGCCGAGCTCGTCGAGCTCCACCCGCTGCGGGAAGGGCTGCGCGTCCTGCACATGCGCGCCCTGTACGCCGCGGGGCGGCAGGCCGACGCCCTCGACAGCTACGCCGGGCTGCGGGAGCGGCTCGCCGACGAGCTGGGCCTGGACCCGGGACCGGAACTGGCCGCCCTGTACCGGCAGATCCTCGAGCAGGATCCGGCCCTCACCGCACCGCCGAGGTCCGCGATCGTCCGCAACAGCCTGCCCGCCCAGCTGGACGAGTTGATCGGCCGGGCCGAGGCCCTCACGGAGCTGCGCACCCTGATCCCGGCTGTCCGGCTGCTCACCCTGGTCGGGCCGGGCGGGGTGGGCAAGACCCGGCTCGCGGCGGCGGCCGCCGCCGGACAGGTCCACCCGGACGGCGTGCACCTGGTGGAGCTGGCGCCGCTGCCGCCGGCGGACCCGCGGGTGGCGGAGCAGGTCCTCGGGGTGCTCGGCCTGCACGAGGCGCCGGGCACCACCGGGTCCGCGACCGACCGGCTGGTGACGGCGCTGCGGCACCGCGAGATGCTGCTGGTGCTGGACAACTGCGAGCACGTGGTCGCGGCGGCCGCCGCGCTGGCCGGGCGGCTGCTGCGCGACGCGCCCGGGGTGCGCGTGCTGGCCACCAGCCGGGAGCCGCTGCTGCTGACCGGTGAACAGGTCTGGGAGGTGGGGCCGCTCGCGCTGCCGGGCGACCCGGCCGACGTCGACGCGGTGCGGCGCTCGGCCGCGGCCCGGCTGTTCTCGGCGCGCGCGGCCGCGCAGCACCGCGGGTTCCGGCTCGACGAGCAGACCGCACCCGTGGTGGCGCAGCTGTGCCGCCGGCTGGACGGCCTGCCCCTGGCCCTGGAACTGGCCGCGACCCGGGTGCGTGCGCTCGGCGTCCAGGGCGTCGTGGACCGCCTGGACGACCGCTTCGCGCTGCTCACCACCCGGCAGCGGGACGTGCCGGAACGGCAGCGGACCCTCACCGCGGTGATCGCGTGGAGCTGGGACCTGCTGGACCCGCAGGACCGTGCGGTGCTGGCGCGGCTGTCGGTCTTCCGCGACGGCTGCACCCCCGAGGCCGCCGAGCAGGTGTGCGACGCCGGCCTGGACGCCCTGGACCGGCTCGTGGAACGGTCGCTGGTGGTGGCCGAGCCGGGGCCACGGTACCGGCTGCTGGAGTCGATCGCGGAGTTCGGCGCCGCGCGGCTCACCGACGCCGCCGCGATCCGCAGCCGGCACGCCGCGTACTTCCGCTCCCTCGCCGAGCACGCCGATCCGCTGTTGCGCGGCCCCGAGCAGCAGCGGTGGCTCGCGGTCCTGGACGCCGAGCGGGCCAACCTGCAGGCCACGCTCACACACGGCGGCGGCTTGCGGATGGCGCTGGCGCTCACCTGGTACCGGGTGCTGCGGGGGCGGCTCAGTGAGGCCCGCGCCGCTCTGGCGCTGACGGGCACGGCCGACGAGGAGCGCCGCGCCGCGCCCTGGCGGCTCGGGCTGGCGCTGCTGCAGGGCGAGCGGGTACCCGGGAACGTACGGGACGTGCTCGCCCTGGCCCCGGCCGGACGGTCGGCCTGGTTCGTGGCGGACGCCGTGCTGGACCGGGGTGACCTGGCGCTCGCCGCAGAGCTGCTGCCGGAGCGGCACGACGACGCGTGGACCGAGGCAGCGGTGCTGGCGTCGCGGGCGATGCTCGCGCACGCCGCCGGTGACCTGTCCGCACTGGAGGCGGCCGCGACCCGCAGCGACGCGCTGTTCACCGAGCTCGGCGACCGGTGGGGGCGGCTGCGGGCCAGTGACTGGCTCGGCGGGCTGGCGGAGTTCCGCGGCCAGCACGAACGGGCCGCCGCCCTGCACCGGGAAGGGCTGCGCTGGGCGACCGAGCTCTCGCTGTCGCCGCAGGTCGGCGCGAAACTGTCGTGGCTGGCCTGGCTGGCGGTGCAGCGCCGGGACCACGACACGGCGCGGGAGCTGGCCGAACGCGCCTACCGGCTGGCCGTGGAGCAGGGCGCGCCCACCGCGGTGGTGTTCGCCGAACTGAGCCTCGGCATCGCGGCCCGCCGCTCGGGCCGTCTCGACCAGGCCGTCACCCACCTGACCCGCATCGCCGACCAGGGCCGGGTCGAGCCGAACCCGCCGCCGTACCTGCCGATGGTCCTGGTCGAGCTGGCCTACGCGCGGGAGCTGCAGGGCGACCCGGCGGCCGCCTGGGCACTGCACATGGAGGCGTACGAGAGCGCCATCGGCTCCACTCGCGACGGCATCGGCGCGGTCGAGGGCATGGCCACGGTGGCCGAGCCGGCCGTGGCGGCCCGGCTGCTGGGTGCCGCGGCCACCGCCCGCGAGCAGAACTTCGCCCCGGCCGCCCCGGCCGAGCAGGACGAGCTCGACCGGGCGGCGCGACGGGCGGTTGCCGCGCTCGGCCAGGAACGCTTCGACGAGCTGGTGGCCGAGGGCGCCGAACTCAGCCTCGCTCAGGCGGTGGCCTTCGGCCGGTAGGTCGCGACGATGACACCGTTGGTGAAGACCCGGGTGTCGATGAGTTCGAACGTGGCCTTGACGTCGCTCAGCACGCTGGAGAAGCTGGCGGCGCCCACGATGACCGGGTGGATCCAGAACTTCACCTCGTCGACCAGGCCGGCCGTGACCAGCTGCGCGGTGACCGCGCCGTAGCCGTACTGCACGATGTTCCGGCCGTCCTGCTCCTTGAGCTTCGCGACCGCCTCGACCAGGTCCCCTTCCAGCACCTCGGTGTTCCTCCAGGAGGGGTCCTTCAGCGTGGTCGACGCCACGTACTTCTTGACGTTGTTGAAGAAGGCGGCGCCGGTGGTGGGATCGTTCTCGTCCATCGCCGGCCAGGCCTGCGAGAAGCCGTCGTAGGTGGCGCGGCCCATGAGCAGCGCGTCCGCGCCGTTGGTGATCTCGGCGGCCACCTCGGCCGCTTCCTCGGCGAAGTAGGGCGACGTCCACATCGGGTTCTCGATGACGCCGTCGAGGGTGAGGTAGGTGGAGTTGATGAGCTTGCGCATCGGTGGCTCTCCCGGGTGGGTCGTGGTGATCGCTGCTGACAGGGAGCACTCTGCCGAGGGCCGCTTACGATTCGCTTCAGGTCGCCTTCTGACCAGGGGATTCCTGCTGATCGACCGGGGTCGACACTCGACCACCGCAACGGCAAGTCCACGCTGGCCGGCCAGGAGCAGAATCTCTATACTGCCCGCCTAACAGTGCCGCCGGCACCGTGACCAACCGTTACCGGGACGGGCAGGAACAGCGACGATATGGCCTTCGTACACGAGCGGGAGCAAGACCTACCGGCGACGGTCGATGACCACGTCGTCGCCGAGCGTCGCACGGGGATCGGATCGATCTGGCGCTCCGGCTGGTGGCCGGCGGCGCTGGTCCTCGTCGCCGGTGCCGCGCTGCTCCGCTACTACGACGTGTCGCTGGTCGCCTACACGTCCTACGTCGGCTACGTCGGCCTCGGCATCATGCTGCCGGGCCTGCTCCTGTGGCGTCTGGTGCACCGCGGGTCCCGTTCGATCGCCGAAGACGTGGCCGCCGGCACGGCGATCGGCTTCGCGATCGAGGTCCTGGCCTACATCCCGGCCCGCGCGATCGGCCTCCCGCTGGCGTCGCAGGCGATTCCGCTCCTGATCGTCGCCGCGTTCGTCGCGGTTCCGGGACTCCGGCGATACTGGCGAGGCGCCGGACCTGCCGGCCGCGCGCCGCTGGCCTGGTCGTGGACCTTGGCCGGGATCGCCCTGATCATGCTGGCCTGGGCCACGAAGTACTACCGCCACCACGGCACGGGCTGGCCCAGCTACGGCCGTATCGACATCGACCTGCCGTTCCACCTGGCGCTCATCGGCGAGTTCAAGCACCACATGGATCTCGTCACGCCGTGGGTCACCAGTGAGCCGATCTACTACCACTGGTTCGCCTACGCGGAGATGGCCTCGACGAGCTGGGCGACCGGCATCGAACCGTTCATCCTCGTCACCCGGCTCACGCCGCTGCTGATGACCATGGCCTATGCGGTGCTGATCGCCTCGTTCGGCCGCCGGCTGATCGGCACGTGGTGGGGCGGCGCACTCACCGTGCTCGCGACGTTCTTCGTGTTGTCGCCCGACCCCTACGGCTGGGTGCTGTCGTCCTTCTACCGCGCCTACGGGTTCGACCCGACCGAAGACGGCTCGAACCTCGCGCTGTACCTGTGGACGAGCCCCACCCAGACGTTCGGCGCCCTGCTGTTCGTGCCGCTGATGCTCGTGCTGCTCGATCTGTTGCGGGAGCACGGGAACGACCGGCGGCGGTGGGTGCTGTTCGCCCTGCTGCCGGCCGCGATCATGGGTGCCAAGGCAACGTTCCTGCCGACGCTGCTGTGCGGACTGCTGCTCGTCGTCGGCGCGCAGCTGGTCTTCAAGCGGCGTCTCAACCGCGTCGCGCTCAAGGCGCTCGGCATCGTGGTCTTCTGGATGCTGTTCGCGCAGTTCGTCCTCTTCGGTGGACAGAGCCAGGGCCTTGCCCTGCGCCCGCTGGAGGCGATGAAGCGAACCGCGATCGCCGTCAACACGAACTACGCCTCCGATCCGAAGTTGTGGCGGCTGATCGTCCTGTGCGGGCTGACGGTCCTGTGCTGGATCTTCATGTGGGGTGGCGCCATCGGCCTGCGCCGCCGGGTGTTCGACGCCGAGGTCCTGCTCGTGGCCGGGCTCGGCATCACCGGGATGGGCGTGCTGCTGCTCACCGCCCATTCCGGCGGGTCGGAGAGTTACTTCCTGACGGGCGCCCGGCCGTACGTCGCGGCCGCCGCCACCTGGGGCCTGATGCTGCTCTTGCCGGGGCTCACCTGGCGCAGAGCCCGTCCCCTGCTGGCCGTCGCGGTCGCCGGCATCGTCGTGGTCTACCTGATCCGCGCCCGCGACGGCGACTGGGCGCCGTGGCACAACGACCGCTACAGCGCGGACCGGCTCACGATCAAGCTGGTCTACCCGTACGCGGCCCTGGCGCTCGTGGCGCTCGCGGCCGTGGCGGCGATCTGGTGGTACCGCAAGCGGATCCCCACGGGCATGTCCATCGCACTCGTCGCCGCCCTGATGCTCGGCTTCTCGCTGCCGACGGCGTTCACCCAGCTCACCTACGTGGCCACCGACGGGCACGAACGTGGCTGGAAGAACCGCGCCGAACTGTGGCCGATCGTCACGGAGGGCACCGTGGAGGCCGGTCGTTGGCTGCGCGCACACTCCTCGCCCGACGATCTGATCGCCACCAACGCGCACTGCGTGTACCTGCACTTCGGCGGTAACCTCGGGTGCGACCGCCGGCATTTCGGCATCGCGGCCTACACCGAGCGGCGGGTCCTGATCGAGTCCTGGTCCTACACCGCCGAGGCGCACAACCAGGAGCTCGTTCAAGGGGTACCGCAGGAGCAGACGCTGTACTGGAATCCGTCACTGCTGATCGACAACGACGCCGCGTTCACGGACCCGTCGGAGAAGACGATCGGCCGCCTGCGCGACGAATACCATGTCCAGTGGCTATGGGTCGAAGACGTGTCCAACTGGTACTGGACCGACGACCCGCCCAACGGGGACGAGGTCCACGTCTCAGACGACCTGGGCAAGTTCGCGACCCTCCGGTTCCGCTCGGGTCACGTAGCGGTCTACGAGATCCGCTGACGTGAGCACTCTCAGCGTGGATGAGCGTGATCGACTGGCTCGGCCTGTGGCGTCGGCGACGGCTGGTTGTCGACGACCTGGGCGCTGAGCGGCTGCCGGCCCGTCTGCGCCTCGGCCTTGGCGTCGACGTCGTCGTCCGCGAGGCCCTTGGTCTCGGCCTTGATGATCCGCATCGAGCGGCCGAGCGACCGGGCCGCGTCGGGCAGGCGCTTGGCGCCGAACAGCAGGATCAGCACGACCACCAGCACGATGATGTGCCACGGCTTGAGTGCACCCATGTGAAGCCACCTCCACTGTACGTTGAACCGCCTGACCCGACGTACGTCGATGGCGGAGACAGGTCGCGGGCGCCAGCGGCTGTGGCACGATCCGCTCAGTCCTGACAGGTCGCCGGCAATCGGCCGGCACGCCGCGCCCGTCGGCGACGATGTCCTCTCCGAAGAAGAACAGCTCTGAGCAAGCTTCTCCATCTTCGTGCCGGGGTCCCACCGGCGTCGCAGTGGGACCCCAGGCCTGACGGTACCGTTGCTCTACTTGCGCCCGGAGGTGTTGACGCTGTCCAGGGTGCTGCAACCGCGCCAGACCGTGGTCATGGACCCGAGCGGGTTGAGGGTCTGGTTACCGGCGTCATCGTGCTCCAGGAAGAACCGGTAGTCCCGGAGGTCCTTGATCGCGGACAGGGTGCGGGTCCAGTCGATGTCGCCCTTGCCGACGTCGACGAACCGGAACTTCCTGCCTGCCGCTCGGGTGCCCGCGGTCGCCGTGCGGTTGCCGTTCGGGTCCCACTTGATGTCCTTGATGTGGAACGCGATGAAACGGTCCCCGTGCTCCTTGATCCACCAGTACGGGTCCTCGCCGGCGACGGACACCCAGCCCAGGTCGACCTCGAACTTGACGTACCGGGGGTCGGTGCGCTCGAGCAGGATGTTGTAGAGCGGGGCGCCGTTCTCGAGCGCGAACTCGCCGTCGTGGTTGTGGAAGAAGAAGCCGCCGAAGCCCTGCGACACGGCGTGCGCGCCGCATTCGTTGAACACCTCGGCCATCGCCTTGATGCCGTCGCTGGTGTTCCCGCTGAACCCGCCACCGGGGAAGCCGAAGGAGCTACCGGTCCCGACGTACGGGAACCGGCCCAGCGTCTGGGCGTCCTCGAAGATCTGCATCCGGCCGTCGTAGCTCATCCACGGGTTCGGCAGGCTGGCGCTGCGCGGGCCGAAGTGGTTGCTCACGATGCGCAGGCCGTGCGACTGGACGATGGACTTGAGCTGAGCTGTCGTCTTCGCGTAGTAGTCGCCGGCGAGTTCGAGCTCCCGGACACCGGCGTCGTACACCGCTTCCAGGGACAGCTCGAGGTTCGCGTAGTCGCTGCCGATCAACTGGCGGACGGTGTAGATCTGCAGGCCGATCCGGTCGGCCGGGATCACGTTGGGCCCTCCGGCGGGCTTGCCCGCCGACGGGGCTGCGAAGGCGGTGGTCGGGCTCGCGGCGGCGATCGCTCCGGCGGCCAGAACTCCAGCGCCGGCGCCCAGCATGGAACGGCGACTCAGCTTGCTTTCCACAGGTTCCTCCTTGTGATTCGCGCGGCCCGGCGTCCGTCGCTCTGCAGACGGCGGGGCGTGAGAGGGCGGGGGTCTCCTCAACGGCCGCGCGGAATGACCCTACGGCGGCGGCAGAACTTTTGACAAGGATCAGGCAGAAGTCGGTTGATTGGAGGACAGAAGTTGTCCGACTGTCGGCATGCCGGCGGCAGCACCGGCCAGACGGTCATGTCGCCGGACGTCAGCGACCCGGTGAGGAGCATCGGCGATGCATCGAGTCGCGCCGCGCCCGCCGCGGACGGTGCCGTCAACGCATCGATGCCTTTGCACGGCGGTCGGGCGGAAATTGCTGTAAGACAACGAGATCGCCTCGTGTGCCGGCATATGATTCACTTCGACCATGCCGCCATCCGCATCCGTGCCACGTACGCCCGTTCACCGCGGAGCGGCGGCGCTTGGCGGGTTCTCCGGGCCTGGTTCCGGGCCTTCAGGTGCCGGGGAACTGCTCCAACTCCTGCGGGACGGGCAGCCACGGACTCGCGCCGAGCTGTCCAGACTCACCGGGCTGGCCCGGTCCACGGTCAGCCTCCGTGTCGACGCGCTGCTCGCCAGCGGCCTGCTTGCACCGTTCGGCGAGGCGGCCTCGACGGGCGGCCGCCCTCCCGTCAGGTTCGCCTTCAACCCGCGGGCCCGGATGGTCGTCGGCGTCGACCTCGGGGCCACCCACGGTCATGTCGCGCTCACCGATCTCACCGGCCAACCCGTGTCCGAGGTCGCCGAGCGCGTCGAAATCTCGGCGGGGCCGGTCGCGGTCCTCGACTGGGTCGTCGCGACGACACGACGCCTGCTCGACGAAGAGAACCGGGGCGTCGAGGACCTCGTCGGCATCGGGATCGGATTGCCGGGCCCTGTCGAGCATTCGAGCGGCCGGCCGATGCGCCCGCCGATCATGCCGGGGTGGGACGGCTATGACGTGCCCGGACACGTGCGGCGCCATTGGGATGTTCCGGTCCTCGTCGACAACGACGTCAACATCATGGCCCTCGGCGAGCACGTGATGGCCCACCCGGAGCTCGATCACCTGCTGTTCGTCAAGGTCGCCACCGGCATCGGCGCCGGGATCGTCAGTGGTCGCCGCCTGCTTCGCGGCGCCGCCGGGGCCGCCGGTGACATCGGCCACGTCAGGGCCCCTCATGCCCCCGATGTCCTGTGCACGTGCGGCAACACCGGATGCCTCGAGGCCGTCGCGAGCGGCCCCGCGATCATCAAGCACCTCACCGCGGCGGGGGTTCCCGCGACGACGAACAGCGATGTCGTTGCGCTCGTCCGCGGCGGCAACATCGCTGCCGCACGAGCGGTTCGCCAGGCCGGCCGCACCATCGGCGAGGTGCTCGCCACCTGCGTGAGCCTGCTCAACCCCGAGCTCGTCGTCATCGGAGGTTCACTCGCCCCGGCCGGCGAAAGCCTCATCGCCGGGGTACGGGAGATCGTCTACGGCCGCTCGCTCCCTCTCGCCACCGCCCACCTGCAGATCGTGCCAGCGACCACCGGCACCCGAGCCGGCGTCATCGGCGCGGCGACGCTGGTCATCCAGCACGCCCTTGCCGCCGATCGCGTCGACGAGACACTCGCCAACGCGTCACCACCCCCGATCGCCTCCGGCGAGTGAAGACCCTTCGAGAACGACAGCTGCGCCCATGCGCCGGGCCAGGAGCAGTGGACCGCGGTGACGACCCCGTCGTGACCTTCGGATACTGACCGGGTCGCCGGCCCGCCGGCCGGGGCGGCGTGCAACCCTGTCGCGGTGTCCGCCCGTCTGACAGGTGTGCGTTTTGCGATCTTCGGCCTGCCGGCCGCCGTGGTGGTGCTGCTGCTGGTGACGCTGGCCGGCGACAGCATCACCGTGACACGGCCCGCGCAGCCGGCGCCGGCCGTGTCCGCCGTCCCGGTCGCCGCCGCGCCCCTGCCCAGCCCCACCGCGTCGGCGTCCCCGTCACCCAGCCCGACCTTCCATGACGGCGACGGGCGCTTCGGCGCCTTCATCACGACGGGGAGCCAGGCGGTCGCCCTCACCTTCGACGACGGGCCGGACCCGATCAACACCCCCAAACTGCTGGCCATGCTGCGGGAGCGGCACATCCACGCCACGTTCTGCATGGTCGGATTCCGGGTCCGCGACCGGCCCGACCTCGTCCGGGCCATCCACGCCGACGGGCACACCCTGTGCAACCACTCGTGGCAGCACCTGCTGAACCTCGCCCAGCGCGACGACGCCTACATCGACTGGGACCTCAGGCACACCAACGACATGATCCGCGCGGCGGTCGGCACGGACGTGCCGGTCCGGTACTTCCGCGCGCCCGGCGGCAACTTCACGCCCGCCCTCGTGGCGAAGGCGCGCTCACTCGGCATGGACTCGATCTCCTGGGACGTGGACCCGCGCGACTGGGAGCACACCCACGACAGCGGTGCGTCGGCGCACATCTCCCGCGTGGTGAGCCACGTGAAAGGCCACACGCGCCCGGGCTCGATCGTGCTGTCCCACGACAACGGCCAGCCGAACACCATCACCGCCTACCAGTACCTGCTGCCCTGGCTCCAGGAACGCTTCACCCTGGCGGGACTGCCCGCCGCCGGGCTGTGACGTTCGCAAAAGGGCTGTGACCGGGGCCGCTCCCTGCCCCGGCCGGCGCTGACCGGCGCGCTTTGAAGGATGGGCGACCATCACAGGCGCGGAGAAAACGGGTGACGAGGATGGGTGAGCAGGTGCGGACGATGCTCACGGATCTGCTGCACATCCGCCCGATGCGAGGCAGCCACCGGGTCGCGCTGCGGGCCGGTGTCGGCGTCCTGGTCCCCCTGCTCACCGTGCTGGCGCTGGGCCACCCGAGCTGGACGGCCTACGCCGCCTTCGGGGCGTTCACCTCGCTGTACGGGCGCAACCACCGCCTGAACCCACGCCGGTCCGCGCCGCGAGGGGTGAACGGGCGGGTGTCGCGGCCGCCCCGTGATCGGTCGCGGCACCCGTCCAAGTGGCGCGGATCGATCATCGTGGGTGGGCCTTTCCGCGATCTTGCAAGTGAAACCCGTACCCTGTCCGGATGGGTGGCGAGGAGTTCGGGGCGCTGCTGCGGCGGCGCCGCGCGGCGGCCGGCCTCAGTCAGCGGGAGCTGGCCGAGCGGGTAGGGCTCAGCGTGGCGGCGATCCGCGACCTCGAGCAGGGGCGCACCCGACGGCCGCACCGCCAGTCGGCCGAGGCACTCGCGGAGGTGCTGGGGCTGGACGTCGAGGGGCCGGGCGTCGACCGCGACGAGCCGGTGCGGATCGGGGTGCTCGGGCCGCTGGTCGTGCAGCGCGGCGGCGAGGCGGTGCCGGTCGGACGCGGGGCCCGGCGGGCGGTGCTCGGGCGGCTCGCGCTGTCGGCCAATGCGGCGGTACCGCTGGCGGACCTGCTCGAGCTGCTGCACGACGGCGGCCGGCCGGCGGACGCCGCGGGCGCGCTCTACACGCACCTGTCACGGCTGCGCTCGGCGCTGCGCCCGGGCGGGCGCGACGGGGACCCGGTCATCCACCGGACGCCGGGCGGGTACCGGCTCGAGCTCGCCGACGACCAGCTCGACCTCGGCGCGTTCCGGCGGGACGTCCAGGCGGCCGCCGCGGCCCCGCCCGAGCAGGCGCTCGATCTACTGGAGCGGGCCGCGCGGCAGTGGCGGGGCGCGCCGCTGGAGAACGTGCCGCAGCTCCGCGACCACCCGCTCGTCACCACCGTCGTGGAGGAGCGGGTGCGGATGGCGCTGCGCCACGCCGAGTTCGCCCTCGCCGCCGGGCAGGCGTACCGCTGCCTGCCCGCCCTGCGGGACCTCGCCGCCGCGCACCCGCTCCACGAGCTGCTGCACGCGCGGCTCATCGCGGTGCTGGCGGCCGAGGGGCGCCAGGCCGACGCGCTCGCGGTCTACGGGCGCATCCGGCAGCGGCTCGTCGGCGAGCTCGGCGTCGAGCCGGGCCCCGACCTGATGGCCGCGCACCGGCGGGTGCTGCGGCAGGAGCCCGCGGTGGCACCGCAGGCACCCGCGCCGGTCGCCGCGCCCGCCCGGCCGGCACCGGCCCAGCTGCCGGCCGACCTGCAGGCGTTCGCCGGGCGCGGGGCCGCCGTCGCGGCGCTCGACCGGCTCGGGTCGGCGGCCGTCATCGTCGTGTCGGGCACCGCCGGCGTGGGCAAGACGACGCTCGCCGTGCACTGGGGGCACCGGGTCCGGGCCCGGTTCCCGGACGGGCAGCTCTACGTCAACCTCCGCGGCTTCCACCCCACCGGCGACGCGGTCACCGCCGCCGAGGCGCTGCACGGTTTCCTGACCGCGCTGGGGCTGCCGCCGGGGCGGGTGCCGGGCGATCTCGAGGCGCGCGCCGCGCAGTACCGGACGCTGCTCTCCGGCCGGCGGATGCTCGTGCTGCTCGACAATGCCCGTGACGCGGACCAGGTCCGCCCGCTGCTGCCGGCCGCGCCCGGCTGCCTGGCCCTCGTCACCAGCCGCCACCGCCTCACCGGGCTGGTCGCGGCCGAGGGCGCGAAACCCGTACTGCTGGATCTGCTCCCCGCCGACGAGGCCCGCGCGCTGCTGACCCGCCGGTTGGGCGCGGAGCGGATCCGGGCGGAGGCCGAGGCGGTCGACGCGATCGTCGAGCGGTGCGCCCGGCTGCCGCTCGCCCTCGCCATCGCCGCGGCCCGGGCGGCGACCAGGCCGGGCCTGCCGCTCGCGAGTCTCGCGGCCGAGCTGGCCGACCGCCTGAACGCGCTGCACGGCGACGAGCCCGGCACCGACGTGCGCGCTGTCCTCGACTGCTCCTACCGGCAGCTGACGCCGGCCGCCGCCCGGCTGCTGCGCCTCCTCGGCCAGCATCCCGGCCCCGACCTCGGGGCGGCCGGCGCGGCCCGGCTCGCGGGGCACAGCCAGGCCGGGGTCGCGCCGCTGCTGGCCGAGCTCACGGGCGCGCACCTGCTCGCCGAGCCGGAACCCGGCCGCTTCACGATGCACGACGTGCTGCACGCGTACGCCGCCGAGCGCGGCCGCGAGGAGGACCCCGGCCCCGTGCGGATCGCGGCCCTCGGCCGCCTCGTCGAGTACTACGTGGACACGGCCACGGCCGCCATCGCGACCGTCCTGCCCGGCGAGTCGGAGGCCGCCCCCACCGGCCTCTTCGACCACGTGGCCGCCGCCCGGGCCTGGCTGGACCGCGAGCGCGCCAACGCCGTCGCGCTCGCCGGGCACGGCCGGCCCGCCGAGACGATCGCCATCGCCCGGACCCTGCAGCGGTACCTCGACCTGGGCTACTACACCGAGGCGCAGGACCTGCACTCCCGGGCCTACGAGGCCGCCCGGGAGCACGGCGACCCCACCGCCGAGGCCACGGCGCTGAACCATCTCGGCGTCACCTACCTGCGGCTCGGCCGCTTCGCCGACGCCGTCGAGCTGCACCACCAGGCGCTGGAACGGTTCCGGGCGGCCGGTGACGCCGCCGGCGAGGGGCGCAGCCAGGAGCTGATCGGCATCGCCGCATGGCGCCTCGGCGACTACGAGAGCGCCCGCAAGTACCACTACGCCGCCCTCGACACGTTCCGGGCGGCCGGCCACCGGCTCGGCGAGGCGATCCAGCTCGTCCACATCAGCACCGGCAACCGGCAGTTCGGCGACCTCGAGGCCGCGGCCGGGGGCCTCGACCGGGCCCTCATGCTGCTGCGCGAGCTCGGCGCCCGGCACGGCGAGGCGTACGCGCTGGACACGCTGGGCCTGCTCCGCCAGGAGACCGGCGCCGCCGACCGGGCCGTCGAGTGCCACGAGCAGGCCTACGCGATCTGTGCCGACATCGGCTACCCCGCCGGACAGGCGGACGCGCTGCACAACCTGGCCCGCGCGCTGCTCGCCCTCGGCCGGTCCGAGGAGGCGATCGTGCACCAGCATCGCGCCCTGAGCCTGTTCCGCGAGATCGGGGCGCGCGCCCGCGAGATCGACACGCT
The DNA here is from genome assembly GCF_042898305.1 of Dactylosporangium sp. NPDC000521. Classification (NCBI taxonomy): domain Bacteria; kingdom Bacillati; phylum Actinomycetota; class Actinomycetes; order Micromonosporales; family Micromonosporaceae; genus Dactylosporangium; species Dactylosporangium sp. NPDC000521. Next base: position 70,646 of record NZ_JBIAYW010000015.1, read on the forward strand.
CAACGGGCTGGGCGCCGCGCTGGCCGCCGCGGGCGAGCCGGACGCGGCGCGGGACCGCTACACCGAGGCCCTCGCCCTGGCCGTGGAGACCGGCGAGCGGCTCCAGGAGGCCGTCGCCCACGAGGGCCTGGCGGGGCTCTGCGCCGCGGCCGGCGACCGGGCCGGCGCCGGGCGCGCGTGGCGGCACGCCCTGACCGTCTACACCGACCTGGGCCTGCCCGACGCCGAGCGGGTCAGCGCGGCGCTGCGGGGAGGCCACCGGTAGCATCAGCCGCCGCCCGGCTCGGCATCCCCGTCACCCTCGCCCACGACATCCGGGCCGGCGCGCTGGCCGAAGCGACACACGGCGCCGGGCGGGACGCCGGCGACGTGCCGGCACCCACGGCGCCGGCCTGCTCGCCTGGGCAACTGCCGGCCCGCGAGCATCCGTGGGTTCCGCCTGCCATGAGCGGTCGAAGACGCATCACGATGGTGACGGCTGACATCAGCGCCGATGAGACGACGCCCGACAGCGGTCGAGCCCGGCGCGCACGTCGCGGCGGAGCTTGGCGTCCAGGCCGGGCACGGCCAGCGCGGCAGTCAGGTCGTCAGCAGCCTCGCCCCAGCGCTCCAACCGCATCAGCGCGGTGGCGCGGTTGTAGCGAGGCTCGGCCGCGGTCGACAGCACCACCGCGCGGTCGAGGTCGGCCACAGCAGCGGCGGCGTCGCCACGTTCGAAGCGTACGGCGGCTCGGTTGGTCCACGCCTCGGCCAGTCCGGGGTCGGCGTCGAGGGCCCGGGTCAGCAGGTCGTCGGCCTCGTCGAGGGCACCGCGTTCGGAGCGGATCAGACCCAGCGTGCACAGCAGCGCGGGTGCGTCGCGCCGCTCGGGCGGAGCTGAGCGTACGCATGCTTCGGCGGCAGCGAGGTCGCCCCGGGCGAGATGGAGGTTGGCCAGCGCCACGCGGGCGTCGAGATGGTCCGGATCGACGGCCAGGACGCGCCGCAGGTCCTCACGTGCCGCCCCGCTCCGTCCGGTCTCCTCATACAGCGTCGCGCGGTTGTAGTACGCCTCTGGCAGGTGTGGTCCCAGCCGGATCGCCGCCGCGTAGTCGTCCAGGGCTGCGCTCGTCCGCCCAGCGGCACGGTGCAAGGCCGCCCGATCGACGTAGTACTCGCAGTTTTCGGGGTCGAAGGCGATGACGTCGTCGAGGTCGGCCAGCGCCTCGGCGGCTTTGCCGAGCGCCAGGTGGAGCTGGGCCCGGTTGTGCCGGAGGCGGGCCTGGTCCTGCCGGCGCTCGTCGGCGCGCAGGACGGTGGACAGCTTCACCAGACCGGCGTTCACCAGCTCCAGCGCTTGGTCCGCCCGGCCCTCGCGGCTGTCCACCAGCGCGATGCCTTGCTCGTAGAAGACGGTCGACACGACGCGCCGGCGTTCGTCGGTGATGCCGCCGGCCAGGTCAAGTGCCCTCTCCAGCCATTGTCTGGCCATGGCCGGGTTCTGCCGCGCCGGGGGAAGGTGGCGGGCGTACAGCATGGCCGTGGAGTATGCGGCCGACATCGTGATCTTCGGATCGTCGGTGACGGCTCGGGCTTCGGCGTACAACTGGAGTGCCTCACCGGCGTCGCCGACCGCGGCGAGGGCGGTGGCCAGTCCCGTGGTGAACGACCACCAGTGGGCAAGGTCGGTCTCGGGCGTGACGGCGGCCCGGCCGCGCCGCGCGGTACGCACGGCGTGGTGGTAGAAGCCGCGCGCCAGGCTGTCGCCCAGCATGGCCCGTAGGTGGGCCGGCCGGGATTCGACCTCCGGCTCGGGCGCTCCCCCGTCGTGGAGGTGCAGGGCCATCGGCGTCGACGCGAGCCGCCGCGTCAGCGTCGCGAGGAGTTCCGCGGTCGTCTCGTCGGCCGCGTCGGTGTGGACGAAGTGGACGGTCAGGGGACGGCCTGCGGCGCACGCGGCCACGAATTCCGCCGCCCCGAACGAGAGGGCGGCCGTGCGCCGAGCGGGGTGGAACCGGATCGGGTGCTCGTCTGCCGCGGCCGTCAGGGCGGGATTCAGGGCCGGGACGATGGCGTGCAGCTCGACGGAGTGGCGGGCGGCCTGCCGGGGATGATCACGGGCGAGGTCGGCAAGGAATGCGTCGACCCCTGCGTACGGGCCGAGGTCGCGGTGGCAGTCGTAGGGCGGGCGCCCGGAGGCGCCCGCCCGGCCGCGTCTTACCAGCACCATTCCAGCCAGAGCCGCCGCGCTCCGGACAACAGGCGAACGGCACTCTTGTGGCGGATCGTCATTTTCCGCACTGGCCACCTCCGGCAGGGATCACAATGAATTGATCAGCATCATAGAGGGATTCATCGATGAACGGGAAGAGCGGTCCTGGCCTCATGCGCTGGGCAGGGGCGCGTCACGCAGCGCCACCTCCTCCCGCCGCAGCCGGGTCACCACCGGTGGCGGGGCCCGGGTCCGGCGGCCGCTCAGCCGCCCTGGTCGGGCAGGTGCACGGCGACGAGCAGCAGCTGCCACAGCCCGGCGTGGAACCACACCGGGGGCGGCTGCAGGAAGTGTTGCCGCGCGCGCTTGACGCCCTCCCCGTGGCGGATCATGTCCTCGGCGGCACGGCGCAGCGTCTGGAAGCGGGCGCGGTCCACCTGGCGCTCGCCGTCCGCGATCTCGATCAGGCCCTGCCGCAGGTCAGGGGCGTCGTGGAACAGGTCCTCGGTGTACCCGTCCCGCAGCCACCAGCGCGCGACGCGGCCCTGGTGGTCGGGCTCCGGTCGGAGCACGTCGCAGGCCAGCGCCACCGCGGTGGCGCGCAGCAGCCCCGGGTCGCGGCACAGCGGCAGGTCGGCCGGGTGGATCTCGGCGATGCCGCCGCGCAGGAGGCCCTGCCCGACCAGGTCGGCGGCGGTGGACTCGATGCGCGCGGCGTTCTTCTCCTCGGGCAGGACGTGCGGGGACAGCGGGCCACCGCGGCGCCGGTCATAGGCCGGCCGGGTCTTGCTGACGCCGGTGAAGGCCGGCAGGACGAGCCCGTGCCGGGCGCAGAACTGCACGATCTTGTCGCTGGTCGGGCGCGGCTCGCCGGGTGAGTGCGCGTCCTCGACCTGGATGCGCTGCCGCGCGAGGGCCTGGCGCAGTTCGGTGGCCAGGGCGCCGCCCGGATGTTCGGCGGCGGGCCAGGCCGCCACGACGTACCGCAGCTCCTGCAGTTCGTCGTCCTGGTCGCGGCGCCGCAGATGCTGGTGGTGCTGGGCGACGTCGTACCCGGCGAGGGGCGCGCCGCCGTCGACGAGCAGGTGGGCGACCGCGCCGGCGCCGGCACCGAGGCGCTCCAGCATGTCGAAGACGGACATGGTGCGCAGCTGGTCGAACACGGGCGTGGTCTGGCGCAGCAGCGCCGCGACGAGCTGCCGCGCCGGCGTACCGGAGCCGGCGAGCGGACCTTCCAGGGTCAGGGCGACGGGGTTGCCGGGGACGGCATGGAAGCGCAGGCCCGCGCCGACACCGGCCAGGCGGGACGGCAGCCGGTCGTCGCCGGGCTCGCCGACGATCTCGTCGTACAGGCGCCGCTCGACCGCCGCGTCGGTCACCGACGGCACGATGCGGCGCAGCGGCAGGCGCTCGGCGCGTTCGCGCTCCTCGGCGATCTCCTGGCTGTCGGCGCGCAGGTGGGCCGCGGTGTCCTCCAGGACCGTCTGCCAGCGAAGGGTCTCCTGCCGCATGGCCTCGACGACGGCCAGGAGGCGTTCGACGAGGCGGCCCGCCCACTTGTCGATCTCCTCCTGCACCTCGGCCTGCAACCAGCTCTGGATGGCGTCCAGGTACTGCTGCCGGTGATGGCGGCGCCGGAACGGACGGTCCAGCAGGGTCCGGGCCGCCTCCATGGCCCCGAACATCGTGTCGACCGGCGGGCGCACGACGTCCCGGCCGAGGCGCTGGCGGTAGTGCTCGAGGTGCATGGCGAGCGCGCGCACCGCCCCGAGGCCCGCGTCCGGGCCGGAGCCGGTGCCGGACATGGCGTGGCTCAGCAGCAGCTGGACGTCACGGACCCAGCGGCGCTCGACGGCGGCGGCGGCCTCGGTCATGGCCGCGTGGAACGTCGGCGCGGCCGGGTTGAACGCGGCGAAGCGGGGGCCCCAGAACGCGACCAGGCGTTCCTCGATCGCGGCGGTCAGCTCCGCGCCGCGGAAGCCGTCGTTGTCGGCGAACTCCTCGAGCAGGCGCGGCAGCGGCGGCGGTGTCGCCGGCCCGTCGTTGGCGAGCCAGGACAGGTTCGGCACCAGCTCACGTTCCGCCTCGTCGATGCGCAGCAGCAGCGCGGGCGGCGTCACCGCCTGCCCGGAGAGGACCAGGACGCCGGCGCCGAACCGCCGCACGAGCGCCGTGACCGCGGTCTCGTCGTAGCGGCGCTGCCGGTCGAGGACCTGCCCGGCGGCGGTCAGGGCGAACTGGCGGATCAGCGGCTCCCAGGCCAGCTCGACGGTGAAGACGCCGAAGGTGGAGTACACGTCGTCGCGGCCGGCCACGTAGCTCTGGACGTTGGTGAGGTACGCGCTGAGGTCGCCCTCCGCCGCGGGCAGCACATGCGTGTAGATGGCGTCGGCGACCGCGATCGGGCAGGGCGCCTCGACCGCCGCCGCGCCCGTGCTCCGCGCGCCGAGGCGTTCCCCGTCGATGAGGTACACGTGCTGCGCCGGCGACCGGGTCAGCCGATGACGCTCCTGCTCACGCCACACGAAGTCCACGGGCTGCTCGGCCATGACAAGGCGGTGCAGCTCCCGCAGCACCGCGTACCCGTTGGCGTCCGCGGCCGCCAGCTGGTGCTCCTCCAGGCGGTCCTTGAACGCCTCGGGCAGCACACAGAACACCGACGTGCGGAACGCGGCCGTCGCGTCGCGGCGCTGGCGCTCCCGCTGCAACCAGGCAAGCACGTCGATGAGCAGCCCGGCGCCGGTGCCGCCCGCGATCGAGGACACGACGTGCACGTTGAACGCCGCCCCGTCCGACCCGCTGGACAGTTCGTCGAACGCGGCCTGCAGCGGCCGGCTGAACGCCCGCGCCGACTGGAAGTCCGTGTACAGCGCCAGCCGCCCGAACGCCCGCACCTGCCCGGCGCCGGTGGTCATGAACGACATCGCGTCGTCGGACCGCACCTGTTGCGCGTCGTGCCGGCCGAACCAGGGCACGATCGTCGTGTACATGTCGGCCGCCCCGGCGGCGTCGTCGCGCAGCTGGTCGATGACCGGTGCGACCTGCGCCGAGAGGAACAGGTCCTCGACGTCGGTCTCCAGCTGCGTGCGTCCGACCAGCGGCCGGTCCGTCCGGTCGACGTCGACCGCCCGCAGCAGCACCGGCCCTTCGAACCGCTCCCGCACCGGCGCGCCGGGGGTCGCCAGCTCCCGCCACCGCTGCTCGGTGAGCAGGCGCCGCTTGAGATGCGCGACCGCCCAGCTTCCGGTCCCGCCGAGGCCCACCACCAGTGTTGGTCGCATTCTTCGCAGCTCTCCCCAGTCGTTCGTGGATCCCGGTCAGCGACCGGTCTGGTACGTGACGGTGGCGGGTCCGATCGTGCGCGTCTGCCGCAGTTGCAGGGTCCCGGTCCGGCCGCGGTACCGCACGCGGACCGCCGGCTCCGGGCTGCGCCCGCCCACGGTGCGCTGCCGGTGCCCGGACACCGACCCGCCACGCAGCCGCTGGTGCCTGCCCTGCAGCCGGATCCGAAGCGTCTCGGCGACGGCCGGGTCGGTGACGATGAGCTCCCCGGACATCCGGGGGCGCCGCAGCCGTACCGCCGCGAAGACACCGAACCCGAGCAGCACCAGCGCGCCCGGAACGCCCACCACGAGCGGGACCGGCAGCCCCGTGCCGGTGACGACACCGACGCGCCCGGGCCGGCCGGCGAGCTCGAACCTCGGCCGCAGCCCGATGTCCCTGGTGAGCGCCTGCGCCCACGACGAACCGACGGTGCCCTTGACGCGCACCGCACCGCTGCGCCGCGGCGCGTCGCCGACGGTCGTGGTGTCGCCGTGCCCGGCGACGCGGAGCCCGACCGTCCTGTGCTCCCCGGGGGCGAGGGTGAAGGGCTCCGCGGCGGTGGTCGTGACCGGCAGCCCGCCGACGTCGAGATCGAGCCCCGACACCGTGAGCGGGACGTACTTCGCCTTCGAGGTCAGCGTGACCCGCACGGTGCCGCCGCGCAGCGGGAGCGTCCCCGGATCGGTGAGCACCGCCTCGACGGTCGTGTGCTCCTCGCGCAGGTACTCGCGTGCCTTGTCGGCCCTGGCCCGGACCCGCATGCTCTCGAGGGTCTGCTGGAACTGCGTGGCGGGCTGGCCCAGCTGCTCGACCACGGCCGCGTCGAACACCCGCAGGACCGCGTCCGCGTCGTGCGCCGTGACCATCGGCACCGGGTAGACCCGCAGCGGCCGGCTCGCGGCGACCGCCGCGGCCTGCTGCCTGAGCGCGTCCCACGCCGCCTGGCCGCCGGTGCCGGCGTAGCGGGAGCCGCCCGGCGGCTGCTCCTGGGCGTCCGTGAGCACCACGATCACGGCGGGAGAGGTGTCCGACGGGTCGAGCTTGTCCAGCCCGTACCGGATCGCGACGCCGAGGTCGGTGGAGCCCTCGACCGGCTGGGCGGTCATCGTGTCGACGGCGGCGCCGACCCCGCCGGTGACCGGCCCGTCCCAGAAGGAGCTCACGCCGGCGTTGAACGACGCCAGGGTGAGACGGTCCCGCGCACCCAGCGCCGTCACGAAGGCTCTCGTGGAGGTCATGGCGCGGGTGTACCGGTCGCCCTGGCGCATCGATCCCGACCGGTCGATGAGGATGACGTAGTGCATCGGGAGGTCGTCGACGTGCAGCGCCCGGAGGACGTCGGCGAGCGGGACCTGGTCCTCCGCGCGGGCGGGCGCGGCAGGTCCCGCCAGCACGCCGGCGGTCGCGGCACACACCAGGAAGAGCAGCGGCACCCGGAGCAGGCGCGCACTACTCATAATATTGCACCCTGCCTTTCCACTGCTGGCCGTCGATGCGCAGGTGGAGCCGCAGGCAGGCGGCGATCTCACCGTCGCGGCGCCCCGGGCCCGGCTTGGCCATCGCGTCCTTGGACGAGTTGCCGCTCTCGACCACCTCCCCGTAGGCGCCGGAGAGCAGGTCGACGTCCACGCGGTGCTCGGCCTTCCGGGCCAGATCGGCGTAGTGGTTGACGAGCCGGAAGCTGGCCGACCGCAGGGCGCCCCACCAGCTGTCGTCCGCGCTGACCGGGGCGTGCACCAGCGACCGTAGCGCCTCGTCCAGTCGCACCGCACCGTACAGCCGCTCGCCGGCGGTCCCCGCCTGGGCCAGGTCACGCAACCGGGCCAACACGTAATTGCGGTACCGGTCGACCGCGGGCCCGTTGGTCATGCCTCTGAACTTCGCGATGGTCTGGTCGGTGACGGCATCCAGGAGACGGGTGTCCACGCCGGCCAGGCACCTCACCTGTGACACCAGCACCCCGAATCCGTGCAGCAGCTGGGCCAGCGCCAGATCCCTCTCCCCACCGATCGCGAAGGTCACCTCCGGATCCAGCGGGTGCGTGGTGATGGCCACGATGCTGGGACCGGCCGGCGTCGCCGGCACGAGCGGTCCCGATGTCTCGTCCTTGAGGCCCGGCAGCACGATGAACCTCGGCTCGTCGGGCACCGTGGTGATCGGCCGCAGCCGCTCGGTCCAGGCCTCACGCTGGGCGGACGGCAGCCGGAGCAGCGCGACGTACATGCGGTGCAGCGCATCGTCCCGGTCTTCGGGCACGGTCCATCCGTGCAGGTACATCAGGCCGATATTCGACACCAGCAGCTCGTCGATGGGCCCACGCCAGGCAGGCAGCGGTGGCCTTGCCGGCGGTGTCGCGGCGGCCCGCACCGGCTCGGTGACCTGCGCCTCGGCGGTCTGAGCCCCGGCGACCTGCGCATCGGGGAGCTTGCCGGCGTCGGCGAACTGCGCCGGGGGGATCTCGTCAGCCTCGGCGGCCCGCGCCGAGGGGATCCTGCCGGCCTCGGCGGCCGGGTCCTCCGCCGGTTTCTCCTTGTGGCACTTGCAGTTGCACAGGTGGTTCTCGTAGAACTCGGTCTTGAACTCCTGCAGGCGGCGCCGCAGTTCTCTGATGTACCCCATCTCCGGGTCCTGTCCGTCCGGCACGACGCCTTCATGGGCGACGAAGGACAACATGATGTGCCTGTCGATGAACTGTTTGAGGGCCTGCTGCAGCTGCTCGTCGGCGGCGTACGCCTCCAGCAGCAGCTCGCCGGTGCCCATGGCGGCGGTCTCCGGCTCCGGACCAACCATGTCAGTGCACCCCACAGAACGGGTCGTCGATGAACGCGTCGTCCGAGGCGCCGGCCGTGAGCATCCGGCGCAGCACCAGCCCGGGTTCGCGCTGCACCTCGGCAGGGTCGTCGTGCTCCTCCAGCGGCAGCTGCCCCCGGTAGAAGCGCAGCCGGCCGCCGTCGTCCAGCAGCGGCGTGAAGAGCGGCGCGGTGTCGTCCTCCTCATCGACGCGGACCGGCACCCGGACGGGTTCGGCCCCGGGCACGTCGAGCTCGACCAGCCACCCCTCGGGGCCGGGCGCGCCGACGGGGGTGCCGGCGACGAGCACGGACGGCTCCCGGCCGGGCACCCGGTACCGGAACCGGCGGCCCCCGGCGAGCACCGGCCGGCCGCCGACACGGACGGCGGCAGCGAGCTGCACCGGATCCGGCTCCAGCGGGCCGATGTCCAGATTGACGCGGGCCACCACGTCGTCGTCGACCACACGGCACAGTGGCTCGTCCCCGTGCCAGATCAGCAGCCACGCGTCGAGGTCCGGGTCGACCTCCACCATCGCGTTGGCCTGGTCGAGCCACACCCGCTCCGACAGCTCGGGACGGCCGGGGTGGTCCCGGCTGTCGCGGTTGTAGCGGCCGATCAGGTGGCTGACCCGCAAGGACCCCCAACGCTGGTAGTCGCCGCCCTCGACGTTCCGGCGCAGGTTGAAGGCCTCCGGCAGCGGACCGACCCAGGCCCGTGCCCGCAGCGTCGTGGTGCCGCACTTCGTGAACCGGCTGCCGGCCTCCAGCAGGACCTCCGGCTGGTCGGCGTCGGTGAGCACGGCGAACGAGCAGGGCAGGCTGATGAAGAGGTTGTCGACCGTGACCTTGACGGCGGTCTCCCCGGTCGGCAGGGGCCGCCGGTCCCGGTCGCTGCGGCCCATCATCCGCCGCGACGCCGCCCAGGCCGCGCCGATGGACGTCGCCTGCTTCGGGTACCTGGACTCGACCAGGACCTCATCGGTCTGCCAGCCCTGCTCGCCGTCGGCGACGGCGAGGTGGCCGAACTGCTCCTGGACGACCTCCCGGACGAGCGGCAGCTGGCTCGCCTTGCCGGTCAGGATGATGCGGTCGAGCCGCTCGGGCATGCCCTCCTTGTTGAGGATCCGCAGCCGGTTCGCGGCCATGCTCCGGGCGAGCATCGTGATCTCGAGCAGCATCGGCTCGACGATCGAGCGGAACGCCCGCACCGGCAGCTCGACACCGCGGATGCCGGTGCTCGGCACCGTCACGCCCTCGGCCAGGCTGAGCTCGACGACCCGGTGCACCTGGTCCCAGCGCAGGACGACGGCGCCGTCCGCGGCCTGGGCACCGAAGCCCTTCTTGACCTCCTCGGCGAGCTCCCAGAGCAGCCAGAAGCAGTCCTGGCCGCGGGCCTGCTCGCCGGCCCACCGGGTGTGCAGGATCCGGTCCACGGCGCGGCGCACCAGGGTGTCGGTCTCGGTCGTGGCGTTCAGCCCGGCGGTGTCCGCGCCGAGCTCCACGAGCATCTGCTCGACCAGGCTGCCGGGCACGTACGCGCCGTCCGGTCCACGGAAGTCGCTCGGCAGCCGCTTGAGGGCGTGCGCCCGCCAATCGGCCCAGTCCGACGGGAACACCGTGTCGGCGGGCGCGCCGGGGTCCAGGATGCGGTCGGCGATCAGCGCCTTGAGCCAGTGGAAGACCTGCAGCGTCAGGAAGTCGCCGCCGCGGCGGGCCTTGCCGCTGGAGCCGAGGACCCGGGGCAGGACCTCATACCGGCGGCCGCTGAACGCGTCGGCGAGCGACTCGGCCGGCGAGCGGTCGCGCAGCTCGTACATCAGCAGCGCGATGTCGGTCGTCCCGCCGCCGATGTCGATGACGAGGACGTTCTCGTGCCAGTGCCGCTCCCGGTCCGGCACCGGGCGCATGCGGGAGCGCAGCGACTCCACGCCGATGGCGTAGTCACCGCTGAGCTCCCGCATGAGGAAGAACAGCGACGCCGCGACCGCCTCGTCGTAGTGCAGGTCGACCACGCTGATGCCGAGCGTGCGCTGGCCGATCTCGCGCATCCGCTGCCGGACCGGAGGGGGCGACATCGTCGGGTAGGTCAGCACGACCGCGTCGAGGGGTCGTGTGTCGAAGCGGCGGCCGCTCGCCTCGATGAAGGCCTCGGCCTTGTCGACGAGGAAACTGAGGGCGGCGCCGAGCAGGTTGTCGGTGCTGGCCCGCCACTGCTCGTCCCGGTACTCGTCGGGCTGGGGACGCATCAGGTGGTTCTTGAGGCTCTGCACGAACGGCGGCTCGCTGCCGTCCTCGCCCGGGGCACCGACGGAGTACTCGCGACCGAGGCGCACGGCGAGCGGGTCGAAGCCCACGATCTCCAGGCGGCTCGGGATCTCCGGTGACTGGTTGCTCAGCTTCACCGTGTGCAGGTCGTGCAGCTCGAGCGCGACCATGGTGAACGCCGCGTCGTAGAGCTCGTGCAGCTGGGTGCCGAGCCAGTCCGCGGCGGGCCCGTAGTTGCGCCGCCGCCGGTCCAGCTCCAGCAGGATCCGGTGGACGAGCGAGGCGTTCGTGTCGGAGCCGGAGCGCAGCGCCCGGATCAACGCGTCCGGGGTGAGCGAGCCGGTCTTCAGGACGGTCTCCGCGACGTTCACCGCGTCCCGCACCCAGGCCGGCGGCGCACCCTGGTCCGGGCCGCGCGGTGCGGTGCGGTCGGCGAGCAGGTCGGCCAGGCGCAGCCGCAGCACCTGCAGCTGCGACACCGGGACCGGTGCCGAGGCGCCGTACGACGCGTCCCACAGCGTCACCGTCGAGCTGCTCGTACCGAAGTCGATGGCCACCAGGCCGCTGCTGGGGTCCTCGGCGTCGCGCCGTGCGGGCACCGCGTCGCGTGGTACCGGCGCGGCGGTGGCCAACGGCGTCTCCGGCTGCGTCATTCGTGCACCACACTCACCCTCGCGTCGGACAGGAGCTTCTCGATCGCGTCGGCGTGCCGGCGCGCCGGCCGGAGTCCGTACCCCGCCTCGAGGAAGTCCGCGACCTGCTCGTCGGGCAGCGCGCCACGCAGCTGCCGCAGTTCGTCGTCGATCGACTTGGCCCATTCCGTCAGCGCGGCCCGGAGCATCTCCACGCCGGCCCGGCCGAGCGCGTTGGTCAGCTCCCGGCGGATCCGCATCACGGTGATCTGGTGCCGCTGTGCCGCGTCGCGCACCGGGTCGCTGCCCATCGGCAGGTCCGGATGCCACGGCAGCGCGCGGTTCCCGGCCAGCGGAAACAGCTCGACGGCCGGCCCGGCGGCGGACGGCCGGGCCGACCGGTCGGTGCCCAGCTCGCCGATCCAGTCGAAGTGGCAGGCCCGGCGCACGGCCTGGACCTCGGCGGCCTGTCCCCGGTCGATCAGGGTCGTGCCGACGGTGTCGAGCTCGGCGTCCAGCACGGCGGCGACCGAGCGGATCCCGGAGTTCGCCTCGTCGATCCACGCGGCCACCACCCGCTCGGCCAGTTGGCCGACGCGCTCGCTCATGTCGGCCGCCGAACGGTCGAACGGGGCGACGAAGTCGGCGGTGAGGTTCGGCAGCGGCGGGCCCGCCGGACGGTCCCGGGGGATCACGCCGGTGACCGGCTCGACCGCATCGAGCAGCTGCCGCCACTGCGGCCACTCCAGGACGATGCGGACGGCCTCCGCGCGGACCTCCGTGACGATGCGGACCTGTTCCCCGGCGGCCGTGTCGACCGTGCGCTCCAGGTCCGGAAGCCGGGTCAGCGAGCGGCGCAGCTCGTCGATGTGGACGATCAGGTCCCGCAGTGCCTTGCTGATCGGGCCCTTCTGCCCGTCGATGACGTCGTCGGGCTGCCGGTTCTCCTCGACGAGCTCCTGCAGGACCTCCTGCAGCGTGTCCACGTAGCGCCGGTACCGGTCGCGCTGGCCGGTGCCGCGCTCCGCGGCGGTGAACGCCTCGACCTCGTCGGCGATCGCGCGGCGCAGCGCCGGAAATCCGGCCTGGTCGGTCAGGGCAGCCAGGGAGCGGCGGGCGAACGCGGTCCCGGCCGTGGGGGCGGGCTCGTCCGGGTCGCGCTGCTTGGGCAGCTCGGTGCGGCCGCGGCGGGTGGTGACGACGAAGACGCGCTCGTCCGGCAGGCCCGGCCGGGCCTCGCGGACGACCTCCCGGAGGCGGTCCAGCTCGACCTCCCGGGCCGCGGGCGGCCCGGACACCGACGCGAACGCGTCGCTCGCGGTCAGGTCGAAGACGGTGAGCACCGGGCGCTGCCGGCCACCGGCCGGACGGGGCGCGCGCCAGGACGACGGCGTCCCCCCGCCGGCCCCGTGCACGAGCAGGAACGCGTCGGCGTCGGTGTCGGCGGTCTCGAGCAGGAACCGGCCGCGGCCGGTGGCGCCGGTGGCGTCGGTGAGCACCGTCAGCACGATGCCGGTGCCGAGCTGGGTGGTTTCCGGCGTCTCGATCTCGACGTCGAAGCGCAGCACGACGGGCAGCAGCACCGAGAGCGCCGGCACGACGTGAGGGTCAGGCTCCGCCGTGGGCATGACCGGGAACGGCCGGGTGGAGATGCCCGACATCTCCGCGGCCCCGCCGATCGCCCGGAACATGTCCGCCACGGGAAAGGTCAGCTCCGTGCGGCCGATGATGTGCTGCCCGGCACGCATGGCGACGTGCAGGTCGTGCAGCTCCTGCAGGCGCCCGCGCACCTCCGCGTCGCTGTGCCGCTCCCACAGCCGCGCCGCCCATTGCAGGTCGCCCTCCCGGGTGGCCTGCGGGCTCGGCTGGAGCTCCGGCGGAGGCGGGCTCGAAGGGCCGACGGTCGCCGCGATCCTCCGGAGCACCGCGACCCTGAGCCGGTTGACCTCCTGCCGGTCGGCGAGCGTCGCGGTCACGTGGGTCGTGGTGGGGCGCCCGGACGCGACCTGCGCGCCGGCGCGGATCCGCAGGTCCACCCGGGCCGGGAGCCGGGGCGGGCTGGGCGGGTGCAGCGCGTCGGCGGCCGCCAGCGCCGCGGCGGTGACGGCCAGCACCTGCTCCGCGCGGTCGCCGAGGGCGAGCAGGCGCAACGACCGCGGCGGTGGGGGCGCGGCCAGCGCGCTCTCCAGCCGGTGCCACTGCGCGTCGGCGATGGCGAGCGCCTGACGCAGCTCTGTCGCCCGGGAGTGCAGCGCGTCGACAGCGTCGCCATACCGGTCCACCGGGTGGACGGTCTGGTCGTGCTCAGGCAACGTCATGAGCCGGCGGCCTCCTGTGCGTGTCGCGTCGGGGCGCCCGATTCGCCGAGCGCCCGGTGACCACTGACGGACAGGTGCCGTTCGGTGTACCGCGCGCATACGGGCAGCAACAACTAAGCCCGGTGTCGCCATGAATTGGAAGCAACGAAAGCACGTTCTGTGCACCCACCCGAACACGCCGTTATATCCATTTGGACGATTGAGCGGCAGCGGGACGTCCACGTACCTCTTAGAGGCCGATGCAATGTTCCGCCGCCGACCACACCTGGGGCGGCCACCATCGCGCAGAGGAGCGAACCCATTCCCACGCCAAGCGACGACGTCCCGGCGCACCCCGCGCGGCTCACGGTCGACGACGTCCAGACGGTCGCCGAGGCGTGGGAGCGTGAGAGCACCGCGACGCTCGAGACGACCGTCACGTGGCTGCGCGAGCGGCACATCCGGATCGAGGAGCCGCCGGCAGACGCCGCACAGCGCCGGCAGATCACCGCGGTCATCGAGGCCTGCAACGACCCCGACGGCTTCGGCACGCTGGTGGACCTGGACACGGAACTGGAGCGGCTCGGGCTCGGCGCCACCCGGAAGCTGCTGCGGGATCGCCTGCTGGGCAGGCCGTACAGCCCGCTCGAACTGTTCGAACCGGTCAAGGCGCACCTGCCGACACTGCGATCGCGCCTCCACGCGATCGCCGCGGTGAAGACGGGCGCCGAGCAGCTGTCGAACGCGGTCGATCGCGTGTGGCCTCGCGACGGCGAATACCACGTCCCCAGGGCCGTCCCGAGCGTCTGGATCGCCCTCGAGTGGCTGGCCTCGGAGTTCTGGGACCGCACCACGCAGGTGCTGTCCCTGCTGGCGAAGGCGACCGGGCTGCCGGGCAACGGCGAGCTGGCCAAGCTGGCCGCGGAGCACTTCCCCTGCGAGGTCCCGCCGCCACCGCCGCGATTACAGACGGTCCGCACCCATCTGGTGGTCCGGATCACCCGGGTGAACTCCGGGCAGCCCGGGACGAAGTACGACGTGCACATCCGGCTGATCGAGCAGCGCCACGACCCCGACGCGAAACGACGGCTGCTGGAGACGGTGACGACCAGGGGCCCCCGCACCACTGCCGCCGCGACGCTCGAGACGACGACGATCAGCATGATCGAAGAAGTGCGGCCGGCGCTGACGCCACGGCTGGCATGGGGCGCGAAGGATGCCAGCCTCCGGCGGGTCGACTTCCTGCTCGACACGGACCTGCTCTCGCTGGACGTGGACGAGTGGAAGGTCGACCTCGGCTCGGACGAGCCGCAGGCGATCGGCGTCAACGCTCCCGTCGTGGTGCGACCGCTGCAGCGGCTGCAGACACCGGGGGGTATGGACATCCAGGCCTGGGCCCGGCGCAGCAAGGAGATGACGGCGACGGGCGAGGCTCGCTGGGCGGTCGCGCCCGGGGCCGCGACACGGGACGACGAGATCCCGTACGCGGGCGATCACGACGAGGTCCGCCCCGCGATCGAGACGTTCACCGACAGTGTGGTGTGCCTCGGGCTGGATGCCGGGAAGGCCGGCGGAACCCATCCTGCGGCATTCCTGGACTGCGGGATCGCAGCGGGAATCCCGATCCTGGTGTGGCCCCGCGACGGGCAGCTCGCGCTGTTCCGCGAGCAGGTGAAGCGGCCTCCCGACCCGAACGACTGGCGCTACCTGCCGACGCAGTTGTACAAGCTCCGGCGGTCCAGTCCGGTCAAGATCAGCATGCTGTGGGACGACTGGACGGAGAACTGGGAAGAGCTCCGTCCCGGCCGCTTCGGCACCCATCCGAGCGAACAGGGCGTGACATGACGGACGACACCCGATCGGAACCCTGGTGGATCTATCCCCCCAAGGCTGAACAGTCCGCGAAGAAGCTCCCGGATCCGCCGCCCTGGCGGGACTTCGCCGGCCAGGCGCCCGAAGCGATGCCCGAGCCCGAACCCGAGCCCGACGACATCGCCAAGCGGCGCACCGGTGCGCACCAGTGGACCGGGGCGTCCGGCTTCCGGCCCGACGACCTCGACCTCATCAACGCGGCGCTGCTGCTGCGCCGGCCGCTGCTGGTCAGCGGCCCCGCCGGCATCGGCAAGTCGACGCTGGCCTATTCGATCGCGGCCGAGCTGAACCTCGGGCGGGTGCTGAACTGGACCATCACCAGCCGCTCGACGCTGCAGCACGGCCTGTACCACTACGACGCGATCGGCCGGCTGCAGGAGGTGAACCTCGGCAAGGGCGGCGCCGGCGCTGCCGCCGACATCGGCCGCTACATCCGGCTCGGCCCGCTCGGCACCGCGCTGCTGCCGTGGGAGCAGCCCCGGGTGCTGCTCGTCGACGAGATCGACAAGTGCGACGTCGACCTGCCCAACGACCTGCTCAGCGCGTTCGAGGACGGCGAGTACTACATCCCCGAACTGGCCAGGCTCGCCGCCGACCCGGGCGGGCCGGGCGCGGCGCACGCCAGCGTCATCAAGGTGCTGCCCATGCACGGCAATGAGCGGGTGGCGATCGAGAACGGCCACGTGCGCGCCCGCGCCTTCCCGTTCGTCATCATGACCAGCAACGGCGAGCGCGAGTTCCCCATCCCCTTCCTGCGCCGCTGCATCCGCCTCGACCTCCAGCACGCGGACGAGGTGTGGGTGCGGCGCGTCGTCGCCCGCCAGCTGGGCTCCGAGACCGTCGGCGAGGGCAACGAGCTGATCCGGGCCTTCCTCGACAAGGTCAACGACCGGGACCAGATCGCCGTCAACCAGTTGATGAACGCCCTGCACCTGGTGCACTCGACCCGCGACAACCCGGGCAGCGCGGAGAAGGTCGCCCACAAGCTGATGAGCGCGCTCGACAAGCCGACGCAGCGGCCGTGAACATCGGCGACCCGGAGCCGGACACGTCGCCGACCGACCTGATCGACGCGATCTGGCTCGCCTCCGCGGGCTACTCCCACCGTCCGCAGCCACCTGGAGACACCCCGGCGGACGCCGGCTCCCGGCCGGCCCTGGCGTCCGTGACGCGGACGCCTTCCGCCGCGCGGCCGCCCGTGGAGTCCCACCCCGGCCTGCGGGTGCCGCACGGCAGGCCGGCCCCCGACACGGCCGAGCCCCGGGTGTACCCCGTCCCGCCCGCACCCCTCGCCCGGGACGCGACCCGCGCCGCGGACGTGAGCCTGCTCCCCCCGCACCTGGTGCCACCGGAGTCGAGGGACCCCCGCACCGAGATCGAGCTGCCGCGCCCCCGGGCCCTGAAGGACGCGTACCGCATCGCCCGTGCCCTGCGGCCGCTGCGCGGGTTCGGCGGGCCGGACGCGGATCTGGTGCTGGACGAGGAGGCGACCGCCGCCCGCTCGGCCGAGGCGAAGACCGTGCTGCCGCAGTTCCGCCAGCAGGGCCGGCGCACCGCGCGGCTGACGATCCTCGTCTGCGACGGCCCGACGATGCGCTGGTGGCGCTCCGGGGTCGACGAGCTGATCGAGGCACTGCCGCTGTCCGGCGCGTTCCGCTCGGTGCGGGTGTGGCGCCTGGGCGAGGACTCGCCGGTCCGCCTGCGCCCGTGGAACGGCGACCGGGCCCAGGACCGCGACCTCGCCACCATCGTCGACCACACCGGCCGCCAGGTCACCCTGCTCATCACCGACGGGCAGGGCCCGGCCCGGCGGGCCGCGGAGATCCGCGAGATGCTCACGGGCCTGGCCGCGCTCGGACCGACCGCCGTGCTGCAGGTGCTGCCGACCCACCTGTGGCACCTGACCTGGATGCGCCAGACGTCGGCGACGGTGTCGGTGGTCCGCGGGCTCGCGACCGTCGCCGCCGAGCCGGGCCGCCGCACACCGGTCGTGCCGATCCTGCGGCTGGAGCCGGGCTGGCTGGCCTCGTGGGCCCGGCTCACCGGCGGCACCGAGGCCCACGGTGTCGCCCTGACCGTGCTCGGTCCGCCGGGTCCCCGGGAGCCGGACAGCGACCTCGCCGCGCCGGGCGGCGAGCCCGGATGGGTCCAGGACGTCGACGACGCCGCACAGCAGGTCCAGCGGTTCCGTGCCGTCGCGTCGCTCACCGCGTACCGGCTGGCCTGCCACCTCGCCGTCGCGCCGTTGACGCTGCCGGTGATGCAGCTGGTGCAGGCGTACGCCGTGCCGGAGTCCGGACCGGACCACCTGGCCGAGGTCGGCGTGTCCGGGTTGCTGGTGCGGCAGGACGAACCGCGCGACGACGAGGACCCCGCCGGTGTCGTGTACGAATTCGCCGCGGGCGTGCGCCGCGAGCTGCTCGGGAGCATGCCCCGCAGCCAGATCGACGCGGTGGTGCGGATCCTCGGCAAGCTGCCCCGCTCGGCGACCGACCCGCTCGGCGGGCGCCTGAACCTGCCCGCGATCGCCGACGAGCTCGCGTCCGGCGACGGGGAGGCCATCGACCCACGCAGGCTCCCGTGGGCCAGGGTCGCCACGACGGTGCTGCGCGCGCTGGGCGGGTCGAACCGCGCGGTCGCCGAGCAGATCGAACGGAACATCGCCGAGGCCGGCGGCCACCGCCCGTCCGGTCCCACCGGGACGGGCGGTGGCCGGCAGGACCTGCCGGTGCACCTCGGAGCCTTCCTGCGGGTCCTGCGGGCGGTCGCCGACCCGTGGTCGCAGCCGGGCGGCGCCGGCAGCCACGGGCGGCTCCGCGGGCCGCTCGACGAGATCGCCCCGCTGGCGGCGTGGCTCGCCGCGCCCACGGTCGAGGACCGGCTGCGGGTGCTGGCCGGTCCGGCCGGCAGCGGGAAGTCGACCGTCGTCGCGGCGGCCCTGGCCGCGGTCCACCCGCTCCTGCGCGACGAGCCGCTGCCCGGTCCGCTGCGCGCGCAGCTGCCGGTGCACGAGCCGGCGCAGACCAGGATCCTGGCGGTGGACGCCGCGTTCCTCAGCTGCGACGAGGTGCGGGCCGCGCTGGCCGGCCAGGCCGGCGCCGCGGGCGAGGACCTGCCGGTGGTGCTCGACCGGTTCGGGTCGGCGTGCACCGTCGTGCTCGACGGGGCGGCCCTGGCCACCGACCCGCGTGGCCTGCTCGAGCTCGTCGTCGCGCCGATCCTGCGCAACATGGCGTGCCGGGTGCTGCTCGTCACGACGCCCACCGCGGCGCTCGACGACTTCCTCGACACGGTGCGGGAGGCCCGCGGCACCGTCCCGGTCCGGCTGCCCGCCGCGGACCGGGAGCTGCTGCGTGAGCGGCTGCTCGACGTCCTCGCCACGCACCCGGAGTTCGGCCGGGCCGGGCTGCAGGACGCGCGGCGGGCACTGGCGGCGGCGGGCGCCGAACACCTCGACGGCCTGGCCGCGGCCACCGGCATCGGCGGGCTGCTCGCGGCGGGCGTGATCGCGGCGGACGCGGCGGCACAGGGCGGCACGGAGCCCGTGTCGCAGGCACGGGTCGCGCAGCTCGCCGCCGGGCATCTGCCGCTGCTGTTCGAGACGCAACCGGTCCTGCAGGGGCGGCCGGATCTGCGGCTGGTGTTCGTCGTGGCGGCGTTCGCGCGCGGTGGCGGCATGCCGCTGGCTGTGCTGCGGATGTGCGCGCGACGGATCCGTCCCGGTGGCGCGGCCGGACCGGACGACGAGCCACCCCTGGACGACGTCCAGCACGCGCTCAAGGCACTGCGGTACTTCCTCGGCGTCGAACAGCGGGCGGACGCCGAGTACTACTCCCCCGCGCACCCGACCCTGACGCGGCATCTGCGGTCCCGGCCGTACGGGCAGGCGGAGCTCGCCCACCAGCGCGCGGTGCTCGACATCGAACGCGCGATCGCCGACACGCTGCTGGCCGCCGCCCGCGCCGCCGAGGTCCAGGCGGAGGTCGCCGCGTACCTGGCCGAGAACCTCGCCGGCCACGCGTTCGCGGCCGGGCTCTTCGACGAGTTCCTCATGGACCTGCCGCTGGTGGCCGCGGCCGACCCGGACCACCTGCGGCCGCTGCTGGGACTGGCCCGGGACCCCGGCGCGCGGAGGGTGGCCAACGTCTATTCCGCCGCCGGCGTCGCCGCGCACACCGGCGACGAACGGCTCGACCAGCTGGTGTACGCGATCGTACGGGCGGGACTGGACGCACCGCCGTTGCCGGCACCGGCCCCGGACAGCTGGCGGGCCGTGTGGGCCGCACCGGCGATGCTGCCGCTGCGGCCGGTCGGGCCGCGGATCGAGACCGAGCGGATCCGCTCCCTGGCGGGGGTGCTGCACGACGACACGCTCCGCGTCGTCTGCGCCGGGCCGAGCGGCTCCGTGCGGATCTACGACGCCGACACCGGCCAGGCACTGCGCACCCTCGCGACCAGCGGGCCGGGCCGCAGCGTCACGTGGACGGCCTCGGCCGAAGGGCCGCTGCTGGTGCAGATCGAGCGCGCGACCGTCCACGTCGCCGACCGTGAGCTGCGCGCCGGACCGGACAACCTGCGCTGCGTCGCCGGCGGTGCCAACGGGCTCGTCGTGACGGGCGACAAGTCCGGCCGGGTCGCGCTCTGGAACGCGCCGGCGGGGCAGCTGCTGTGGCGGGTCGAGCACTCGCCCGGCAGCTGGGTGACCGCCGTCGCCCTGGTCGACGAGCCGGGTGGTGACCCGTGGGTGGTCGCGGCGAGCGACGACGGCCGGATCCGGCTCTTCGACGCCACCGGCACGGCCGCCGCCGGACCCGCCCAGCTGGACGGGGGCGTCGTGGCGCTCGCCGCCGCGATCGGTGACGACACCGTGGTCGTCGCCGCGGCCTCCGCCCGGGGCGGACCCGCCTGGCTGTGGCGGCACGGCCTCGACGAGCCGTCGAACCGGCTGGCGGGCGGCGACGTGACGTCGGTGGCGTTCATCGCGGACGGGTCCCACGTGGTGACCGGCGCCGCCGACGGTCTCGTGTGCCTGTGGTTCGCCCGGACGGCCGCCCTCGTCAGGGAGGAGGCCCAGCACACCGCGGCGGTGCGGGCACTCTCGACCGGCTCCGGCCCGGGGCGCCACTGGCTGCTGACGGGTGACGACAGGGGCATCGTGCAACAGTGGCGTCTGCGGCCGTGGGACGCCGACGCGTCCGTCGCGCTCGCCGCGGTGCCCGGCCCGAACCCGTGGATCCTGGTGGCCGGGGTCGACGAGGACCCCGAGCACATCGAGCTGGCCGACGGGCGCGTGACGACCGTGCTCCGCGGCGACGCGCCGGTCGTCGCGGCCGCCGCCGGCTCGGCCGTCCTGGTGACGGCGACCGCCGCGGGAACGGTGACGGTGTGGGATCCCGCGACCGTGACCCCCCGGCGGACGGTGCCGGTCCCGGGTCCTCCGACGTGCCTCGCGTGCGCCGGCACGACGACCCGGGCGATGATCGTGACGGGCCACGACGACGGGACGGTGCGGGTGGTCGCTCCCGACGGCCGGCAGCGGACCCTCACCGTGGGCCGGGGGCCGATCGAAGCCGTCGTCATCACCGCCTCCGGCGCGATCGTCGCGTGCTCGGGGCAGACCTGCGCCGTCGTCGACCCGGACCCCGGCCAGCCGGTGCGCACGGCCGAGCTGTCGCTGCTGCGCTCGGTGACCGCCGCCGCCGTCTCGCCGGCCGACCCGGACGGCGAGGTCTTCCTCTGCGCGGACGACGGGACCGTGTACCGGCTCGGGCTCGACGCGCTCACGCTCACCGGCGAGCTGACCGGGTCGGCCGGCATCCGGCAGCTGGCCGCGCTGGACACGGTCGTCGCCGGCATCGAGACCGGTACCGACGAGACCGGCGAGGGTGCGCTGCTGCACGCCTGGCACCCGCCGTCCGGCCGGCCGCTGGCGCGGTTCCGGCTGCCCGGCGACATCCGCGCGATCGCCGCGGCCGGCGACGACCTGGTGGTCTGGCACGGCCGGGAGCTGACCCGGCTGCGCTGGGTGGCCGCGAATCCATGAACGCTGAGGAGGAGCCGACGCTCATGCAACGGCGCGGGATCGTCACCGGAGTCGCCTGCGCGGGGACCGCGCTGGTCGCCGTGGTGCTGTACGCGGTCAACCAGCGACACCCCTTGGGCGTGCTCGGCACCGCGCTGCTGGTCGCGCTCGCGGCCACGGCCGCCGGTGGGCTGCTCGGGTTCCTGTTCGGCATCCCACGGGTACGCGCGGGCGACCCCGACGAGCAGGCCCCGGACGCACGCCCGCGGTACGACGCCAACACCAACCTGGAGCAGGTCTCCGACTGGCTCACGAAGATCCTCATCGGGGTCGGCCTGGTCGAGTTCACCGCGTTGCTGCGGTCCGGCGGGCGCCTGGTGGCCACGATCGGCCCCGCGGTCGGCGACGGCGCGCCGGGCCGCGTCATCGCCGGCGCGATGCTCGTCTTCTTCACCGCGACCGGGTTCGTGCTCGGCTGGCTGCTCACCCGGGTGCTGCTCGCACCGGCGCTGTCCCGGGCCGACGGCCGTGCCCTCGCCGCGTTCGTCGCCGCCGAGCGGGCCGAGGAGGCCGGTGACCGGGCGTCCGCCGAGACGCTGCGAGCCGAGGGGGTACGCCTGGTGCGGCAGGCCACCGCGGCCGCCGGGCGGTACGAGCAGGTGCGCCGCCGACCGGCCGACCCCGACCGGACCGCCGCGATGGAGGTCCTCGTCGCCGAGGCCAAGGCCGGCGCGGCCGCCGGCGCCTGGCTGCCGCAGCAGGTCCGCGACCTGTACCACGAGGGCCGCGACGGCGGCCGCGTGTTCGCGCTCGCCCTCATGGAGGGCGACCCCGCCCTGATCGACGTCGCCTGCGCCCTCGACGCCGTCGGCGACTCGCGATCGGCGTTCGAGCAGTACCACGCCCTGCTGGTGACCGAGAGCGCGGTGCCGGCGATGACCCCCGACGAGCGAGAGGCCACCCTACGCGTGATCGACGCACAGACCGGGCCCCAGGGCCGAATCCGTGAAGGCACCGGAAGGCGGCGGGTCGCCGAACGGATCCGCGCGGCCGTCACGGAGCCGGCCCGATGAGCCTCGACCTGCGCCTCCTGGTCGGCAGCGACGCCAACCGCGATCACCTCGAGACCGCCCTCAGGATCGAGCAACGCCGTCTGGTGCTGCGGACGATGCTCACCGAGGGCCGCACCGCGGCGAAGGTGGGGTACGCGATGCTGCACTCGGTCCCGGGCACCGCGCCGTACTCCAAGTCCTGCGTGGTGAAGTACCTACCGCCGGGACGAGACTCCGAGACGGAGGTCGCGCGGCACCGCGCCGCGGTCGAGGTCGAGGAGCGCTTCAGGCCGCGGCTGAGCCGGTTGCTCGACGGGCGCGCGCCGATCGTCCTCGCCGATCGCGGGATCCTCATGTTCTACGCCGATGCGGGGAACCGGACCGCCCTGAGCCTGCTCGGCAGCGACGGCCTCATCGAGCTGTGCCGGGCCGTGGCGGGCGGCGTCCTGGACACGTGGAATCCCGGGATCGGCTTCGACCCGGAATCCGTCTCCAGTCTGCTCCTGCGCATGCTCAACGGTCGCCTGAACCCCGGCCGCCCCCTGCACACCTGGTTGGCGGGGCGTCCCGAGCTCAGCGCCGGCAACCAGTGGACGACGGTCGCCGGCGGTGCGCGGATGATCAACCCGCACGCGCTGGCGACCGGAGGGTTCGACCCGCTCGACGTCTCCACCCTGACCGGCCGGACCCACGGCGACCTCCACCTGAGCAACATCGTCCTGCACCGGCAGTGGAGCGAGCACGCCACGGACAACTATCAGCTCATCGACCTCGGCGGGTTCGAGCCCGAGGCGCCGATCGCCCGCGACCCGGCCCATCTGGTGCTGTCCGTCGTCGCCCACCACCTCCCGGACCTCGGCGACGGCGCCCGCATCGCGCTGGCCGAGGCGCTCGTCGACCCCGCCGGACGCACCCGCCTGCCGGCCGAGATCCGTGCGGTGGCGCGGGTGATGTCCGAGGCCGGGCACGACCGGGCGGACCGCGACGGGCGTGCGGACGACTGGCAGCAGCAGTGGCTGCTGGGCTACGTCGCCGGCGGGCTCACGTTCGCGGGCCGCGACATGCCGGGGGACGGTGCGCGGCAGTGGTACTTCGAGCTCGCCGCGCACGCCGCGACCGCGTTCCTCAAGCTGGTCGGCAAGCTGCCCCTGGAGCCGCCGAAGCGGATCCCGCAACCGCGGGACGGCACCGCGGACCCGACCACGGTGGTGTCGCGGTCGCTGTCCGAGACCCTCGGGACCTCCGAGCGCGGCACGTGGAACCGGCTGTTCAACGCGCTCGGGCCGGCGTCGCTGCCGGGCGACGGCGTGGACAAGCACGTGCCGGTGGCACCCGCGGAGGTCGAGGCGTTCGTCGCCTGGTGCGCCGAGCAGGACCGGTGGCAGCGGCTCATCGAGGAGCTCGCGAAGATGCGGTACGGCGCGGAGCCGCTCAACCGGCTGCAGGCCGCGATCGTCGCCGCATTCGGCCGGTGACCGCCGGACGGACGCCATACGCATTCCATCTGATCGCGGTCAATCACCGTATTCACCCGATCGGTGGAATGAGTGCCAATTTCGGCACGCCACAAGTCCATGCCGGAAGGTCAATCGGATGATTTCTGCGCTTGTCGCCGGCCGCTACCCTGTGTCCGAGCACCAATGCAATTCCGCCTCCCACGTCTGGGATCAAGGAGTCCGGCAGTGAGCATGCGTGATCGGAATGTCGGGACGACCGGACGGATTCCCCAGCAACGCGCGGTGCCGCGGCGTGGGCTGCTCCTCTGGCTGTCGGGAGCCGACGTCGACACCCTCAGCCACACCCCGCGGGAGACCCGGAAGTTCATCGGTCTCGGCGGCATCGTCCTGACCACGGCGACCCTGGCCGCGATCTCGGCCACCTTCGCGCTGACGCTCGGCGCGCGGGCGCCGATCTGGGCCGCCGTCCCGGCCGGCCTCCTGTGGGGTCTCGCCATCATGAACCTGGACCGCTGGCTGGTCACCGCGACGCAGCGGCGGCCGCAGTGGTACCAGAACCTGCTCACCGCCCTCCCGCGCGTCGTCATGGCCCTCATCATCGGCGCGGTCATCTCGACCCCGCTGGTGCTGTGGCTGTTCCAGCGTGAGATCGACGCCCAGCTCAACGTCATCCACCAGCGCCGCCTCGACCAGCACCAGCAGGCCCTGCTCAACGATGCGCGGTTCAAGAGCATCCCGCAGCTGCAGGCCTCGATCGCGCAGAACCAGGCCATCGCCAACGGCACCGCGACCGGCGCGAGCGAGGACCCGCGGGTCAAGGAGCTGCAGGCGCAGTACGACGATCTCAACACCAAGTTCCAGGCCGCGCAGGCGTCGGCGACCTGCGAGTTCGACGGCACCTGCGGGACGAAGACGCGCGGCGGCGGCGAGGCGTACCGGCAGAAGCAGGCGGTGGCCGACGAGCTGCGCCGCCAGCGCGACGCGGTGGGCAGGGACCTCGACCAGGCCCGCAACGAGGCGAAGACCAAGCAGGCGCAGAGCGCCAGTGCCGAGCAGGCGACCGCGGCCGAGCAGGTGAAACGCGACCAGGCCGAGCTCGACCGCCTGGAGGCGCTGAAGAAGGCGGAGGAGGACCAGTTCAAAGCCGACACGGCGAACGACAAAGGACTCCTCGCCCAGTTGGGCGCACTGAGCGAGCTGACCGACAAGAACTCCACCTTGCGGCTCGCCTATCTCATGCTGCTGCTATTCATCACCACCATCGAAGTGCTTCCGGTCCTGGTGAAGTTCCTGATGAATCTGGCCCCCGCCACCGCATATGACAAGATCCTCGAAAAGGCGGAGGCCACCGATTTCGCCACCGCCGAGTCGCGTCTTTCCCACCGGCAGGAGCGGCTGGAATTCGAGGAGCAGGCGAGGGCCGACCGCGAGAAGGAGCTCATCCGCGAGCGGATCAGCCGGGTCCGCAGCATCGACGACGACTACGGCATGACCGGTCACGTCTCCACCAAGCCCGCCGAGACGCCCACCACCCGGCTCATGACCTGGCTGCTGCGCCGCAACGCGCCGACCCAGCCGGTCGGCTACACCCCGTGGCCGGACGAGGAGCCGTTCGCCGGCACGACCCGGATCAACCCGCCCCCGGCGACGACGGCGAGGATCGACGACGATGACGAGGACCGGATGACCGAGCGCTGGAGCTTCGAGCGGTGACTCACGCGTAGTAGATGACGACCCGGACCTCGCCCGTTCCCGGGATCCGAGGTCCGGTCCTGATCGGTACGCTGTTCAGCCGCACGACCTCCTTCCTCAAGGCCCGGCTCACCTCGCTCGCGACGTTTTCGGCGACGGAGTCCTTCTGCGCGACGCCGTGGACCGTCACCCTCACGATCTGGCGGTCGCCCAGCTGGTCGAGCTCGGCCCGGACCGCCGCGACGACGTCCTCGTTCTGTGCACGGTTCTGCCACGGCACCTGCACCTCGACCGAGTTCGACGGCTCCGGCTGCGTCGCCGACGGCTGCGTCGCCGACGGCAGCGGCTCCGTGGTCGCGGCGGGCGGCGGACTGCCGGTCGTGCTGTCGGTCGTGCTGGCGATCACCGCGCTGGGGCGAGCCGACGGGACGGCCTGCCCCGGCTCGGCGGAGGAGCCGAGCGCGTCGTGCTCGATGGCGTACCAGAGCGCCATCACGCACATGACGGCACCGAAGGTCACCGCCGCCCAGCCCCAGCCCCGCAGGGTCGACCGCCTGCGCCGCTCGTAGACGGTCCCGGCCGCCTCGCCGTCGACCGCGGGGGCGGCGACCGCGGGGGCGGCGTTCTGGTCGCCCGGCGGCACGGCATTGAAGCGTTGGCGGACCGCGGCGGCGCCGCGGACCGGGTGCCGGACCCATCCGCCGACGACCGAGGCGCGGCCGCGAACGGGCGGCGCCGCGCAGAACAACGGCCGGTCCGTCTTCCCGATCCGCTCGTCGATGGAGTGCGCCTGGCTCAACGCGTAGAGCTGGTCATCGGCGATCGGCTGCCCCTTCGCGGCGTCGGAGAGAAGGCGGCCGCCCGTCACGAGGACGGCTCGGACGAACCCCGGGCCGGGCTCCTCGACGGGCATCTGCTCCTGATCGCCCATCACCACCTCGACGAGCCAGCGGCGGCGCTCCGGCTCCTTGCCGATGCGCCGGAGCAACTGCCGGACGAAGGTGTGGAACTGCTCCAGGTCCATGTCGAGCGCGTAGGCGGCACGGAGCAGGACCGCGGCGTGGGGCCCGCTCAGCTTTCCGGCGGCGGCGCGGCCCGCCCGGCGGCCGACGTACTCCTCGTGGATCACCCGCCGCAGCACGTCGACCGGCGCCACGAGACGGCGCAGCGCCGCCAGCGCCTGCTTGGAGACCGGAAACTGGCCGAGGGCACCGGCCACCGCGTCCGGGAAGAGGTGCATGGCGTCGGCCGGTTTGAGTCCGAGCTTGCGCAGCCAGGGCTCCGCCGTCGCCAGGCTCGTCTGGTCGTGCAGCACCGCACCCGGACGGGTCAGCGCCTCGATCAGCGCCACCCAGACCCCGACGGCCGGCCCGTGGTCGCGCAGGATGGCGCACAGCCGCGCGCTGCCCTCGGGTTTGGGCATCGCGGCGGTCGGCACACCGAGCACGTTGCGGGCGGGCCGGGCCCGCTGCGCCTCGATCAGACCGGCGACCACCTCGGGCGCGGCATCCGGGCTGAACCCCCACCGCAGGAGGTAGTCCAGGGCCTGGTCCGGCCAGGTCCCGGCCCACTGCCGCACGAGGCCCGCGTTGTCGCGCACCAGCGCCCGCACGCCGGTGCCGCGCAGCAGGGCCGGCACATCCTCGACCCGGATCGGGCGCAGCCCGGGGACGTTGGCCACGAGCTCGTTCAGGAAGTCCATCAACTTCGATGCCCGGGTGGCCGACAACACGGTGCGGACCGCCGCCGGAGCGGGGACCTCCGGCGCACCGGCGGCGTTCTCCGCGGCGACCGCGAGCACGTCGAAGGCGGCGAGCTGCATCTCGTCGAGTCCGGCGCGGACGTCGTCCGCCCGGGCACCGACGGGGACCCGGGCCACCTTCGCCTCGACCCGCGCGAACTTCGGCACCCGCAGTTTCGGCGGCACCGGGCCGGCCACGAACCGGTCACCGGCCCGGAACAGGCACGTCGACCACGTCCACTGCTCGGCGACCCGGGACGGCAGCACGGCGAGCGCCTGATCGATCAGCACGGCGTTGGCCGAAGGGCTGCCGGGCAGCAGGATCTGCCGCTGCTCCTTGGCGATCTTGGCCAGCACCTCCGCCAGCTCCGCGGCGCCTCCGGCGACGGCTTCCGTTTCGGCCGGCCGGCTCCAGGCCTGTTCCGCTCCGGCGCGCCAGACGTCGAACGGATGCCGCCTGATGTCGGCGAACCCGAACCGGCAGCCGCCCGCCTGACCGAACTGGGCGTTGCGGTCCTCCCCGGGGCCGACGGCGCGGATGCCGCGGCCCACCTCGATGAAGCACCACTGCTCGAGGTTGCCGTCGAGCCGGACCCGGCGCAGGCTCCAGAGCGGGTGCGACAACGTCTGAGCGTAGCCTTCCGGGACCTCCACCTCCTCGCGGAGGAACTCGGTCGCCTGCCGGTACATCCGCGGCACGGACTCCTCGACCAGGTTGAATCCGTCGCCGCTGTCGCGCCACGTCACCCAGGTCAGCGGGGCGCGGCCGGACTCCACCGGACGCGGCCGCGCCACGACCGGGACCGCACCGGCGCCTGCCCCCACCGGCGCCGGCGCGGTGCGGTGGCCGCCCAGCAGTTCGGTCTCGCGTTCCTCGAGGCGCGGGCCGTCGCCGGCCGGCGCGACAGGGCCGGGCACGGCGACGCCGGCGGGCAGGGCGGCGGCGAGTCGCCGATCGGCGAGAAAGTCGGGCAGCAGCTCGGCGGTCGAGGCGCGCACCGCGTCGGCCACGCCGGCGGGCACCTCGCCGGCGTCCACGGCAGCGGCAAGCAGTCGCAACGCCCGCCACGCGGTGTCGCCGAGCGCCGGCGCCTGCCGCGGCGCCGGGACCGCGGCCGCCCACACCGCGTCGTCCCCGGCCGGGTCCGGCTGCCAGCCCCGCGGCGGCGGTCCCGCGACGAACGGGCGCCTGGGCGCGAAGAGGCAGGTGGACCAGACCCAGTCGACGGCGACCTTCCGCGGCACGACCGCGAGCAGCCTGCCGATGAGGTGCGCGTTCTGCGCCGGGGATCCCGGCAGCCGCAGGTACTCCTCATGGCCCGCGATCCCGGCCAGGATCTGGACGGTGGCCTCAGGATTCCACGCCTCCGCCGCATCGAGGTGCGCCGGTCCGACGACCTCCGTCCAGACGTCGGCCGGGTGCCGGTTGATGCTCGCGAGATGGAACCGGCATCCACCCGCCCCGAAGTGGCCGCCCCGGCCCTGCTCGATGAAGCACCAGTAGTTCTTCCGCTGGTACTTGACGTGCGCGAGGCTCCACAACGGCGTGCCGGCGGTGTCCTCCACCTGCGGCGGGAGCACCTCGACCAGGCCCATGCCGATGACCCGTTCCTGCACGACGGTCCAGTGCTCGCGCACGGTCTCGTCGTCGCCCGTGGTGGCCAGCACGAAGCCGCCGTCGTACTCGTGGTAGTCGAGGACCGCCACGAACCCCGCGGCGGTCATGCCCGGGCCTTCCGCAGCGACGCGAGGAGCAGCTGGGTGAGCGCGGCGGACGGCTCCTCCATCTGCGGGAACCGCTCGGCGGGTTCGAGCGGCTCGAGACGGTGGATCTCCGCCGGACCGGAGACGACCTTCCGGGCGACGGGCACGGTGCCCAGCGGCGAGCACAGGAACAGCCGGATGCGCTGCCAGTCGTTGAGCAGCACCGCCGCGATCGCGGCGTCGTGCCCGAGCCCGTAGGCGACGCCGCAGCCGAGCGCCGACATCACGACGTCCCGGATCAGCATCACCTCGCTGGATCCCCTGACGGTGGACTGGTCGAGGTGATCACCGATCGACACGACCTCGATCCGGCGGCTGGACACCGACATCGAGCCGCCGTTGGCCTGGATGTCGACGACGTCCTCGCCGCCCTCGTGCACCAGCCCCCAGAACGCCTGATGATCCGAGTAGTGCTTGAGCAGGCCGCGGGACACCTGCAGGATCCGCTCCTCCGCCACCCGCTGCTGTGCGGACCTCGCGCCGTAGAGGTAGTCCATCAGCCGCTCCGAGGGCGGGTCGAGCCGCTGACCGCCCGACACCCACCGGCGGCTGAGCCAGGCCAGGTAGGCCGCGACGCCGCGCAGCACGCTGCCCTGGTGGCCGATGTCCTCCAGCTGCTTGCCCTTGCGCAGCGCCGCGTGGATGACGTCGCACTTCGTGACGGCGATCAGCAGCTCCAACGCCCGGCCCTCGTCGACGGCGTAGTCGTTGTCGACGAGGGTCAGCGTGTTGCCGATCTCCCGCTGGGTGCGCTCCCGCAGGGCCCGGACCGCGGACGCCCCCTTCTCGACGGTGGTGCCGGGGCGCAGGCTGCCGTCCAGGACGCTGTCGTACTCGTTGCCCGGGCCCAGGCTGTCCCGCGTCAAGGGGTCCAGCGCGGACGCGGCGACCACCGGGTCGATCACCCAGATGAGCGCGTCGTAGGCCCGCAGCTTGTTGCGCTCGCTCGCGTTGCGCTGCCCGGCCTGGAACAGCTCACCCGGCAGGTCGGCGATGCCGGTCCAGGTCAGGATCCGGTCGCTGCTGGTGCGCACGATCAACGGCTGGCGCAGTCCGAGGCCCCACTGCGACGCCCGGCTCTGCCCGTCGGTCACCGTCATCCGCACCATCTCCCGGATCGCGTCCAGCGCGTCGTCGATCAGGCGCTCCAGGATGCGGGCCGGGCGGGTGTCCTGGCCGATGGTGGGGCTCATGAAGGTGTTGTCCGCGACGGTCCTTCCGTACTCGTCGGCGCGCTCGGACAGCGGGACCTGCTCCAGGGGATTGAGCCGGTGCCGCTGGACCCGTCCGCCCTCCAGGCGGGGGAAGAGGTTGCCGGGGTTGATCAGCTGCTGGCTCACCATCCGGATCAGCAGGTACGTCTTCCCGCTCGCCGGTGCCCCGACGGCCGCGACCATGTTCCACCGGTCGACACGCTGGCGGTCGTCGGTCAGCCGCCGCATCCGGGCGTGCCCGGGTTCGGCCTGCGGGAAGATGTGGCCGTCGCCGCACAGCAGGTAGACGAACTCCACCTCGCTCTCGACGAAGGCCGGCACCCGGGAGACCGCCGCCGGGAAGTTCACGGCGGCGTCGGCGACCACGACGACCCTCCAGGCGTGGTTGCCCGAGGCGTCCTCCCGGCCGATCTCCAGCCGGAAGCACGGCGGCCGGTCGAAGCGCCGGGTCGCGGGGTTCCACTCGACGGCCGACCCCAGGTTCGCGCCGCAGATCGGGCAGGTGCCGCCGAACTGCTCCTGCAGGTCCGCCGGCGGGCGTCCCGGCCGCTTCACCGCGCCACCAGCACGATCAGGAACAGCACGAGACCGAGCCCGAAGCCGGCGACGACGCCGACCACCGACCCCCAGCGCCGGCCGGCGGCGGCCGCTGCCTGCAGGTAGCCGGCGAGATACGGCTCGACCATCTCGCGGGTGGCCCGGGGCGCGTCACCGCCGGCGCTCATCCACTCCGCGAGCTGCCACTCGATCCGGCTGAACTGCGTCGCGGGGCCGCACGCCGAGGTCACCCGCCGGTCCAGCCGCCAGCGTTGCGCGTCGATCAGCCGCTGTTGTGTCGCCATGGCCACCCCTACCCGAACACCGAGTACAACAAGATGAAGATCACGAGCGCGACGGCCGCCGCCGAACCGATCACCCGCACGAAGGCCGCCCGCATCGCCACCTCGTTGGCGGTGCGCTCGATGGCCCCGTAGCCCCGTCCGCGCATCAGCTCCGGGCGGGTGGACGGCACGGCGAGCGTCGCCTTCCGGATGCTCTCCAGGTCCGCGGTGAACGCGGCCGGGTCCGCCGTCGGGAAGAGCTTGGGCCGCTCCTCCTCGACCACGCAGGCGCCCTCGGCCTGCAGCACCCGCCTGATCCAGGCCGCCGACGACCAGCTGTCGAGCTCGATCTCGGGGCCGAAGGGCTCGGCGAGGGTCTGGATCAGCGGCTTCCACCGGCGGCCCGGGCGGTCGGGCCAGTGCACCTCGAGCGCGGCGACGACCAGTCTGCGGTCGTCGGCCGTACGCCGGTCGCCGCCGGACGGGTGGCCGGTGAGCTGCTCCGGCGCGCGCAGCAGCACCCGGTCCACCCAGCCCTTGCCGGCCAGCGCCGTCAGGACCACCACCGCGAAACCGAACCGGTCGTGCGCGCGCAGGATCGCGGCGTCCACACCCAGGTGCCGCAGCTGCGGGTTCTCGAACCAGTCGGTGATGGCCTTGTAGTGGTACGGCTTGGTCGGCCGCAGCGAACGCGGCGGCGGGTGGACCGGGGTCACCGAGTCGGTGTCGATCAGGACGTAGCCGGAGACGTGATGGGTGTTGTACCGGCAGACGTTCGCGGGCTTGATGTCGCAGTGCACGGTGTCCTGCCGGTGCAGCGCGTCGAGACCGGCCGCCATGCCGACGAAGTCCTGCAGGTGCTCGGTGGCCGGCCAGCCCTGATGCTCCTCCCAGACCAGGTCGTCCATGAACGGCGACACCGCCAGCAGGTAGCGTTCCGGGGCCGGCGGCGAGTCGGTGAGCCACGACGGCAGCGCCGTCATGATCCGTGAGGCCATCGCCGCGGGCGACGCGGCCAGCTCCGTCTGCACCGGGCCGACGATCTCCTGGCCGCCGTCGCACCGCACGATGTGCACGGGCACCACCGACCACGGCGGATCCACGGGATGGGCGCGGTCGGTGCTGAGCGCGGAGTTCGCGCTGCGGATGTAGCCGGCCTGCTGTCCGAGGTACCGGCGCAGCGCCTCGGCCTCACCGAAGGAACGGCAGCGGTAGACCTTGACGAACCACTTCTCCCAGCCGTCGCCGAGCCGGTTCTCCGCGGTGGTGTAGCGGACCTCGGCGGTCAGCGGCTCACGGTGCGGGTTGCGCCCGCCGGTGAGCGGGACGTCGAAGTCGACCCTGCGCCAGGTCCCGGCCGGTGGCGGGGCCACCTCCAGCTCGGCACGCCAGCCGGGGGCGTTGAGGTGCACGACGAGCTGCCGCTCTCCGGTTGTCACCACGATCACCACTCCCGCTCTTTGAGGAGGTAGTTCAGGACGCTCTCGCGCTGGCCCGAGGCGAAGACGATGCTGCCGCTCGGCCCGACCCGCAGCTGCTGCCCGGGGGTCAGCCACTGCCCGTCGACCCGCACGGAGTAGTCCGGCCGGGCCGGTGTCCGGCGCACCTCGACCAGGCCCTGCCAGTAGCGCAGGTCGAGCAGCGCGCCGCGGGGCACGGCGTTCAGGTAGTCGGGCAGCGGAATCTCGTACCGGTAGTCCTCGGCCGCCGGGCCGCGCCGGATCGGCAGCCAGTCGGCGGTCGACGCGAGATGGAACACGTATTGATGGTCACGCTGGTACGCAAGTGTCAGCACGAGCACCGGCTGCGCCGGCTCCGCCGGATGCGACGGCGAGGGGGGCGGCGCCGGCTCACCGCGCAGCCGGCCCTGCACCGACACCTTGTGCCACGGCGCCGGCAGCTGCTCGTCGACGGCGAACAGCACCTGACTGAGCCGGGCGCCGGGCAGCTCCGCGTCGAGCACGCGCATCGCGTACGGCCGCAGCGTGTTGCGCAGGTTCGCCACGGAGCGGGCCGACACCACGGTGATCGTCACCTCGAGCCGGCCCATGTCGGCGCGCCCGCCCGTGTGCTGGATCGAGCAGTACTCCAGCAGCCGCTCCCGGAACTCGTCGACCACGCTGGTCTCGAAGTCGGGCTCCGGCGGGAGATGCGAGCGCACTGCGGCTACCTTCCGATCGTGCGGCTGATGGCGTCGAGCACGAGCTGTGCCCTCCGGGCGCCGCCGTCGTCGCGGCACTCCACGACCGTGGCGAACGCGACCGGGCGGCCCTGCGCGGTGCGCAGGAAGCCGGCGAGCCAGGTGTACCGGTCGGCGAACGGGCGGGGTTGCGGGCCGCTCCCGGCCGGCACCTCGTACGTCCCGGTCGCCAGCCAGACCTCCCGCTCACCGTCGTCCGCGCGCATGACCCCGTGCAGCGCGGCGGCCAGGTCGGTGGCGGCGCCGGCCGGGAGGGCGCGGTCGGGGCGCCCGGCCGGGACGGTCTCGGCGAGGCCGGACGCGGGCCGGGCCAGCGCGCCGACGAGGCTCGGCTGCACGGTGACGCCCCCATTGGCGATCGACGCCATCATGGTCGCCACGCCCAGCGGGGTCCCGACCACGCCGGTGCTGCCCACGGTGAGCCCGGGGGCGGCGCTGTACGGGGCGTCCGGCGGGACGCACGTGCCCGCGCCGCCGGTGAGCGGATGGACGAGCCAGGCCGGCGTCGCCGAGCAGTCGCCGAGCGCGATGCCGAAGCGCTGTGCCTGCGCCGCGATCCGGGACCAGCCCACGTCCTGCGCGACGGCCCCGAGCGCGGCGGCGCACGCCGTGGCGAGGGCGTGCGCGAGGCTGAGCCGGCCGTCGACGGCGCCCGGGCAGCCGGCGGCCGGCACCTCGTCCCCGGCCGTCTTCCCGGGCTGGCCGAGGTATGCGGCGGCGACGAGCACCATCGTGATCTCCCCCAGGTTGTGCCGGCCGCCGAGGGCCCGGTTGACCTGTGGATCGGGCAGCGTCACATTCGGGTCGCCGCCCACGTAGCGACGCAGCTCCGCCTCGCCGGTGTGGTCCAGGCCGGGCGCGGGCCGCTGGATCGACCAGGTCCAGCAGCTGCCGGGCGGAGCCGCGGGCGGGCCCGGGACGCAGCCGCGGTGGGCCTGCTCGTAGTCGACGACCGCGGCGCGTTCGGCCACCGGGTCCCGGATGACGACGGGCCGGGCCGGCTCGGCGGGGGTGGTGACGGCCGCCAGCACCCGTCCGTCCTGCGCGTCGATGACGACCGCCCCACCGACCAGCGGCGGCTCGCCGCCGGGACCGCCCGACCGCATCGCCACGGCGGTGGCGTGCTGCAGCCGCGGGTCGAGGTTGAGGCTGAGCCATCCGTCCGCCGAGTTCCGGGCGCCCGGCGGAACGAGCCGTCCGGCAAGGCCGGTGCCGGCGGTGCCGTCGAGCACGGCGCCGAACGGGTCGCCGGTCAGCTCCAGCACGCCCGCACCCGACCCGAGCCGCAGCAGGCCGGCCAGGTCGGCGAGGACGAGGCCGCCGAGGCCGGGGTCGTCCAGCACGGACCAGGTCCCGGCTGGTCGCTGCTGCAGCAGGCCGGGACGGTCGCCGAAACGGATCTCGATCTGGGTGCGCTGATGCGCGAGACGGTCGGTCGAGCAGTCCCTGGGTTCGGGACGGGGCGAGAGCATCGACTCCGGCTGAGGCTGCCGGGCCGGGCACAGCGGGCGGCCGGTGGCGTACACCGCCGGGTGCCAGCCGCCGCCGAGCGGCGCCGCGTACGGAACGGTCGTGACGACGCAGACGACGGCGAGGCACATCGCCGAGGGCACCAGCAGACCGAGCCGCCCCGCGGACGGTGACCGCACCGGCTCCGGTGTCCACGTGCCGCCGGAGGTGCCGGGCAGCGCCCGGCCCGCCGCCAGGACCGCGAGCAGTCCGATCAGGATCGCCAGGTTCGCCTGGCCGCCCCGGGACAGCAGCGGTGCGGGCACACCGGAGTGCGGCAGGACGTTGACGCCGGCCGCGAACACGAACAGGAACTGCCCGGCGATCATGGCACCGAGCCCGGCCGCGAACAGCTCCACGGGCGTCGGTCCGGCACCGAGGGGGATGACGGGGCGGCGGGCCGCCCTGGTCAGCCCGAGACCGAGCAGCATGGTGAGCGCGGCGGCGAGCAGCACCGAGACCGCGCCGAGCTTGTGCCAGATCACGACCAGGACGAAGTCGGTCGACGCGGCCGGCACGAACGACGAGGTGGTGTCGGCCAGGCCGCGGCCCAGCAGCCCGCCGTCGGCGACCGCCGACAGCGCGCGGGCCACCTGCGACCGGCCGCTCTCGGCGTCGGCGGCGGCGGCCCGCTGGCACCCCTGCCAGCCGTCCGGGACCGCCGGCGCGGCGTCGACGCGCACGCAGCCGGAGTCCCAGCGGTACTGCCACGGGTCGGCCCAGATGGTGGTCCGCTCCCCCGCGTAGTTGGTGAAGAACACCGCCACCAGCAGCGTGACGATCAGCAGGATCGCGCCGAAGCCGAGGAACGGCCGGTAGGCGCGCAGCGACTTGCGCAGCCGCCGGAGGGTCCTGCCGAACAGCCCGCCGACGCCGGCGTTCGGCTTGCCGAGCATGGTGAACCGGGTCGCCGCCCAGGTCACGCCGACGGTCGCGGCGAGCACCGACACGACCGTGCCGAAGTCGTGTCGCAGGCCGCTGAGGATCGCGACCAGGCAGAAGGCGCCGAGGGGGTACAGCGCGTACCGGCGGGACTTCAGCGGCCTGCCGAACCGGCCCCGGTTGATGTCGAACCAGTGGCCGGCGGGCGCGACGAGCAGCGCCACCAGGGCGAGGAACACGAGCTTGCCGAACTCGGGCGTGGCCACCCACCCGAAGGTCAGCGCCGCGCCGCCGGTGCCGCCCCCGGCGAAGGGCAGCAGCGGAGCGCCGAACAGCACGACCACGGCGACGAGCAGCACGATCTGGGCGCGGCGCAGGTGACCGGGGTCGGGCCCGTCGGACCGGATGCCGTCCCGGATCGCGATCGACCAGGCGGCCCGGCCGGCCCCGCGCAGCCGGCTGCCGGCGGCCCGGCGCACCACGAACGCCAGCGCGGCCACCACGGCCACGCCGAACAGCGGTAGGCCGAGCGCCCGCAGTCCGTTGAGCAAGGGGCCCGCGCGCAACGCGGCCGTGAACGAGTCCGCCGGGTCCGGTTTGACGACGAGCCGGATCGCCATCAGGGCACCGAGCTCGGTGAGCACGGCGGCCGCGGTCACGGTGGCCAGCACCGCCGCGACGACCGCCCGGTCCTGTCCGGTGAGGCGGCCCGCGCGGGCCGGTCCGGCGAAGCGGGAGCGGGCCGCCATCCCGAGGCCGAGCACCGCCGCGGTCGCGGCGAGGACCCACCAGCCGTAGCGGGTGTCGGCGATCCAGAACCCGGTCGCGAGGAGCCCGATCGGGACACCGAAGGTCGCCGCCGGGCCCGGCATCGGCCACCTGCCGCCGCGGAACCCGAAGCTGAGCGCGGTCGTGATCAGCACCGCCCAGCCCAGCCCGGCCATGACCAACAATGTGCTGGCCACCTCGGGGAGCCGGTCGATCATTTGCGCTGTACCTCCGCCGGTCACACTTCGGGCAAAACGACAGTCCATTGACCGGGACAAACCAAATGCGAATGACGATCGTCCGCTGAACCTACCGGCCCCGTTCCTGGACGTAATCACCCGGACGGATGATCGGACGGCCCTGCCGGACAGCAAATTCGACGTTCTCCGGTTGTATCAGCCGAACGGTAGGGCACCACCCGCCGGTCGTCCGTCAGGCATCACTGTCATCCGTTCACCGACCGGGCGTCCGGAAACTGACCGAATAGGCGAACGTCCGCGTGCCGTGGCATTCACTACGGTGGAACCGTCGGCGACCCGGCGCGTGACCGCGCATTCGCCGCCGAGGCACACCTCCGAAGGAGATAGATGTCTGTGACCGGACTTGCGGTGCTCTCCGATTCGCCGGCCAGCCGCCTCGGCGACGAGCTCAAGTTCCGGCGGTATGTCGATCCGATCGTTTCGGCGATGACCGCGCCGGCGACGCAGACCCCGTTCACCATCGGGGTGTTCGGCGCGTGGGGAAGCGGCAAGTCGAGCCTCCTGGGCATGGTCGAGGAGCGGCTCGCGGACAGCCACCCGGGCGGCTTCGTCTGCGTCCGGTTCAACCCGTGGGTGCACCGGCGCGAACCCAACCTGCTCATCCCCCTGCTGCACGCCCTGCGCGACCAGCTCAACCAGGACCCGAAGCACCGGTTCGTCGAGAGCGTCAAGCGGCTCGGTGTCATTCTTGCGAACCTCGCAATAGACGAGACGTTGAAACATCTGACCGGCAACGTGGTCAATCTGGAAAAAATCGACCAATTGGCCCGCCGGTACGCGGATGCCCGCGGGGTGGTCGAGAGTCAGACCAGGAACCTCCGCGCGATGCTGCAGGCAGAGGCCGACAGAATCAATGAGCAGAATGCCCGGCTGGTGTTCTTCGTCGACGATCTGGACCGCTGCGAACCCGACCACATCATCGACCTGCTTGAGTCCGTCAAGCTGTTCCTCGATCTCCGGAACGTGTTTGTCGTGCTGGCGATCGCCAAGGAGGTCGTCGACCGCGGCGTCGCGGTGAAGTACCGCCCGTTCGGCTTCGCCGACGACTTCCAGTCGGTCATCGGCGACGAATATCTCGACAAGATGGTGCAACTGCCCCTGTATCTGCTGCCGCTCGGCGCGGACGAGGTCGGGCAGTTCATGCGGGTGCTGCGGCCGGCGCCGTACGCGATCGCCCAGGTCCCGCTGCTGCAGCAGATCGTCGTGCCGAACCCCCGCAAGATCAAACGCGTGCTGAACCTGCTCGCGGTGACCGGCGCCATCGTCGAGGCGACCTCCGGGCTGCGCGACCTGCGCGCCGACCACATCGCCCGGCTCGTCGTGCTGCGCATCCAGAGCCCCGACCTGTACGCCGACGTCGTCAGGCAGCCCGCGCTGCTGCGGGCGCTGGAGCTGGCGTACCAGCGGTCGTTGAAGCCGGACCTCGGCGAGAGCGAGTTCGTGAGCCGGTTCGGCGACACCGGGCGGGCCGTCGCGGCGCTGTTCGCCCGGCACTACCAGCGCCAGGACTACCTCGCCGCGCTGTTCGCGGCGTCCACCTTCGACTCGGTCGCCGACGACCTGCCGGCATACCTGACCCTGATCGGAGGCTGATCGGTGCCATCGGACGACGAGGGGCTGTACAAGCCGTACGGGCTGGCCGAGTGCCCGTACTCCAACCGGGTGCTCAACCCGTTCGACGATCCCGAGCACGCCAAGCTGTACAGCGAACTGGACGGGTTCGTCGACATGCGGCAGATCGAGGCCAAGCTGGACGAGGCCGTCCGCACCAGGAGGGCGGCCTTCTTCCTCGTCAGCGGGGAGGGCTACAGCGGCCGGACCTCGCTCGCCAACATCATCATGTTCAGGTACTGGCAGCTGCTGAAGCTCAAGGACGCCCTGCCCGTGTACCGCGCCGGGAACCTCGACAACGATCATGAGAAGACGCTGCGGGACACGGTGCTGGGGTTGCGGTGGGAGATGCTGCTCAACTCATCCGCCACCACCGACGCGAAGCTGGATGGGCTGTTCGACAGGATCGAGCGGACGGAGCATCCGGATCCGGGCCTGCAGCAGGCGGCCGCGACGCTCGCCGGCAGGTTCAGTCCCTACGGCGTCTGCTACGAGAAGGTGCCGTCCAAGCAACTCCTCACCGGCGCCATCGAGCTGTTCCGCAAGGCGAGGGCCGTCGTCGTGTTCACCCGCGAGGCCTACGACCACTCCATGACCTTCGAGCTCACGGCCGCGGACCGGCAGCTGTTCAACCGCAGCGGGATGGTGATCGACCTGTCCGGGCTCACCCCACGGCAGGTCAAGCTGCTGGCGGAGGAGCGCTGGACCGGCGAGGCGCCCTACCCGTTCAGCCCGGAGGGGATCGAGGCCAGCTTCGCGCCCGTCTACCAGACCGTCGGCCGGCAGCTCAGGTACCTGGAGCTGCTGCTGTGCAGGCGGCTCATCGACTACGACTCCGACGAGCGGTGGCCCGGGCCGCCCGGGCTGTTCCTCGACCACGACTTCCTCGTCCGCGAGGTCCCGTTCCTGCGCCGCGTCATGGACGGCTGGTGACGGCATGGTGAGCTACCCGTCGCGCAATCCCTTCCC
Organism: Dactylosporangium sp. NPDC000521; assembly: GCF_042898305.1. Lineage (NCBI taxonomy): Bacteria > Bacillati > Actinomycetota > Actinomycetes > Micromonosporales > Micromonosporaceae > Dactylosporangium > Dactylosporangium sp. NPDC000521. Next base: position 109,981 of record NZ_JBIAYW010000015.1, read on the forward strand.
GGCGCAGAGCACCGCCAGCACCGAGCCGATGCGGGACCCCGCGCTGCTGGAGTGGGCCCGGCGGACACCGACCGCCCCGCTCCCCGCCGTCCGGCGGCTGACGGCGCTCTGCGACGACTACATGCGCAGCTTCGACGAGCGGCCCAGGGGCGCGCTCGCCTGGGTGTACGGCATGAACGGCAGCGGCAAGACCCACGCGGCGATGTACGCGAGAGCCCGCAACGCCGCCATGGGGTCCGGCGCGCCGGTGCAGCTGTACGTCAAGCTGCAGGACATCGACTTCGTCGAGGCGTACCGGAAGCTGATGTCGCAGGTCGACCGCGGGCAGCTGCACGAGCTCAGCCTGCGGTACCTCGGCGCCGTCGCCGGCGACGAGGTGTGGCACGACTACGACGAGCAGGCGGCGGCGGCGATCCGCTCCGCGGTGCGGCAGCGCCCGGAGACGCTGCGGACGATGTTCGAGACCCACGTCGTCGAGTCCGGCGCGGTGCTGCAGGCGCAGGCCAGCGAGATGGCACAGGTCACCAGCGCCCGCGCCGTGGTGCAGTTCCAGCGCGCGCTGGCGTTCCTCGACCGTCCCGCGCTGTCCGACGCGGCGTACGCGTGGCTGTGCGGCCAGACCGTCGACGACGCGAAGATGCGCGCGCTCGGCGTCACGGAGCCGATCGCGGACGACCTCATGTGCCAGTACGGGCTGCAGCTGCTGTGCACCATGGTGACCCGTGCCGGGCAACCGTTCGTGCTCGTGCTCGACCAGGGCGAGAAGTACCTGCTCGAGGAGAACCATCTGGTCACCCGCAACGCCGGGTTCATCCAGGAGCTCGCCGAGGCCATCCCCCGGCGCAACGGCATGCTGGTGCTGCTCACCACGCCGACCGCCTGGGCCGAGGTGCAGCCGGACCTGCGCCAGCGGTTCGCTCCCGACACGGTCAGGGTCGACCCGCTGACGCCGCCGGAGGCCGAGCTGGTCGTGCGGGTCTACCTCCGCAAGGCCCGCGACGATCAGAGCGACTCGATGGAGCCGTTCACCGCGGCGGCGGTCAAGGATCTCGTCCACCGCAGCGGCGGCAACATCAGAGCGTTGCTGCAGATGGGCTGGGCGTGCTTCCAGCACGCGAACCACACCCGGGCCGAGATCGGCACGGAACTGGTCGAGCAGGTCCCGCGGCTTCCTCCGCCGCTCGGTCACCTCGAGGCCGCCAAGCTGATGGACGAGGCGTTGTACGCGGCCGGCCTCGACGTCGGCATGCTCCGCGACGGCGAGCCGAGGCCGGCGTTCGCCGTGCCGTCGGCCACGCACCCGTCCTGGATCATCCGGGTCACCGACGCGGTGTTCATCGACGACGAGGCGGAGCAGGCGATCGAGCTGCTGCGCGCCCGCCGCAAGGACGCGGCCGGGGTGCGGCAGGTGCTCGTCATCGCCGGGTACGCCAGTCCGGACGTCCTCGACGTGCTGCGGGCGGCGGCGTCGGAGGTGCTCGTCGCCGACGACCCCGACGCGTTCAAGGCCAGGGCCAGGACCCTGGCCAACACGATCGCGGACGGGTTCCGGCCGGCGCACAGCCTGGCCGACCTCGAGTCGCGGGAGCTGGGGCAGAGCATCCAGGAACTGGCGCTGAAGCTGGACCGGCTGCAGTCGAGCCGGCGCAGCGAGCTGGCCGAGCTGCGGCACGAGATCGGCGCCGCGTTGCAGGGCGGCACCGGCGCGCCGAACTGGTCGGCGCTGCGGCACGAGATCGAGGTCCGGATCGCCCGGGAGCGCACCGAGCGGGCCGCGAGCGAGGTCCGGCAGTTCCTCGCCCACCGGGCGGAGTCGTGGCGGGCCACCCGCACGCGGATGCTCCTGACCGCCGGCGCGCTGGGCCTGGCCGCGCTGCCGCTGCTGCTGTCGCTGATGACGGGGTTCAGGCCGCCGATCTCCGCGGTGATCGCCGGCTCGGTCCTCGCGCTCGCCGCCGCGGCGATCGTCGTGCTGTCCCGGACCGTCGTGGGGGAACGCGCCCGCCGCTACTCGCAGCCGCTCTCGTCCCGGGCCGACATCGAGGACGCCGCTCGGCGGCTGCCGCCGCACCGCAAGGCGCTGCGCGACCCGGACGCCCTGGTGCGCCTCGCCGCCGCCATGACACGGCTGCCCGAGACCGAGGTCGTCGCGGCGCTGGCGGCCGAGCCGGTCGACATCGTGCGGCAGGTGCTGGCGCGGCAGCTGGCCGCGTCCGACACCGTCGAGGTCGACGTGCCAGCCATCGACGGCAGGATCCGCGACGGCGTCAAGGAGTTCGCCTGCCTGCTGGACCGCTCGCCGTCCCGGATGCCGAGCCTCAACCCGTGGATCCAGGCGGTGACGACGGCGACGTCCGAGCAGCTGCGGATCCTGGCCGCGCTCCGGCTGCGGCAGGACCCCGCGTTCGGCAGCCGGTGGCTGGAGGACGCGCCGGCCGACGCCGGGCCCGACGACACGGTCATCCTGCGGGTGCTCGGGCTGGGGCCGGACGGCGCACGGGATCCCCTCGCGAAGGCGTTCGACGACGGGCTGACCGCCTCGGCCGTGCGCACGGAACCCGAGTCCGCGCTGCGGCAGGCGGCCCACCTGGTGTCACCGTTCGACCCCGCCGGCCTCGGCACCTGGGACTTCCTCGGCGTCATCCCCGAGGTCGACAGCCTCTATCTCTTCCTCGAGCAGGCGGCGTTCATCCGCGGATCGGCCGCCTGACCGTCGACGCCCCGGGCGGGCGAGGTGACCGCCCGCCCGGGGATCTCACGGTTTCACGCGAGTGCGGCGACGACCGTCTCCGCGGCGACCAACCCGGTCGCGAACGCGTGGGCCAGGCCGTTGCCCGACAGGTAGGTGTCGGGGCCGTCGCCCGAGATGCCGGCCGCGGCCCCGCCGGCCGCCAGCAGGCCGGGGATCGGCTCGCCGCCGGTGCGCACGACCCGGGCGGCGGTGTCGATCGTCAGGCCGCCCTGGGTGTGCACCAGCCCGCTGGTGACGGCCGACGCGTAGTACGGCGGACGCAGCCGGGGCCGGACGTCGGCGCGCCCGAGCCAGCAGGGGCCGTCCACGGCGGCGTTGTAGCGCTCGACCTCCTCCGCCAGCGCGGCGGCGGGCAGGCCGAAGGCGTCCGCGAGCTCCTCGAGGGTGGCGAAGATCGTGACCGCACCGACCGAGAACGCCTCGGCGTAGGCACCGTTGGCCAGCGCCTGGAGGTGGATCGGCTCGTCGAAGATCTCGATGCCCCGCCCGCCGGGCCGGCGGGCCAGCGCCGCGGCGAACCCCGAGTTGGGGACGTCCTCGCGGGCGAAGCGACGCCCGTCCGCACCGACGATGATGCTGCCCAGGGCCGGAAGTGCGCCGCCGAGCCGGGTGCCGTACTTCGGGTTGAGGTGGCTGTGCCCCTCGTAGGCGGTCAGGTAGGCCGTGCCCGCGCCCAGCCGCAGCCCGATCTCCAGGCCCGCGCCGGTGCTGTTCTCGGAGCCGATGAAGTGGCTGTCGGCGGCGGCGTCACCGATGTGGCGGCGCAGCAGGGCCCGGTTGGCGCCGAACCCGGCGGTGGCGAGCAGGACGTGCCGGGCGCGCAACTGGTCGTGGCCGGTCCCGCCCCGCCGCACGACCACGTCGAGGGCACCGTCGTCGGCGACCTGCACGTCGACCACTTCGGCGGCGTCGACGAAGGAGACGCGGTCGAGGGCGCGCACGTACGATCGCAGGCCGGTGATCAGCTCCTTCCCGGTCTCGGCCGGGGTGCAGTGCAGGCGCCGCACCGAGTGCCCGGAGTACTCGACGGCGTCGATGTGCAGGTCGAGGCCGACGGTGTCGGCCAGTGTGTGCACGACATCGCGGGACCGGTCCGCCACCAGCCCGGCGATGGCGGGGTCGCACCGGCCGCGGTTCTGCCGCAGGATGTCGGCCAGCAGCGTCGCCGGCGAGTCGTCGATGCCGGCCGCCTCCTGGAACCGGGTGCCGGCGCCCTGGACCAGCCCACCGGAGAACTCGGCGTTGCAGCCGCGTCGCAGGTCCTTCTCCAGTACCAGGACGTCGACGCCGGCCGCTGCCGCGGTGAGCGCCGCCAGCAGCCCGGCGGCACCGCCACCGGCCACCACGAACGGCGACGCCGGCGCGGTCATGCCTTGCCCGCGATCTCGTCCGTGATCGCGGTGAAGAACCAGCTGTGGTGCTTGCCGTCGAACAGGTCGGAGCGGGCGGAGATCCAGGGCTTGCGACCGGCCGCCAGCGCCTCCGCCCGTTCGGCCCGCTGGGCCCGGATGGCGGCCTGGGCGTCGGCCAGCTTGCCCTCGGGGATCGTGTAGATCACCAGGTACTTCCAGGTCGCGCCCTCCTCGACCTGCTCGTCGGCGAGCTTGAACCGCTGCGCGGTGGCGAAGCCGTCGAGCTCGTCGACGACCTCGTGCACATGGACGTCGGAGTACCAGGCGTTGAACTCGTCCTCGACCTCCGGACGGGTGTTGCTGAGCACGATCATGACGTTCGATGGCATCGGTGGTTTCTCCGTTCCCGTGGGTCGGTCAGGGCAGGTCGGCGGGGCGCGGCTGGTCGCCGTGCCAGCGCACCCGCAGGTGGTCGGCGAAGCCGGAGGCGAGCTGGTCGACGGGCATCGCATAGATGAAGTTGAGCGACCGGCGCTGGATGAGCCACCGCCCGTCCGACTTCACGTAGCGGTCGTGGTAGCGGTAGGCCGCGACGTGCAGGACCCCGGACAGCACCAGCTCGGCGTGCCCGGAGACCCGGCCGGCGACCAGCTCCCGGGGTGAGGCGCCCTCGACCGGGTCGAGGACCTGTCCGTGGTTGACGTGGTTGGTCAGGTCGTAGCGGCGCATGGAGCCGAGGAAGAACTCCCGGATGCCGTCCGCCCCGTCGACGACCCGGCCGGCCCGCTCGAACTGGGCGTCCGGCGCGAACAGCGAGATCAGCAGGTCGATGTCGCGGTCGTCCCGGGCGAGGGAGTACCTCGCGATCAGCTCCTGCAGCAGCAGGCGGTCCTCGACGGACACGTCGATCTGGGTCACGACCTCACCTCACCAGGAAGAACTTGTCACGCAGGCGCATGACGAGCAGCACGACGGCACTGGCGACCACGGTCATCAGCACGCCGAGGGCGGCCAGCTTGGGGAAGCTGCCACCGGTCCACATGTCGAGGATCACGAATCCCACGACCGGCGTGTGGGTGCCGGCGAGCATGGACGACGCCGTGATGTCGCCCGTCATGAGGACGAACAGCAGCGACCAGCCGGCGATCAGGCTGGGCGCCATCAGCGGCAGGAGAATCCGGCGGGTCGTGGTCGCGTCGCTCGCGCCGGCGACGGCCGACGCCTCGGTCAGCTGCGGGCCGATCTGCTGGTGTGCCGCCGCGGCGTAGAAGGTCGCCTGCGGGATGTAGAGGATCACGTACGCCAGCCCCAGCAGCAGGCTGGTCCCGGCCAGGCCGAACGGCGGGCCCGCGAAGGCGACGATGAACGCCACCGCCAGCACGACGTGGGTCAGCGTCGACGGGATCTTCACGATGCCGTCGACCACGCCGGCGACGAGGCCGGCCCGGCGGGTGACCGTCTGGGTGATCAGCACCGCGAGGAGGACGGCGATGGTGGCGCAGACGACGGCCAGCACGAGGCTGTTGCGCAGACCGCTCCAGACCAGCTCGTTGTCGACCAGGTACCGGTAGTTGACGAACGTGAGCTTGTCCCATTGGATCTTGGCGCCCCAGAACCGCTGCAGCGACACCAGGACCAGCCCGCCCAGCGGCAGCACCGAGGTCAGCAGCAGGAACCCGACCATCGTCAGCCGGGCCACCCACTTCCAGCGGCCGAGGGTCACGGCGGCGCTGGCGCTGGACCGGCCGGTGATGGTCGCGTGGGACCGCAGCGCGACCATGCGGCGCTGCACGAGCCAGCAGGCGCCGACGACGAGGATGACCAGGACGGACAGGCCGAGCGCGCCGCCGGTGTCCCGGGGGTAGTTGTGCGTCATGAGATTGACGATCTCGACCGGCAGGATGTCGATGCCGGCGGGCGTGCCGATGACCAGCGGGATCGAGAAGATGGCCATGCCCATCGTCGCGATCACCAGGATGCTCGCCCCGATCGCCGGCCGCAGCGACGGCAACGTGATCCGGCGGAAGGTGGTCAGCGCGCCCGCCCCCGAGGACCGTGACGCCTCCTCCAGCGCCGGGTCGAGCGACTGCAGCCCGCTGGAGATCGTCAGGTAGGCGTACGGCGTCAGGAACAGCACGTACGCGAAGATCAACCCCGGCCACGAGTAGATGTCGATCGGCCCCTCGGCCACCTTGATCCCGAACATGTCCAGGAACTCGCGGATCCAGCCGTTGAGGAGCCCGGCCTTCGGCGAGGCCAGGAAGACCCAGCCGATCGCGCCGGCGATGGACGGCACGAACATCGGCATGAGCGGCAACATCCGCGCCACGAAGCCCATGCGCGCGTCGGTGCGCTCGTTGATCCAGGCGAAGACCGCCCCGATCGCCAGCGCCAGCACCCCGCCGACGGCGACGGCGAGCACCGTGTTGCCCGCCATCCGCCAGGTCTTCCCGGCGGTGAGGACCTCCACGATCCGGCCCGCGGTGGAGTCACCGCCGACGCCGGCCACGCCGAGCACGGTCCGGCCGAGGGGGTAGACGATGACGAAGACGATGACGATCGTCGCGGCCACGCCGCTGTACCACAGAGCCCCGCGACGACGCGGGCGCGTCGCCGGCGGGGGCTTCGCAGCCGCGGGCGGCACCGGCCGCATGCCGAGGTCAGCTGCCATCGGGCACCACCCACGCGGCGTCGGCGGCGAAGCCGGTGAGGACCCCGGCGCCGGGCACGCCCCACTCGTGGTAGCGGTCCCAGACCCGCACCGTCAGCTCGCCCACCTCGACGATGTACTCGGTGTAGGCGCCCAGCAGGCGGCGGGCCGTCACCACGCCCTTCCAGCCGTCGCGGGCCGACGTGCCCTGCGGCTCCAGCCACCAGTCGTTGGCCCGGGTCACCAGCAGCGCCTCAGGGCCGATGCCGGGCGGGCCGGGCACGTCCACCCGGCCGAGCGCGGTCTGCAGGCCCACCCGGCCGGCCGACTGCGACAGCACCGTGCCCGCGATGAGGTTGCTCGTGCCGACGAAGTCGGCGACGTGGCGGGACGTGGGCCGGAAGTAGACGTCCTGCGGGGTGCCGGTCTGCACGATCCGCCCGCGGTCCAGCACGACGATCTTGTCAGCCAGGTCGAGGGCCTCCACCTGGTCGTGCGTCACGTAGATCGCGGTGAAGCCCCACTCCTCCTGCATGGCCTTGAGCTCGGCCCGGAGGTTCTCCCGGATCTTCGCGTCGATGTTGGACAGCGGCTCGTCGAACAGCACGACCTTGTTGCCCGCGACCAGCGCCCGGGCCAGCGCGACCCGCTGCTGCTGACCGCCCGACAGCTGCCCGATCCGCCGCTCGGCCAGGTGCGCGATCCGGGTCTTCTCCAGCACCTCGACGACCCGCCGCTGCACCTCGGCCTTGGCCGGCCGGGAGCGCCGGGGTCCCGTCGTCAGCGGGTAGGCGACGTTCTGGGCGACACTCATGTGCGGCCACAGCGCGTAGCTCTGGAACACCATCCCGACGGGCCGGTTCTGCGGCTCCAGCAGGACGCGGCCGTCGAGGACGGCGGTCTCGCCGTCCACCAGGATGGTGCCCGCCGTCGGCGTCTCGAGGCCGGCGATGCACCGGAGCAGGGTCGTCTTGCCGCAGCCGCTCGGGCCGAGCAGCACGCAGAACTCGCCGGCCGAGACCTCCAGGTCCACCTCCTGGAGAGCCGGCACCTCGGCGTGCTTGGCGTCCCGGAAGACCATGTGCAGGCCGGAGACCCGGACCCCGGCCTGCGTGGTGCCGGAAGGGCGGTGCAGCATCTCAGGCGCCTGAATCACTTGCCGAGTCCCACGGCAGCGAGCAGCCGCGCCTTGTCGGCCTGCACGGCGGCGGTGTCGGTGGCCCGGTAGTCCTTGGGCATCGGGATGCTCCCCGGGATGCCGGACAGCGGAGAGGCGGCGTAGCCCCGGTTGAGCTGCTCCTGCCCGGTGCGGGTGAGGAGGTAGCCGAGGAGCAGCTTGGCGGCGTTCGGGTGGGGGCCGTCGACGCTGGCCGCGGCGTACTGCTCGACGCCCACCGTCGGCGAGGGGGTCACCGTGGCCACCGGAGCACCGGCGTCGACGACCTCCTTCACTCCGGACAGCACGTTCGGCACCATGAGCAGGCGCTCCCCTGCCGCCAGCTGCTGGGCACCCGGGACGGCGCTGTCGGTCACGGTCGCCTTCAGGGCGGCGAACTGGGTGAGCACGTCCGGGCCGTACTCGGTCTCCATCAGCTTCAGCCACGACAGGTAGAACGGGGTGTTGGCCGGGTTGACCAGGACCACCTTGTTCTTGAACCTGGGGTCGACGATCTTCTGCCAGGTGTCGACGTCGCTCTCCTTGACCTGGTCGGAGTTGTAGGCGATGCCGATCGGCTGGGTGTTGATGAGCGTGTACTGCTCCTTGTGGACGAGCTCCTTCGGCCAGTTCGCGAGCATCGGCGCCTCCGGCTGGGTCAGCTTCGACCACCAGCCCTTGGTGACGCCGTCCTCGAAGAAGGCGGTCTGGGCGACGTTGATGACGTCGCCCTTCACCGCGCCGGCGTCGCGCTCCGAGGCGTAACGCTGCATGAGGGTCGTCGATGTCAGCCGGACGACCTCGACGTCGATGCTGTAGGCGGCCTTGAACCCGGCGGCCACCTCCTTCACGGCGGCCTCGGGGATGGAGGTGTACCACACGACCTTGCCCTCGGCCTGGGCGGCGGCCTTGATGGTCGACTCGGCCAGTCCCTCTGCCTGCTCGGGCTTCTGGCCGACGGTCGAGTCGCCGCCGTCACCGCCGCCGCAACCGGCGAGCAGGAGGCCGGCGGCGGCGACGATGGCGATGGCGAGACGGAGTGATGGCCGGCGCCGCGACGCTCTATAGGACGTCATTGATTCCACCTTCTCGAGTGGGTGAGCGGTGCCGGTCCGCGGGGTGTCGACCGTGCAGTGAGATTCCATGCTCACCATTTCAATGATTAGTCGTAATCTACAGATGCGTGGGCGCCGTCACAACAGTCGACGTGCCTGGATTTCCGACCACTCCCCGTCAGGCGAGCTCGAGCAGCGTGGCGTTGGCCATGCCGCCCCCCTCGCACATCGCCTGCAGCCCGAACCGTTGCCCCTCCCGGCGCATCCGATGCACCAGGGTCGTCATCAGCCGGGCGCCGGTCGCGCCGAGCGGGTGGCCGAGCGCGATCGCGCCGCCCTGCGGGTTGAGCCGGTCCGGGTCGGCCCCGGTCTCGGCGAGCCAGGCCATCGGCACGCTGGAGAAGGCCTCGTTGACCTCGTAGGAGCCGATCTCGGCCAGGGCGACCCCGGACCGCTCCAGCAGGGTGGCGGTCGCGGGGATCGGCCCGGTCAGCATCGCGACCGGGTCGGAGCCGACCACGGTCATGGTGTGCACCCGCGCGAGCGGGGTCAGGCCCCACCGCCGCACCGCCCGCTCCGAGGCGACCAGGACGGCGGCGGCGCCGTCGGAGATCTGGCTCGCCAGCGCCGCCGTGATGCGGCCGCCCTCCCGCAGCGGGGCGAGCCCGGCCAGCTTCTCCGCCGTCGAGTCGGGCCGGGGACCCTCGTCCCGGCGGAGACCGCCGACCTCGACGATCTCGGCGTCGAACTGGCCCGCCGCGGCCGACGCCAGGGCGCGGCGGTGGCTCTCCAGCGCGTACGCCTCCATCGCCGTACGGGACAGGTCCCACCGCTGCGCGATCAGCTCGGCGCCACGGAACTGGGAGATCTCCTGGTCGCCGAAGCGCTCCGCCCAGCGCCGACCGGCCCTGGGGTGGGCCATCCCGCTCTCGACCCCCATCGTGGTCGGCGAGGCGATCGGGACCTGGCTCATCACCTCGACCCCGCCGGCGACCACGAGGTCCTGGGTGCCGGACATGACGGCCTGGGCGGCGAAGTGCACCGCCTGCTGCGACGATCCGCACTGGCGGTCGATGGTCGTGGCGGGCACCGACTCCGGCAGACCGGCGGACAGCGCGGTGGCCCGCCCGATGTTGGACGCCTGCGGGCCAACCTGGCCCACGCAGCCCCAGATCACGTCGTCGATCGCCGGCGGCGGTGCGCCCGCACGGGTCACCAGATCCGACAGCACGGCCGCGCCGAGGTCGGCCGGATGGAGGCCGGCCAGCGCTCCGTTGCGGCGGCCGACGGCCGAGCGCACAGCGCCCACGATGAATGCCTGGAAGACCACGTTCTCCACCTTCCCTTCGCTTGCTCTCATCATTATGATGAGCATAGATTATGCCGATCGATCGGGGAGTCGCGTGCGAGTCGGAGTGATCCTTGGCGATGTCCGGAAGAGCCTGCCGCCGACGGAGCACCTCGACGCCCTGCTGCGCCAGGTCGAGGCTGCGCAGCGCAACGGCTTCTCGCACATCACGATGGGCCAGCACTTCCTCTACGGCGATCTGCGCTGGCTCCAGCCGATCCCGACGCTCGCCCGCCTCGCCGCCGAGCTGGACGAGCACGTCACCCTGGCCACGACGATCGTCCAGGCGCCGCTCTACCACCCGGTGATGCTGGCCGAGGACCTGGCCACGCTCGACATCCTCACCCGCGGCCGGCTCGTCGTCGGCATCGGTGCCGGCTACCGGCGGGACGAGTTCGAAGCCCTCGGCATCGACTACACCCAGCGGTTCCGGATGCTCGAGGAGAGCATCCACATCATGAAACAGGTGTGGACGCGGGACGAGGTCTCCTACGCCGGCCGGTACTGGTCCGTGCGGGACGGGCACACCCACATCCAGCCGTTCCAGAGCCCGCATCCGCCGCTGTGGCTGGGCGCCATGGGCGAGCAGGGGGTCCGGCGGTCGGCCCGGCTCGGCGACGGCTGGCCGGTCACGCCCGAGATCCGGGGCCCGGAGCTGGTGCGGCTGATGTCGCTCTACGAGGACGAGCGGATCCGGCTCGGCCGCCCGCTCGTGCGCCAGCCGCTCCGGCGCGAGATCATCCCCGCCGCCAGCACCGAGGCGGCCTACGAGCGGTTCGAGGCGATGGCCAAGGAGCGGCTGCTCGCCTACGCCAACCGGCAGCTGTCCACCCGCGACGCCGGCGAGCTCGACCGCGAGTTCCGGGAGGTCGCCCGCAAGGAGACCTTCATCGGCACGCCCGACGAGTGCGTGCGCCAGATCGCCGGGTTCGCGCGGGTCTTCCCGGTCGACCCGATCCTGGTCCGGGCGCAATGGCCGACCATGAGCGGCGATGACGTCGTCGCCTACCTCGACGACCTCGGGCGCGACATCGTGCCCGCGATCGCCGGGATCACCTCGGTCGACCGCGTCGTGCGGGCCTGAATTCTCTCACCGTACGAAGGAGGTTCGCAGTGGTCGATCGGCAACCCGCGGCGGTCCTGAGCATCGGCTCGGGGTCGGCGTACGCGGACGACCGGCTCGACGCGGTCGCGGCCATGGCCGACAGCGGGCGGGTCACCTACCTGGGCTTCGACTGCCTGGCGGAGCGCACGCTCGCGCTGGCCCAGATCCGGCGGATGGCCGACCCGGCCGCGGGGCACGACCGGCGGATCGGCGCGCTGCTGCCGCTGCTGCACCGCTACCTCGCCGCCGGCGGCCGGGTCGTCGGCAACTTCGGGGCGGCCAACCCCGAAGCCGCCCGGGACGAGTTCGCCCGCGGTCTGGCCCGGCTCGGCCTGCGCGGCGTGCGCATCGGCACGATCCACGGCGACGACGTGCGCCACGTGCTGGCCGGTCACGACGTGGAGCTGCCCGAGCTCGGGGTGACCGTCAAGGAGCTCGGCGACCGGGTCGTGTCGGCGAACGCCTACATCGGCGCCGACGGCATCGTCGACTGCCTGCGCCAGGACGCCCAGATCATCCTGGGCGGACGGCTGGCCGACCCGTCGCTGTTCGTCGGGCCGATCTGCCACGAGCTGGGCTGGGCGCTGGACGACTGGGACCGCGTCGGCCTGGCCACCCTGGCCGGGCACCTGCTCGAATGCGGCGTCCACTCGACCGGCGGCAACTACGAGGACCCGCCCTACCGCGTGGTGCCCGACCCGCACAACCTCGGCTTCCCGATCGGCGAGATCACCGACGGCGCGGTGACCATCACCAAGCTGCCCGGCACCGGCGGCCTGGTCGACGCCATGACGATGAAGACCCAGCTCTACTACGAGATCCACGACCCGGCCACCTACCTCACCCCGGACGTCACCGCCGACTTCAGTGCCGTCGACGTGGACGACCTCGGCGGGAACCGGGTCCGGGTCACCGGCGCCCGGGGCCGGGCCCGGCCCGGCACCCTCAAGGTGCTCGTCGGCGTGGACCAGGGCTGGCGCGCGGTCGGCGAGATGTCCTACGGCGGGCCGGGCTGTGTGGAGCGGGCCCGCCGGGCCGAGGAGATCGTGCGCCGGCGGCTGGAGCCGTACGCCTCCGACATCGACGAGCTTCGCATCGATCTCCAGGGCGTCGACTCGCTGTACGGCGACCAGCTGCGCGGGGGCAGGCCGAGCGAGGTGCGGTTGCGGCTGGCGGTCCGGTCGCTGTCGCGCGAGGTGGCGGCGACGGCCGCCCACGAGACCGAGCTGCTGTACTTCGGCCCCGCCGGCGGCGGTGGCAACACGACCTCGATCGTGCCCGCGATCGGGGTCACGCCGGCCTACGTGCCGCGGGAGCTGGTTCCGATCGAGGTGGAGGTGAGCGAGTCGTGAGCACCGTCAAGCTCCGTGAGATCGCGGCGAGCCGGTCGGGGGACAAGGGCGACGTCAGCAACATCTGCGTCTTCGTCTACGACCCCGCGCACTACCCGGCGCTGGTCCGGGAGCTGACCGCCGAGCGGGTCGCGGCGGCGTTCGGGCCGATCGCCCGAGGCCCGGTCACCCGCTACGAGCTGCCCCGGGTACACGGGCTGAACTTCGTGCTGCAGCAGGCCCTCGGCGGCGGGGTCTCGATGACCCTGCGGGTCGACCCGCACGGCAAGGCGCTCCAGTCACTCATCCTCGACCTCGACATCGCCCTGGAGCCGGCAGCGTGAGCGGCCCGGAGCGCAGCGGAGGGCTGCGAACCATGAGCGCAGTGCTTGGGTCGCGGCGGCGCCGGAGCGAAGCGGAGGTGACGGCGCGCGGTCCGGAGCGGAGCGGAGGGCCGCGAACCATGGGCGCAGTGCTTGGGTCGCGGCGGCGCCGGAGCGAAGCGGAGGTGACGGCGCGCGGCCCGGAGCGGAGCGGAGGGCTGCGAACCATGGGCGCAGTGCTTGGGTCGCGGCGGCGCCGGAGCGAAGCGGAGGTGACGGCGTGAGCGGTCTTGTGTCGCCGCGCTACCTCGGCCGCGGCGTGCGGTGGCTGGTCGAGACGTGGGCGGAGCGGACGCCCGACCGGGCCTTCCTCACCTGGGCGCCGTTCGACGGCGAGGCACAGCGGTGGACGCGCCGGCAGTTCGCCCACGACGTCGACCGGGTCGCCGGCGCCCTGGCCGCCGCTGGGCTGCGCCCGGGCGGGCGGCTCGCGCTCGTGGTGCCCAACTCCCCCGCCTTCCTGATCACCTGGTGCGCCGTCACCTCCCTCGGCGCGGTCGCGGTCTGCCTCAACCCGAAGTCGACCCGCGACGAGCTGGCGTACGCACTGGGCCACAGCCGCTCCACGTTCGCCCTCACCACGGCCGACCGGGCCGATGACGTCGCCGCCGCCGGTCCCCGCGTGATCGTCGACGGCGACCCGGGCCCGGACGGCTTCGCGGCGCTGCTGGCGGCCGACCGGGCCGCGCCGGCGGTGCGGACGGGCTGGTCCGACCCGGCCAGCGTGCAGTACACGTCGGGCACCACCGCCCGGCCCAAGGGCGTGGTCTGGTCCCAGGCCAACTGCCTGTGGGGCGGCCAGGTCGGCACGGCCCACCAGCTGCTGTCACCGGGCGACGTCAACCTGGTGCACCTGCCGCTGTTCCACACCAACGCGCTGTCGTACTCGTTCCTGTCGTCGCTGTGGTCGGGCGGTTCGGTGGTGCTGCAGCCCCGGTTCTCCGCGAGCCGGTTCTGGCCGGTCGCGGTCGAGCATGAGGTGACCTGGACGTCGGTGGTGAGCTTCTGCCTGCGGGCGCTGCGGACGCACGAGGTGCCCGAGCGCCACCGCTTCCGGGGCTGGGCCAACAGCTCCGTCGTCGACGCCGGCCCCGCCACCGGCGGTGTCCCCGTCATGGGCTGGTTCGGCATGACGGAGACGGTCACGCACCCCGTGGTCAGCGACCCGCACCACCCCGTCGCCGCCGGGTCGATGGGCCGGGTGGCGCCCGAGTACGACGTCGCCGTGGTGGCCGAGGACGGCTCGCGGGTACCCGCCGCCACCGCCGCCTCCGGCGAGCTGCTGGTGCGCGGTGTGCCGGGCGTCTCCCTCTTCGCCGGCTACCTCGACGCGCCAGAGCTGACCGCGGCGGCCTTCGACGCCGACGGCTGGTTCCACACCGGCGACCGGGTCCGGGTGGCCGAGGACGGCGCCATGTGGTTCCTCGAGCGGGACTCCGACGTGCTCAAGGTCGGCGGCGAGAACATCGGCGCCCCCGAGGTCGAGCGGGTGCTGCTCGGCGTCCCCGGCGTGAGCGAGGCGGCGGTGGTGAGCCGGCCCGACCAGATGCTCGGCGAGGTTCCGGTCGCCTTCGTCACCGCCCGCCCCGGCGAGGAGGTGTCGGTCGCCGCCGCCGCCCATCGCTGCGAGGAGCTGCTCACCCCGTACAAACGCCCCCGCGAGATCCGCGTCGTGGCGGAGCTGCCCCGGTCCACATTGGACAAGGTGGCCAAGGCGGCGCTCCGCCGCCAGTTGCTGGCCGAGGCGGGCACCGATGAGTAGCGGACCCCTGGCCGGCGTCCGGGTGGTCGAGCTGGCCGGCATCGGGCCCGGGCCGTTCGCCGTCATGCTGCTCGCCGACATGGGCGCCACCGTCGTCCGCGTCGACCGGCCCGGTGGGCCCAGCGCCGACTACACCCCCAACCCGGTGATCGAGCGGGGACGCCAGTCGATCGCGGTCGACCTCAAGACCGACGCCGGCCTCGCGGTCCTGCTCGACCTGGTCGCGGCGGCCGACGTCCTGGTCGAGAGCTACCGCCCGGGGGTGGCCGAGCGCCTCCGCTTCGGCCCCGACGTCTGCCACGCGCGCAACCCGGCCCTCGTCTACGGCCGGCTCTCGGCCTGGGGCCAGAGCGGGCCGCTGGCCCAGGTCGCCGGCCACGACATCAACTACATCGGCATGTCCGGCGCGCTGCACAGCATCGGACGGGCCGGCGAGCCACCCGTCCCGCCGCTCAACCTGATCGGCGACTTCGGCGGCGGGGCCGCGTCGCTCGCGTTCGGGATCGTCTGCGCGCTGTGGGAGGCGCGGAGCTCGGGGCGCGGTCAGGTCGTGGACGCCAACGTCCTGGAGTCCACCGCCGGCCTGATGGGCCTCGTCCACGGGCTGCGGGCCCAGGGACGCTGGTCCGTCGAGCGGGGCTCGAACCTGCTCGACGGGGGCTGCCCCTACTACGACGTCTACACCTGCGCCGACGGCCGGTGGATCGCCTTCGGCGCCATCGAGGAGCGGTTCTTCCGGAACGCGCTCGCGGTCCTCGGCGGCGGCGAGGACGACGAGCTGACCGGTGCGCACAAGGATCGTGCCCGGTGGCCGGGGCTCCGGGCCTTTCTCACGGGTGCGTTCAGGTCCCGGACGAGAGACGAATGGGTCCGGGCGTTCGAGGGCGTCGACGCGTGTGTCTCGCCGGTGCTGGATCTCGACGAGGCCCGGCTCCATCCGCAGAGCGCCGCCCGGACGTCGTACGTCCCGATCCCTGACAGCGAGTTCTACCAGCCGAGTGTGGCACCGCGCTTCTCCAGGAGCAGCACGCCGGTCCCGCCGCGCGGGTCGAGTCCGGGCGCCGACACCAGGGACGTGCTGACGGGCCTCGGCTATCCGCCGTCGAAGATCGACCAGCTGCTGGCTGACGGCGCCATAGCCGAACGGTGAGCGCAGAAAACCCGATGCCCCGTGCAGCATGCGCCGCACGGGGCATCGACGTTCAACCCGTCCGCCGCCCGGTCATCGGTGCCGGCGGCGCAAGGACCACATCTGCGCGGGGCGTTCGAGCTCGACGGCGACGTCCCACGGCACGCCGCCCTGGGCCGTCTCGCGGCGGAAGTTCGCGACCATGCGCCTGGCCAGCTCGGGGTCCCGGGCCGCGCGCCGGGCCATGGCCAGGGCCTGCTCCTCGACCTCGCCGTCGTCGTACGCCGCCCAGGCGAGCCCGAGCGCGACCGCGCGCTCGCCGTCGACCTCGTCGCCGAAGAGGCCGAGCGCGGACGCCGCCTCGCGGCCGGCCACGCGGGCGAGGAGCGTGTAGTGGCCGCCGCCGGGATGGATGCCGATCTGGGCGAAGCCCGGCAGGAACCGGGCGGTGCGGGAGACGATGCGCAGGTCGGTCGCCAGCGCCAGGTTGAGGCCGGCGCCGACGGCCGCACCCCGCACGGCGGCGACGGTCGGCACGCCGACGGAGCCGACGGTCGTGAACGCCCGGTAGACCGTCTCCAGGTTGCGGTAGGCGCCGTCCTCCGCCGGGTCCCGGCCCGCGTCGGCGAGCACGTCGCGGACCGCGCCGGCGCAGAAGTGGGCGCCGCCGGTGACCACGATCGCGCCCACGGACGGGTCGGCCTCGGCGGTGAGCGCCGCGTCGGTCAGCTCCCGCGACATCTCGACCGACAGGGCGTTACGCCGGTCGGGAGCGTCCAGGGTGATGCGTGCGACGCCGTCGCCGACCTCATAGCGAACCTCGCTCATACCGCCACCTCCGCTGCGCTCCGGCGTCGGCCTGAGCCAACCTGCACCCACGATGAGCGGCCCGAGCCGCTCCGCTGGCCGCTCATACCGCCACCTCCGCTGCGCTCCGGCGTCGGCCTGAGCCAGACCTGCGACCCCGATTCGCAGCTCCTCCGCTGCGCTCCGGACTGCTCATGCGCGAACCTCCTCGGGTACCTGGCCGGAACGGCCCGTGGTGATCAGTGTCCACAGCCCGTCGTGGCCGGCGGATGCCGCCAGCCGGGTGATGGTCTCGTCCCATTGGTGCACGGATCCGAACTCGCCGCGCCGGACGAGGATCGGCCGGGTCAGGGTGTGCAGCTCGTGCTCCAGGGTGGTGCCGATGGCGCCGACGACCTGGTGCGCCCCGCGGACGACGACGGAGGAGGCGTGGCCCGCACAGGACTTGGCCACGCCGACCGCGAAGAGTGTCCCGGGGTCCTGCCAGTCCGACGCCGCCGCACGGGCGACCGCGGCGTCCGTCGCGGCCCGGGCCAGCGCGGTCTCCGCGGCGATGTCCGCCACGAGATGCTGCACGGCCTGGAACCTGCCGATCGGGCGGCCGAACTGCAGCCGCTCGTTGGCGTGGGTCAGCACCACCTCCAGGACCCGTTCCATCGCGCCGGCGACCTGAGCGGTGCGGGCCAGCGCGCCGCGCAGGTGGAACTGCTCGACGACCGACGGCGGCACCTCGACGCCGGCCGCGAGGTCGGCGCGGTCGAACCGCACCGTGTCGGACGGCTCGCCCGCGAGGTTGCGGTGCCCGTCGACGGCGAGCCGTGCGGCGGGCACGTCGGCGACCAGCCACCGGTCACGGTCGTCCCGCCAGAGGGCCACCACGGCGTCCGCGCAGCGCGCCCACGGCACGTCGGTGGCGGCACCCCCGGGATCGGGCCGGCACACCGTGCGCAACGCGCCGTCGTGGGGCAGCCCGGCGGTGTCGAGCAGCCACGCGCCGAGCACGTCATGCTCGGCGAGCGGCACCGGCGCGGCAGCGGCCGCGGCGACCGACAGCAGGGCGGCGGCCTCGGCCCAGCTCGCACCGCTGCCGCCGCTCGCCTCGGGGGCCGACAGCCGCGTCAGTCCGAGGTCGTCGAGCTGCCGCCACAGGTCGCGGTCCATCTCGACGTCCGCCTGCCGGGGTGACCGTTCCTTGCGGTACCTGTCGAAGATGTCGTTGAACAGGGCCACGACGTCCGGGTCCGCGAACACCGGCGTCACGAGCCCGGTCGGTTGATCGGTCATCAGCGCAGCCCCAATCCTCGCGCGATCACACCGCGCAGCACCTCGTTCGTGCCGCCCCGCAGGGTGAAGCCGGGCCGTTGCAGCACCGCCGAGCGCAGCAGCCGGGCCAGTTCCTCGTCGCCGGGCGTCCGGCCGGCCCCGATGAGCATGTCGACGTAGTCGGCGATGTCGCCCTCCCCTGCCGTGCCGAGCACCTTGACCAGCGCGGCGGCGGTGTCGGCGTCGGCGTGCTCCTCCAGCGCGGTCGACACGGCGAACGACATCTGGTGCAGCACGGCCGTCCGGGCGACGTGCCGGCCCAGACCGGCGTCGCGCGGCAGCCGGCCGCCGGCCATCGCCGCGGCGGTCGCCGCGAGCAGCTGGTACGTCGACAGGAAGCGCTCGGGCCCGCTGCGCTCGAAGCCGAGCTCGGAGGTCACCTGCCGCCATCCGTCGCCGATCGTCCCGAGCACCCGGTCGTCGGGCACGAAGACGCCGTCGAGGTGGACCTCGTTGAAGTGGTGCTCGCCGCCCATCGAGACGATCGGCCGGATGTGCACCTCGGGCGCGTGCAGGTCGACGATGAACTGGGACAGGCCGTCGTGGCGGTGCGCCGGGTCCAGCGGCGCCGAGCGGGCCAGGGCGAAGAACGCGTCGGCGTGGTGGGCCCCGCTGGTCCACACCTTCGTGCCGGTGACCCGCCACCCGCCGGCGACCCGCTCCGCGCGGGTCCGCACGCTGGCGAGGTCGGAGCCGGAGTCCGGCTCGCTCATCCCGATGCCGAAGAAGATCTCGCCCCGGCTGATGCCGGGGAGGAAGGCGTGTTTCTGCTCTTCGCTGCCGTACTTCAGCAGCGACGGGCCGATCTGCCGGTCGGCGATCCAGTGCGCGGCGACCGGGGCGCCCGCGGCGAGCAGCTCCTCGGTGACGACGAACCGTTCGAGGAAGGTGCGGCCCTGTCCGCCGTACTCCTTGGGGACGACCATGCCCAGCCAGCCGCGGTCGGCGAGCCGGCGGGTGAACTCGACGTCCCAGCTGCCGACCCACGTGTCGACGTGCGGCACGAACGCCCCGGCGGCGATCTGCTCGGCGAGGAACCGCCGGACCTCGGCGCGCAGCTCGGTGAGAGCCGGCCCTTCGATGCCGGCGGCGGGGACGAGCCTCATCCTTCGGCCGGTGGGCGGCGCATGATCATGCCTGTGCGCTTGCAGAGGCAGACCACCTCGTCGCGCTGGTTGTAGCCGCGGTGCTCGAACCACACGATGCCGCGGGTCGGGTCGCTCTTCGACTCGCGCTTGTCGAGGATCGTCGTCTCGGCGCGCAGGGTGTCGCCGTGGAAGACCGGGTTCGGGAACTCGATGAGGGTGTACCCGAGGTTGCCCAGCGACGTGCCGAAGACCAGGCCCGGCACGGTCATGCCGCCGATGAGCCCGACCGTGTACAGGCTGTTGACCAGGCGCTGGCCGTACGGCAGCGTCTTGGTGTATTCGGCGTCGAGGTGCAGCGGTGCGACGTTCATCGTCAACGACGTGAAGAGCACGTTGTCCATCTCGGTGACCGTGCGGGTGAGCTCGTGCTTGAACTCGGCACCGATCTCCATCTCCTCGAAGTACAGACCCTTGAGCGTCATGCGTGCTGCCCCTCTCCCTCGGCGGCCGATGCCGCGTCGAACTCCGTGATCTGCTCGGCGCGCGCCAGCCACTCGGTCGCCTTGTCGACGTGCGCCTTGTCGATGTGGCGGCCGCGGTAGACGACCGCACCGCTGCCGGCGTCGGCCGCCGCCTGGTACGCCTCGACGAGCCCCCGATAGAAGGCGATGTCCTCGGCCGACGGGCCGAACGCCTCGTTGATGATGCTCACGTGCGACGGGTGGATGGCGATCTGCCCGCGGAAGCCGAGCTGGCGGCCCTGGTCGCAGAAGGCGCGCAGCCCGTCGAGGTCGTGGATGCGTTCCCACAGCCCGGTCATCGCGTGCACCCCGGCGACGCGGCAGGCGAGCAGCACGCGGGAGCGATGGGCGAGCGTCTCCAGCCCTTGCGGGGTCCACTCGAAGCCGATCTCCCGCGCCACGTCGGCGTGCTCGGCGGTCGAGCCGAGGATGATCCCGATCCTCGGGGTCGACGCGGCGATCGCCTCGACGTTCGAGAACGCCTTCGCGGTCTCCATGGGGATCACGAGGCCGACGTCGCGCACGCCGTTGCGCCGCTCGAACCATTCGACGAGCGTGTCGAAGCGCAGCGCGTCGGCGGCGTCCTCGATCTTCGGCGCGAAGATCCCGTCGACGCCGGGCACCATCACCGCTTCGAGGTCGAATCCGGTCATCCCGGTCGGCAGGCCGTTGACCCGCACGAGGACGCCGACGTTCGGCTTGAGCCGCTTGGCGCGGCCGACCGACTCGGCGACGACGGCTCGCGCCGCCTCCTTCTCCCCCGCCGGGACGGCGTCCTCCAGGTCCAGGCAGATCGCGTCGGCACCGGCGCGGATCGCCTTCTCCACCCACGTCGGGCGGTGTCCCGGCAGGAACAGCATTGATCGGTACGGTCGCAGCATCGTTGCCTGGGCTCCCTACATCCTCCAGCGCCCCGGGCGTTCCCAAGGCGTCGACCGGACGGTATGCTACGTATCATAATCATGAATTGCCAAGTTGGGGAGGTCGCCACGTGGTCGACATGTTGAGCGCCGAGGCCGAGCGGGACATCCGCGAGGGCGTCCGGGCTGTCCTGAAGGACTTCCCGGACGAGTACTGGATGCGCAAGGACAGCGACCACGAGTTCGCCTGGGACTTCTACCACGCGATGGCGAAGGCCGGCTGGCTCGGCATCTGCACCCCGGCCGAGTACGGCGGCGGCGGCGCCGGCGTGCAGGAGGCGGCGCTGCTCATCGAGGAGGTCGCCGGCAACGGCGGCGGTCTCAACGCGGCGACGATGGTCCAGGTGGTGCTCTTCGGGCTGGAGCCGGTCGTCAAGTACGGCACCGACGCGCAGCGGCAGCGCTTCCTTCCCGCGGCGGCAGCCGGTGAGCTGCAGGTCTGCTTCGGGGTCACCGAGCCCGACGCCGGCACCGACACGACGAGCATCACGACGTTCGCCAAGAAGGTGGACGGCGGCTACCTGGTGAACGGCCGCAAGATCTTCATCTCCCGCGCGGAACAGGCCGACCGCGTCCTGCTCATCACCCGCACCACACCCAAGAAGGACGTCGAGAAGTCGACCCAGGGCATGACGCTGTTCCTGGCGCCGATGGACCGCGCGCACATCGACGTCCAGCCCATCCCCAAGCTGGGCCGCAACGTCGTGTCCACGAACACGCTCTTCATCGACGACCTGTTCGTGCCCGACGAGGACCGCATCGGCGAGGAGGGCCAGGGCTTCAAGTACCTGCTGGCCGGCCTCAACGCCGAACGCATCATCGTCGCCTCGGTCTGCCTCGGCATCGGCCGCGCCGCGCTGCGCCGCGCGGTGGAGTACACCAAGCAGCGGCAGGTGTTCGGCCGCCCCATCGGGATGAACCAGGGCGTGCAGTTCCCCCTCGCCGACTCGCTCGCCAAGCTCGACGCGGCCGAACTGCTGATCCGCAAGGCCGCCTGGCTCTACGACAACGGGCTGCCGTGCGCCAAGGAGGCGAACGAGGCCAAGTACCTCACGTCGGAGTGGGCCTTCGAGGCCGCCGACCGGGCCATCCAGGTGCACGGCGGATACGGCTACACGAAGGAGTACCACGTCGAGCGCTACTGGCGTGACGTCCGCATCGAGCGGATCGCGCCGATCGCCAACGAGCTCGTGCTCGCCTACCTGGGCGAGAAGGTGCTCGGCCTGCCCAGGTCGTACTGAGGAGGCCAGCATGCTCGGTGACATCTACCTCTGCGCCTCGATGGTGAACGAGGCGTCCTTCGACGAGCGCCTGGCGGCGGCCTCCGCCGCCGGGTATCAGGGCATCGGGCTGCGTCCGGCCCACGTCAAGGAGGACCGCGCCGCGGGCCGCACCGACGCCGACCTGCGGGCCCGGCTGGACGAGCACGGCCTCGAGGTGATCGAGGTCGGCTTCGCGGCCGACTGGTGGGCCGACGGCGAGCAGGGCGCCCGGGCGGTGACGCACGAGCGGGGGCTCTACGAGCTGGCCGAGGCCGTCGGCGCCCGGCACGTCCTGTTCATCACCGGCCCCGCTGACCACCCCGCTGACCAGCCGCTCGAGCTGCTCGCCGAGAAGTTCGCGGCGGTCTGCGACCGGGCCGCCGAGCACGGCCTGAGGGTCGCCCTGGAGTGCCTGCCGTGGACCGGCGTCCCGGACCTCGGCCTCGGGTGGGACCTGGTGCGGCAGGCCGGCCGCGGCAACGGTGGCCTCGTGCTCGACACCTGGCACCTGCGGCGGGGCGGCACCACCGAGGAGATGCTGCGGGCGATCCCGCCCGAGCGGATCCTCACGATCCAGCTCAGCGACGGCCGGCACGAGGTCGTCGGCGGCCACCTCGAGGACACCTTCCAGCGCCGCGAGCTGCCCGGTGAGGGTGAGTTCGACCTCGCCGGCCTGATGCGCCTGGTCGAGTCCCTGGGCGTCACGGCGCCGGTTGGTGCCGAGGTCCTCAGCGACCGGATGCGGGCGATCCCGGTGCCCGAACGCGCCCGGCTCGGCCTCGAAGCCACCCGCGCCGTGCTCGCCGCCGCCCGCGGCGGGGGCGACGTTCCGCGCTGACGCCGCACGGCGATCCGTCGCCGCCGGGACGTCCGTCCTACGGGCGCCAGGCGGCGACGGCGGTGCCGAGGTCGGTGGTCTCCGCGGCCCGGGCGGTGCCCCGCGGCGCGGCGGGGGTGCGGGCGAAGCGGGGCGACGGCGCCGGCTGGACGACACCGTCGACGGTCACGAACGCGTCGCGGGCACGGGCCTGCGGGTGGGCGGCCGCCTCGGCGAAGGACAGGACGGGCGAGACGCAGGCGTCGCGGCCCGCGAAGATCTCGACCCACTCGTCGCGGGTACGGGAGGCGACCCGGCCGGCGATCCGGGCGCGCAGGGACGGCCACGTGGTCCGGTCGTGCTGGTCGCCCTCGGCGCGCAGGCCCAGCCCGTCGAGCAGGGCCGCGAAGAACTGCCCCTCGATCGCGGCCACCGCCAGGTAGCGGTCGTCGGCGCAGCGGTACACGTCGTAGAACGGCGCACCGCCGTCGAGGAGGTTGGACCGGCGCTCGTCGGCCCAGGTGCCGGCGCCGCGCATGGCCCACACCTTCTCGGCGACGACGCCGATGCCGTCGACCATCGCGACGTCGACGACCTGCCCCTGGCCCGACACCGCGCGCTCGACGAGAGCGGCGAGGACGCCGGTGAGCAGGAACATCGACCCGCCGGCGTAGTCGCCGAGCACGGCCAGCGGCACCGGCGGCGCCGCGCCGGGGTCGCCGAGCGCGCCGAGCACGCCGGTCAGGGCCAGGTAGTTGAGGTCGTGACCGGCGGCGTCCGCGAGCGGGCCGGTGCGGCCCCAGCCGGTGATCCGGCCGTAGACGATCCGCGGGTTCGCCGCCGTCACCGGCTGCGGGCCGAGTCCGAGGCGTTCCATGACGCCCGGGCGGAAGCCTTCGAGCACGACGTCGGCGGCGGCCAGCAGCTCCAGGACCGCGTCGCGGTCGCCGGCCGACTTGAGGTCGGCCACGACGTGCGTACGGCCCCGCAGGACCGGGTCGAACACGCCCGCGAGCGGCGACATGGCGCCGCCGGGGCGGTCGACGCGGACGACGTCGGCGCCGAGGTCGGCGAGCATCATCGCGGCGTGCGGGACCGGGCCGAGCGCGGCCATCTCGACGACGCGGACGCCACGCAGCGGCCCGCTCACGACGCGCCCCGCTCGGCGACGACGGTCAGGTGCACCGACCCGTCCGGCCGCGTGACCGTCGCGCCGAGGGTCGGGCCGTCCTCGCTGACCGCGTAGGACAGGACGTCGCCCGGCCAGGCCGTCGACTGGAACCGGATCCGCAGGCGGCGGACGGCGGCCGTCCCGGCCAGCTCGGCGATCCGGTTCGCCGCGACGCCGGCGGCGAGCATCCCGACCGCGAAGGGCCCCGGGTAGCCGGCGGCCCGGGCGAAGCCCGGGTCGTGGTGGATCGGGTTGAAGTCGCCCGACGCGCCCTGGTAGCGGACGAAGTCGGTCAGGGTGAGCGGCGGCTCGTCGCCCGCGGCGGGAGCGGCGACCGGCGCCGCGGCCGCCGGGCCGGCGGTCGACTCCACGGTGATCGTGACCGTCCGCATGTCGGCGACCGGCTCCGCTTCGCCGGTGCGCCAGAACCGGGTCACGAGGTCGGTGAACCGCATCGTCCCGCCGCGCCGCCCCTGCTTCTCGTAAGTCCGCTCGATGAACTGCCGGGCGGTCAGCACGTCGCCGGCGCGCAGCGGCCCGGCGTGGAAGACGTACTCCTGCTCCCCGTGCAGCACGGAGCGGAAGTCGCGCTCCACGCCGTGCCACGCGCTGTGCTCCGGGGCCATCCACAGCTGCGCCGCCGTGAGGAAGGTGAGCGGTGCGAGCGGGTCCTCCGGCCGCAGGTGCTCCGCGCACCGCGACCGGGTCGCCCGGGCGAACTCGTGGACCTTGCCCTCCTCCACCACGAACCGGAACGGGGCACCGGCCGCCACCGTTACCTGACCCGGAAGACCTTCCGCCGGCCGGCTGGGAGAGCCTGACTGACTCGGCATGTCCACCTCCGTTGTGGGCACGGCCCCGGGCGGCTCGACCGCCGCCACCGAGGCCGATCGGTGAGAAGACAAGGGGCCGCCCGGCGGGCGGCCCCTTCGCCCGGTCACTCAGGCGAGATGATCGTAGGTGTCCGGGGTGACCCCGGCCTGGCGCAGCACGTTCTTCTGGACCTTCTCCGACGGGGTGCGTGGCAGCGCGTCCACGACCCGGATGAAGCGCGGCACCGCGAACGCCGGCATCCGGCGTGAGGCGAACTCGTGGATCTCGGCGGGGTCGGCCGCCCCGGTGACGACGACGCAGGCGAGCACCTCGTCCTCGCCGGCCTCGACCGGTGCCGGGACCGCGACCACCGCGCACTCGATCACGTTCGGGTGGGCGAGGATCGCCTGCTCCACCTCGTAGCTGGAGATGTTCTCGCCCCGGCGGCGCAGGGCGTCCTTGTACCGGTCGACGAAGTAGTACCACCCGTCCTCGTCGCGGCGCAGCGCGTCACCCGAGTGGAACCACAGGTTGCGCCACGCCTCGACGGTCTTCTCCGGCATGCCGTAGTAGCCGGAGCTGAGGGTCCACGGATACTTCGACCGCACGACCATCTCGCCGACCTCGCCGACCGGCACCTCCTCGTCGGTCTCCGGGTCGACGAGCTGGACCTCGAACCAGTCCGAGACGAGCAGCCCCGCGGCGCCCGGGGGGCGCTCCACACCGTACGGCGAGAGGATCGGCATCGACGTCTCGGTGAGGCCGAACACCTCCACGAACGCCTCGACGCCGAACCGCTTGCGGAAGCCGTCGAGGATGCTGCTCGCGGTCGGGGCCGCGAAGATGCACCGCAGCGAGTTGTCGGCGTCGTCCGGCCGCTCCGGCTGCTTCCAGACGAAGTCCATCATGACGCCGAGGAAGTTGGTCACCGTCACGCCGCTCTCGCGCACCCAGTCGATCCACCGGCTGGCGCTGAACTTGCGGCGCAGCACGAACCGGGCGCCGGCGACGAGCGCCGGGTAGGCGGCGAGCCACTGCGCGTTGCCGTGGAACAACGGGGTCGTCACCATGTACGCGTCGGCGGCGGTCAGCCTCGTCAGCGCGACGTTCTCGCACGCGTCGAAGTAGAACTGCGAGTGCGGCATCGCGACACCCTTCGACGGGCCCGTGGTGCCCGACGTGAAGAAGATGGCGCCGAGGTCGCGGCCGCGCGGAACGGGGAGCGTGACGTCGCGGCGCACCAGGAGGTCGTCGAAGGGGTCCGCCTGCCAGCCGGCGCCGCGCAGGGTGGCCAGCGCCTCGTCCAGGTGGCCGTTGTCGATGACCCAGTAGCGCCTGATGCCCGCACAGGCGTCGGCGACGTCGACGAAGCGCTGCGCGTACACGTCGTCGATGACCGCGCAGCGCGGGTCGCTCGTGCGCACCTGGTGGGCGAGGAAGTCGTACTCGTACGCCGTGTTGACCGGCACCTCGACGAGCCCGCCGACCATCGACCCGAACCAGGTGAAGACCAGCTGGGAGGAGTTGCCCGCCTGGATGAGCACCCGGTCACCGACGACGAGCCCCGCGTCGAGCATCGTCGAGGCGACACTCTCGCTGATGTCGAGCACTTCGGCGTACGTCCAGGTGCGTCCTTCCTCGGGTGCGTCGAGGTAGACGGCGTCCGGGCGTTCGGCGGCCTGGCCGCGCAACACGTTGGCGAGCGTCCAGTCGCCCGGGTCCTTGATCGGGATCGTCAGGTCGTTGTAGGTGAGCACGCGTCCTCCCTCGTGCGGTTGGGGTGTGGAGGGCCAGGGGGCTACGGCTGGCCGCCGTCGACGGCCAGCAGTGCGCCGGTGGTGTAGCTGGCAGCGTCGGAGGCGAGGTACAGGGCCGCGCCGACGATCTCGTGCGGCTCCCCGCCCCGCTTCGCGGCGAACGTCTCCGCCCGCCGCGCGAAGGCCTCCATGTCCCACGACCGGCTGATGTCGGTGAGGAACGTGCCGGCGACGATCGCGTTGACCCGCACCGTCGGGCCGAAGGTGTGCGCGAACCCGGCGGTCAGCGCGTTCAGTGCAGCCTTCGCGGCGGCGTACGGCAGCACCCCGGGCCGGGGACGGGTGGCGGCCGCGCTGGAGATGTTGATGACGCTGCCGCCGCGACCGGCGGCCATCCGGGTGCCGACCAGCGCGGTGAGCCGGAACGGGCCCTTGAGGTTGACGTCGAGGACCTTGTCCATCAGCGCCTCGGTGACGTTCTCGACGCCGTCGTAGAGCGGCGACATGCCGGCGTTGTTCACCAGCACGTCGACCTGGCCGAACTCCTCGTAGACCCGGTCGACGAACGGCGCCAGGTCGTCCCACCGGCCGACGTGCACCCCGAGCCCGAGAGCCCGGCGGCCGGTCCGCGCGGAGACGTCCGCCGCGTAGTCGGCACACGCCTGGGCGTCGCGGCTGGCGATGACGACGTCTGCGCCGGCGGCGGCGAACGCCTCGACCATCGCCCGCCCAAGGCCGCGGCTGCCGCCCGTGACGACCACGACCCGCCCGGTGAAATCGAACTGCTGGTGCATGAACCATCCTCCGTCAGCGCGACACGTATCCGCCGTCGACGGACAGGACGTGACCGGTGGCGAACGCGGCCGCGTCCCGCATGCCCGGCGTCGCCGTCGCGCGTGCTCCTTCGACCTCGCCGGGGCTCGCCCCCGATCCGATCTATGTATATCATGCGCCTAGTAATTCAGTGAAGGAGCGTGGTCAGGTTGACAGGACCCCTGGCAGGAGTGACGGTTGTCGAGCTCGGGTCGATGTACGCGGCACCCACCGCGGGCCGCATGCTCCGCGACTTCGGCGCCGACGTCATCAAGGTCGAGGACCCGACGGCCGGGGACTTCGCGCGGCAGTGGCAGCCGGCGCACCTCGGCCAGTCGATCGGCTTCGCCCGGCTCAACTCCGGCAAGCGCTCGGTCGGCGTCGACCTGCGCGCGTCCGAGGGGCGCGAGGTCGTCAAGCAGCTGGTCGCGCACGCCGACGTCCTCATCGAGAACTTCCGCCCGGGCCGCATGGAGGCGTGGGGCCTGGGCTTCGCCGCCCTCCGCGAGATCAACCCGCGGCTCGTGATGTGCCGGGTCAGCGGCTACGGGCAGGACGGCCCGAACCGGGAGCGACCCGGCTTCGGCACGGTGGCGGAGGTCATCGCCGGATACGCGTTCCTCAACGGCTGGCCGGAGACCCCGCCCACCGCCCCGCCGTTCGGCTTCGCCGACTCCATCGCCGGCATCTCCGCCGCCTACGGCACGGCGATGGCGCTGTACCGGCGCGGCATCACCGGCGAGGGCTCCGAGGTCGACGTCGCGCTCTACGAACCGCTCATGTTCATCCTCGGCGACGCGGTCCTCAACTACACCGCGTCCGGCGAGATCATGCGGCGGCAGGGCAACTCCTCCGGCGCGGCCTCGCCGCGCGGCATCTACCAGGCGGGCGACGGCGGCTGGTTGGCCATCGCGGCGTCGAACCAGACGATCGCGATGCGCCTGTTCGACGCGATGGGCCGCGCCGACCTCAAGACCGACCCGCGCTACGCGACGAACACCGCGCGGATGGCCAACAACGAGAGCCTGCAGAAGATCGTCACGGCGTGGATCCAGGAGCACGGCCGGGACGAGGTGCTGGAGATCCTCGAACGGCACGAGGTCGTCGCGGCGGCGGTCAACGACGCCAGCGACATCACCGGCGACCCGCACTTCCGCGAGCGCACCCTGCGGCCGCTCACCGGAACGGTCCTCGGCGACGTCGTCGTGCCGGGACCGATCCTGCACATCGACGGCTAC
Organism: Dactylosporangium sp. NPDC000521; assembly: GCF_042898305.1. Classification (NCBI taxonomy): domain Bacteria; kingdom Bacillati; phylum Actinomycetota; class Actinomycetes; order Micromonosporales; family Micromonosporaceae; genus Dactylosporangium; species Dactylosporangium sp. NPDC000521. The sequence goes on from NZ_JBIAYW010000015.1 coordinate 138,534, forward strand.
GACGGCCCGGCATACACCGGCGTCCCCGGGGTGGGCGAGCACACCCGCGAGGTGCTCCTCGACCGCCTCGGCATGAGCGAGGAGGAGCTGGGGCTGCTGCAGGCCGCGGGCATCGTGTCGGCGCCCGCCGCCGCATGAGCGGCCAGCGCAGCGGCTCGGGCCGCGAACCAGCGTGGCAGGTTGGCTCAGGCCGGCGCCGGAGCGCAGCGGAGGTGGCGGCATGAGCGCCGACGACCACGGCGTGCGCGCCGTCCGGGTGACCCGCCTCGACGGGCCCACGGCCCTCGAGGTCGCCACCGTGCCGGCGCCGGTCCGCCCGGAGGGGCACTACCTCGTCGACGTGCACGCGGTCGGCCTCTCCTTCCCCGACCTGCTGCTCAGCCACGGGCGCTACCAGCTCAAGCCCGACCTGCCGTTCACGCTGGGGATCGACTTCGCCGGCGTGGTGCGCGAGGCCCCGCCCGGCGCCGGGGTCGCCCCCGGCGGCCGGGTCGCCGGCTGGCTGCCCGTCGGCGCCGCCGCCGAGGTTGTCGCGGCGCCGGCGACGCACGTCTTCCCCCTGCCGGACGCCACGTCGTTCGCCGAGGGCGCCTGCCTGCCCCTCAACTACCTCACCGCTCACTACGCGCTCGTCGTGCGCGGCGAGGTCCGGGCCGGGACCCGGGTGCTCGTGCACGGCGCGGCGGGCGGCGTCGGGACGGCGACGGTCCAGGTGGCCAAGTGGCTGGGCGCCGAGGTCATCGCGGCGGTGTCCAGCCCCGGCCGGGCCGGGACGGCCCGCCGCGCCGGCGCCGACCACGTGGTCGAGGCGTCCGACTTCCTGCGCCGGACCCGCGACATCACCGGCGGCGCCGGTGTCGACGTGGTCGTCGACATCGTCGGCGGTGACGAGCTCGCGCTCGACTCGGTGCGCTGCCTGGCCCCGCTCGGGCGGCTGCTCGTGCTCGGCTTCGCGTCCGGCGCCATCGGCGCGCTGCGGCTCAACCGCCTGCTGCTCGCCAACGTGGACGTGCGCGGGGTGTCGTGGGGGGCGTACACCCGCCTGCACCCCGGGTTCCCGGCCGCCCAGTGGGCCGAGCTGACCCCCGCCCTCGCCGACGGCTCCCTGCGCCCGCAGGTGCACGCCACATACCCGCTCGACCAGGCGGCGCAAGCCCTCCTCGACATCGAGGAGCGCCGGGCCGCCGGCAAGGTCGTGCTGCTCACCCGCTGACCACCCTCACCCCCTCGGAGGACGCCGTGACCGGCGATACCGTCGCTACCGCGAGCCGGCCCGCACTCGACCTCGCCGGGCTGCTCGCCCCGCGCTCCATCGCCGTCGTCGGCGCCTCGCCGGGGGTCGACCGGCACCCTGGCCGGGCGATCGCCAACCTGCTCCGCACGGGCTACCCCGGGCGGATCGTCCCGGTGAACCCGAAGTACGAGGAGGTGCTGGGGCTGCCGTGCGTCCCGTCGATCGCCGACGCCGGGCCGGTCGACACCGCGTACGTGCTCGTCGGCGCCGACCGCGTGCTCGACGTCACCCGGCAGTGCGCGGCGGCCGGTGTCGCGCACGTCGTCGTCTGCACCTCCGGCTTCGCCGAGGAGGGTGCGGCCGGCCGGGAGGCGCAGGCCGAGCTGAGCCGGATCGCCCGGTCGACCGGCACCCGGGTCGTCGGCCCGAACTGCATCGGCGTGCTCAGCCCCGTCGACGGCGTCATCGCGACGCCGACCCTCAACATCGCCCCGCACCTGCTCCCGGGCTCGGTGACCGTGGTCAGCCAGAGCGGCGGGATGGGCGTCAACGTCGTCAACCTCGCCACGGCCCGGGGTCTCGGGACCCGCGCCCTGATCAGTGTCGGCAACGAGTGCGACGTCGACGTCGCCGACCTCGTCGCGGCGCTGGCCGGAGACCCGCACACCTCGGTGATCGCGCTCTTCCTCGAACAGGTGCGGCGGGCGGACGCGTTCGTCGCCGCCGTCCGCGCCGCCCGCGACGCCGGCAAGCACCTCGTGGCCCTCAAGGTCGGCGCGAGCGAGGCGGCGGCGCGGTCGTCGCTCGGGCACACCGGCGCGATGACCGGCTCGCACGACGTCTTCCGGACCGTCATGGCCGAGGAGGACGTCCACGTCGCCGACTCGCTTGAAGCGCTCGTCGACGTCGCCGACCTGCTGTCACGCGGCGTGCTCCCGCACGGCGACCGCCTGCTCGTCGTGTCCCCCTCCGGCGGTGAGTGCAGCTACGCCGCCGACCGGGCGGAGGCGGCCGGGCTGTCGGTGCCACCGCTGGACGCCGACTGCTTCGAACGGCTGCGCCGGCTCATGCGCTTCGGCACACCCGGCAACCCCCTCGACCTCACCGGCGCGGTCATCGGCGATCCGGCGCTGCTGCGGCGGATGCTCGACGAGGCGACCGCCGGCGACGCGTTCGACGCGGTCCTCGTCGCGCTGCCCACCTGGAGCGCGCACGACGCCGAGCGGCTGCTGCCGGTGATCCTCGACGCGGCGGCGGAGACCCGCGTGCCGACCGTCGTGTCGAGCTGGTCGGCGGGTGCGATGACGTCCACCGTCGAACAGCTGCTGCGGGAGTCGCCGGTGCCGTCGTTCACCGACACGGACGCCGCCCTGCGCGCCCTCGGCGTCGTCGCGCGCCCGCGCCGGCCCCGCCGTCCCGCGCCGCCGCCGGCCGTCACCGCACCGCCGCAGGCCTGGGCGGGGCGCGCGCCGACGGAGGACGCCGCCAAACGCTTCCTCGCCGAGCGCGGCGTCGCCGTCGCGCGCGAGGTGCTCGTCGCACCGGGCGGCGACGTGCTCGGCGCGGCCGCCGGCCTGCGCCGGCCGCTCGTCGCGAAGCAGCTCTGCGTCGGGATCGAGCACAAGAGCGACCTCGGACTCGTGGCCGTCGGCCTGCGCACCGACGACGAGGTGCGCGCGGCGGTCGAGGGCTTCGCCCGGGCCGTCGCGACGCACGACCTCCAGCCGCACGGCATCCTGCTCGCCGAGCAGGCGACCGGGGCGGAGGTCATCGTCGGCGGGGTACGCGACCCCGGCTTCGGCCCGATGGTGCTCGTCGGGGCTGGCGGGGTGCTCACCGAGGTGTTCAGCGACCGGGTGCTGGCCCGCTGCCCGGTGACCGCCGACGAGGCGCGCGCCATGCTGCGCGGGCTGCGGATCTGGCCGGTGCTCGACGGCTACCGCGGCGCCCGGCACGACGTCGCCGGCCTCGCCGAGCTGATCTCCCGCGTGTCCCACCTGCTCGCCGGCAGCGACTGGATCGCCGCCCTCGACCTCAACCCCGTCATCGTCGGCGCCACCGGCGCCGTCGCCGTCGACGCCGCCGTGCACGTACGGGAGGACCGATGAACCTGTTCACACCGATCCGCATCGGCGCGCTCACCGCGCGGAGCCGGGTCGTCATGCCGCCGCACTCCTCGGCGATCGGGAACCTCTGGGGCACCGAGGCGGAGGCCGAGCAGGCGATCGCATACCTCGCCGAGCGGGCGCGGGCAGGCATCGCCTGGTCGACGATCCCGGGACGGATCAGCAACGTCCTCGCACCCGGGTTCGAGCCGTCCGGCATCAGCGCCGTCGTGCACGGGGCGTTCCGCGGCGCGAACTACGTCGAGCGGGTGCGCCGGTACAGTGCGGCGATGCACGAGGCGGGCGCGCTGGCCGCCACGCAACTGACGATGAACGGCGGCTACCCGCACGCCCCTTCGGACCGGTTCGCGACGCCGGTGAACTTCCTCGCCCCGCACGCGATCACGGCGGACGAGCTCGCGATGCTGCTGGACGAGTACGAGTTCTCGGCCGGGACCGCCCGGCAGGCCGGCATCGACGTGCTCGAACTGCACATGAACCACGAGGACCTGACCCAGCAGTTCCTGTCGCCCAGCACCAACGACCGCACGGACCGGTACGGCGGATCCCTGGAGAACCGCATGCGCCTGCCGATCGAGGTGCTGCGGCGCGCCCGCGCCGCGTTCGGCCGCGACGGCGCGCTCGGCGTGCGGATGAACCTGGCGGTGCCCGGGTCGTACGAGCTGGACGAGGGTGTCGAGATCGCGCGCCGCATCGAGGCGACCGGCCTCGTCGACTACTTCCACATGGTGTACGGCTCGACCTGGGGCAACCCGAGCTACATCCAGCCCCACTTCCACGACCCCGGCACCTGGTCGGGGCTCGCCCGGCGGTACAGGGAGACGCTGTCGGTGCCGGTCGTCTACACGGGGCTGGTCAACAGCCCCCGACTGGCCGACGAGATCGTCGCGCGGGGCGACGCCGACCTCGTCGGGATGGCACGGGCCCACGTCGCCGACCCGCACCTGCTGGTCAAGGCGCGGGCCGGCGAGCACCGGTCGATCCGCCCGTGCGTCGGCGGCAACGACTGCATCAACCGGCGCTACGTCGACGGCCTGCCGTTCGGCTGCGCCGTCAACCCGCACGCCGCCCGCGAGGTCGACGGTCCGTGGCCGGGCACCGCGCGCGTCGACCGGCCGGTGCTCGTCGTCGGCGGCGGACCGGCCGGGATGGAGCTGGCCGCCCTCGCCGCCGAGGCCGGCGCCGCGGTGACGCTGGTCGAGCGGGCCGACGCGCTCGGCGGGCAGCTGCGCACGGCGGCGCTCGCGCCGTCGTTCGGGCGGCTCGGTGAGTACCTCGACTGGCAGGTGCGCCGGCTCGACTCGCTCGGCGTCGAGGTGCGGCTCGGCACGGACTTCGGCGAGGCGGACCTCGCCGCGGCGGACACCAGGGCGGGCTCCGGGGCGGCCCTGGTCGTGGCCACCGGCGCGCGGGAACGCGTGCCCGACCTGCCGGGCGTGCACCTCCCCCACGTCGTCGGGGGGCGGGCGGCCCTGCACGGCGCACCGGTGGGCCGGCGGGTCGCCGTCGTCGTGCAGGACGACCATCTGGCGCCCCTCGCCGTCGCGGAGGCCCTCGCGCACCGCGGCTGCGAGGTGACCCTGCTCTACTCGACGCACGTGCCCGCCCAGCTCCTCGGCCGCTACATCGTCGGCTCGGTGCTCGGGCGGCTCGACTCGCTCGGCGTCCAGGTGCGGATCATGGAGGAGGTCGTGGCGATCGGGGAGGACGCGGTGCACGTGCGCCACACGTACTCGGGACGCGCCCACGAGCTCACCGGCTTCGACACCGTCGTGCTCGCGTGCGGCGGCACCTCCGACGCGGGCCTGCACGCGCTGGCACGCGAACAGGGCCGGGCCGACGTGCACGTGCTCGGCGACGCCTACGCGCCGCGCCGGCTCGTCTTCGCCACCCGGCAGGCCCTCGTCATCGCCCGGCTGCTCGCCGGCCTGGACCGCTGACGGTCGCGTCCCGGCCGGTACGGCGAGGGCCCCCGAGACGCTCGCGTCTCGGGGGCCCTCGCCGGTTGTCCGCCTCGTGTCACATGGCGCTGTTGTTGTTCTTCCACTCCAGCGGCTTCTTCGTCACCCAGCTCATCAGCCGGTCGATGAGGAAGCCGGCGATGAGCAGCGTGGCCAGCGCGGCGAAGGTGCCTGCGCTGTTGAACATGCCCGCGTTGCGGGCGACGAGGTAGCCCAGCCCGCTGTCACCGGCGAGCATCTCGGCCACCACGACACCCACGACGGCCTGCGGCACGGCGAGCTTGAGCGCCGCGACGACCCAGATGAGGGCCGAGGGGAGCCGGACCCGCAGCATGACGTCGATCTCCGAGCCGCCCATGATGCGCACGGAGTTGACCAGCGACGGCCGCACCTCGCGGATGCCGAAGAAGGTGTTGAAGAAGACGAGGAAGAAGACGATCACGGCCGCCGTGAGCACGCCGAGCCCGCTGCCGATGCCCACCCACATGATGAACAGCGGGATGAGCGCGTGCTTCGGCATCGTGTACAGAGCGGTGATCATCGGCTCGAAGATCTCGGCGAGCGTCTTGGCCTGGCCGAGCACGACACCCACCAGGATGCCGAGCAGGCCACCGCACAGCAGGCCGAGGCCGGCGCTGCGGAAGGTCGCGGCCGCGTTGGTCACCAGGGTGCCGTCGGTCACCCAGCCCCACAGCGTCGGCAGGAATTCGGACGGCCGGCTGATGAGCAGCTCCTGCACGACACGGCCGGACGCCAGCTCCCACGCGACGAGCACGACGGCGATGACGAGCGCCTGGATGCCGAGCACCATCAAGCGGTGCCGCCGCGCCGAGCGTCGCTGCGTCGCCTTGCGCTTCTGGGCCGGTCGGCTCCCGACGAGGGTGTCGGTCATGACCCGTTGCCTCCTCCATCAGCGGTGACCTTCGACCTCGCGTCGAGCAGACCACGGTTGAGCTCCTGCTCGACCCGCGCGAACTCGTCGGTGAACCGCAGCGTGTCGAGGTCGCGCTCGGCCCCGAACGGCAGCCGGTACTCCGCCACGATCCCGCCTGGCGGGCCGCCGCCGACGATCAGCACCCGGTCGGAGATCTTCGCCGCCTCGGTGATGTCGTGCGTGACGAACATGACCGTCTGACCGGCGCGCTTGACGGTCTCGCGCAGTTCGATGTGCATCTGGTGACGCATCTGCGCGTCGAGCGCCGCGAACGGCTCGTCCATCAGCAGCAACTTGGGCTCGTAGATCATGCTGCGGGCCAGCAGCGCGCGGCGGCGCATGCCACCGCTGAGCTGCCCGGGCAGGAGGTTCGCGGCGTGCTTGAGGTCGAGGATCTCCAGGTACCGGCCGACCCGGCTGGCGATCTCGGCCTTGGGCACCTTGCGCATCCGCAGCGGCAGGCCGATGTTCGCCTGCACCGTCTGCCACGGCAGCAGCGTGTCGTCCTGGGTCATGTAGCCGACGTTGCGGTTCACCCCGCTGATCGGCTCCCCCGCGAACCGGACGTGGCCGGCCCGCGGGCGGAGCAGCCCGGCCGCGAGGTTGAGGATCGTCGTCTTGCCGCAGCCGCTCGGCCCGAGCAGCGTGAGGAACTCACCGCGCTCGATGGTGAGGTCGACACCGTGGAGGATGTCGTCGCGCTCACCGAATCCGATGGCGAGGTCCTGCACCTCGAAGATCGTGCCTGGCGCCGACATCAGTTCCCCCGGGCGACGGGCGCCACGAGCTTGTCGTACTTGAGGGCGGCGTAGTCGTTCTCCGACGTCGCGTCGAAGAGCGTGACGAGCGTCTTCCAGTTGACCTCGGTGAAGTTGCTGCCCGCCGGGTAGGCGCTCTTGCACTGCGCCCACATGTTGTCGAAGACCGCCTTGTCCATCTCCTTGAAGATGTTGTTCTTCAGCAGCTCCGCGGCCTTGTCCGGCTGGTCGACGGTCATCTTCTGGCCGTCGTTGAGCGCGTCGTGCACGGCCTTGACGGTGTCGGGGTTCTTCTCGATGTACGACCGCGACGCGTAGGTCACGATGCCCTGGTAGTCCTTCAGCGACGTGACGTCGCCCTTGGGCAGCGACACCCAGGTGACGGCCTTGCCCTGGGCCACGGCCACCTCGCCGCTGCCGACCGCGGCGAAGCTGGCGTCGAACGTGCCCTGGATGAGACCGGCGGGGATGGCGCCGAGGTCGTTGAGCGGCACGAAGCGGACGTCGGTGTCGGGCTTGAGGCCGACCCCCTCGAGGATCGTGCGCAGCACGATGTTGCCGGTCGAGCCGCTGGGGCTCACCGCGATCCGCAGGCCCTTGAGCGCCCGGAGCCGGTTCTCGATCGGCGCGTCGGGGGCGACGCCGGTCTTCTGGGCCGCCTCGTTGCGCATCGTCAGGCTGAACAGCAGCGGCGCCATGCCGGCGATGATCTGCACGTCCGCGCCCTTGGCGATCGCGTCGATCACGGTGTTGGTGCCGCCCACCGCGACGTCGACGTCGCCGGCGAGCAGGGCCGCGACCTGGTTCGTGCTGCCGGCGCCGGCGATGTTCTGGCGGCGCAGGGAGATGCCGTGCGCGTCGCCGAGCTTCCCGTCGATGGCGAGGTTCATCGTCGCGTTGTTGATGCTGGAGGTGATCCCCACGCGGACCGTGGTCGGACCGCCGCCGGTTCCACTTGCCTTCGGGGCCTGGCTGTCGGATCCGCAGGCACCGAGCGTCAACGCGACGGCGAGGGCCGTGGCGACGGCAGCGCCGGTTCGGCCGGCGAGCCGGGGGAGGCGAACGCCGAACATTCGACGCTCCTTTCATCAAGACCAAAAGATTATGGTTACCATAATCATGAATTGGGGTGTGGTCAACATTACAAGGCCACTCGAACAGCTCAACTCGGTAACCGTTCGGACATCTCGGTGAGACGAGCCCGTCGCCCGCGACGTCGCTGGGGTGTGCGTCGCGCCGGGGTCGCCGGCGTACGGGCGGATGCGGCCGTTCCGGGGTACGCGGGGCCGGGTGTCGCCCGGCCCCGCGTGCTCGACCGCCACCGTGCGGCGGTCAGTCGCCGCGGAAGTTCGGCCTGCGCTTCTCCAGGAAGGCGCGAGCGCCTTCCACCATGTCCGGGCTGCCGATGGCCTGGATGAGCATCCCGACGCCGGCGGCCATGTTGTCCTTCGAGGCGTTCCACCAGAGGTTGGAACTGATCTTCGTGATCTCCAGGTAGCGTGGGCTGAGCCGGTGGATCTCGGCGAGCATCGACTCCACCGCCGGCTCCAGCTCGCCGTCGGGCACGACCTCGTTGACGAGGCCGAGCGCGAGGGCCTGCTCGGCCGAGTAGCGGCGGCACAGCATCGCCATCTCCTTGGCCCGCTTCTCGCCGATCTGGACCCCGAGGACGTTCGTCGCCCCGAGCACCGGGGCCGAGCCCACCTTCGGGCCGGTCTGCCCGAACGTCGAGCGCCGCGTGGCGATCGCGAGATCGCAGGCGATGACCAGCTCGTTCCCGCCCCCGGCCGCCGCGCCGTCGACGGCCGCGATGACCGGTCGGGGGCAGTTGCGGATCGCGTCGACGAGCCGGAAGGACGCCGTGAACAGCTCGCGCAGGGCGTCCGGGTCGGGATCGCCCAGGTTGGCCAGCGCGCCCCCGGCGCAGAACGCGCCGCCGGCTCCGGTCAGCACGACGGCGTCGAACCGGGCGGCGCCCTCGACGGCCGCGGTCATCGCCCGGGCCATGTCGAGGTCGTACGCGTTGCGGCGGTCGGGACGGTTGATGGTCACCCACAGGGCGTGACCGCGCTGTTCGACCTCGATGTCAGCCATGTCGTCTCCTTCGGTGCCGCTCACCGGCCGTGCCAGCGTGGGGGCCGCTTCTCCTTGAAGGCGCGGGCGCCTTCCTTCGCGTCCTCCGACGACCGCACCGGCTCGTAGATCTCCGCCTGCCGGGCGAACGCTTCCGAGGAGTGCCAGTCGCGCGACTCGACGATGATCCGCTTCGTCGCCCGGACCGCGAGCGGCCCGTTGGCGGCGACCCGGCGCGCCAGCTCGAGCGCCGCGTCGAGCGCTCCTCCCGGCGGGGTGAGCCGGTTGACGAGCCCGACCTCGGCCGCTCTCTCCGCGGTGAACGTGTCGCCGGTGAGCGTCCACTCCATCGCCAGCTGCAGCGGCACCCGCGACGGCAGCCGGAGCAGGCCGCCGCCGCCCGCGAGCAGCCCTCGCTTCACCTCCGGCAGGCCGAACCGCGCGCCCTCGGCGGCGGTCACCAGGTCGCAGGCGAGCACGATCTCGAACCCGCCCGCGACGGCGAAGCCCTCCACCGCGGCGATGAGCGGCTTGCTGGGCGGGCGCTCGACGAGACCGGCGAAGCCCCGGCCCGGGACCGACGGCCGCTCCCCCGCCAGGAACGCCTGCAGGTCCATGCCGGCGCAGAACGTCCCGCCGGCGCCGGTGATGATCCCGGCGGTGATGCCCGGGTCGGCGTCCAGACGCTCCATGGCGGCGGCGATCTCGCACGCGGTCGCGAGGTTGATGGCGTTACGCACGTGGGGCCGGTTGATGGTGACGACGAGGACGCCGTCGGACACCTCGACGAGCACCGGCGATGGTGGCGGGCACCGTTCGTCCCCGGCGACGGCGGGCTCGGAGACCCGTTCCAGGATGTGGTCGACCATCTCAGCGGGCCTGCATCCGGACGGCACCGTCGAGGCGGATCGTCTCGCCGTTGAGGTACGCGTTGTCGATGATGTGCGCGGCGAGGGCCGCGTACTCGTCGGCCTGCCCGAGCCGGGCCGGGTTGGGGATCGACTTGGCCAGCCCCTGCTTGATCTCGTCGGAGAAGCGGTCGAGGATCGGGGTGTCGAAGATGCCCGGCGCGATCGTGCAGACGCGGATGAGCTTCGTCGCGAGGTCGCGGGCCGCGACGAGGGTCATGCCGACCACGCCCGCCTTGGCGGAGGCGTACGGGATCTGGCCCACCTGGCCCTCCCACGCGGCGACGGACGCGGTGAGCACGCACACCCCGCGCTCGCCGTCGACCGGCTCGTTCGCCGCCATCCGGGCCGACGCGAGTCGCAGCACGTTGAACGTGCCGACGAGGTTGAGGCGGATCAGCGTCTCGTAGAGCTCCAGCGACCCCGGCGAGCCGTCGCGCTCGACGAGGCGCACGGTGCCGCCACGGCCCGCGCAGTGCACCAGCGCCCGCAGTGGGGCGACCCGCTCGGCCGCGTCGAGAGCGGCCGCGACCTGGTCGGGCTCGGTGACGTCGGCGGGCACGAACTGGGCCCGGTCACCCAGCTCCGCGGCCCGCTCGGCGCCGGCCGACGCCGGCAGGTCGAGGATGACGGTGTGCGCCCCCGCGTCGACCAGCCGGCGGACCGTCGCCAGGCCGAGGCCCGAGGCGCCCCCGGTGACCACGGCGCTGTTTCCCTGTATCTGCATCGGGGTTACTCCTGAAGGATTTCGATGATGGTGGCGTTGGCCATGCCGCCGGCCTCGCACATCGTCTGCAGCCCGTACCGGCCGCCGGTCTGCTCGAGGTGGTTGATGAGCGTCGTCATGAGCCGGGCTCCGGACGCGCCGAGCGGGTGCCCGAGCGCGATGGCGCCGCCGCGCGGGTTCAGGCGCTCGGCGGCGACCGGGAACTCGGCCCGCCATGCAAGCGGGACGCTCGCGAACGCCTCGTTGACCTCGATCGCGTCGATGTCGTCGATCTTCAACCCGGCCCGGTCGAGCACCTTGCGGGTCGCCGGGAGCGGTCCGGTGAGCATGAGCGTGGGGTCGTCGCCGACCACCGCCGACGCGACGATCCGCGCCCTCGGCCGCAGTCCCAGCGCCGACGCCCGCTCCTCGCTCATGACGAGCAGCGCGCTCGCGCCGTCGGTGATCTGCGACGAGTTGCCCGCGGTGACCTTCCAGTCGACCTCGGGGAACCGCCGGGTGTAGGAGTCGGTGGCGAAGGCCGGCGACAGGGTCGCCAGGGTCTGCACGGAGCTGCCCGGGCGGATCGTCTCGTCCGCGTCGACGACCCGCTCCCCCGCACCGTCCGGCACCCGGATCGGGACGATCTCGCGGTCGAACGCGCCACCGGCGCGGGCCGTCGCGGCCCGCGCGTGCGACTCGGCGGCGTACGCGTCGAGCTGCTCGCGGGTGAGGCCCCACTTGGCCGCCACCAGCTCGGCGGCCACGCCCTGCGGCACGAGGCCGGGAAAGCGTGCGCGGGTCCGCGGGCCGAACGGGTCGGCATCCATGCGGCCGGAGCCCATCGGCACCCGGCTCATCGACTCGACGCCGCCGGCGATCACGACGTCGTACGCACCGGCCCGGACACCCCACACCGCGAAGTCGACGGCCTGCTGGCCCGAGCCGCACTTGCGCTCCACCGTCACCGACGGAACATGGTCCGGGAAACCGGCGGACAGCCACGCCTGCCGGCCCGGCGTCGACGACTGCTCGCCGACCTGACTGACGCAACCGACGATGACATCCTCCACCAGTGCCGGGTCGACACCGTTGCGCTCAAGGAGCGCGGCGAGCACCTGCCCGAGCAGGTCGACGGGGTGGAGCCCGGCCAGAGATCCGGACGCCTTGCCCTTCCCCATGGGAGAGCGCACCGCGTCGACGATGACGGCACCAGTCACGGGAACCTCCTGCGAGCCGCTTGACCGACGTTAACCATATAAACCAATATCACAGATACGGGTGCAGGACTACAGGACGGAGGCCCCGTGAGCGAGGCACTTTTCGAGCTGCCGGAGGCGTACAGAGCGCTGCAGGAGCAGGCCCGGGCGCTGGCCAGGGCGGTACAGCCGTTCTCCGCCCGGGCCGACGAGGCGGACCACATCGACCCCGACATGCGCGCCCAACTGGCGGCGAGCGGGCTCACCGATCTGGTCGTGCCGGCGGCGTACGGCGGGCGGCACGAGAAGGTGGACGCCCTCGCCGTGACCGTCGTGCGCGAGGCGCTGGCCGCGGAGAGCGCCCACCTCGACTCGCTCTTCGCGATGCAGGGCATCGGCAGCTACGGCCTGGGCGTCGGCGGGTCGGAGCGGGTCAAGGCGGACTGGCTGCCGAAGGTCGCCACGCTGCAGGCCATCGCCGGGCTGGCGCTCACCGAGCCGCAGGTCGGCTCCGACCTGCGCAACCTGGCGACGACCGTCGAGACCGACGGCGACCACGTCGTCGTCACGGGGCACAAGTCGTTCATCACCAACGGCGGCGACGCCGACTTCTACCTCGTCCTCGGCCGCCAGGGCGACGGGTACACGCTGGTCCTCGTCCCCGCCGGGGCGCCGGGCTTCTCGGCCAGCAACCCGCACCAGATCATCGCGCCACACGTCCTCGGCGACCTGCACCTCGACGGTGTGCGCCTGCCGGCCGACCACGTCGTCGGCCCGCCGGGCAAGGGCTTCTCGCTGGTGCTCGCCACGCTGGCGACCTTCCGGGTCTCGGTCGCGGGCGCGGCCGTCGGGCTCGCGCAGGCGGCCCTCGACGAGGCGCTGCGCCACACCGCCGGCCGGGAGCAGTTCGGCGTGCAGGTGGCCCGCCTCGGCCCGGTGCCCTCGATGCTCGCGACCTCGTGGGTCGAGATCGAGATGGCGCGCAGCCTCGCGTACCGCGCCGCCGCGGCCGCGAGCCGCGACCCGCTGGCCGCGCTCAACCTGTCGTCGATGGCGAAGGTCGGGGCCACCGAGGCCGCGGGCCGGGTCGTCGACCGCGCCGTCCAGGTCATGGGGCGGTTCGGGCTGGTGCGCGGCAGCCTCATCGAGCGGCTCTACCGGGGCGCGCGGCCGATGCGCATCTACGAGGGGTCCACCGAGGTGATCCTCGATTCGCTGTCGAAACAACTGCTGAAGGGGCTCAAGTCATGATCATCGACGCGCACTGCCACGTATGGCCCGACCACATCGCCCCGCAGGTGCTCGCGCAACGGCCGGCGGGGCTGGACCCGCGCCACGACGGCACGCTGGACGGACTGCGGCGCACCATGGACGAGGCCGGCATCGACCTCGCGATGACGCTCGGGGTCGCCACCGTGGCCAAGAACGTCGCGCGGACGAACGAGTTCATCGGCACCGTCGACCGGTCGCGGTTCATCCCGTTCGGCACGGTGCACCCGGAGCTGCCGGTCGCCGCGAACCTCGCGTCGCTGCGGGACAACGGGATCGGCGGCGTGAAGCTGCACCCGCTCTTCCAGGGACTCTCGCTCGCCGATCCCGCCGTGCACGAGATCCTGCACGCGCTCGCCGCGGAGGGGATCGTCGTGATCACACACGCGGGCGCCGGCGGCGACGCGCAGGCCAACGACCGGGGCGCTCCGCACCACCTGCGCACGATCATCGACACGGTGCCGGGCCTCAAGCTGATCGCGTGCCACTTCGGCGGATATCACCGGCTCGACGAGGCCGAGCAGGCCGTGCTCGGCACCGACGTGCACCTGGAGACCTCGTGGCCGCCCACCCTGCGCGGGCTCGACGCCGACCGGGTGCGCGAGATCATCGCGCGGCACGGCGCGTCCCGGATCATCTACGGCAGTGACTGGCCGATGGCCGATCCGGCGACGGAGATCGCGGCGGTGCGCGCGCTCGGGCTCCCGCCCGGGGACGAGGAGGCGATCCTCGGTGGCAACCTGGCCCGCCTCCTCGGAATCGCCCCGCTATCGAACGATTGACCAGGTGATCGAGGCGTCCATGGTGGACGAGAACTTCTTCTCCAGGTAGCGCGTCATCTCGGCGATGTGCTCGCGCATGGACTCCTCGGCCACGTCACCGTCGTTGGCGGCGATGGCGTCGTAGATGGACCGGTGCCGCTTGAGCACCGTCCCCCGGCGGTGCTCGGGGTAGTCGACCCCGAGCACCGTGCCGTCGAGGATGTCGAGAAGGGCGTCGACCAGGTAGCCGAACACGGTGTTTCCGGAACCCCAGGCAATGAGGTCGTGGAAGCTCTTGTTCGTCTCCAGGAAAACGCTCTGGTCGGCGATGTGCTCGCCCATTTTCTGCACCGATTCTTCGAGCAGGCGCAGACGCTCGGCGTCGATGCGCTGCGAGGCGAGCCGGGCCATGAGCGGCTCGAGGGCGGCGCGGGTCTCCAGAATGGAGCGGAATGGCGCCTGCTCGAACTGCAGCAACAGAATCAGGGACGTCGCGAGGTGCGACGCGTCGGGCTTCTCGACGATCGGACCACCGCCCGGGCCCGGCTTGAGGGAGATGACGCCCTGCAGCTCGAGGAACCGCAGCGACTCCCGGAGGGTGCCGCGGCCGACCTGGTACTCCTCGAGCATGACCCGCTCCGGTGAGAGCCTGTCGCCGACCTGCCGGCCCTCCCTGCTGATCTCGTTGACGATACGCTGCGCCACGAGCATGGCGGTCTTCTGCGGACGGTCACGGTTCACTGCCGCACCCCCCTTCTGGGTCGGCCTCCCCTGAGGCTCATTGCTTCCTATGATATTCAGCAAAAGGGTCCGTTCGCTACCCGCTCCACCGGCCCCGGCGTTCCCGTTTCCCCGCCGTGTCGAGAACGTGTAAGGAATGTGACTCCGGTTATCGCTGCGTGACCGCCGTCAATACGATCAGCGCTGGCCCAGCGCGGGCAGCACCTCGTCGGCGAACAGTTTGAGGGTGGCGAGCACGTCCTCGTGGGGCAGGTCGTACCACTGCGCCCGGAGGATGACCGTCGTCACGCCCGCCTCCTCCAGGTCGCGCAGCTTGGCGACGCACGTCTCGGGGTCGGTGAAGAGGTACGCCTCGTCGGCCACCTCCGCGGCGGCCGCCTCACTCTGGAGGTGACGATACTGGGCGGTCGAGTCCGGGGCGTTGTACTTGGCGTACTGCTGGGTCACGCCGAGCCGGGCGCGGAGGCCCCGATCGCGGGCCCGCTCCCGGTCCTGGTCGAGCACGAGCTCGCGGCGGACGACCACCTCACCGCTGGCCGGCCGGCCGAGCCGCGCGCGCTCCGCCCGCTCCACCTGGAGGAGCTCGGCGAGCTTCACCATCGACGCGTGTGGCGGCACGATCCAGGCGTCGCCGAGCGCGGCGGCCCGCCTGGCGCCGATCTTGTGCATGCCGGCACCGACCCAGATCGGCGGCCCGCCCTGCTGCACCGGGGGCAGACTGATCCGCGCGTTGTCGAGCGAGTAGTGCTTCCCCTCGTAGCTCACCGGCTCACCGGACCACAGCGCGCGAATGATCTCGACACTCTCGGTGTAGCGGGAGACGCGCTCGTCGAGCGGAATGCCGAACGCGGCGAACTCGTTCTCCCGGTAGCCCATGCCGAAGCCGGCGACCGCCTTCCCGCCGCTCAGGTGGTCGAGCGTCGCGAACGTCTCGGCGACCTGGACGGGGTGGTGCAGCGGCAGGATGAACATGTTGGTCCCGATCCGCATCCCCTCCGCCTGCTGCGCGAGCGCCGCCAGGGTGGGGACGGGCTGGAGGGTGGGCATGCTGCCGAGATAGTGGTGCAGCAGCCAGATGCTCTCGATCCCGCACTCCCGCGCCACGGTGACCTGCTCCCGGAGCTGGCCGACACGGTCGGCAGCGATGGTCCCCAGCGGAAAGTCATTCATGATCGCTAAACCGAACTTCACGGTCCATAGCTCCTTCGACGGCCGAACGATGCTGCACGATATAACGATTATAAGGATATTGCCGTCAGCGTAGCGAGGATGCGCCAGGCACAACGAGGCGACGCGGGAAGGACCTTGCCGACCGGACGGCGGGTGAAGCCTCATTCCCTGCGGGTGGACGATGGCCCTTCGCCTCGACACCCGCCGGGCGAGGGCCGGTCCGGCCGGTCGGTGGTGTAGAAAGACGGAGTGACGACAGATGTGGCCGATGACGGTCCTCTCACGGGTGAGCCCGTCGGAGTGATCGTGGGCAGGCCCCTGGTCGAGCTCGGCGAACGGTCGCTCGCCGAGCTGCTGTCGTGCGGCGGTGACACCGCGCTCGGGCACGTGCTGCGGACGCTCGTCGGCGACCTGGACGCGGATCGGCTCACCATCTCGGCGTTCGAGTCGAGTGTCTAACAATGGGCGGGGACGCCGTCGTCCGGCAGATCGTCCTGAAGCTCCACAGCCGCTGCAACCTCGCCTGTGACTACTGCTACGTGTACGAGAGCGTCGACCAGCGCTGGGCCACGCGACCACGGGTGATGGCGCCCCGCACGGTCGCCAGGGTCGCCGAGCGGCTTGCCGCGCACGTGCTCCGGCACCGGCTGCCCGCCGTCCGGGTGGTGCTGCACGGCGGGGAGCCGCTGCTCGCCGGGCCGGCCGCGATCGACGGTGCCGCCGCGACGATCCGGGCCGCCGTGCCCGCCTTCGCGAACGTCGACCTCGCCGTGCAGACCAACGGCGTGCTCCTGAGTCCGGCGTTCCTCGAGGTGTTCCGCCGGCACCGGATCAGCGTGGGGGTCAGCGTGGACGGCGGCCGGGCCGCACACGACCGGCACCGGCGCACGCACGACGGGCGCGGCAGCTTCGACCGGGTCGCGCGGGGCATCGCGGCGCTGCGCGAGCCGGCGTACCGGTCGCTGTACTCGGGGCTGCTGTGCACCGTCGACCTGCGGCACGACCCGGTCGGCGTGTACGAGGACCTGCTGGCGTTCGCGCCGCCCCGCCTGGATCTGCTGCTGCCGCTCGGCAACTGGAGCAACCGGCCGCCCGGCCGGGAGCCCGGCCGGACCGACGCGCCCTACGCGAAGTGGCTGATCGCGGTCTTCGACCGCTGGTACCACGCGCCGCGGCGGGAAACCGGCATCCGGTTCTTCGAGTCGATCATCGCGTTGGTCCTCGGCCGGCCCAGCGGCACCCAGGCTGTCGGGTTCGGCGACCCGGACGTCATGACGATCGAGACCGACGGCGGCATCGAGGGCAGCGACGGCCTCAAGACGACCGCGGCCGCAATCATGGAAACCGGCCAGAACGTCTTCACCCACACGTTCGACGAAGCGCTGCGGCATCCGTCGCTCGCCGGCCGGCCCACCGGGGTGGCGGCGCTGAGCGCGCAGTGCCGGGCCTGTCCGGTCGTCAGCGCCTGCGGCGGCGGGCTGCACGCGCACCGGTTCCGGGACGGCAACGGCTTCGACAACCCCTCGGTGTACTGCGCCGACCTGACGGAGCTCATCACCCACGTGCGCGACACCGTCGCCCACGACGTCAGGACGCTGGCCGCGTCCCGCAGGCCGTGACCACGACGCGGGCACCGGCCGCCGGACCGCTGACCGCGGGGCAGCTCGCCGAGCTCGCCTCGGGGTACGGCGGCGCACAGGTCCTCGACGTGCTGCGCGCCGGGCAGCTCGGGCGCCGCAAGGTGCTGCTCGTCGCCCTGGCCGGGGCGGCGGCCGGCGACCCGGCCGTCGCCGCCGCCGTCGAGCTGCTGAGCCGCGCGGAGGCGGCGGCACCCGGCCCGGTCGGCGCGGTGCTGCACCATCCGCACCTGCCGGTGTTCGTGGCCCGGTGGCTGGACGGCGCCCACGACACCGGCTACCTCTGCGGGCTGGCCGCCGCCGCCGGGCTCCGGGCGGGGCTGCGGTTCGAGCTGCGGTTCGACAGCGCCGGCGGCCCGGTCCACCTGCCGACGTACGGGGTCGCCGACGGTATCGGCGCCGGACCGGCGGTCGTGCGCGGCGACGGCTCGACCGTCGAGGTCCGCGGCAGCCGGCGGGCCGTGGCGCCCGGCCGGCCCGGCTGGCGCCCGAGCCACCGCCTCGACGGGCACGGCGAGGTGTTCGTCGACGTCGACCCGTACGCGCGGTTCGGGCACCTCGACGTCCAGCGGTGCTCGCCGCCCGAGGCGGAGCGGCTGTCCCTGCGGTTCGACGCCGCCGTCGGCTGGCTGCGCGTGCACCTGCCCGGGCACGCGGCGGGGCTCGGCACGCTGCTGCGGTCCCTGGTCCTCCTCGACCGGCCCGCCGACGGCCGGGCGGTCAGCGCCACCGGGCGCGACGCGTCGGGGGCGATCGCCGTGTCCGTGCCCGACGACCCCCGCGACCTCGCGCTGCTGCTCGTGCACGAGCTGCAGCACACGAAGCTCAGCGCCCTGCTCGACCTCGTCGACCTGTTCGGCGACGACCCCGGTCGGTACCGGGCGCCGTGGCGGCTCGACCCGCGCCCCGTCGAGCAGCTGCTGCAGGGTGCGTACGCCCACCTCGGGGTCGCCGACGTGTGGCGGGCCCGGCGGCACGAGGACGCCGCGGCGGCGTTCGAGTTCGAGTACTGGTCGCAGCAGACCGGCCGGGCCGTCCGGGAGCTGCGGCGGGCGGCGCTGACCCCGGCCGGGGAGCTGTTCGCCGACGGCATGGCGGCGACCCTGCGGGCGTGGGGCGCCGAGCACGGGCAGGGCCACGGTCAGGGCCACGGGCAAGGCCACGGGCAAGGCCACGGGCAAGGCCACGGGCAAGGCCACGGGCAAGGCCACGGGCAAGGCACGGTGGCGCGGGCCGCGACCGCGGTCGCGGACGCCGTCGCGGTCCGCTGGTCCCTGGCGAACCTGGTGCCCGACGCCGCAGACGTCGACCGGCTCGTCGCGGCGTGGCACGCGGGCGACCCGGCTCCGGTCGCCGCCGCGCCGCGCCCGGCGGCCAACCGGCCCCGGCGCCCGGTGGCGCTCGACGCGGGTCTGGAGGCCGCGATCCGGGCGACGGCCACCGGCACCGCCGCCGGGCCACCGGCGCCGGGCGATGCGGCATACCTGGCGGGAGACCGGGCAGGTGCCGTCCGGTCGTACGAGCGGCGCCTCCGCGACGACGTCGACGACGAGGACGCGTGGGTCGGGCTGGCCCTGGCCACCGCCGAGCCGGGCGCCGCACCCGAGGTGCTGCGCCGCCCGCACCTCGCCCGGGCGCTGTGCCGGGCGCTGCCGGACGTGCCACCGACCGCGGTGGCCCGGTGGCTCGACAGCAGCGCCGGCCCGATGGAGCCGTGACGAGTGGCCGCCGGCCGCGGTGGCGCTACAGCAGCGCCGGCTCGATGTAGACGTTGAACCGCTCGCGCCTGCCGGCCTGCAGCACCCGCGGGTTGTCGCCGCCGTACAGCTCGACCATCTGCCGCAGCGCGTCCTCGAACAGGGCCTCGCCGGCGTCCACGTCCCGGCCCGCCGCGACCCGGGAGATGGCGAGGTTGACCGCGGCGGCGAGCGTGTCCGGATGGTCCGCGCCGAGTTTGCGGGTCAGCGCGATGTACGCGCTGGTGTCGTGCCGCAGCGCCGCGTCGGCCTCGCCGAGGGCGAACAGGTCGTTGGCGAGGTTCACGGTCGCCAGCAGCACGTGCGGGTGGCCCTGGCCGAGGTCCGCGGCGAGCCGCTCCCGCACCGTGGTCGCGATCCCCCGGGACGTCAGGTGGTCGCCTTCCTTGCGCAGGAAGATCGCCAGGTTGTTGTCGCAGACGAGGGTGATCGCGTGGTCGGGGCCGAGGACCTCGGTGTACCGCTGGCGGACCCGCCCGGCGAGCGTCAGGGCCAGGTCGTTGTCGCCGATCCCGGACCAGGTGGTGGCGACCGCCATCGCACAGGACAGGCTGTCGGGGTGCTCGTCGCCGAGCCGGCGGCGGTAGCGGACCAGCGTCTGCTCGGCGACGCGGTGCGCGTCGGCGAACCGGCCCAGCTGCCGCAGGGTCAGCGCCAGTTCCTTACCGGTCCGCAGCGTCTCCGGGTGATCGGGGCCGGGGAACTTCTGCTGTGCCGTATGGGTGCGTTGCAGGATGCCGTACGACTCCCACAGCTCCCCGACGTCACGCAGGCCGCGGCCGTAGTTGCTGGCGGACGCCAGCGTCGACGGGTCGTTGGCACCGAATTTGTCCTGCCGCTGCTCATGGATGTGCCGGTCACGCTGGACCGCGCCGCGGAAGTCACCGACGAGGCGCAGCGACACCGCCAGGTTGTTCTCGGCGGTCAGGGTCCGGGCGCTGCCGTCGCCGAAGACCTCGAGGCTGAGGTCCAGCGTGCGGGTGTCGCGTTCGGTGGCCTCGGCGTACCGTCCGTGGGCACGCAGGTCGGCGCCGAGGCTCCGGGCGGTCAGCAGCGTGTACGGGTGGCGCTCGCCGAAGATCCGCACCTGCCGGTCGTAGACGTCCTGGTCGATCTCGAACGCCGCCTGGAACTGGTTCTGCGTCCGCAGCGCGTTGGCGAGGTGGAACCGCATCCGCAGCTTCATCGGGTCGTCGTCCGGCGTGTCCGCCCAGTGCGCGAGGGCGTCCTCGGCGAGGGCGCGGCTGGCCGGATATTCGCCGATCCGGTACAGGTAGCGCACGGTGTCGGCGACGAGCTGCCGGGCGTCGTCGGTGTCGCCGGCCCCGAGCCCGACGGCCGTGACGTGCGGGCGCAGCTCGGCGTACTCGGGCCACAGCGACGGCTTGTCGGGGTCGTTGGGGTTGGCGGCCGCCAGGAGCCGCATCGCCTGCGCCCGGGCCTCCTCCGGGTCGGCCAGCTGCGCGCGGATCACCAGCTGCACGAGGCGGTGGATGCGGATCGTGTTGTTCTCCGGGTCGACCTGCGCGAGGGCGTACCTGCCGAGCTCGCCGGTGACGAGGCCCTGCAGGATCGGGTCGGTCAGCGTCGGGTCGAGCGGCGCCATGATCTCCGCGAACCGGGCACCGGTGAGCATCGCGACCGGAATCGGCTCGGGCGCGTAGAACGAGCACAGCTCCAGCAGCCGGGCCGCGGCGGGCCGCTCCTGTCGCAGGCGCTCCAGCGCGACGAGCCACGTCGCCGCGACCGGCTTCGCGTAGTCGACCTGGGCCTGGTCCTCCAGGAACCGCAGCAGGACCGGCATGTCCAGCGAGGCCAGGTACTGCTGCACCGGCATCGCGGTCGTGCGCAGGTACGCCGCGGCCTGCTCGACGGCCAGCGGCAGGTCGCCGAGCCGCTCGGCGACCTGGTCGGCCTCGCCGATCTCCAGCCCGCGCACCCGTGACCGCAGCAGCGAGACGCTTTCGGCCCGGTCGAACACCTGCAGCTCGTGCGCGTCGACGAACTCGCCCCACGCCTTGTTGCGGGTGGTCAGCAGCAGGTGGCCGGGGCCGTGCGGGAGCAGCGACACGATCCCGGGGGTCGGCTCGTCGATGTTGTCGAGGATGACGAGCCACCGCTGCTCGGGGTCGCGGGTCCGCAGCTCCTCCAGGACCCGCTGGACGCTCTCGACCCCGCCGCCGATCTGCAGCCGCTCGCCGAGCTGGGCGAGGCCGGTGCGGATGCGTTCCTCGGTGTCGGAGCCGATCCACCACACCAGGTCGTAGTCCGAGCCGAACCGGTACGCGTACTGGGCGGCCAGCTGGGTCTTGCCGACCCCGCCGAGCCCGTACACGGCCTGGGCCCGGCCGGACCCGGCGGTGAACCGGTCGCGAAGCGCCTCCAGCGCCGACGCCCGGCCGACGAACGCCCCGGTCCGCTTCGGCACCTGCCAGACGCTCGCCGCCCCGCCCGGGAACCGGCGGCCGGTGCCCGCGGACGCCGGTACGGGCGCGGCCAACGCATCCAGGAGCCGCCGGCGGGTCTCGGCCGGGTCGCCCTCGACGACCTCGACCGCGACCCGGTCGGTGAACGGGACCGGCATGCGACCCTGGTCGAGCCGGACGGTGACCAGCGACCGGGCGGTGACGAACTGGTCCCGGCTGCCGGCGAGCTTCCAGATGTCCACCGCTCCCGGTGTGGCGACGAACTGCCGGGTGAGCAGCAGCACGACCCGGGCCGCTGTCGTCAGCTGCTGGTCGAGCGCGGCGCGCTGCTCGGCGCTGCGGGGCACGTCGACGGCGCACAGGTCACCGCTGATCCCGGCGTCGCCGAGCTCGGCGACGACCCACTCCGCCCACAGCCGGTCGGGGGACGCGTAGGCGACGACGACCGCGTGGTCGGGTCGCAGCGCGAGCCGCTCGAACTGCCGCAGCCAGCCCCGCCGGGTCTCCTCCGGCATCTGCGGCATCGCGGCGACCCGCCCGTCGGTGATGACGCCGGTCAGGTTCTCGAACGACGCGAGGAGGCTCCGGGCCTGCCGGGGCCGGTCGGCGAAGGTCGCCAGGATCTCCTCGTAGGCGTAGAACGGCTGGTACGGGATCTCGATGCCGCTCCAGTACGCCTCCTGCGCGTCGGCGTCGAGGTGCTCCAGCGACGGGGCGAACTCGACCCGGACCAGGTCGCGGCCCCTCTCCAGCTTGCTGGTCTCGGCCGCCTCCACCCGCATCGGCACCGGCAGCACCCGCGGCGGGTCCGCCTGCCGCTGCTCCCGGATCGAGCGGGCGACCGCGGCCGCGCCCCGGATGCCCTGGGTGGACATGGTGAAGCAGTTGACGACGACGTCGGGCAGGCGGACGGTGCAGATGCCGGCGGCGTCGCCGAGACCGGTGCGGCTGTCGATGAGGATGTAGTCGTACTCGGCCTTCATCTGCTCCCGCATGGAGGCGAAGAACGCCGCACCGCCGAGCCGGCTGTAGAAGTTGGCCCAGTCGAACGTGTTGACCCGGCTGGAGTACTCCGGCGTCTGCTGGCCCGCGGCGACGAAGTCGATGACGCCGCCGCCGGGGAAGTCCCAGTCCAGCGAGACCGCGTACTGCTGGATCCTCGCGAGCTGCGGCAGCAGTTCGGCGGAGTCGGCGCCGCCGGCCCGGTCCATCCGCGCCAGGGCGTACTCCCGGATCATGTCGATGACCCCGGTCGTGACCCGCAGGTCCTTGTCGCCGATGAACGGGTGGTAGTACCGGTGCAGGCCCGGCGACTCCAGGTCCCAGTCGACGGCCAGGACGTGGTTGCCCTGGCTGGCCAGGATCCAGGCGACGTTGGCCAGCGACATCGTGCGCCCGGTGCCGCCCTTGTACGAGTAGAAGGTGATGACCTGACCGCGACCGGACTGGTTGGTGGGCATGACGTTCCCTCGTCTACGGGGTCTCGAGGACCGGCGGCGGCCCGGACGGCTCGTCCGTGGGCGGGTCCACCTGGCCGGTCCGGAAGATGCGGCTCTGCGCCTCGACCAGCGCACTGCGCAGGTCCGCCTTGAAGTGGGACCACGTCGGGAGACCGGCCCGGAAGACGGCGGTGTCGTTGGCGGCGATCTGGTGCGGGAGGATCCTGGCGAGCACGTCCCAGAGCTTCTGGTTGCCGTCCGGGGCGATCCGCTCGTCGGTGACGGTCCACGGCACCAGCAGCGGCGCCGACGGGTGCGGCTCGCTGTCGTAGTCCATCAGCGTGATCACGTACCGCGGGATCTCGGCGGACCAGACGTCGACGACGAGCACCACGATCTGGTTGTGCTGCTTCGCCCATCGCAGGACCGCCGGCAGTTTGGTCGCGTCCCGCACGCTCCACTGGTAGCCGATGCTGCCGACGACGGCACCCGTGTAGCTGCCGATCGGCGCCTGGAGCTCCGGGTGGTAGGGCCGCCAGCGGTCCGCGCCCGGACCGTACGGCTCCAGCGCCTCCGGCCGGACCGCCGCCATGTCGTCCCGGTTGCCCGCCGCGATCACCACGTGCACGTGCCGCGCGCTGGTCGCCGACGGGTCCTGCGACGACTCCGGCAGCGCCCCGCCCGGCTCGGCGAACTCGTTGTGCATGTGCTGCGGCCCCAGCCCCGGGGCGAGCCGGTGCAGCTGGTGGTCCCGGCCGGTCTGCACGATGTGCCGCGCCAGCGTCTGCACGAACTCGCCGGCCACATCGGCGTACACCTTCCGGCGGCGCAGCGCCCGCAGCCCGTCCTTGGCGTAGACGGCGTCGGTCGCGGCGTTGCGGTACTGGAACCGGGTGATCGCCGCGGGCAGGTCGATGCTCGGGATCCACCGCACCGGGATCAGCGCCGGCGGGTGCACGTTGTGCTTCTGGGCGTGCAGGTCGACCCGGCGGGCGAACATCGCGAACTCCCGCCCGCAGTCCTCGTTGGCGACGAACCGCGGCGACGTCATCGCCACGAAGCAGGCGGCGGAGTTGAGCGCCCGGGCCAGCTCGTGCGCCCGGTCACTGCCGAGCGGCAGCTGACCGTCGATGTACCCGGCCTCCTCCGGCCGGCACCCGGCGAGGTCGGCGACCTCCCGGCTGAGGTCCCGGAAGAAGTCCTGCACGCTGCCGTCCAGGTCGTCGTCTTGGGCGTAGCTGAGGAAGAAGTGCACGCATGCCTCCGCTCCCCGGGACCGGGTGGTGTATCGGCAAGTATAGGGCTCGGTGACGATCCGTCTTCGCCGCCGGAAGCGCCGCCTGCCGTCAGCTCCAGGTGTTGTGCTGGATGATGTTGTCGCCGATCTGTACCCCCTGCGAGCCCTGGATGTGGATGGTGCAGCGCCCTCCCTGACCGGCCGCCGAACCCTCGCCGCCCGGCGGTGCCGCCGGCTTGTCGCCGCCCGGCGGTGCCGCCGGCTTGTCGCCGCCCGGCGGTGCCGCCGGCTTGTCGCCGCCCGGCGGTGTCGCCGGCTTGTCCTGCGCGGGTGCCGGTGCGGGTGCCGGTGCGGCGAACGCGTCGGGCGTCTCGCTCAGGCGCAGCGGGGGCGTGATCCGGTGCAGCGGGTGCTGGCGGGCCGTCTGCACGATGTGCCGGGCCAGGGTGAGCACGAACTCCGCGGCAAGGTCGGCGTGCTTCTGCCGCCGGCGCAGGGTCTTCAGGCCGTCCTGCGCGTAGACGGGGCCGGTGGACGCGTTGCGGTACTGGTACTGCTTGACCACCGCCGGCAGGTCGGGGCTCGGGATCCACCGCAGCGGGATCAGCGCCGGCGGGTGCACGCCGTGGACCGCGACGTGCCGCTCGACCCGCCGGACGAAGACGCCGAACTCCCGCCCGCAGAACTCGCTGCGGACGTACCGCGGCGAGGTCAGCGCCACGAGACAGTCGGCGGTGTTGACCGCGTGGTCGAGCTCCCGGGACCAGTCGCTGCCGAGCGGGATCTGCCCGTCGATGTGCCCGGCCTCCTCGGGCCGGCAGCCCGCCAGGTCGGCGACCTCACGGCTGAGGTCACGGTAGAACGCCAGGACGTCGCCGTCCTGGTCGTCACCCTGGGCGTAGCTCAGGAAGAAGTACACGCATGCCTCACTGTCAGACCGGTGGCTGGGACGGTCCCGGTGCCGGCACGAGCACCGCCTCGCCGCGGCGGAGTCGCGCGTACACCAGGTCGAACGTGTAGCCGGCGGCGATGCCCATGGGGATGACGAACCACAGCAGCCTGCGCGCGGCGGCCTCGGTCAGCAGGTCCGGGGAGGTCAGCAGCTGGGACGCCACGTACAGCATCGCGGCGAGCAGGCCCGCGCCCAGGCCGCGGGCCGCCGACCACAGGGCGTGCGGCTGCTCGTCGGTGCTGTCGCGCAGCATGGCGCCGCCGACGGCGCCGAGCATCGGGCCGGCGAGCAGCAGGCCGATCAGCACCGCGTGGGACACGGCCGCGTCCGCCAGGAGGACCGTCGCCGCCGCGGCCAGCAGTGCCAGCACAGCGGTCAGTGCCGTGTACGTCCGGGTCCGCCGGGAGCGGGCGGCCGCCACCGTGGCCGCGGCCACCGCCTCGCCGCGCCGTCGCCGCTGGTCCAGCACGGACCGCACCAGGCGGGCGGCGTGCTGCGCCGACCAGGGCCGGCCCATCAGCACGATGTCGTCGGCGGTGGCGTCGTTGCGGTTCTTGTCCAGGTACTCCCGCACCACCGAGGCGCCGCCGCCGAACGCGCCGACGGCCGCGAGGGGGGTCCGGTGCGTGATGGCGAGCAGTCCCGCGATCCGGGTCGAGCGGCCGCCGCCGATCACGATCAGTCCGTCGGCGAGATAGACCGACCGGTAGAACGACACCTCCCACTCGTCGGCGGTGTCCGACTCGATGTCGAGGCGCTCCGTCGCGGCGCCGTCCAGGCCGAGGCCGACCGGCTGGAGCGACCGGGTCCGCACGACGATCCGGCCGGGCGCCCCGTCGGCGATCCCGGCGGCGAAGCCGGCGACGACGTCCCGATCCAGGAAGTCCTGGTCGCTGGAGAACACGACGAGGTCGCAGCCGGCGCGGGCGATCTCGCGGCCGATGTCGTGACCCGCCGCGGCCATCCGCGGCTGGTCCCGCAGCGGCGGCTCGTAGACCCGGTCCGCGGACCCGCTGCCCACCACGACGATGGATGGTCGCATCGATGACTCCTCACCGTCCGGCGGGGCGATGCCCGTATCGTACGGCGCCACCGCCATGCGGGCCGCTCCGATCAGCGGCGGATCCGGCGCCGCCGCGGTGCTGCGCCACTGGGCCGAACGGTTCAGCGGTACGGACCGAAGGGTCCAGCGCGGTGGATCACCGCCTGATGACCGTGATGATCAACCATGGCACGCTGGCGTGTCCATGGCCGACGGCCAGGTGCACCACGGGGGAACGGAACGTGAGACCTGAGGCTTCGAGCGGCCGGCAGGGCGGGTGGGTGTACCTGCCGGCGCTGGACGGTGTGCGGGCGCTGGCGGTGATCGCCGTGATCGTCTTCCACGCCAACCCTGCCTGGCTGCCGGGCGGGTTCCTGGGCGTCGACGCGTTCTTCGTGCTGTCCGGGTTCCTGATCACCGGTCTGCTGCTGGCGGAACTGCGCAAGAGCGGACGGATCGGGCTGGCGGCGTTCTGGGGTCGGCGGGCCCGCAGGCTCCTGCCGGCGCTGCTGGTGGTGCTGCTCACCGTCGTCGTCGTCAGCCGGGCGCTGCTGCCCGCACCGGAAGTGCTCGCGCTGCGGTGGGACGCGGTGTCGGCGCTGCTGTACGTCGCGAACTGGCGCATGATCTTCCGCGGCGGCGACTACTTCGCGGCCACCGCACCACCCTCGCCGCTGCAGCACACCTGGTCCCTCGGCATCGAGGAACAGTTCTACGTCGTGTGGCCGCTGCTGGTACTCCTCGCGCTGCTGGCCGCGAAGCCCCGCTCGGCGCTGCTGACGATGTGCCTCAGCGGCGCCGTCACCTCCGGCGTGCTGTGCGCGATGCTGTACTCCCCCGACGCCGACCCCGGCCGCGCCTACTACGGCACCGACGCCCGCGCCGGCGCCCTCCTCGCCGGCTGCGGCCTCGCGGTGCTGTTCAACGGCCGCAACCAACCCGGTGTGCGAACCGGGCTGATCCGGCCGAGCCGCTGGCTCAGCGCGGCCGCCGCCGTGTCCGCGCTGGTACTGGTGTGGGCGTGGGCGACCGTCCACGGCACCGACAGCTGGCTCTACTACGGCGGCCTCACCGTCCTCGCCGTCGCCGCCACCACCGTCCTCGCATACCTCGTGTGCACCCCGCACGGGTGGGGCACCCGCCTGCTGACCCTGCAACCCCTGCCCTGGCTCGGCCGCATCTCCTACGGCCTCTACCTGTGGCACTGGCCCCTGTTCCAGTGGCTCACCGGCGAACGCCTCGGCATCACCGGACCCGCCCTGTTCGCCGTGCGCCTCGCCGCCACCATGGCCGCCACCCTCGCCTGCTTCTACGCCATCGAACAACCCGCGACACGCCTCCTACGCCCGCGCCCGGGCGTCCGGCGCAGCGTCTCCTGGCGCCGGCTCGCACCGGTCACGGCGCTGCTGCTCGCCGGTGTCGCCGCCATCTCGGTCGGTGTCACCTCCGTGCCGGTCGCCGCCTCCGAATCCACCGAAACCGTCGCCGACGCGCCACTCGTCCAGACCACCGACAACAGCGCCGTGGAGGAGGCGGGTCCGGCACCCGGCGTCGTCGCCGGCGCGCCGATGGCCCGCCCGGGGCGTAAACCCGGCAAACTCCCCCGCGTCGCGTTCTTCGGCGACTCCGTCGCCTGGACCGTCGGCTCCTACCTGCCACCGCACCCCGACATCGCCACCGCCAACCGGTCCATCCAAGGCTGCGGCATCGCCCGCCTGCCGGACGTCCGGTACATCGGCGCACCGCACACCAACTACCCGGGCTGCGACATCTGGGACAAGAAGTGGCGGGAGAACATGGGCCGCGACGACCCCGACGTCTCCGTCATCCTGCTCAACCGGTGGGAGCTCATGGACCGCCGCCACGAAGGCAGGTACCGGGCCGTCGGCGACCCCGTCTTCGACACCTACCTCGCCAAGGAACTCAACCTCGCCATCGACATCGCCGCCGGCAACGGCGCCACCGTCGTGCTGCTCAACGCCACCTACACCCGCCGCGCCGAACGGCCCGACGGCGGACTCTGGCCCGAAGACACCCCCCAACGCGTCGACGCCTGGAACGCCCTGCTCGCCAAGACCGCCGCAGCCCACCCGAAGCACCCGAAAGTCCTGAACCTGAACAAGGTCGTCTGCCCCGGCGGCACCTTCACCTGGACCGTCAACGGCCTCAAGATCCGCAGCGACGGCCTGCACTTCACCCCGGAAGGCGTCAAGAAGATCATCGCCCCCTGGCTCCTGCCCCAGCTCAAGAAGATCGCCACCGGATGAGCACGCACGACGCCGACCATCTGCGGGCGGCCCCCACGGAACCGTCGCGCGGTGCGAGAATCCCGCGCATGTCCACAGACCACCGGCTGAACCGGCGCACGATGCTCGGCGCCGGACTCGCCACGACCGTCGCGACCCTCGCCGGGTGCGGCGGCAGCAACACCGCCGCCGGCACCGCGCCCACCGGCAGCGCCCCGGCCGACACAGCCGGCACGGCCGCCTCCGCTGACCTCGGACCGTCGGCGTCGGCGTCGGCCTCCGCCAGCGCGAGCCCGTCCGCGTCGGCGCAGGGCCAGCAGATCCTCTCCGCACCGTACAGCGGCAAGCTCGTCGAGACCATGAAGCGGTACCTCGTGCCGACCAGCGACAACCCGAAGCACCCCGGCTACGCGGGAGCGGTCGTCCTGGTCAACGTCGGCGGCAAGGTCACCACCCACGCGGCCGTCGGCGACGCCCTGCGCTACGGCGCCGGTGCCGTCGAGCTGCCGGCCAAGTCACGGGTCGCGATGCGCCCCGACGCCATCTTCGACGTCGCGTCGGTCACCAAGGTCTTCACCACCATCCTCGCGGTACAGCAGGCCGACCGCGGCAAGCTGGACCTGTCCGCACCCGTCGCGCAGTACCTCCCCGCGTTCGACGGCCCCGGCAAGTCCGCGGTGACCGTGCAGATGCTGCTGACCCACACCAGCGGCCTGCCCGTCGGCCCGTCCATCCCGGAAACCTCGAAGAAGCCCGACGTCGCGGCCCGCTGGGACTACATCATCTCGACCCCGCTCGCCGCCGGCGTCGCGCCCGGCACGCTGTTCCGGTACACCAGCCTCGGCCTCCTGCTCACCCAGAAGATCCTCGAGAAGCTCACCGGCAAACCCCTCGACCAGCAGGTCAAGAACGAGATCACCGGCCCGCTGGGGCTGCGCGACACCGGCTTCAAACCACTCGGCTGGCTCAGCGCGGCCGACAAGGCCAACCGCCTCGTCGCCACCGACGCCCGCACCTCCCGCGGCCTGCTCCGCGGCACCGTCCACGACGACATCTGCAACGTGCTCGGCGGCGTCGCCGGATCCGCGGGCATCTTCACCACCGCCGCCGACCTCTCCGTCATCGGCCAGATGCTGCTCGGCGGCGGCCAGCACAACGGCAAACGCCTCATCTCCGACGCCGCCGTGCGCGACATGCTCAGCAACAAGAACGCCGGCCTGCCCGCCACCGACGTCGACCGGCCCAACCGCACCGCCACCCATGGCATCGGCCTGGAGCTCAACCAACCATGGTTCATGGGCCGCCTCGCCACCCCCGCCGCGTTCGGTCACACCGGCTTCACCGGCTGCGAACTCGTCGTCGAACCCCGCCGCAGACTCGTCCTGGTCCTCCTGACCAACCGTGCCCACCCCAACTGGAGCTGGGCCAACCCCGACCCCACCCGGGTCGCCATCGCCAACATCATCGCCGACGCCACCAGCTGACAGCCCGTCGCAGCGACAGCGCCGCACCACGTCGATCCGCCGGCCACCTGCCCGGAACGTGACGACGCGTCGAGCACCGCGGTCATGAAGGCTTCCGGATGACCATGAACCTGTGCTCGGTGCGCCGGGCGAACTTCAGGGACCCGCGCAGTCCGGGGATGCTCTCCATCATCCCGAAGACCGGGATCAGCAGGATGACGACCGGGGGCTCCCACCACTTGCGCCGGCCGTCACCGGACACGAGGGCGTTGAGCCGCAGGCCTTCCCAGTACATCCAGATCGTGTAGGCCATGTTCAGCGCCCAGAGCGGAATGATGAAGAGCGCTACCGGAGACGTGTTGCGTTCGGCGACAAGGATGCTGAGGAACATCACGACCGCGACATTCGTGATCGGGCCGACGACCCACGACGCCGCCGAGTATCCGAGGAGCAGCCGGTTCCGCAGTTGCAGCGACCGGTTGAACACCAGGGCCGTCAGGCCCCACGACCAGCGTTCGCGCTGGCGGACGAAGTCGCGGAGGCCGGCGGGCGACGCGCCGTAGCACCGTCCGCTGAACCAGGCGCTGCGACCCTTGTAGCGGGCGCTGAAGATCAGCGCGAACTGGGCGTCCTCGACGATGCTGCGGGGGCCGAAGTCCCAGCCGATCGTCGCCTCGATCGAGGCCCGCACCAGCAGGAGCTCGCCGTGCACGCCGGCGCGCGGTGTGCCGCTGCCGGTCCAGGCGGAGAAGCGCCCCACGTCCTCGGCGGGCCGGACCGAGTCCGCGAGCCAGGTGAGCGTGTTCACGGCGTACTCGCGCGGGTATGTCAGGACGCCCTGCGCCAGGTGCTTGGCATCGCGGCCGGCCTGGACCTGCTCCTCGATGAACCGGGCCATGGTCAGGGCGGTGTCGGGGCCGACGCCGGTGTCGTCGTCCATGTGCAGCACCCACACGTCGTCGCGGTTCTCGCGTTCGTGGATCCGCAGCTCGTGCGAGTAGTTGGTGACACGCGCCTTGAACCGTGTCCCGTTGGCGGTGCGGTACCGCGCCGGCACGACGACGAGCCGTATCAGCTCGCTTCGCGCGGCCAGCCCGGCGATCCTGCCGGCCGCCTCGCAGCCCTCGTCGATGACGATGTCGATCCTGAGCCGCGGGAAGCACGGGGGGAGGTGGGTGAGGTAGGACTGGACCGAGCGCTTGAGCGCGGGGTAGGTGTCGTTCCGCCCGATGGTGGGGACGACGACGATCAGGAAGCCGTTGCTGCTCGTCGGCCCGCGGCCGGACCAGCGGGCCTCCGACTCGCGCAGTGCCCTGCGGGTGCGCCGGATGCCGGCGATGCCGGTGATCGTGGTGAAGATGGGCCACGTCCACAGCACTGTCAGCGGCCAGCTGAGCACACCGGTGGCGAACGGGTTGACGAACCAGAAGTCACTCCCCACGACGACCAGATAGGACAGGATCAGCGGCCAGTACCCCGGCCGCCAGCGGGCGGATCCGCGGTGCGGTTCCCGTGCCTGCCTCGGGCCCGGCAAGGTCTCCGCCACCCGGACCTGCCCTGTGTCCGGCGCCTCCCGGCCCGCGAGCCAGGCTTCCCGGTCCGGGGACGCGGCTTTCGAGGCTCTCACGTTCGCCTCCCCCTGCGTGCTCGTTGTCGCTGGGCGATGGGCTACTACCCGTGGACAGCTCAGGGCGGCTTGGGTGGTGGTGCGGAAGTCGGCCCTACTTTTGGAGTAGTACCGGCGTAGTGGGGCCGGCGGCCTCGGCCGGGCGGGGGCGGGTGGTGCCCCCAGGCCGAGATGCGGCCCTACCCGGCCATTGCCCGATCGTCGTAGACGGTGGCTTCCTTCGCGGTCGCCCGGATGCCGTTGGCGCTGTTGAAGATGTGCTGCCCCCACTCGGTCAACCGGCTGGGGTCGAAGCCGGTGGCCATGTCGAGGTACTCGACGCCGCCGCTGTTGCCGCTCCACGACCAGCCGAGGTATCCGATCCCGCGGGACTGCGCCTCGTTCATGATGGTGTCCTCGTCCACGTCGCCGTCGGTGTGCTTCCACCCGAACTCACCGACCACCAGCGGCAGCCCGGTGTTCTGGAAGGCGTCGTAGTAGTCGGTGACCTTCGAGGCGGTGCCGTACACGCCGTACATGTGGACCGAGAACACGATGTTGCGCCGCGGGTCGCTGTTGAACACCGACGAGGCGTTGCCACGCATGACGCCCGACCAGTCCTGTCCCCAGTTCGGCCCGTCGACCATGATCAGGTGCCGCAGGCCGGCGTCGCGCAGCTTCTTGACCGCTCCGCTCGTCGCGCCGGCCCAGCCCGCGGTGTCGTTGTTGCCGAACGGCTCGTTGCCGACGTTGATGACGACGAAGTCCTCCTGGCCGGCGAGGACGCTCTTCACCCCGGTCCAGTACCCGGCGGCGGCGTCCAGGGCCTTGGCGTCGTCCTTCTCGCCGTACCCGGTGGTGTCGTGGTACTCCAGGACGCAGATGAGCCGGTTCTGTTTGCACCGCGCGATGACGTCGGACACCTCACCGGCGCCGACGCCGTCCGTCAGCACGACACGCAGGGAGTTGGCACCCAGTCTCTTGATGTCGGCGAACGACTGGTTCTGGTCCTTGTGCCAGGCGTACGGGTGACTGACGCCGCGCATGACGAAGCTGTTGCCGTTGGCCTCGACGATGTTCCTGCCGCTGACGTGGAGGCCGACCCCCGTCTGCGGCGGGTGCGAGGAACGGGACGGGTGCTTGGCGGCGAACATGAACGCGATGAGTGCGGCGCACACCGTTCCTACAGTAATGGCTGCTGTTCTCATGATCTCCCTAGGCTTCGGTCGCTGACCGGGAAAGGCACGGACGACCCCACGCCACGAGGC
This sequence comes from Dactylosporangium sp. NPDC000521, assembly GCF_042898305.1. Classification (NCBI taxonomy): domain Bacteria; kingdom Bacillati; phylum Actinomycetota; class Actinomycetes; order Micromonosporales; family Micromonosporaceae; genus Dactylosporangium; species Dactylosporangium sp. NPDC000521. The sequence goes on from NZ_JBIAYW010000015.1 coordinate 171,447, forward strand.
AGGCGCGCACGTGGCGGAGTTGGTCGGGCGAGGAAGCGGCTTGTGCCGTCGGCCACCTCGCCGCCGGGTAGCCACACAGGGCCCGAAGGACGCCCTGAACCCGGCAACGTGCCGCCGAGTGTACGGTCCGGCGGATCACCCGCAAAGTCATCCCGCCGCGTTTCCGCACGTCAGCGGCCCTGGCATCCGGCCACCCGGACAGCTGCGCCGGCGACGGCGGCCCGGCCCGCGGATCCGTCCGAGACTCGTCGCGGTGATGTCCAGGTCTATCTGTAAAGAAACTGTACGATGCTGCCGGTATCGATGAGGGTCGCGATGACACGGAGGGATCGCTGGCATGGCAGAGCAGATCATTGTCGCCTTCGAGGGCGAGGGTTCCGGTGTCGACGACCTGTCCTGGGGCCAGCTGGACCTGTGGATGGCGATGCGGCGCCAGAATTCCTGGCTGCCCATGGGCGGCGCGACGCCGTTGCCCGCCGGCACCAGCCTGGACGACGTCGTGGCGAACCTCCGCTACCTGATGAGCCGCTATCAGCCGATGCGGACCCGGCTGCGCTTCGACGCCGACGACCGGCCGTCCCAGGTGGTCTCCAGCTCGGGCGAGATCGCGCTGGACGTCGTCGTCGCAGGCGATGACGACGACCCGGCGGAGCTCGCCGACGCGATGCGGCGGCGGTACGAGGAGACCGACTACGACTTCGTGACGCAGTGGCCGCTGCGGATGGGTGTGGTGGTCCGGTCCGGCCTGCCGACGCACCTGGTCGCCATCATGTGCCACCTGGTCACCGACGGTTCGGGCGCCGCGGTGATGATCGCCGAGTCCGGCGCGCGGGTGGCCACGCCGGTCAACGGGATGCAGCCGCTGGAGCAGGCTCGTTGGCAGCGTTCGCCGGCCGGTGTCCGGCAGAACGAGGCGGCGCTGCGCTACTGGGAACGGCTGCTGCGGACCATCCCGGCCCGCCGGTTCGCCGGGTCGGACGACCCGCGACAGCCACGCCATTGGCGGGGCGAGTTCAGGTCCCGGGCGCTGCACCTGGCGACGCGGGCGATCGCCGCCCGGGCCGGCATGGACGCCTCACCGGTGTTGATGGCCGTATACGGGGTGGCGCTGCACCGGATGACCGGGATCAATCCGGTGGTGTTCCGGCCCACCGTGAACAACCGGTTCCGCCCCGCCCTCGCCGACGTGGTGTGCACTGTCGCCGAAAGCGGTCTCTGTGCGCTGGATGTCGCGGGGGTACCGTTCGCCGAGGTGCTCACGCGGACCCAGCGGGCGGCGATGACGGCGTACAAGCACGCCTACTTCCATCCGGTGCACCTGCAGGACCTGATCGCGAGAGTGGCCGCGGAGCGGGGCCCGGACCTCGACCTCGGCTGCTTCTACAACGACCGGCGGATCACCACCCGGGCGGGCTCCACCGGCCCGGCGCCGACGCCGGAACAGATCCGCGAGGCGCTCTCCGGCAGCGACACCACGTTCCGCTGGACGATCCGGCAGGACGACCCCTTCGAGCGGCTGTTCGTCCACATCGACGACGTGCCGGACACGATGCAGATCACCGTGTTCATGGACACCCACTTCGTCTCGCCGGGCGACGCGGAGGCGTTCCTGCGCGGGATGGAGCAGATCGCCGTCGAGGCCGCGCTCGACCCGTCGACCTGACCCGGTCGGCGACGACAGCGCGGCCCTCACCTGACCCGGTCGGCGACGACAGCGCGGCCCTCACCGCAAGGCGACGACACGCGAAGGGGCCGGTCCGAATGGCGGACCGGCCCCTCTTCGCGTCGTGGAAGCTCAGACGTCGACGGTCTCGGGCGCCTCGGCGGGCCGGCGCTGCGCCGGGACCTGGACCGGTGCGTCGGCCACGGCGGCCGGCGCGGCGGTGCGGCGGGTCGCCGGACGCAGTGACAGCAGGCTGGCGAACAACCCCGAGAAGACCAGGATGACGCCGAACGCGATCGCCGTCGCCGACGGCAGCACGATGCGCAGCGTCTGCTTCGGGTCGAGCTCACCGAACCCGGTGCTGCCCCAGTCGCTGACCGCGAACACCGTGCCGATCACGCCGGCCAGCGCGAGCGTCAGACCGGCCCCGACGCACCGCTCGAAGCTCAGCCAACGGGTCCAACGCGCGTGTTTGTCCTCATGCGTGATGCCTTCCTGCACGCCGAACAACCGCGCGAAACCACCGAAGATCAGCAGCTGGCCACCGACCAGTACGGCCAGGCAGAAGTACACCAGCGCGCTCACGTCGAAGGAGACGCCGAACACGTGCTGCTCGCCGGGGATGAGCCAGCCGGTGCCCAGCAGGCCGACGAGCCCGATGACCAGTCCGGGGATGAGCAGGGTGCGCTTCGGCGCGAAGATCAGCAGGAAGCGCAGGTGGCGCCAGCCGTCGCGCCAGGTCCGCAGGTGCGGCGGGCGGCTGCGGCCGTCCGGCTGCAGCGTGGTGGGCACCTCGCTGATCGAGTACTTGGCCAGGGCGGCGCGGATGACCAGCTCGCTGGCGAACTCCATGCCCGGCATGCACAGCCCGAGCTCGCGGATCCGGGCGCGGTTGAAGCCACGCAGGCCGCAGTGGAAGTCGCCGACGCCCGGCAGCGTGAACAGCACCCGGCCGAGCCACGACAGGACCGGGTTGCCGAGGTACCGGTGCAGCGGCGGCATCGCGCCGGGCTTGATGCCGCCCTTGAACCGGTTGCCCATCACGACGTCCTTGCCGGTGCGCAGCTCCTCGATGAACGGCCCGAGGTTGCCCAGGTCGTAGGAGTCGTCGGCGTCGCCCATGATGACGTACTTGCCGCGGGCCATCTCGATGCCGTTGATGAGCGCGCCGCCGTAGCCACGGATCGGGGCGTGGACGACCCGCGCCCCGGCGGCGGTGGCGAGCGCCTGTGAGCCGTCGGTCGACCCGTTGTCCGAGACCACGACCTCGCCCACCACGCCGAGCTCCGCAAGGCCGGCAAGGGCCTTGCGGACGCAGACCTCGACGGTCTCCGCCTCGTTGAGGCAGGGCAGGACGACGCTGACCTCGATGACCTCGCTGTTGCTAGGCATTCAAAAGATCCTCTGTGGGGGTTGGGGGTGCGAAATCGCGGAACGTGACGCCGGCCGCACGAGTCGGCGCGAAGTCGGGGGACGGGTCCTGGTTGACGATGCTCACGACGCTGTCGCTGCGGAACGACAGTCGCAGGCCGATTGACTCGGCCGCCTTGAACGGCAGCCAGATCGCCCGCCACGGGATGGGCACGGCGCGGACCTTGCGGCCCCGGCGGGCGGCCAGTTCCGCGAGGATGCGCCGGAAGGTCCAGCCCTGCTCGCTCGCGGCGATCACCGGCTCGCCGGGCTTGACCAGGTCGGGCTGTGCGACCAGCCGGCGGATGAGGGCGACCACGTCGTCCTCGTGCGCCGGGAACAGCACCTGCCGGCCGTTGCCGATCAGCGGCACCAGTGGCAGCTTCCCCACCGCGCCGTTGAGCGCGCCGACCATGCCGCCGGGCTGGTCACCGAAGACGAGGCCGGGCCGCACCACAAGGGCGCCCAGCCGGCGGGCCGCCTCTTCGACCTCGAGCTTGGTCTGGCCGTAGTCGCTCTTGCAGCCGGGGAACGCGCTGATGGTCGAGATGAACACGATCGTCTTGACGCCCTCGGCGCGGGCCTGCTCCATCAGCCGGATGGAGCCCTGCACGTTGAGCGCCTCGAGGTCGGCGCGCTTGCTCACCGTGAGGTCCCAGGCGCAGTGCACCAGCGCGGTGACGCCGTTGTCACGGAACAGCCCGGCGGGGGCGCCGTCGGCGAAGCTGAACCGCGCGTCGGGGTTGCCCCGGCTCATCCGCAGGACCAACCATCCGTCGCGGGCGAACCCGTCGGCGATCCGCGAGCCGAGATATCCCGAAGCGCCGGTGACGGCCACGACCCCTGTCATCGTCCTGCCTCCTCATGTGCGCCGATGCGGTAGGCGTTGGCCATGACCGTCAGCGTGATCGTGCTGGCCGCGATGTCGGGGAAGACGGTGGAGTCGACGAGGTGCACCCGCTCGAACCCGGCGGGGCGACCCAGCGGGTCCGTCTCGAAGTCACCCGGCTCCTGCCGCATCGGCAGTGTCCCACCGGAGTGGAAGCCGCGGCCCGGCTCGCCGAGCTTCATCGCCGGGCTCAGCGGCACCGTCCTGAGCAGCGAGCGGTTGCGGCGCAGCTTCGCGGCGAGCTTCTTGAGCACCCGGCGGGTCTGCGGGCCGCGCCGGCCCTGCAGGTCGAGCGTGCCGTCGCGACGCAGCGTGAGGCCGATCTCGCCGGAGAGGTCCGAGTGCAGGTACCCCTGGATCAGCAGCATCCGCTGCAGCACCGCCGACGACATCGGCCGGAACGCCGGGTAGGCGGCCCGCAGGGTGGCGCGGATGGCATCGCGGTACAGCTCGTTGTAGGTGTAGAGCTGCAGGTGGATGCTCTTGGCGGACAGCTCCGGGTCGAACACCTCGAGAAACGCCTGCGACAGCGTGTGCAGGCCTTCGTCGAACACACCCGGGGCACCCGCGTAGCGCAGCGTCGGCAGCAGGAAGTACTGGCTGTCGCGGATGACCACCTCGTGGTCGTAGGCGCCGATCGACTCGAGGTACAGCTTCGTGGTGGACAGCACCCCACCGGCGACGTACAGCCTGGAGGCGACATGGTGCACCGGCTCGCCCGTGACACGATCCCGGCCCTCGATGTGGACCTCACCGTCACGCTCGGTGAATCTGGTGACGATGACGCCCGGGATGTAGGTCACCTTCTGCTGGCCGATGAGGTCGGCGAGGGTCCGCGCCGGGTTGTAGATCAGCCCGTACGGGCAGCCGAACATGCACAGGCCGCACCGCTCGCACGCGTGCCCGTCCGCGTTTCGGCTGGCCACGGCGAGCCGCGCCCGTCCGAACAGGAAACCCTGCCGCCGCAGCTCGTCCTTGTTGCGGCGCAGGTCGCCCAGGAACGCGTCGACCTGCCGGCTCGCCGGCAGGTGCTCCAGCCGGTCGGTGAACGGCGGGAACCGCTCGGCAAGGTCGTCGTCCGCGCCGGACAGCCCGACGAACGACAGGACGCCCTCGAATGCCGGGTGCAGCTCCCCGGGCTTGATCGGCCAGTTGCCGAGCTCGTCGTCGAGGTACGGCAGGGCCGCCGCTCCCCAGACGTTGCCGAAGCCGCCCTTGCCGAACGACGGCAGCAGGCCGACGTTGGTCGCCCGGCGTGGCAGGTGCTGCTCGGCCTCCCGGTACGGGAAGTCGGAGCCGAAGATCACCTTCAACGGGACCCCGCTCGCTCCGGAGGCCATGTTCTCCTTGACCGTCGCGACGTCCCGGGCGTCCCACTGCGCCGGCGCCAGGCCGGCCATCCGCCCGACGCTCACCTGACGCTCGGGCTCCAATGACAGGCCGGCATCCAGGATCGTCACGTGATGACCCTGCCTGGTCAGCGCGACCGCAGCCGCGACGCCGGCCGGGCCGGAGCCAACTACACAGATCATGCTCGATCCGCCACGCTCATTCCGGGTGATTGCACCGCAGAAGGCTAACCCATGTTCCAGCGAACGTGCGCCCGCCGTATGGCCGGGTGGCGGGTCCGGCCGGCCGGGCCGGGGCGGCGACCTGCGCATGGCGTGCGGTGAGACGCGCCGAAGCGCAGCTTCCGGCCGTCGGGCGCTGGTCAACGGGCTGCCGTAGCCGGAGGGGCGAGATGCCCGAGGGTGGCGGTACCCGCACACGACGTCACACCATCGGGTGCCACGTACCGGTCGATGGGTTGTCGTCACCGGAGGGACGAAATGCCCGGATGGTGGCGGTACTTCCGACGTTCGCACCTGGCTCCCGACCGCCGTCGCCGCCACGGCCGCCTCAGGAGACCGGCTTGCGGGCGTGGATGCGTTCGATGGTGCCGGCCTTGCGCCGTTCGGTCTCCTCGACGTGGAAGCCGGCGGCGTGCACGAGGGGCAGCTGGCGGCGGGTGAAGTACTCGCCCGCCGTGCGGCCGGTGAGCTGCTCGAGCAGCCACTGGGCGGCGCGGACCGGTGGCCAGCTGCTGCCGACGTGGTCGAGCAGCAGCAGGGTGCCGCCGGGGACGAGGACGCGGTGCATCTCGGCGATCGCGGCGGCCGGGTGCGGGATGGTGCACAGCGCCAGCGCGCACACCACCGTGTCGAAGGTGGCGTCGGGGAAGGGCAGGTGCTCGGCGTCGCCCTGCCGCAGGTCCGCGGTCCGGCCGAGGCCGGCGGCGCGCTGCCCGGCGATCGCCAGCATCGCCGGGCTCAGCTCGATGCCGGTGAGGACGGTGTCCGGCCGGTAGTGGGGCAGGCTGCGGCCGGTGCCCACGGCGACCTCGAGGACGCGGCCGTGCGCGCGGGCACCGAGCCACTCCCGTCCGCCGGTGAACCAGATCCGCTCGAAGAGGCCGATCTGCCGGTCATAGCCGGGTGCGTTGCGGTCCCACACGCGCTGCTGGCGGGCCGTGGGCGTCTCAGCCGCCCTGGTCATGATGCTCCCTTCGCGGCGTCGCCGATGACGCCCATGGCGGCGGACCGCTGCGGGCGAACGCCTCCGTCGCCGGTTCGAAAGACCTGCTCGGAGACCTGCTTGCGACCCCTCGTCGGCTTCAGAGTGTACTTCCGCCACGTTGACCGTTCTGCTATGTCGCCGCACGAGGAGTTGTCGCACCCCTGCCCGCCAAGCGGGCGCGGCGCGGTGGCGACGCCCGCCGGGCCGGCGGGCGTGCCACCCGTCGATGTGGAGCGGACGACGGCCGCGCCGGTCAGATCAGCCCGTGGGCGAGCATCGCTTCGGCGACCATCCGGAATCCGTCGATGTTGGCGCCGGCGACGTAGTTGCCCGGCATGCCGTACTCCTCGGCGGTGGCGAAGCAGCGGGCGTGGATGTCGCGCATGATGCCGTGCAGCCGCTGCTCGGAGTACTCGAACGTCCACGAGTCGCGGCTGGCGTTCTGCTGCATCTCCAGCGCGCTGGCCGCGACCCCGCCGGCGTTGGCGGCCTTGCCCGGCGCGAAGCGCACGCCGGCCTCTTCGAACAGGCGGACCGCGGCCGGCGTCGTCGGCATGTTCGCGCCCTCGACCACCGCCGTGCAGCCGCCGGCGATCAGCGCGGCCGCGTCGGTCTCGTCGATCTCGTTCTGCGTGGCGCTCGGGATGGCGACCATGCACGGCACGTCCCGCCACACGTTGCCGCCCGGCACGAAGGTCGCGTGCGGGCGGTGGTGCACGTAGTGCCCGAGACGCTCCCGCTGGACCTCCTTGACCTCCTTGAGGGCCGCCACGTCGATGCCCTTGTCGTCGCGCACGTAGCCGGACGAGTCGGAGCAGGCGACCACGAGGCCGCCGAGCTGGTGGACCTTCTCGATGGCGTAGATGGCCACGTTGCCGGAGCCGGACACCACCACGCGCTTGCCGTCGATGCTGTCACCGGCGGCGCGCAGCATCTCCTCGGCGAAGAACACCGCGCCGTAGCCGGTCGCCTCCCGGCGCACCTGGGCACCGCCGTACACGAGACCCTTGCCGGTGAGCACGCCGGATTCATACCGGTTCGTGATCCGCTTGTACTGCCCGAACAGGAAGCCGATCTCGCGGCCGCCGACGCCGATGTCGCCGGCGGGCACGTCGGTGTACTCGCCGATGTGCCGGTACAGCTCCGTCATGAACGACTGGCAGAAGCGCATCACCTCACGGTCGGAGCGGCCCTTCGGGTCGAAGTCCGACCCGCCCTTGCCACCTCCGATCGGCATGCCGGTCAGGGCGTTCTTGAACAGCTGCTCGAATCCGAGAAACTTCACGATCCCCAGGTAGACCGACGGGTGGAACCGCAGGCCGCCCTTGTACGGGCCCAGCGCGGAGTTGAACTCCACCCGGAACCCGCGGTTGATGTGCACCTCGCCCCGGTCGTCCTCCCACGGCACCCGGAAGATGATCTGCCGCTCCGGCTCGCAGATCCGCTCGATGATCTTGGCCTGGGCGTACTCCGGGTGCTTCTCCAGAGCGGGGGCGACGCTGTCGAGCACCTCCCGAACGGCCTGGTGGAACTCGCTCTCACCAGGGTTGCGGTGCACCACCGCGGTGAAGATCGAGTCAAGTTTGTCCTGTACCGACACCGTCGTCCTTCCGATTTTGCCTGTCCGAGCACCCGCTGAGCCGATTGCCGGATGTCCACAGCGCTGTGGACCGGCCTCGCCTCCCACGAGGCCGCGCCTGGCGGGGCGGGCAGAGCACTGTCGCGCGTTTACCGCCCGTTCATGGTTGCACCGTTACAAGCACCAGCGCGACTGCCCGTGCTCATGCACACAACAGGGACGGCGGTCGCGGGCGTGAGGTGCTCGACACGGTGCCGGTGCCCGTGCCGGCCGCCGCACCCACCACGGTCTGACGATGCCTACCGCCGCGGCGGCCGGTCGAAGTCGACCCGCACCGTCTGGAAGCTCTTGAATCGCTGCGCCTCCGCGAACGTCGCGTAGATCCGCCGGTCGGCCTCGGTCAGCTCGGCCTCGTCGGCGAACGGGGCGAGCAGGGCCCGGGGCCACAGGTGGTAGTTCGCGATCATGTTGATCTCGACGCAGAGCATCAGCACGAACGCTTGCAGGTAGATCCAGGCGAGGGCGGCCAGGACGAGCCCGAACGCGCCGTAGAGCTCGCTCGCGCGGCTGAGCCGGGCGGCGACGTACTGCGCGCCGAAGGTCTGCAGTGCCAACCAGGAGGTCGCGGCGATCAACCCGCCGGTGATGACCTGGCGCACCCGCAGTTTCCGGACGGTCAGCAGTTGCATCGCCGCGGTGAAGATGACGGTATTGATCACGAACGTCAGCAGGTAGCCGAGGACCTGCGGTACGGGCCCGGACCAGCCGGTGAGCTGGTTGGCGAAGGTCACGAACGTGGCGCCCGCCGCCGACAGCAGCACCGCGCCGCCGAGCATCAGCAACAGGCCGAGGCTGCGCAGCCTGGACCGCATCGGATCGGGCAGTTCGTTGCGCGGGACGCCGTAGATGTGGTTGATCCCGGCCTGCGCGGCCTGCATCGCCCCCAGCCCGCCGTACAGCGCGCCGAGGAGGCTGAGCGCCAGGCGCGTGCCGCTGCCGACCAGCCCGCTGACGTTGCGCTCCAGCTCCGGCCCGATGGCCGGCAGATCCCCCACGGCCGAGTGCACCAGCTGCTGGTGCAGGTCGGGGTTTGCCTCCAGGACGAAGCCCAGCGCGGTGAGGAACAGCAGGGTCAGCGGAAACAGCGAGACGAAGCCGTAATACGCCACCATCGCGGCAAGATACGGGCCGCGGTCGTCGACGAACTTGTACGCCACCGCCAGCGGGAACCCCAGCCAGGAGTGCCGGCGCTGGCACCGATCCAACCACGCGACCACCGCGGCCAGTTACCCCGGCACCCCTGCGTCACGCCCGGCCGGCCGCCCGTCTCCACCCTGTCAGGCACGATCAGCCAGATGCCGGCCAGCAGGCCGGGCAGCCGCAGGGTGGCGGCGGGCCACACCAGCACCGCGATAGCGCCATGAGGCGCCCTCATCCAGCGCGGATGGCCGCCGGGGGCGGAGCCCCGCACCCCGGCCACGCGGTGCGGAACGAGTGTGGGGCGAGTGTGCAGGCGCTGTGGGTGGGGTGGGACGGCACCGGCCGGGAGGCTGGACGCACCAGATCCGTCCAGCCACGAGGAGTCACCGTGACCGCCCTGACCCGCACCGACCGGCGCCCCGACGTCCACGAGATGGTGGTCGTCCACCGCGCCTTCCGGCGAGAGTTCGGCGCCGCCGCCGGCCATGTCCGCCGCACCCCCGTTGGCGACACCCGCCGCGCGAAGATCGTCGCGAACCACCTGCGCCTCTGCGCCGCCGGCCTCGAGATGCACCACACCGGCGAGGACATCGTGCTCTGGCCGCTGCTGGTCGAGCGGTCGGCGCCGTCGACCGGGCTCGTCGAGACGATGCAGGCCCAGCACCACGGCATCGACGGGCACGTCGAGGCCATCACCCCCGCGCTCGCCACCTGGGAGGCCACCCCGACCGCGGACGCCGGCGAGCACCTCGCGACCCTCTGTGAGCGGTTCACGGCGGCCCTGCTCGAGCACCTCGATCTCGAGGAGCGCGAGATACTGCCGCTGGCCGCGCGCCACGTCACCGCCGCCGAGTGGAACCAGATGGGGCAGCACGGCAAGGACACGATGACCCCCAGCCAGCTGCCGATCATGTTCGGCCTGGTGCTCCAGGACGCCGACGCCGAGGAGCGCGCCCGCATGCTCGGCAACCTCCCGCTCCCGGTCCGGCTCCTGCTGAAGACCGTCGGCGCGGGACAGTTCAAGCGCTACGTCCGCCGCCTGCACGCGTCGTGACCACCGCGGCGCGGGCCTGGATCTCGGTGTCGCTCGCGGCGCGCCCGGCGTCCCACTCACGGGCGAACCGCGGTTCCCCGAGAGCGGTCCGGGTGGCGTCGAGCCCGCGGTCGGAGAGCGCCCGCGAGACCGGGAAGGTGGGGTCGACGGCGTCCGCCGCCGAGATCCAGGCGCCCGCCCCGAAGAGCCAGGCCGCGGACGCCGGGTCGCCCACCCGTTGCGCGAGGCTCGCCAGGGCGGGCAGCGCGTAGCCGAGGGTCCAGCTCATCCGGCCGGCGAGCGACAGGGCCACCGCCTCACCGAGCAGCGTGGCGGTCGCCGGCTCGTCGCCGAGCAGCTCGGTGAGCGTCGCGTGCACGTTGAGCGCGGTGGCCAGGGTGAACGCGTTGCCGACCGCGCGGGCCGCGCGCACCGCCTCCGGCAGGATCAGCCCCGCCGTCGCGAGGTCGTGTGCGACCAGGGCGCGCTGGCACTGCGCGAGCCTGGTGTGCACGGCCACCCAGCGACGACCGGCGGCCTCCGCCTGCGTCAGCGCGCGGGCCAGCAGCTCGTCGGCGTCGTCGAGGGCACCCGCGAAGACCGCCGCCTGGCCGGCCAGGGCCAGGACCTCGCACGTCACCGCCGGCTCGGCCACCCGACCGGCCAGCGCCACCGCGGCGCCGGCGTCCCTGCGCATCGAGACGGTGTCGCCGGCCAGCAACTGCAGCCCGAGCCGGCCGGTCAGGGCGCGGCAGCGGGCGACGTCGGAGGCTCCGGGCCCGATCCGCTCCAGCCACGCGAGCCCCTCGCGGGCGTGACCGCGCAGCGCGAGGTAGAGCCAGACACTCCCGGCGAGCTCGGCGGCGTCCACGTCCCGGTCGAGCTCGATCAGGCGCAGGAACGCCGACCGCAGGTTGGCGTGGTCGGCGTCGAGCCCGTCGAGCACGGCCACGAGGTCCGGCCCCTCCAGCAGCGCGGCGGACGCCGTGGCCCGCGCGTGGAAGTGCGCGGCGTGCCGGTCGGCGGTCGCGGTGGCCAGCCCGGACGCGTGCAGCCGCCGCATCGCGAACTGCCGCACCGGCTCCAGCAGCCGGAAGCGTGGCTGCCGGTCGGGCGACGGCACACGAAGCACCAGCGACTGGTCGACGAGCGCACCGAGGGCGGGCAGCACGTCGGCGCCCTCTCCGGCGACGGCCTCGACCGTGTCGAGGGAGAACCCGCCGCTGATGACCGCCAGACGCTCGAAGAGGGCGATCTCCTCGGGCTCGAGGAGATCCATGCTCCACTCGAGCACCGCGGCCATCGTGCGGTGCCGCTCGGGCAGGTCGCGCGGGGCGGCGCCGGGGCCCGGCTGTTCCAACCGGGTGAGGAGGGCCCACGGGGAGAGCAGCCGCAGGCCGGGCGCCGCGAGCTCGACCGCGAGGGGGAGCCCGTCGAGCCGCCGTACGATCGCGGCCAGGGCGGGAGCGTCGGCGTCGGTGACGACCGTGGGGGACCCGGCGGCCGCGGCCCGGTCGAGGAGCAGGGCGACGGCGGGCGACGAGGCCACCGCGTCCACGTCGTCGGCGGTGGGCGTGGTGAGCGGACCCAGCACGAACTCGTGCTCGGCGCGGACCCGCAGCGGCGCACGGCTGGTCGCCACCACGACGAGGTCAGGGCAGCGCGCCACGAGGCCGGCGAGCACCGGCGCCGCCTGGGTCAGCTGCTCCAGGTTGTCGAGCACCAGCAGCATCCGCAGGCCGGCCAGGTGCGGGACGAGCGCGTCGAGGGGGTCGACGCCGACCGTGTCGGGCAGCCCGAGCGCCGCGGCGATCGTCGGCACGACGAGCTTCGGCTCCCGCACCGCCGAGAGGTCGACGCCTTGGGCGCCGCCGGGGAAGTCCGGCGCCGCGAGCCGCAGCACCTCCATCGCCAGCCGGGTCTTGCCCACCCCGCCGGGGCCGGTGACCGTCACGAGCCGGCGCGTGCCCGAGCCCAGCAGCGCGAGCAGCTCGGCGAGCGCACCCTCGCGGCCGATGAGCGGTGTCGTCGGGCCGGCCGGGGCGTAGCGGGAGCCGCCGGGCGCCGGTGACGGCGCGGTGACCCGGTCGGCCGGCGGCGGGGGCTCGCTGCTCCACCAGGGGCCCGCCGGTGGGGCCGGCCCGGCCGCCCGCGGCGCGGCGTCCCGGCCGGGGACCGCGGCGACGAGGGCCGCCCGGTCGTCGTCGTCGAGGGCGAGCCCGTCGGCGAGCGAACGCACGGTGTGCGGGTAGGGCCGGCGCCGTTCGCCGCGCTCGAGGGCGCCGATCGCCTTCGCCGTGAGGCCCGCCCGCTCCGCGAGCTCCTCCTGGGTCAGCGACCGCGACTCGCGCAGGCGGCGCAGCACGACGGCGAAGTCGCCGAATGCCGCAGCCGCCTCCACAGGTCAGATGCTAACCGGCGGTGCCGTGCGCGGCGGCGACTCGGCACGACGGCCGGCTGTGGTGCCGGTGTGGGGTCGCTGTGGGTGGGACGGCGCCCGGCGCGGCCCGAGGCTGGGGGTCGACGGCATCCCGCCGTCACGACGAGAGGACAGACCATGACCACCACACCGACCACCGCCCTCGGCACCCTGAGCGACAGGCGGACGGCATCGTACGGCCGGCACATGTCGCACGTGCTCTTCGCCGCCTTCACGCTGTCGGCGGGGCACACCGTCTACGCGCGGGTAGAGGGCATCGAGGACCCGGCGTTCACCGTGACGACCCCGCTCGCGTGGGCGTTCTACGCCGTGGGGTTCGGGTCGGCGGTGCTGGCCAGGCGGACCGGGCGGGTGGCGCAGGGGTCGGTGCTCGCCTACCTCGCGGCGCTGCTGGGGATCTCCGTCTTCTACTACCCGACGACGTTCGGGCCGCAGCAGCAGACGACGTTCGGGTGGTTCGAGAACGACGTCTATGTCGGGCTGCTCGTCACGGCGGCGTACCTGGGGGTGCAACGGCTGCGGCGCACGACGCTCACGCCGCGGTGACGTCGCACGGGCCGGTGGGCGTTAAGAAGGCGTCAAGGACCCGGCGCCGGCCGTATGGATGTCGCCAACGCACCTGGGCATAGCCGCCCTGCGGGACTTCACTTCGGATGCGGCCGGACGCCGGCCGCCAAGCGTTGACGTCGAGTTCGTGCAGGAGGAGATCCCTCGTGGCTGACCTGTGGTTCGTGCTGCTGACGATCGCGTTGTTCGCGGTCCTCGGCCTGGTGGTGCGGGCGGTGGAGCGGCTGTGAACGCCGAGAACCTCGTCGGTCTCATCCTCGCCGTCGCCCTCACGGCGTTCCTGGTGACGGCCCTGCTCTTCCCGGAGCGGTTCTGATGAGCACCGCCACGGCGGGCGTGGTGTTCGCCGCCTCGCTGATCGTCGCCCTGGTGCTGGTGTACCGGCCCTTCGGCGATCACATGTACGCGTCGGTGACCTCGGCCCGGCACACCCGGGCCGAACGGCTCGTCTACCGGGCCGTCGGCGTGAACCCCGACGGCGAGCAGTCCTGGGGCGTGTACGCCCGCAGCGTCCTGGCGTTCTCCGCCGTCTCGATCCTGGCCCTGTACCTGTTCCAGCGGGTCCAGAACCATCTGTGGCTGTCGCTCGGCTTCGACCCGGTCCAGCCCGACCAGGCCTGGAACACGGCCGTCAGCTTCGTCACCAACACCAACTGGCAGTCGTACTCAGGCGAGTCGACGATGGGTCACCTCGTGCAGATGGCCGGCCTCGCCGTGCAGAACTTCACCTCCGCCGCCGTCGGCATCGCCGTCGCGGTGGCCCTCGTCCGCGGTTTCGCCCGGTCGAAGACCACCGAGCTCGGCAACTTCTGGGTCGACCTGGTCCGCATCTGCGTGCGGATCCTGCTGCCGGTCGCGGCCGTCGCCGCGGTCGTGCTCATCGCCGGCGGCGTGGTGCAGAACCTCAGCGGCGGCACCGACGTCACGACCCTGACCGGCGGCCGCCAGACCATCACCGGCGGGCCGGTCGCCAGCCAGGAGGTCATCAAGGAGCTCGGCACCAACGGCGGCGGGTTCTACAACGCCAACAGCGCCCACCCGTTCGAGAACCCGACCGGCTGGACGAACTGGGTCCAGCTGTTCCTGATCCTGCTCATCCCGTTCAGCCTCCCCCGCGTCTTCGGCCGCATGGTCGGCGACAGACGGCAGGGGCTCGCGATCGCCGCCGTCATGGCGGTCCTCGCGATCGGCAGCGTCGTCGCGATCAACGCCCTGCAGCTCGCGCACGGCGGGACGGTCCCCACCGCCGCCGGCGCGGCCACGGAGGGCACCGAGACCCGCTTCGGCGTGTCCCAGTCGGCGACCTTCGCGGCCGTCACCACCCTCACGTCCACGGGCGCGGTCAACTCGTTCCACGACTCGTACACGTCGCTCGGTGGCATGGTGACGATGCTCAACATGATGCTCGGCGAGGTGGCGCCCGGCGGTGTCGGTTCCGGCCTGTACGGCATGCTCATCCTCGCCGTCATCACCGTCTTCGTCGCCGGGCTGATGGTCGGCCGGACGCCGGAGTACCTGGGCAAGAAGATCGGCGCCCGCGAGATCAAGTTCGCGTCGCTGTACCTGCTCACCACACCGGCATTGGTCCTCGTCGGCACCGCCGCCGCGATGGGCTCGGCGACCGCGCGGGCCTCGATGGCCAACCCCGGCGCGCACGGCCTGTCCGAGGTGCTGTACGCGTTCACGTCCGCGTCGAACAACAACGGCTCCGCGTTCGCCGGCATCTCCGTCAACACCACGTTCTACAACACCGCCCTCGGGCTGTGCATGCTGCTGGGCCGCTTCCTGCCGATCATCCTCGTCCTCGGCCTCGCCGGCTCCCTCGCCCGGCAGGTCCCCGTGCCGCAGTCGGCGGGGACGCTCAGGACGTACCAACCCCTGTTCATCGGCATGGTCGTCGCGGTCACCGTGATCGTGGTCGCGCTCACCTACCTGCCGGCCCTCGCGCTCGGCCCGCTCGCGGAAGGCATCCGATGAGTACACTGACCGCATCTCAAGGGAAACGCATGACCGTCACCGGCGGGCTGCTCGATCACCGGCAGCTCTGGAGGTCCACCCCGGACGCGCTGCGCAAGCTCAACCCGGCCACGCTGTGGCACAACCCGGTCATGTTCATCGTGGAGATCGGCTCGGTCTTCACCACCGTCCTGGCGGTCCTGCACCCGAGCGTCTTCGCCTGGCTGATCACCGCCTGGTTGTGGCTGACGGTCGTGTTCGCGAACCTCGCCGAGGCCGTCGCCGAAGGCCGCGGCAAGGCCCAGGCCGACACCTTGCGCCGCGCGAAACAGGACACGATGGCGCACCTGCGCGACGGCACGACCGTCAAGGCGAGCGAGCTCAAGCTGGGTGACGTCGTCGTCGTCGAGGCGGGCCAGATCATCCCGGGCGACGGCGACGTCATCGAGGGCATCGCCTCCGTCGACGAGTCCGCCATCACCGGCGAGTCCGCACCCGTCATCCGCGAGTCCGGCGGCGACCGCAGCGCCGTCACCGGCGGCACCCGCGTGCTGTCCGACCGGATCGTCGTGAAGATCACCCAGAAGCCGGGCGAGAGCTTCATCGACCGGATGATCGCCCTCGTCGAAGGCGCCAGCCGGCAGAAGACGCCGAACGAGATCGCCCTCAACATCCTCCTCGCCTCGCTGACGATCATCTTCCTGCTCGCCGTCGCCACCCTGCAGCCCTTGGCGATCTACTCCAAGGGCGTGCAGGCGTTCGCGCCCGACAGCCTCGCCCTGAACGGCGACGGCGTCACCGGCATCGTCCTCGTCTCACTGCTCGTCTGCCTCATCCCGACGACGATCGGGGCGCTGCTGTCCGCGATCGGCATCGCCGGCATGGACCGCCTCGTGCAACGCAACGTCCTGGCCATGTCCGGCCGCGCCGTCGAGGCCGCCGGCGACGTCAACACGCTGCTGCTGGACAAGACCGGCACCATCACCCTCGGCAACCGGCAGGCCGGCGACTTCCTCACCGCCGACGGCGTGACGCCCGGGGAACTGGCGGACGCCGCACAACTGTCGAGCCTCGCGGACGAGACCCCCGAGGGTCGCAGCATCGTGGTGTACGCGAAGACCGCGCACGGCCTGCGGGAGCGCACCGCCGGAGAGCTCGGCGGCGCCACCTGGGTGCCGTTCACGGCGCAGACCCGGATGTCCGGCGTGGACGTCGGCGACCGGCAGGTCCGCAAGGGCGCCGCGGCCGCCGTCATGAAGTGGGTGCGCGAAAACGGCGGGCATCCGGCCGGCGAAGTCGGGGAGATCGTCGACGCGATCTCCGGGGCGGGCGGCACGCCGCTCGTCGTCGCCGAACGCGTCGGCGAAGCGCCGGCCCGCGCCCTGGGCGTCATCCACCTCAAGGACGTCGTCAAGCAGGGCATGCGGGAGCGCTTCGACGCGATGCGCCGCATGGGCATCCGCACCGTCATGATCACCGGCGACAACCCGCTGACGGCCAGGGCGATCGCCGAGGAGGCCGGCGTCGACGACTACCTCGCCGAGGCCACCCCCGAGGACAAGATGGCCCTCATCAAACGCGAGCAGGAGGGCGGCAGGCTCGTCGCGATGACCGGCGACGGCACCAACGACGCCCCGGCCCTCGCCCAGGCCGACGTCGGCGTCGCCATGAACACCGGCACCAGCGCCGCGAAGGAGGCCGGCAACATGGTCGACCTCGACTCCGACCCGACGAAACTCATCGAGATCGTCGAGATCGGCAAGCAGCTGCTCATCACCCGCGGCGCCCTCACCACGTTCTCCATCGCCAACGACATCGCCAAGTACTTCGCCATCATCCCGGCCATGTTCGCCGCGATCTACCCCGGCCTCGACCGGCTCAACATCATGCGCCTCGACTCGCCCACCTCGGCGATCCTGTCCGCGGTCATCTTCAACGCCCTCGTCATCGTCGCGCTCATCCCCCTCGCCCTGCGCGGGGTGCGGTACCGGCCGGGATCCGCCGCGTCGATGCTGCGCCGCAACCTGCTCGTCTACGGCGCCGGCGGCGTCGTCGTGCCGTTCATCGGCATCAAACTCATCGACCTGCTCATCGCCTGGATTCCGGGGATCTCCTGATGCGCCTCCCAGCCTGGCTCGCCCAGCACCTCGCCGCCCTGCGCGCGCTGCTCGTCCTCACCGTCCTGCTCGGTCTCGTCTACCCGCTGCTCATGGTCGGCATCGGCCGGATACCGGGCCTGTCCGGCCGGGCCGGCGGCTCGATCGTCGACAAGGACGGGCAGGCAGTCGGCAGCCGGCTCATCGGCCAGGCGTACACCGGCGGCGACGGCAAGCCGCTCAAGCAGTACTTCCAGTCCCGGCCGTCCGCGGCCGGCGACGGCTACGACCCCACCTCGACGTCCGCCAGCAACCTGGGCCCGGAGAACGTCGTGGACAGCCCGGACAAGCCGAGCCTGCTGACCCAGGTCTGCGCCCGCAGCAAGGCGATCGGCGACCTCGAAGGCGTCGACGGCGGCCGGCCCTACTGCACCGCCGGCGGGGTCGGCGCGGTCCTCGCCGTGTTCCGCCGCGACGGCGCGACCGGCCCGGTGACCCGGGTCGTGAGCCTCAACGAGACGGGCCCCGGCGAGCCGTTCCTCGCCACCTACGACGGGGTCGAGGTCGAGCGCGCCACCCCCGGCGGGGACTACGGCAAGGGCGTGGTGACACCGGTCCGGGGCGACGCACCGGCCCGGCCCGCGGTCCCCGCCGACGCGGTCACCGCCAGCGGCAGCGGGCTCGACCCGCACATCAGCGTCGCCTACGCCCGGCTGCAGGTGCGCCGGGTCGCGGCCGCCCGTGGCATGTCGCCGGCGCAGGTGCGGCTGCTGGTCGACAGGTACACCACCGGGCGGCTCCTCGGGTTCGTCGGCGAGCCCGGCGTCGACGTCCTACAACTGAACCTGGCGCTCGACGCCGCGCACCCGGTCCGCGGCTGACCCCGGGCAGGCCCGCCGCCCATCCAGCGGCGGGCCTGCCACCTACAGAAGGCACGGTGCAGTGATGGCGCGTGGACAGCTGCGGGTCTACCTCGGCGCAGCACCCGGCGTCGGCAAGACCTACAAGATGCTCGAAGAGGCCCACCGCCGGCTGCAGCGCGGCACCGACGTCGCCGTCGGGTTCGTCGAGACCCACGGCCGCCCCTTCACCGAGGCGATGCTCGCCGGCCTCGAAGTCGTGCCCCGCAGGACGGTGGCCTACCGCGGTGCCGAGTTCACCGAGATGGACCTCGACGCGGTCCTGGCCCGCCGCCCGGAGGTCGTCGTCGTCGACGAGCTCGCCCACACCAACGTCCCGGGCGTCCGGCACGCCAAGCGCTTCCAGGACATCGAGACGCTCCTCGAAGCCGGCGTCACCGTGCTCACCACCGTCAACATCCAGCACCTCGAGTCGCTCAACGACGTCGTCGAGCAGATCACCGGCGTGCCGCAGCGCGAGACCGTCCCGGACGCCGTCGTGCGCCGCGCCGAGCAGATCGAGCTCGTCGACATGACCCCGGAGGCGCTGCGCCGCCGCATGGCGCACGGCAACGTCTACCGCCCGGAGAAGGTCGACGCGGCCCTGGGCAACTACTTCCGCGTCGGCAACCTCACGGCGCTGCGCGAGCTGGCCCTGCTGTGGCTCGCCGACAAGGTCGACGAGCAGCTCGACCGGTACCGGGCCGAGCACCACATCGACGCCACGTGGGAGGCCCGCGAGCGGGTCGTCGTCGCCCTCACCGGCGGCCCGGAAGGCGACACCCTCATCCGGCGGGCGGCCCGGGTCGCCGCCCGTACCAGGGCCGCCGACCTCCTCGCGGTCCACGTCATCCGCGGCGACGGCCTCGCCGGGGCGGACCCCGCGAACCTCGCCCGGCAACGCGTCCTGGTGGAGACCCTCGGCGGCACCTACCACCAGGTCGTCGGCAACGACGTGCCCGCCGCGCTGCTCGACTTCGCCCGCGGCGTCAACGCCACCCAGCTCGTCCTGGGCGCCAGCCGGCGCAAGCGGTTCGCCCAGCTGCTCTCCCCCGGCGTCGGCGTGACCACCACCGCCGAGTCGGGCGCGATCGACGTCCACCTCGTCACCCACGAGCACGCCCGGCGCGGCCGGCTCCGCCTCGGCGGCACCGGCGGGCTCACCCTCCGGCGGCGCCTGGCCGGTGTCGCGCTCGCCGCGCTCGGCCTGCCGCTGCTGACCGTGGGTCTCGGCGCAGTCCAGGAGGACATCTCGCTGCCCAGCGACATCCTCGCGTTCCTCATCCTGACCGTCGCCGTCGCGCTCGTCGGCGGGCTGTGGCCGGCGCTGCTCGCCGCCGTCGGCAGCTTCCTGCTGCTCAACTACTTCTTCACGCCGCCGCTGCACCGGTTCACCGTCGCCGAACGCGAGAACCTGTTCGCGCTGCTGGCGTTCGTCCTCGTCGCCACCGCGGTGTCGACCGTCGTCGACCTCGCCGCCCGGCGCACCAGGGAGGCGGCCAGGGCCAGCGCCGAGGCACAGACCCTGTCCACGCTCGCCGGCGGCGTCCTGCACGGCGACCGGCCGCTGCCGGCCCTGCTCGAACGCGTCCGTGAGGCGTTCGGCCTGACCAGCGTCACCCTGTTGCGGCGCCGCACCGGCGAGGACGCCGGGTCCGAGCCGCGCGGCGACACGGGCGCGTGGGAGATCGCCGCCAGCGTCGGCGGGCCGCCGTGCACGTCGCCCGCCGAGGGGCAGTCCGAGGTGCCGATCGACGACGACCTGTCGCTGGTGCTGTGCGGCCCCATCCTCGCCGCGGCGGACCGGCGCCTGGTCGAGGCGTTCGCCGCGCACGCCGCCATCGCGCTGCGCCAGCAGCGGCTCGCCGAGCAGGCCGCCGCGGCCGGCTCCCTCGCCGAGGCCGACAAGCTGCGCACCGCGCTGCTGTCCGCCGTCAGCCACGACCTGCGCACGCCGCTCGCCGCCGCGAAGGCCGCCGTCGGCAGCCTCCGCAGCCACGACGTCGAGTTCTCCGCCGAGGACCGCGAGGAGCTCCTCGCCACCGCCGAGGAGTCCCTGGACAGGCTCAACCGCCTGGTCGAGAACCTCCTCGACATGAGCCGGCTGCAGGCCGGGGCGCTCGGCACGCACCCGCGGGCGATCAGCGTGGGCGAGGCGATCTCCTGCGGTCTCGACGACCTCGGCGACACCGCCGCCGGCGTCCGGGTCGTCGTCCCCGACGACCTGCCCGAGATCCACGCCGACCCGGCGCTCCTCGAGCGCATCCTCGTCAACGTCATCGCCAACGCCCTGCGCCACAGCCCCGCCGGCCGACCCCCGCTCGTCAGCGTCAGCGAGCACGCCGGCCTGGTCGAGGTCCGCGTCATCGACCACGGGCCCGGCGTCCCGGCCGCCGACCGGGACAGGATCTTCCAGCCGTTCCAGCGCCTCGGCGACCGCGACAACACCACCGGCGTCGGTCTCGGCCTCGCCCTGTCCCGCGGCCTCGCCGAGGCCATGGGCGGCAGCCTCGAACCCGAGAGCACCCCCGGCGGCGGGCTCACCATCACCCTCACCCTGCGCACCGCCGAGTTCGAGGCGCGCCGCCGGCTCCCGGCCCCCGGCGAACGGGCCGCCCCTGCGCTGCTCGAACGGCTCGACGCGCCCACCCACGACCACCACACCGATCGCGGTCCGGGGGGAGGCGGCACCTGACCCTCGCCGCCGAGTTCGTGGTCACCGCCACCGGGATGGCGACCGAGGTCGGCCACATCTCCGGCATGCCGCGGACGGCCCAGGACGCCGAGACCCCGCTGACCCGCCAGCTGTCGCGGCTGACCAACCAGATCCTCGTCGTCGCCGGCGTCGCACTGGCGCTGTCGATCGCACTGAACCTGGCCCGCGGCAACGCCTTCCAGGTGGTGTTCCTGGCGGCGGTCGCCTTCGCCGTCTCGGCCATCCCGACCGGCCTCCCCGCGGTCGTCACGACGATCCTGTCCATGGGGACCCAGCTGCTCGCCCGGTCCAACGCGATCGTCAAACGGCTGCGGTCGACCGAGACCCTCGGGTCGACCTCCGCCGTCAACTCCGACAAGACCGGCACGCTGACGCTGAACCAGATGACCGCCGTCGAGCTGGCGATCCCCGGCCGCCGGTACGCCGTGCCGGGCAGCGGCTACGGCACCGACGACGTCCCCTTCGTCGGCAAACGCTGGATCCACATGGTCACCGAATACCCGGCGCCCGGTCACTCGACGCAGGCGAGGCGGTTCGGCACCGGCTTGGCGAGCGTTGCAGGTGACACCACGGACAACAGGTGAGAGGAGACACCATGAGCGAGATGATCGCGATCGAGTACCGGGATGTCCCCACCGCGAAGACCGCCCGTGAGAAGATCATCGACCTGCAGCGGCAAGGGCTCGTCACCCTGCGCGACGCCGCGGTGGTGGAGGTCAACGAGAGCGGCAAGGTCAAGGTGCACCAGGGGGCGAGCGCGACCGGCGTCGGCGCGGCCAGCGGCGCCATGTGGGGCGGCCTGATCGGGCTGCTGTTCTTCGCCCCGTTCCTCGGCATGGCGATCGGCGCGGGCGCGGGCGCGCTCGCCGGCAAGAGCACCGACGTCGGCGTGGACGACAAGTTCATGAAGGACCTCACCGGGTCGCTGCAGCCCGGCTCGGCGGTGCTCTTCCTCCTCGTCGACCAGATCACCGTCGACAAGGTCGTCGAGCAGATGGCGCCGCTCCAGCTCGGCGGCCGCATGCTGCGCAGTTCCCTGAGCCGCGACGCCGAGCAGCGCCTGCACGACGCCGTCGAGGCCGCCCGCCTCGTGCACGCCTGAGGCACGACCGGCCCGGGGCGTGCGGCGGCCCGCCGCACGCCCCGGGCCGCGACGGTCTCTCAGGCCGGGCCGGCGTCCGCTGCCGGGCCGGTGACCGTCAGCGGTGCGGCGAGCCGGCGCATGACGCCGGGGCGGGCGCGGTAGTGGACCCGGGTACCGCGGCGGTCGGCGGTGACCAGTCCGGCCTCGCGCAGGTGCGCAGGTGGTGGGAGATCGCCGGACCGGACAGTCCGAACGCCGGGGTGCGGTCGCAGACGCAGATCTCGCTGCCGTCGGCGGAGGCGATCATCGACATCAGCCGGACCGGGTCGCCGAGGGCCGCTGCGAGCGGCCCGTGTTGCGGCACGACGGCTGAGAACGCCTGCTGCGGATGAGCACCACCGGCCTGCCGACCTCCACCGGCGCGCCCGGCTACCACAGCCCGGCCGACACCCCGGACCGCGTCGAAGCGGCCGCGCTCACCGCGGTGGCGCGGCTCGTCGTTGCGGCGGGATGGCTCATCGGCAGTCCGTCGGCTACCGTTTCATCGCAGGTCGGCGAAGGACGATGACGGCGGTGGACGGTGACCGGATGACCACCACGCCGGCGGTCCGTGCGATGACACCGGCGGACGCCGGCCCGGTCCTCGCCATCTACCAGGCCGGGTTGGACGGCGGCAACGCCAGCTTCGAGCACACCGCCCCCGACTGGGCCGCCTTCGACGCGTCAAGGCTCCCCGAGCACCGGTTCGTCGCGGTCGACGCCGCCGGCGTCGTGCTCGGCTGGGTCGCGGTCACGCGGGTCTCGGCGCGGGCGGTGTACGCCGGTGTGGTCGAGCACTCCGTGTACGTCGACCCGGCGGCACAGGGTCGCGGGGTCGGGCGGGCGCTGCTCGACGCGCTGGTCACGTCCACCGAGGCGGCCGGGATCTGGACCATCCAGTCCGGGGTCTTCCCGGAGAACACCGGCAGTCTCGCCCTGCACCACGCCGCCGGTTTCCGCACCGTCGGCGTCCGGGAACGCGTCGCTCGCCACGCCGGCCACGGTGACCGGTGGCGCGACGTGGTCCTCCTCGAACGCCGCAGCCCCAACGTCATCTGAACCCCAGCCGCCTGCCGTTCCTCGTCCTCGAAGCCGGCGACGGCCCGGCCGCGTCCGTGCGGCGATGGGGGCACGTGCGGCTGTTCCCACGCTGGCGGTTCGACATCGACGCCGCCGCCCGCGACCTCGCCGGCTACGTCACCGCCCAGGTCGCCGGGGCCGTGCTGGCCGACCTCATGGTCCGGCTGCCCGCGATCGACTTCGCCGACAAGGACCGCACCGGCGGCGACCTGTGGCTCGGCGCGGTGGGCGTCGGGCTGCTCCTCGCGCTCTACCCGTCCGTCGGCAGCGCCGCCGGCGACGTCGTCGTCCCCCACGGCGTCCCCCAGCAGGAAGGCGACACCGGGTGAGCACCCGGCCCAGCGTCCTGTCGAACAGCTGCTCGCCGAGCTGCCCGCCGGCACGCACTGACGTCACCGCCGCACGGGACCGGACCGCCGGGCGCAGGGCGCGGACGGCGGCGACGAATCGGGCGTCGGGATAGACTTGCGCACCGGTACCGGCTGGGAGGTGGGCGTGGCGCAAGCGGCGGCAAGCATCGTCGCTGAGCTGTGCCGGCGCATCGCCGCGGGAGAGCTGCGGCCGGGTGAGATCGTGCCGTCCCGCCGGGCCGTCGCGCGCGAGCTGGGCCTCCCGGTGAGTGCGGCGGCTCGCGCGATGGCGATGATGCGGCAGGACGGTCTCGTCGAGGACGTCGCCGGCGGGCCGGGCCCGGTGGTCACCGAGCAGGCTCCCGGGATCGCGGCCGGCTGGCAGCCTCCTGCCCGGCGGCGTCGTCCGGCGCCCGGGGGTGCGGAGTTCCTGGCGCGGGCGGTGCGCACGGCGATCGAGTCGGCCGACGCCGACGGGCTCGCCGTCACGTCCGTCCGGCGCATCGCCGTCGAGCTCGACACGGACTTCGCGACGGTGCGCAAGCACGTGGGCGACCGGGCCCGTCTGGAGATCCTGATGGCCGATGCGGTCTTCGCCGAGCACCCGCCGCCGCGGACGCCCGCCGGGGACTGGCGCGCCCAGCTGGAGGCGCTCTGCCGTGCGCAGCTGGCGATGTACCGCCGCCATCCGTGGCTCGCCGAAGCCGTGTCCTTCAGGAAACCACTGCTCAGTCCGCATGTGGTCGGGCACACCGAGTGGGCGGTGCGGGTGCTGGCCGGCGCGGGCGCGGCGCCGGACACCGCGCGGCGGCTCGCCGCGACCACCGCGAACTTCGTGCGCGGCCACGCGATGCGCCTGGCGCAGGAGCTGCACCACGACGAGCCGCAGGACAGGGAACCACAGCACGACGAACCACAGCACGACGAACCACAGCACGACGAACCGCAGGGCAAGGAACCGCGGCACGGGGAACCGCGGCACGGGGAACCGCGGCACGGGGAGCCTGGCGCCGGCGTGGAGCGGGACGCCGCGCTGTTCGAGTTCGGCCTGCGGCGGCTGCTGGACGGATACGCGCGGCTGGTGTCATAGATGGCGGCGACGGATGGCGGCGCGGCCGAGGCCGGGCCGCGGACACGGCGGGAGGTGGCAGTGCCGCTGATGGCGACGGACATCGTCGCGCTGTTGCGCCGGCGGATCGCCACGGGCGAGCTGGCGCCGCACACCGTGGTGTCGTTCAAGGACCTCATGCGCGAGTGGGACGTCTCGATGCACATCGCCTTCAAGGCGCTGCGGCAGATGCGGGACGAGCGCCTCGTCGAGAAGGTGCCCGGCATCCACGGGCTGCTGGTGACCGAGCCCGCCGCGGGCATCGCGGCGGCGTGGCGGCCCCCACCGCCGCCGGGCACGGAGTCCCGGGCGCGGGTGGTCCGCGCCGCGATCGAACTGGCCGACGCCGACGGGCTCGCCGCGGCCTCCATGCGACGCATCGGGGAGCGGCTCGGCGTGACCACCATGACGCCGCACAAGCACGTCGGCAGCCGCGCCCGGCTCGAGGCCATGATGGCCGACGCGATCTTCGCCGAGCACCCGCCGCCGCTGGCGGCGGCCGGCGATTGGCGGGCGCAGCTCGAGCTGGTGTGCCGCACACAGTGGCAGATGTACCGCAGCCACCCCTGGCTCGCCAGGATCGTGTCGTTCGAGCCGTCGCCGCTCAGCGAGCACGTGGTCGCGCACACCGCATGGACGGCGCGCGCGATGGCGGGCCAGGGTCTGGCCGAGGAGACCGCCTCGCGGGTCGCCGCGACCGCCGCCGACTTCGTGCGCGGGACCGCGATGGGCCTCGACCAGGAGCCCGGCGCACCGGCGGAGGCCGACGAGGACACCGAGCTGTTCGAGTTCGGCCTCCAGCGGCTCCTGGACGGCTTCGCGCCGCTGATGGCGTAGCCGCCGCCAGCGGACGGCAGGCGACGAGCCGGCAGGCGGCGGACGGCAGGCGGCGGACGGCAGGCCGGGATCGTCGGCGAGGCGGGCCGGGCACCGCCTGCGCGAACCGGGGCCGGGCACGCTAAGGGCCGCACGCCGGCACCGGACCCCGCTTCCGGGCCCGCCTCGCCGAGGCGGCGGACCCGTCGGTGCCGCTGCCGGCCCGGCCGCGCGTCCACCCGTTCGAGGCCGGCCACGTCACAGGGTGGTCTCGCCGGTGAGCGGCGGCCAGGTCCTGTCTCGCGGATCATGGGTCTGGTTCGTGGTGATCTCAGCGATGACGAGCGGGCTGTGCTGGCGCCGCCACGAGGTCTCCGGTACGACGTCCGGCTCGGTCGCCGGACCGTCCACCGGAGACCTCTTCAGTCACCGGCCCTGGGCGGCGTCCTGCTGGTCCAGCCACTTGAGCATCGCCTGGTTCGTCTCCTCCGGCTTCTCCTGCTGGATCCAGTGGCCGCAGTCCAGACTGACGACCTCCACGCCGGGCACGAACTCGGTCAGTCGTTCCGACCTCTGGATCGCATCCCGGTCGCCGTAGATCATGAGGGTGGGCTGCCGGATGACCGGGTCCACGTCCGCCAACAGGCGCCAGTTGCGGTCGAGGTTCCGGTACCAGTTGATGCCGCCCGTGAATCCCGACGTTTCGAAGGCGGAGACGAAGACGGCCAGTTCGCTGTCGCTCATCACGGGCTCACCGGGCGGTGTCTCCGCCCCGGCCAGGTTGATCAACGACATGCCCGGCTGAGGCTCCGCGGGCGGCACGTTCTTCCGGTACATGTTGCGCAGGAACCGCGACGTGTTCGCTTCGAACACGGCGTCCGCGACGCCCGGCTGCCGATTGAAGTGGACGAAGTAGAAGTCGCTGCCGAGCACGGCTTCCATGGACTCGATCCACGGTTGCTCGCCCCGCTCCTGGTACGGCAGGCTCAGGTTGATCACCTTGTTCACCCGGTCCGGGTGCAGCAGGGTCAGGCCCCAGACGACGAACGCGCCCCAGTCATGACCGACGAAGGTGGCGTCTTCGTAACCGAAGTGATCGAGCAGTGCGACGAGATCACCCGACAGGTGTGCGATGTCGTAGTCCGTCACCTCGGCCGGACGGGACGAATTCCCGTAACCCCGCTGGTTGGGGACGATGACGTGATAGCCCGCTGCGGCGAGGGCGGGCATCTGATGGCGCCAGGAGTAGGCGTGCTCCGGCCAGCCGTGGCAGAGCACGATGGGCCTTCCCGCAGATTCGCGGCCCGCTTCGAAGACCTCGAGCTCCACACCGTTGACCGGAACACGGGTGGGCTCGGGAAGATCGGTTGTCATGTCGGCATCTTGCCGACCGATACCGGTCACCCCATGACCGGTTTTTGTGGAAATGTTGTCCGGGTGCGAGCCGACCGGCTGATGGCCCTCCTCCTCCTGCTGCAGCAGCGCGCGCAGGTGACAGCAGCGGAGGTCGCCCGGGAACTGGAGGTCTCCGAGCGCACCGCGCGCCGCGACCTCGACGCCCTGGCGATGGCCGGGGTGCCGGTGTACGCCGTGCAGGGCCGCGGCGGCGGCTGGCGCCTCGTGGGCGGCGCCCGAACCGACCTGTCCGGGTTGACGGCGGGTGAGGCCCGCGCCCTGTTCCTGGTCGCCGGGCCGGCATCGGCCGCGACGCCGGCCGTGAAGGCAGCCCTGCGCAAGCTCGTCCAGGCCCTGCCGGAGCCCTTCCGGGTGCAGGCCCAGGCGGCAGCGTCGTCGCTGGTCACGGACCCGCAACGATGGGGGTCGAGCCCGGTCGAGCGCCGGCCGGTTCGCTTCCTCGACGAACTCCAGGACGCGGTGATCCGCGGCGTCCAGGTGCGGCTGGGCTACGTCGACCGCGACGGCGCCGAAACCGAGCGGACCGTCCACCCGCTGGGCATCGTCGCCAAAGGTCACTCGTGGTACCTCGTCTCCAACACCGCGGCGGGCCGGCGGACCTTCCGGATCGACCGCGTGTCGTCCGCCGACCCGACCGGCGATCCCGTGCACCGGCCCGATGACTTCGACCTTGCCGAGAGCTGGCGCGAGATCGCCGACGAGGTCGACCGCAGGCGAACGCCCCTGGAGATCCAGGCGGTGTGCGTGCCCCACGCGGTAGGCCCGCTCCGGATGGCGCTCGGCGGCCGGCTCGAGGTGGGAGGTGCCACGCCCGACGGCCGCGTCCAGGTCGTGATCCGGGGTTACAACGAGCACATACTCGCCGGCGAGCTCGCCGGGTTGGTCGAATGGCTCGAGGTGACCGGCCCTCCGGGGGTGCGGGACCACCTGGCCCAGATCGGCACCGCGCTCGTCGAGCGCTACGGCTAGGCCCTGTCCAGCAGCGGCTCCAGCTGGCGGGTGTCCGCCGCCTGGTCAGGAGTGATCCGGGTGGCCAAGGGGCGGCCCCGTCCGTCGGACAGAGCGTGGACCTTGGTGGTCAGCCCGCCACGGGACAGGACCTAGACGGGGACCGGCAGCGGGAACGCCAGCATCGCGTCGTCGACGAGGGTGTGCAGGGCCGAGGTGTGCGGTGGCGTGCCGCCGAGGGTGTGCAGCGCCCCGTGGACCTCGGCGACCATCGCGCCGACCCGGCCGTGGTAGGCGCGGAGGTGCTCAGGGCCGGTCAGCAGCGCCTTGAACTCGGCCCGGGCGTCCGCCGACGTCGCCGCCGCGGCGTGCAGGGCCAGCAGGTCAGGGCGCTGTGCCGCGGGTACGCCGTCCAGCAGCAGCATCACCAGGAAGGTCGCGACGCCGTTGCGGAGGTCCTCGTCCCGGCCGGTGACCAGGTCGCGCTGGTCGTTGGTCAGCTGGCGCAGGACCCCGAACCGCCGGCCGACGTCGCGCCAGCGGTCGACCCGGCCCGGGTCGGCGCCGGCCAGGCAGGCCGCCGTCGCGGTGGCCATCGCGTACGGCGCGCCGGTCTTGCCCTCGTAGCCGGCGAGGACCGACGCGACCGTGGCGCCGGCCGGCCGGGAGGCGAAGTCGAGCAGCTGGCCGCTGATGCCGTCGAGCCAGCCGCGGGACAGCTCGGCCAGGGCCGCGACCTTCGTGGCGTCCGGCACGCGGGCCTCCCGCAGGAGCCTGGCCGGCAGGTGGCTGCCGACGCCCAGCGCGGCCAGGATGTCCGCGTTGCACCGCGCCGGGTCGAAGGGTCCCCCGTCGGCCAGGTCGTCGAGGTAGCGGGCGGCGGCCCACCAGAGCACGTGGACGACCGCCGCCGGCCGGCCCCCGGCCGGGTCGCCGGTCTCCGCGGCGTGCACGAGCAGCGGCAGCCGGATCATCACGTCCACCGCGCCGGTCGAGCCGCGCGCGGCCAGGCGGCCCAGGAAGCCGCCGAGGAACCCGGCCATGGCCTCGTCGGCGACGTCGCCGCTGGCCCGCAGCCTCGCCAGGAGCGCGGTCAGGTCGTCCTGCACGGCGCCGACCACCTCGGTGACGTCCGTCGTCATGATGTTCCCCCTGCGGCAGCGGTCACGGCCCACGAGACGAACGAGGCCAGGAGATAGATGAAGGCGAGGCGCGCGTCCCAGCGGTCCGCGCGGCGGAAGCGCCACCACGCCAGGGCCGGCAGGGCGAGCGGGAGCAGGGTCAGGACCACCCACGCGGACGGCGCCGCCAGCACCAGGACCACGGTGGCGGCGGCGGGGCTCAGCACGGCGACCGCGACCGTCGCGGGCAGGCCGAAGGTGGTCACGTACGTGCGTTCGCCGGGGCGCGGCGACCGGGTGATCTTCTTGGCCACCTCCAGGTGCAGCGTCGCCAGGACGATCACGGCGAGCGCCGGCCAGAACGACGGGTCGAAGCCGCCGCCCGTCTCGCGGAGGTGGAGGGTGTACAGGTAGAGGTGCAGCAGCAGCTGCACGGGGCTGCTCAGCAGCAGCGTCAGCACCAGCCGCCCCGGATCGGGGCCGGGGAGCAGCAACAGCAGCGCATAGGCCAGCTGGACCGCGATGACGAGCGCCGCCCAGCGGTCGAACAGGTTCAGCAGCACCAGGATCGCGCCGATCACGCCGTACCAGCGCAGCAGCGACGACCGGGTGACGGCACCGGCGGCGAGGGGGCGGTCCGGGTTGTGCACGCGGTCATAGGGCAGGTCGCGGATGTCGTCGACGATGCGCATGAGCAGCATGTCGAGGGCGATGGTGAGCGCCGCCACGGCGGTGCCGAGGCCTGGCCGCCAGGGACCGGCGGGCGGGCCGGTGAGGGCGAAGAGGCCGGTGACACCGTACGCCCAGCAGACCGCGAACAGGATCGACGGCACCGGCGGGTAGCTGCCGCGGATGAACGCCCTCATGGGCGCACCGGCGAGCCCAGGTGCACCGGCAGGCGCCACAGGCCGCGCAGGAACATCCTGTCCCGCCACTCGTCGGCGCCTCCGGCAGCGGGGCGCAGGTCCGGGAAGCGGCGCAGCAGCGCGCCGATCGCGGTGCGCAGCTGGACCCTGGCGTGCGGGGCACCGACGCACATGTGCCGGCCGTGACCGAAGCCCAGGTGCGGGTTGGCGGGCCGGTCGAGGCGGAACCCGTCGGGGTCCGGGAAGACGGCCGGGTCGCGGTTGGCCGCGTCGGTGAGCGGGACGACGACCTGCCCGGCGCTCAGCGGCACCCCGGCGAGCTCCGCGTCGGCGAGCAGGACGTGCGGCTGCCCGCCGGTGCCGGCGAACCACACCCAGCGCAGCAGCTCCTCCACCGCGGCCGGGATCAGGTCGGGCCGCGCGATCAGCGTGCCACGGAGCTCGTCGTCGTGCAGCAGGTGGTGGACGCAGCTGCTCAGGTGGCTCGCGGTGGCGTCCCCGCCGGCCATGACGAGACCGGCGGCCATGACGACGATCTCCTGCTCGCTGAGCGCCGGCGCGAGCGACCCGAGGAATCCCGTGCCGAGCCTCGCTCTGAAATAGCCGTGCATGGCGGCCGTCGCGGCGGTGACCTCGTCCGGCGCGCACCGGCCCGCGGACATCATCACATCGGTCCATGCGACGAGCTGGTCGACGTCGCCGGCCGGTGTGCCCATGATGCGGGCGATCACGAGGTAGGGCAGCGGCCGCAGGTACGCGGCGACGATGTCGACCGGTCCGTCGGCGGGTCCGGGCTTCGCGGCGATCTCGTCGAGCAGGTCCTCGGCGGTCCGCTCGATCCACGGCCGGTCGGCCTCCGCGGCCCGGTGGGTGAACGCCGCCTGCACGGTCCGGCGGCGGCGGGTGTGCAGCGGCGCGTCGGTGGTGGCCAGGGCGAGGGTGTCGGGGCTGCGGGCGAACATGGTGCCGCCGTGCCACTGCTGCCGGCTGAACCGCGGGTCGGACAGCACCGTGCGCACGTCGGCGTGGCCGGTGACGAGCAGCGCCGGATGGCCGCCGCGGATGCGGACCGGGACGAGGGCGGAGCGCCGGAACAGCGCCGCCTGCCCGGGATCCAGGGCGACGCCCGGGCGGCTCTCGAAAGGGAAGTCCGTCATGACGGGTCCGCCCCGGTGAGGATGCGCACGGTCCCGGCGGTGCCGTCGAGCTCGATCAGCGCGCCGTCGGGGATGCGGTCGGTGGCGCCGTGCACGGCGACGACCGTCGGCACGCCGAGCAGCCGCCCGGTGATCGCGGTGTGGGACAGCAGCGTGCCGCGCTCCACGACGAGCCCCTTCGCCGCCATCATCAGGAACAGCCAGCCGGGGTCGGTCTCGCGGGCGACGAGGATCGCGTCGCGGCACGTCTCCGGCGGCACTGACGGGTCGAGGACGAGGCGGGCCGGGGCCCGCACGACGCCGGGCGCGGAGCCGAGCCCGGTCAGCACCCCGGCGGCGCCGGCGGCCGGGGCGGCGGTCACCTCCACGGCGCCCGGCAGCGTGTCGGCCAGGGGGCCGGTGGCCGGGGTCCGCAGCAGGCCGGCCCGGCCGGGGCGGGCCTCCGCGAGCAGCCGTTCGCGGCGCCGGGCGGCGGCGAGGTCGCGCAGCGCCGCGCACGGCAGCGTGCCGTCGTAGGCGCCGAGGACCTCGGCGACGGTGAGGTCGCGGATGTCGAGCGGGTCGTCGAGGTGGCCGGTGCCGTGCAGGTCAGCGCCGAGCCGCCACAGGATGTCGCGGGACAGCCCGTACAGCTGCGTGCGGCAGAACCGGGTGTCCTCGCGGACCCGGGCGGTGTAGCGCACATAGCGCGCCAGGACGCGCAGGACGGTGCGGCGCGCCCGGCCGGGGCAGCGCGCGGCGAGCTCCTCGGCGGCCTGGCGGGCGGCCCGCTCCTCCGTCTGGATCAGGCCCTCGACCGTGCGCTGCTGGCTGATGTACGGGCGGAGCACCTCCAGCACTGTCCACGGCTGCTGGCGCGGGGTCGGCTGCTCGAGCTTGAGGTCGTGCGGGGCGCGGTCACCGTAGCGGCGCAGGTAGTCGGCCGCCGCCTCGGCGAGGGGCGCGCCGTGCCGGCCGGTGCTGATGGCGCGCCACACCTCGCGGGGGTGCTCGCCCGACCCGACGGCCGCCCGCAGCGCCGGGTCGGCGGCGACGAGCTCGGCGAGGGCGACGGCGGCCCGGACCGACCGCAGCGACCGGTTGGCGGGGCCGCCGGTGAGCAGCCCGGTCAGCAGGCCGGGGCCGCCCGCCCACCGGTCCAGCAGGCGCATCAGGGCCTTGACGGCGAGCAGCCCGTAGATGGAGTTGGTGAGGGTGACGCCCCAGCGGCCGCCCATCGCCGCCCACAGCTCGCGGTAGGCGGCGACGAGCTGGTGCGGGGTCCGCCCCGACAGGTCGCCGGCGTCCGCCATGACGCCGTCCCACCAGCGCAGGAACTCCCTGGCCTGGCGGGGGTGGCGGGTGGCCCGCAGGAGCGTGCCGGGCAGCGCGAGCCACGCCCGCCGGCGGGGCCGGGTGACGGGCGGGCGCGCCTCGCCGGTGACCCCCATGCCGTCCTGCCACACGTCGCGGACCAGGTCGAACACCGGCATCTGGCCGTGCAGGGCGTGCCAGGCCGCCAGGCGGTAGTACACCCGCCCGTCCAGGTGCGCGACGAGCTGCTCCAGGTGGTGCCGGTTCGCCGCGACGGTGCGGGCCGGCACGCCCATGCGGTGGTACAGGTCGCCGAACGCGCGCCGGTAGAACTCCTGCGCCTGCGAGAAGGTGAGCGCGCCGGAGACGCCCGGGTAGCTCTCGGTGATGTTGTGGTTGGCCCAGTACAGCGGCGGCCCCGCGGGCGTCACCATCGGCCGGGCCTGGACCAGGTGCAGGGTGCCGTCGGCGGTGATGGTGCCCTCGACGTCCTGCGGGCCGCCGAAGAACGCCTCGGCCCTGGCGGCGAGGGCGGCGACGGCGCGGGCGGTGCGGTCGTCGAGGACCGGTGCGTCGGCGAGGTGCGCCGGCACGGGCAGCAGCGCGAGCTCGCCGGTGCCGTCCGGCGGGCCGACCATGCGCTCCTTGCGGACCAGGTCGGCGGTCACGGTCGGGCCGGTGACGTGGAAGTGGTCGACGTCGGCCTTCTCCTGCACGACGCCCTCGCCGATGCCGTGCGCGGCGGCGATGACGGTGCGCCGGGCGCCGTCGCGGGGGTCGCGGGTGAACGCCACGAACGAGCGGGTGCCGGGCACCATGAGCTGCACGCCGACCGCGATCCGGGTCCGGGCCGGATCGAGGCCGCGGTGCTGCCGGTAGGCCACTGCCCTGGCCGTGAACGCCGACGCCCAGCAGGCCGCGATCCGGTCCGCGACCCGGCCGGCGGGCACGTAGAGGAAGCTGTCGCTCATCCCCGCGAACGGGTCGGCGCCGTCCTCGCCGTCCTCGCCGTCCACTGTGGACGCGACGGCGCACGCCCGGACGGCGAGCAGCGCGTCGGGGCCGAACCGGTCGCGGACCTCGGCGAGGATGCCCTCCGGGACCGGTGCGGCCCGCAGCGCGGCGGCCGCCCTGGCCCACCGGCCGGGGTCGTCGGGGCCTCCCGCGGGGCCGGCCACGTGCTGGACGTCCCGCCAGGCCGCGTCGAACGCGGTCGCCGGGACGGTGACCAGGTCCGGCACCGGGAACCCGGCGGCGCGCATCCGGTGCAGGCGGGCGAACTTGTGCCCGACGAGCGCCGGGTCGGCGACGTCCGTGCCGGTCGTGATCGTCATGTCTCGTTCCAGCCGTCGATGTGGATGACACTGTCCAGCGGGGCGCGCCGGGCCGGGCGGAAGTCGCCGCCGACCGGGTGCGCGGTCGGGATCAGCGCGCCCTGCCGGACGTGGCCGGGCAGCCGGAGCAGCGCGGCGACCTCCTCCTCCCGGTCCAGGTGCGTGGTGGTCCAGGCGGTGGCGAGGCCGCGGGCACGGGCGGCGAGCATGTAGCTCCACGCGGCCGGCAGCAGCGACCCCCAGATGCCGGCCTGGTTGCCGGTGCCGAGCCCGCGCCGCACCTCCAGGCACGGCACGACCAGGACGGGGACCCGCCCGAGGTGTTCGGCGAGGTGCCGGGCGCTGGCGAGGGTCCGGGGCGGGACGCCCGTGCCGGTGGCGTCCGGCGGGTACCGCTGCTCGAAGGCCGCCCGGTACACCTTGCCGATCGCGGCACGCAGCGCCGGGTCGGTGACGACCAGCCACCGCCAGTGCTGGCGGCCCGCCCCGGTCGGCGCCTGCAGGGCCACCTCCAGGCAGGCGCGGACGTCGGCGAGGTCGACGGGGCGGGTCAGGTCGAGCCGGCGGCGCACCGACCGGGTGGTGGTGAGCACCTCGGCCGCGCTCATCCCGGTGGTGCCGGCCGGGTCCATCACCGGGTCCATCACCGGGTCCATCACCAGACGCCCGGGACGAGGCGCTTGCGGCCCACGGCGTAGTCGCGGTAGCCGGGCATGTCCCACAGCACCTGCTCCTCCACCCGCAGCCGCCACACGATCGATGCGACGAGGGCGCAGAGCGCCAGAACCCCGGCGGGGCCCGGGAAGCAGCCGACGAGGCCGAGGTGGGCCAGGATCATGCCGGCGTACGCGGGGTGCCGCACCAGGCGGTACGGCCCGTGGGTGACGGCGACCTGGTCGCTGCGGCGCACCACGTGGTGCGAGTAGAACCGGCCCAGGGTGCGGATCGCGGTCTCGCGCAGGACGACACCGGCGACGAACAGCGCGGCCGACGCCCAGAACCAGGCGGGGCGCTCCCCCGCCGCCAGCAGGCAGCAGCCGATGGTGGCGAGCCGGGCCGCGCCGTACGGCACGATCGTCCACGCGTCCTGCGGCGCGCTGGTGGCCCGCAGCGCGATCGGGGCCTCGACGAGCAGCCACAGCGCGTACAGGCCGGCGACGACGAGCGCGGCCGGGTCGTCGCGGTGCACGTACGCGCCGCCGGCGAGCAGCCCGAAGGCGGTGACGAAGATGATCCAGGGTGCGGCTCTCATGCGGTCCAATCCGGTCGGTGCGGGATCTCCAGGACGGCGGCGCCGACCGTGATGCCGGTGCTGCCGGCCATGACCAGGACCCGGTCGCCGGGCTCCAGCTCGTCGGGCCTCACGCGGACCGCACCTTCCGATAGGCGGCGGGCGACATCGTGTGGGTGACGAGCCGGACGGTGCCGAGGTCGGCCGCCCCGGCGTGCAGGCCCATGTCGAAGGCGGTCCGCGGCCGGGCCTTCCCGGGCGGCCGGCGCCAGCTCACGCGCAGCGGCAGGCCGGCGGGCGGGGCGGCGGGGATGTCGGCGGCGAGGTCGATCCAGACGACGTGGGTGTCGAACGCATGGCCGTTGGCGAGGTGGCCGAGCATCAGCACCAGCTGGCGGGCCGCCTCGATCACCTCGATCGGGTCGCGCAGGTCGCCGGGCGCGGCGAGCGCGGGGCAGCGCAGCACGGCGCAGGTGATCTCGCCGTCCTCCGTCTCGGTGGGCGCGCCCAGCATGACGGTGCTCAGGTCGGCCCGGTGCACGAGCTTCGGGTCGGCGGGGGCGGCGAGCGCCCGCTCGGCGGGGGCGGCGAGCGTCGCCGTCCCGCCGCGGCCGGACCCGGCGGCCGGCTCGGCCGCGGGCGTGGCCGCCGCGACTTCCGGCAGAACCGGCTCCAACAAGGCCGGCTCGGGCAGCACGGTGACGGTGCCGCGGCAGATGTCCCGGGTGGTGCCGCCGACCGACTGGATGGCGGCGAGCTCGAGCGTGTCACCGGCCCCGCCGCAGTGCAGCTCGACATCGCCCTCGAGTTCGCCGAACGCCGGAAACGCGAATCCGAGCCGCAGCCGGCGGTCGGGGCGCCGCAGCTCGCCACCGGTGACGTCGCCGGCCAGCCCGAGCAGGCCGGCGACGAGCAGATTGCCTGGTAGGTGGTCCACCGGGTGGTCAAAAAAGAACGGATGATGTCGATCGACGTGTAATGGAACCGTCAGCATCAATGCCCCCATTCACGCCTATGACGTGGTGTGAAGCATTGAAGTATGGTGTCGAAACTTGCGGTCGTCAATACTACGAAATCGGTTTGTATTCACCTCACCTTCATACTTTCGGACGGAACTCATTCATCCTGATGGTGTTCAACCGATCACCACGCACCAGTTGTCCACGAATGCGAAACAATGCGGCAATGAACCGCTGAAACATCAGATGTATCGGCACATCGAAATATGCACGTTCGATGCCAGGACCTTGCTCAACCGACCTGAAAGACCGTCAGGACCGCGGCATGGTCCGACGGCCAGGCGTTCGCCGACGGGTTGGACTGGGACGGGGTGCCGACCCAGACCGCGTCGGAGGACAGGACGGTCAGCGGACCCTTGTAGTGGATGAAGTCGATGCGGTCCTGCGGCTCCGGCTCGCCGGCGTGGGAGTCGT
The DNA here is from genome assembly GCF_042898305.1 of Dactylosporangium sp. NPDC000521. Taxonomy (NCBI): domain Bacteria; kingdom Bacillati; phylum Actinomycetota; class Actinomycetes; order Micromonosporales; family Micromonosporaceae; genus Dactylosporangium; species Dactylosporangium sp. NPDC000521. The sequence continues at coordinate 207,727 of NZ_JBIAYW010000015.1, forward strand.
ACCCGTAGCCGCCGGTGAACGTCTTGAACACCGGCGACCAGGTCGTGCCCGGGAACGCCGCCGGGTTCGGGTGCGCCTGCCGGTAGGAGTCGGTCAGGCCCGCGTTCGCGGGGGCGGTCGACGACGGCCAGGGCACCGCGCCGTAGCCGCAGCGCGAGTTCGACGCCGTCCAGTCCAGGTGCGACGGGGCGTTGAAGTCGCCGACCAGCAGCACCGGCGTGCTCGACGCGGCCGCCAGGTCGGGGCCCATCGCCGCGATGATCGTGTTGATCTGGCCCGTCCGCCCGGCTGCCGCCTCCTGGTTCAGCAACTGCTGCACGCCCATCCGGCCGAAGCAGGCGTCGTACGGGCCGTACGGCGTGTACCCGAGGTGCGCGCTCCACAGCCGCACCGACCGCGCGCCCAGGTCGATCCGCGCCGCGACCGCTCGGCCGGCGACGGCCGTGCCGGTGGCGGTGATCGGGTAGCGGCTGATCACCGCGACGGAGCCGTCCTGGTGGAACGACCAGCCCAGCGCGCCGGCGATACGCTGCGCGGCGCCGTCGTTCTCCTGGATGCCGACCACGTCGGCGTCGCTGTCGAGCAGGAACTTGAGCTCCTTCTCGAACCCGCCGGTGACGGAGCTGCCGCCGTGCCACAGGTTCCAGCTCAGCGCGCGCAGCTGCGGCACCAGCACGCCGGACTGCACCCGGACCGTCACGGTGGCGTCCGCGGTGCCGGTCGCCGTCGTCGCCCGGACACCGATCGTGACCGCGCCGGCCGCGGTCGGCGTGCCGCTGATGACGCCGGAGGCGGAGACGCTCGCCCACGCCGGACCGCTCGTCTTGGTCAGGGTCAGACCGGCGGTCCCACCCTGGACGAGGCCACCGACCGCCGCCGTGTAGGGGACGCCGGCCTTCGCGTTGCGCACCGCGAACGCGCTCGACGGGAACCGCGGCGCGCCGGTGCCGGTGACCCGGATCGGGAACGGCTGCGCCAGCCACGTGTACCCGTCGTTGTACAGGTAGTAGACGATGTAGTCACCGGGCGTCAGCCCGCTCGTCGGCAGCGTCGCGGACCCGCTCGCGTTCGGGGCGTACGCCCACGCCAGCGACGCCCCGACGTAGACCTGGTTCGCCGGCCCGTCGCCCGGGTTTCGGTACAGCCCGACCCAGTTCTTGGCACTGACGCTGGTCGTCGTGTACGTCAGCCGCACCGGCGACCCCGCGGCGACGGTGGGGTTGGTGACGGTGAGCGTCCCCGGGAGCGCGGCGATCAGCTTGAGCTTGACCGGCTGCGCGAGCCACGTGTACCCGTCGTTGTAGAGGTAGTACAGGACGTAGTTGCCCGGCGTGAGCCCGCTCGTGGGGAGGACCCCCGAGCCGCCGCCGTCCGGCGTGTACACCCACTTCAGCGACGGCCCGACGTAGGCCTCGCCCACCGGCCCGTTGCCGGGGTCCGCGTACAGCCCGACCCAGTTCTTCGCCTGCGGCCTCGGCGTCGCGTACTGGAACCGCACGTCGGCCCCGACCGCCACCGTCGCGGAGCTGACGGCGAGCGACCCGTCGGCCGCCGCCCTCGCCGCCGGCACGGGCCCGGCCAGCACCGCCAGCACTGCCAGCAACACCAGGACAACGCTGCGCACCGAAGCTCTAAATATCGACATTCAACTATTGTGAGGGATCATCTGGCGCCGATGTGACATCGTAGCCACATCCCGCCGAACCGCGGCCCAAGAATCGCCGCGACCGCCGTCGGACGCCGTTCACCGGCGCGGGCGCTTCCGGGTGACGGCACGGGTGTTTCCGGGTGACGGCACGGGTGTTTCCGGGTGACGGCCGGGGCGCCCGTGTGGACCGGTGGTCCGGGGTGGAGCGGGCGGTGGCGAAGGGCTACGGTTCTCGATCGGTGGCACGTTGCGGGGGCGGCTCACCGGCGCGGTCCCCGGCCCGTGCCGGATCGGGAGGACGGTGGCATGGCGGGGCGTGATCCGGCGCCGGGCGACGTGTGGAACCTGACGGATCCCGACGAGGTCACCGCCGGACGTCCGATCGTGAAGCCGTCCGGGCTGTGGGCCGACGCGGTCCCGCAGGCCGCGGCGCCGCCGGTGGCAGCGCCACCGATGCCACCACCGATGCCGGCCGGGCCGCCTGCCACGCCGGTGCCGCACGCCGCGCCGCCGCCGGTGTCCACGCCGCCGATGCCACCACGGATGCCGGCCGGGCCGGTGCCGCAGGACGCGACGGCGGAGCTGCCGCTGGTCGCGCCGCAGGCACCGCCGGCCCCGGCACCCCCACTGCAGCAGGTGCCGTTCACCGCTCCCCCACCGGTCCAGCAGGCCCCGCCGCCGCCCGTGCCGGTGGCGCCGCCCGTACAGCATGGGGCGCCGCCGCTCGTGGGGCAGGGGGCGCCGCCGGTACAGGGGCCGCCGGGAGCCTTCGCCGGAGATGTGGCGCCTGGCAGACGGGGGCGCGCGGGGCTGATCCTCGCCGCCGCCGGGCTGACGCTGGTCGTCGCGGTCGGCGCCGTCGTCGCGGTCAAGGTGTCGCGGTCCGATGGTGGCGGCGGCGCGCCGGTGGTCGTTGCGCAGGAAGGGGATCCGTCCAGGGCGGGCGGCGAGGCCGGCGCGGCGTCCGGGACACCTGACGGTGATCGGGTGCCCGCGGCGCCGAGCGCCTCGGTGCCGCCCGCGCAGCTGAAGCCCGGCTTCAAGCTGAACGCGGGTCAGGGGCTGCGCTCACCCAACGGCAAGTACACGCTCACGCAGCAGCCGGACGGCAACCTCGTCCTCGCCGACGAGGCGAAGCGGGTGCAGTGGTCGTCGCAGACGCCGTCGAACCCGGGCGCCTACGCCGGCTTCACCCGCGACGGCGACCTCGCCGTGTACGCCAAGGGCGGCGGCGTCCTGTGGCACAGCGCGACCGCCGGGAAGGGCGCCCTGCTCGAGGTGCGCGACGACGGCAACGCCGTGGTGTCGCAGGCCGGCAGGCAGGAGGTGTGGTCCAGCCAGGGCGAGCGGGGGCGGCTGTACCCCGGCCAGGCGCTGATCTCCGGGCAGCAGCGCCGCTCCCCCGACGGCCGGTTCACGCTCCTGCAGCAGCCGGACGGCAACCTCGTGGTCGCCGACGCCGACAAGAAGGTCATCTGGAGCTCGCAGACCAGCGGGCACCAGGGCGGCAACACGCAGCTGCAGAACGACGGCAACCTCGTCGTGTACGGCGCCGACAAGCAGCCGCTCTGGTCGTCGGGCACGTACGGCGCCACCGCCGTGACGGCCACGCTCAACGCCGACGGCAACCTCGTCCTCACCTCCGGCGGCAAGGCCCTCTGGGCCACCGCGACCGACGGCATCAGCAGGCTGACCGTCGGCCAGCGCCTCCTCGCCGGACAGTCCCGCTCGGCGGCGAAGGGCGGCTACACGCTGCTGCAGCAGCCCGACGGCAACCTCGTGCTGCGCAACTCGGCCAAGACCGTGGTGTGGCGCAGCGGCACCAGCGGACACCCCGGCGCGTCGACGCGGATGCAGCCCGACGGCAACCTCGTCGTCTACGACACCGCCGGCAAGGCGCTGTGGAGCACCAAGACCTACGGCAAGGACGCCACCTACCTGCTGGTCCAGGACGACGGGTCGGCCGTGCTGTACACCGCGGCCAAGAAAGCGGTCTGGACCAGCAGGACCGCCTGATCCGGAAAAGAAAGCGCCCATTCGTGTGACGCGCGCGGAACCCGCAGGCCGCCGCCAGATACCGTCATTTCCTCGACATCGTCCCCGTAATGCCCTGGTTACGCTTCGCGCACATGCCGGAGTCGCTGCAGGAAAGGGGCTACGAATGGGCAATGTCAGATCGCCACGACGGAACTTCATCGCCGTCGTCTCGTGCGTGGCGATGGTGCTCGGCACACAGTTCGTGCTGGCCAGACAGGCGAGCGCGGCCAGCACCGTCACGGTGCGGGTGGTCATCGAACACGTTCTGGAACAGGGGTGCACCGACAACCTGTCCGGTTCGGACTTCTATTCGAAGATCACGATCGGTGGGCAGGATTTCAATTTCGGGCCGATCGACGGTGAGGACGAGATCTCACCGGACTGGACCGCGGAAAAGGCGGTCGACGTCGACGCCGCGGCCACCACGCCGGTGGTGATCAAGCTGGCGGAATCGGACGGGTTCCTCAATTTCGAGGACGACGTCTGCGACATCTCGCCCAACGGCCCGGAGCTCGACCTCACGGTCAACCTGGTGCCGTGCGCCGTCACCGGCGACGTCAGCGGCGTGTGCGCCGGGCCGATCACCTCGGCCGGCAACGGCGACGCCGACATCCGGTTCCGGATCGAGGTCGACCTGCCCGCGGCGACACCCGGGCTGGCCGTGCGCTGCACCCACACCCCGCTGTGGCCGCAGCCCGGCGACACCGTGACCGTCACCGTCGAGTCGCTCGACGGCACGGTCCAGGTGGGCGACACGATGACCGACCTGTCCTCCGGCGCGCCGGGGCCCGCGCTGGTCGACCACAAGAAGATCGCCGACGACCTGGAGGTGTGGGTCAACGAGCCGACCGGACCCGACCTGCACGTCACCGGCAAGACCACCGACAGCTACGTCATCACCAACGTGCCCGCCGGTGACCTCGTGTACGGCTGCACCGCCCACGCCGGCGCCGACAGGGTCTTCACCGGATGGCGGCGGACCAGGGTCGGCGCGCCCGCCGAGGGCACCGCGATCCCGGTCAGCTTCACCGGCGCCCGGACCAACCGGGTCGACGTCGTCTTCATCGCCGACAGCGACAGCTACACCTCGGCGAGCGACCCGGCGTTCCTCTCCGACGCGACCGACGTCATCAAGGGCGCCTACTACGGCCAGGACTTCTTCCTGACCAACCAGCAGCGGTTCAACTTCTGGCTGGCGGACCAGCGTGGCGACGCCGACCGGGTCGCCGCGCCGACGCCGGCGAACCCGGCGAACACCAACTGCGTGCTGACCCGCCCGCCGAACTGGTCGAAGGACTACAGCTGGGCCGACACCGGCGTCATCCTGCACCGCGACGACTTCCGCGACTGCGCCAACGCGGGCGTCTTCTCCACGGAGCCGACGTCGCTGGGCACCGTGCTGCACGAGACCGGGCACGCACCGTTCGGCCTCGCCGACGAGTACTGCTGCGACGGCGGCTACTTCGAGGCCGTGCCGAACCCGAACATGTTCGACACCCTCGCCAAGTGCCAGGCGGACGCCCCGACGCTGGGCCGCCCCGCGAGCGACTGCCGGACCGTCACCGACACCCGGCCGACGCCGGCGAAGAGCTGGTTCCTGTCCGAGCCGACGCCGAACGACCTCATGAACGCCGACCGGCGGCCGCCGCAGGCCGCCGACATCAGACGCATGAACTGGTACTTCGACAACTGCGCCGCCGGAAAGTGCTGAGGAGGCCGCCATGAGACGCAACCGACGCGCACGCGCGCTGATCACCGCATCGGCGACCGCCCTCCTCGCGGTCGCGGTCACGGTCGCCGTCACGGTCGGCGGGTCCGCCGCCGCGCCCGGCGACCCGGCCGACCCGGGGACGGCGCCGCAGCCGCAGTACGACTACTCGGACCCGGCCAAGTCGTTCCTGGTCGACCTGAACTTCGCCGCCACGTCCGCGACGCTCACCGGCGCCACCGTCGGCGAGCAGCGCTCCACCTCCCACCTCGGCGACCCGCCGCTGCTGCGGCTCACGCTGACGGACGAGGACGGGGCACCGGCCGGCGCGTTCAACGCCTGGGATCCCCGCTGGTACTTCGACCAGACCGACGGCGGCGGGGAGCGGCTGGTCGTGCACGACGGCCCGGGGACGCTGACGGTGCCGTTCGACGCCGACACCGCGACGATGGTGGTGCACGACGTGAACGCCGGGACCGACCTGGCGACCGTGGACCTGCGGCCCGCGGTGCACGAGTTCTGCGTGGCGCACCCGGGCGACCCCGACTGCGTCGAGGCCGACCTGGCCGTCACCGCGGCGACCGTGACCGGTGACCCGCTCGCCGTCATCGGCCGGCCGAGCACCGTCCAGGTGCGCACGGTCGTGGCGAACCTCGGCCCGGACGGGCCTGCCGACGCCGGCGTGGTCCAGACCGCGACCGGGTCGGCGGGCGTCACGGTCACCCCGGCGAGCCGCACGTTCGACGCCGGCGGGCTCGCGGTCGGCGCCCCGGCCACGCTCGACAGCGCCTACCAGCTCACCTGTACCGCTCCCGGCGCCCAGACCGTGACGGTGACCACGACGGTCGCGCCCGCGAAGGCGAAGGTCGTCGACGCCGTCCCCGGCAACAACACCCGCTCGGCGACGTTCGCCGTCGACTGCGCCGTGCCGGTGACGCTGAACATCATGCCGGGCAGCCTCACCAACCCGGTCAACGTCAACCCCGGGGTGCTCCCGGCCGCGGTGCTCACCACGACCGCCAGCCAGTACGGCAACCCCCTGGCGTTCGACGCCGCGACGATCCAGCCGGGCACGGTGCGCATGGGCGTGCGCGGCCCGCTGGTCGCCACCGGCGCCGGCGCGCCGGAGGACCACGGCAAGGTCCACCTGGAGGACTCGTACGAGCTCGACGAGCACACCCGCGACGGTGACAAGGACGGCGTGATCCACGCCCGCCGGGACCAGCTCGGCATCCAGCCGGGCACGGTGGAGCTCTGCGTCCGCGGCCGGTTCGGCCCGGGCGCCGGCACGGCGTTCTTCGGCTGCGACCGCATCACCCAGGTGCCGTAGCCGGCGCACGCGAAGGAGCGCCCCGGAGCCCTGGCACGCTGGGCTCCGGGGCGTCCTACAACGCTACCGCCGCGGCGCTCGCGTCCCAGAGCTTCGCGGCCGCCGCCGGGTCGCTCGCGTGCGGCGCCGGCCTGGTGACCTTGTGCCCGACGTAGTAGCCGCCGTCCGTCAGCTCGGCGGCGGGGGCGGTGGCCAGCCAGACCAGCAGCGCGCCCGCCTTCTCCGGGGTGGTCAGGAACGGTGCGAACCGGTACACGAGCCGGACCGGCCCCTCGCCGAAGTTGGAGCGCACGACCCCGGGGTGGAACGACACGCTGGTGACGTCCGGCCAGCGGCGCGCGGCCTCGGCGGCGAAGAGGATGTTCGCGGACTTCGCGGCCCCGTACGCGCGGCCCCAGCGGTACTTCGCGGGGTCCCCGGTGAAGTCGTCCGGGTCCGGGCGGCCCTGCGTGTGCACCCGCGACGCGGTCGCCACCAGCCGCGCGCCGGTGAGCCGCTCCCGCAGCAGGTGCGTCAGCAGGAACGGGGCCAGGTGGTTGCCCTGGATCGTCGCCTCGTAGCCGTCGGCTGTCCGCCGGTAGCCGCCGACCATCCCGCCGGCGTTGTTGGCCAGGACGTCGATCGCCGGGCACGTGTCGAGCAGGTACGCGGCGAGGTCCCGCACCTCTGCGAGCCGCTCGAAGTCGGCCCGGAAGCGCCCCGGCTCGCGGCCGCCGCCCGCGTCCCGCACCCGCGCGACCGCCGCTTCGAGACGCCCCTCGTCGCGGCCGACGACGACCACCCGATCCCCCTGGGCGGCGAACTGCTCCGCCGCCGCCAACCCGACACCGGAGCTCGCCCCAGTGATCACCACAGTCCGATCCATCGATGCAGTATCGCCCGGCGGCGGCCGATTGTCCGGATGTACGAACTGCCGGGGGTGAAGTTGTCGTCGTGTACGAACACCGGCCGGAACGGCCGCCCTAGGGTTGCCGCATGTCGGAACTGGGTGACATCCATCACTGGCTGCGCGAGCGGTTGCCCGCGCTGCTCGTCGAACACAAGGTGCCGGCCGCCGCGGTGGCGGTCTCGGTCGGCGGTGACGTCATCGACGTCGCCGCCGGCGTCCTGAGCCGGGCAACGGGGGTGGAGGCCACCACCGACTCGGTGTTCCAGATCGGCTCGATCACCAAGGCGTGGACGGCCACCCTGGTGATGCAGCTGGCCGACGAGGGCAAGCTCGACCTCGACGCGCCCGTCCGGCGGTATGTACCGGAGTTCTCCATCGCCGACGAGGACGCGGCCGCCGCGATCACGGTGCGGCAGCTCATGAGCCACACGGCGGGCTTCGAGGGTGACGTGTTCACCGACACCGGCAAGGGCGACGACTGCGTCGAGAAGTACGTCGCGACGCTCGGCGGCACGCCGCAGCTGTTCGCACCCGGCACGATGTTCTCCTACAACAACGCCGGGTACTGCGTGCTCGGCCGGGTCGTCGAGGTGCTGCGCGGCAAGCCGTTCGACGCCTGCGTCCGGGAGCACCTGTCCGGGCCGCTCGGGCTGACCCACGTCGCCACCGGCGCCGACGAGGCGATCCTGTTCCGGGCCGCGGTCGGCCACCTCCAGCCGGCGCCGGACGCCGACCCGGTGGCGGCGCCCGTCTGGGCCCTCGCCCGCTCCAACGCGCCGGCCGGCTCGATGCTCACCATGCGGGTGCGGGACCTCCTCGCGTTCGGCCGGATGCACCTCGACGGCGGGAAGGCGGCCGACGGCACCCAGGTGCTCAGCGAGGACGCCGTCGCGCAGATGCGGCAGCCGCACGTCACGCTGCCCGCGCTCGGCCTGATGGGCGACGCCTGGGGGCTCGGCTGGGAGCTGTTCGACTGGCCCGGCGGCACGGTGGTCGGGCACGACGGCAACACGATCGGCCAGGCCGCGATGCTGCGCCTGGTGCCGGGGCGCGACGTCGCGGTCGCGCTGGTCTCCAACGGGGGCAACCCGTTCGCGCTGTACACCGAGATCTTCACGCGGATCCTGCGGGACCTGGCGGGCGTCGAGATGCCGCCGCTGCCGGCGCCGCCGGAGGTCCCGGAGACGGTCGACGTCGAGCGCTACCTCGGCACGTACCGCTGCGACGTCGCCGAACTGGTGGTGGAGCGCGACGGCGACGGCCGGCTGTGGCTGGAGCAGCGGCCCATGGGGCTGATGGCCCAGCTCGGCGGCCAGGTCGAGCGGACCGAGCTGGTCCACCTCTCCACCGACCGGTTCGTCCCGCTCAGGTCGACGCTCGGCGTCCACCTGCCGCACGTCTTCGTCGGCGACGACGGGACCGGGCACGCCCTGTACATCCACAGCGGCCGCGCGGTCCGCCGCGTCGCCGACTGACCACCGGAGGCATCCATGAGATCTGTCCGGACCATCGCCGCCCTCGGTGGTCTCGCGCTCCTGCTCGGCGCCTGCGGCGGCAACGCCGCGACCGGCGACCAGACGTTCGCCGACGGCAGGACGTTCACCATGGTGCTCGGCGCCGACCCCGGCACGCTCGACCCCCACCTCACGTCGCTGTCCGTCGCCATGCTGGTCGACCGGTTCATGTACGACTCGCTCGTCAACATCGACCCGGACGGCAACGAGGTGGCCGGGCTGGCGCAGACCTGGCAGGGCACCACGACGTCCGCCACGTACACGCTGCGCAAGGACGTCAGGTGCGCCAACGGCAGCCCGCTCACCGCGACGACGGTCGCCGACAACATCAACTTCGTCGGCGACCCGAAGAACGCGTCGTCACGGATCGGGGCGTTCGTGCCGGCGGGCGCCACGGCGAAGGGTGACGACGCGGCCGGCACCGTGACGGTCACGTCGCCGGCACCGGCCTCGTTCCTCGCCCGGATGGTCGGCGGCCTGCCGATCGTGTGCGACAAGGGCCTGAAGGACCGCAACCTGCTCAAGCAGGGCGGCGACGGCACCGGCATGTTCACGCTGACCGAGGCGGTGGCGAACGACCACTACACGTTCACCCGGCGCAAGGACTACGCGTGGGGCCCCGGTGACTGGAAGGCCGACCAGCGCGGCCTGCCCGACACGGCGGTCCTCAAGGTCGTCACCAACGAGTCGACCGCGGCAAACCTGCTGATGTCCAAGCAGGCGAACGCCGCGCAGCTGGTCGGGCCGGACCGGCAGCGGGTGCAGGCGGCGAACCTGCACCAGCGGCAGATCGAGGCGACGCTCGGCGAGCTGTGGTTCAACCACAAGAGCGGGCTGCCCGGCGCCGACGAGCAGGTGCGCAAGGCGCTGGTCCAGGCGCTCGACCTCACCGAGCTGGGCAAGGTCGTCAGCAGCGGCAACGGCAAGCCGCCGACCGGCCTCGTCTCGTCGGGCGGCGCGCCGTGCAAGCAGAACACGGTCGAGGGGAACCTGCCCGGGCACGACCTGGACGCGGCGAAGGCCGCGCTGGACGCCGCCGGCTGGACGGCCGGTGCGGGCGGCGTGCGGGTGAAGGGCGGGCAGAAGCTCACCATCGCGATCGCGTACCCGGCCAGCCTGGGCACCGGCTCGCAGGCCGGCGCCGAGCTCACGCAGAAGGTCTGGACGAGCGCCGGCGCGGAGGTCACCGTGAAGCCGGTGACCGACGCCGAGATCGGCACCGGCCTCCTCGGCGGGCAGCTCGCCTGGGAGGCGGCGTTCCTGCCGCTCAACACGCCACTGCCCAGCCAGGTCGTGCCCTACGTGTCCGGGCCGTCCGCGCCGAACGGCGTCAACTTCTCCAGCATCGACAACGCCGAGTACACCAAGGCGGTCACGGAGGCGTCGGCGGTCGCCGGCACGGCCGGCTGCGAGCAGTGGGCCGCCGCCGAGAAGGCCATCTTCCGGCACGTCGACGTGGTGCCGTTCGTCAACTCGACGGTGCCGATCTTCGGTCAGGGCGCGCGGTTCGAGATCGGCGACGGCGCGATGATCCCGCAGTCCATCCGGATGCTGGCGTAAGGAGGTGACCGGCGTGCGGGCGATGACGGGGAAACTCACGGGCGAACTGGCGGGCAGACTGACGGACAATGCGTGGGTGCGGTTCGCCGCGCGCCGGTCGCGCAGGCTGCTGCTGTCGGTCTGGGTGCTGCTGACGGCGGCGTTCGGCATGATCCACCTGATCCCGGGTGACCCGGTGCGGGCGGCGCTCGGCGTCGCCGCACCGGCCGAGCTGGTCGCCGCGCGGCGGGAGCAGCTGGGCCTGGACGACCCGCTGTGGCGGCAGTACCTGGACTACCTGGGCGACCTGTTCGCCGGCAGGTTCGGCACCTCGACGGTCTCCGGCCTGCCGGTCTCCCAGGTCATCGCGGAGCGCTACCCGGCGACGCTGGAGCTCGCCGGGTACGCGTTCCTGGTCGCCGTCGTGCTGTCGGTGCCGCTCGGGCTGACCATGGCGGTGCTGACCCGGGGCGGCCGGCGCCGGCGGCTGGAGCTCGGCTTCACCTCGACCAGCGTGCTGCTCGGTGCGATGCCGGAGTTCCTGGTCGGCGCCGGGCTGGTGTACCTGTTCGGGGTGCGGCTCGGGCTGGTGCCGATCGCCGGGCGGGCCGGGCCCGACTCGTACGTGCTGCCGGTCCTCGCCCTGGCCCTCGGCCCGGCCGCGGTGCTCGCCCGGATCATGCGGGTGGAGACCCTGGCGGTGCTGGACGCCGACTACATCCGCACCGCCCGCGCGAAGCGGCTGCCGGCCCGGCGGCTGTACCTGCGGCACGCGCTGCCCAACTCGGTGACGGCCACGGTCACCATCGCCGGGCTGCTGCTCGGCGGGCTGGTCGCGACGACCGTCCTGGTGGAGAACGTGTTCGCGTGGCCCGGCCTGGGCAGCACCATCGTCCAGTCGATCCTGGCCAAGGACTACCCGGTGGTGCAGGGCATCGTGCTGATCTACGGCCTGGGCGTGCTCCTGGTCAACCTCGTGGTCGACGTCGGCCTCGCGCTGCTCGACCCGCGCTCGACGATCCGGGAGAGCTGAACCGTGCCGCAGCGACTGCGTACCCCGCTCGGCGTCACCGCGGCGGCCCTGCTCACGGCGGTGCTGGCCCTGGCGGTCCTCGCGCCCGTGCTGTGGGGCGGGCGGGCCGACGCCGTGGACACCGCGAACATCCTGCAGGGCCCGTCGGCGGCGCACTGGGCCGGCACCGACGGGCTCGGCCGGGACATCTTCTTCCGGGTGCTGGTCGCCACCCGGCTCTCGGTGGTGCTGGCGCTGCTGTCGACCGGCCTGGGCGTCGTCACCGGGCTGCTGCTCGGCGCCGCGCCGCAGCTGATCGGCGCGCGCCTCGGCCGTCTCGTGACCGCCGCGGTGAACGTCGCGGTCGCGTTCCCCGGGCTGCTGCTCGCCCTCAGCTTCGCGGTCATCTTCGGGGTTGGCGCCAAGGGCTCCGTCCTCGCGATCGGCTTCGCGGTCGCGCCCGCCTTCGCGCGGCTGACCGGCACCCTGGTCGCCTCGGTCGCCGAGCGGGACTTCGTCGCGGCCGCCCGGATCGCGGGGGTGGGCCGGCTCCGCGTCCTGGTCCGGCACGTCCTGCCGAACATCGGCGGGCCGCTCGTCGTCAACGCGACCGTCGCGGCCGGCGGTTCGCTGCTCGCCTTCGCGGGCCTGTCGTACCTCGGCCTCGGCGTGCAGGCACCGTCGTACGACTGGGGGCGGCTGCTCGGCGAGGGGCTGAACAGCCTGTACGTCCACCCGCTCGCGGCCCTCGTCCCGGGCGCCGCGGTGGTGCTCGCCGGGCTGGCGTTCAATCTCACGGGTGAGGCGATCGCCCGGCAGATCGGCCAGAGCACGCCGCTGTTCACCGCCGTCCGCCGCCGCGGGCCCCGCCGGGAACCCGCCGTGCCGTCCACTGTGGACAGCGAAGGCGACACCGTGCTCGCCGTGGAGAACCTCCGCGTCTCGTTCGGCGAGCTGACGCCGGTCCGCGGGCTGAGCTTCACGATCCGCCGCGGCGAGGCGGTCGGCGTGGTGGGCGAGTCCGGCTCTGGCAAGAGCCTCACCGCCCTGGCCGTCGCCCAGCTGATCGAGGCGCCCGGCGAGGTGCGCGCCGACCGGCTGGAGTTCGCCGGGGAGGACCTGCGGCACGGGCCGAGCCGGGCCCAGCGGCGCCTGCTCGGCACCTCGTTCGCGATGGTGTTCCAGGACCCGATGTCGTCGTTCAACCCGACCCAGCGCATCGGCCGGCAGCTCGCCGAGCCCGCCGTCCAGCACCAGGGCCTCAGCCGCCGGGACGCGTTCGCGCGGGCCGTGGACCGGCTGCGCGCCGTCCGGCTGCCCGCGCCCGAGCGACGCGCGCACCAGTTCCCGCACGAGTTCTCCGGCGGCATGCGGCAGCGGGCGATGATCGGGATGGGCCTGATGGGCACCCCGGCGCTCATCGTCGCCGACGAGCCGACCACCGCGCTGGACGTGACCGTGCAGCGGCAGGTGCTGGCGCTGCTGGAGGACATCCGGGCCGCCGACGCGGTCGCGCTGCTGCTGATCAGCCACGACATCACCGTCGTCGGCCAGGTCTGCCAGCGGGTGCTGGTGATGTACGCGGGGCGCGTCGTCGAGGACGTGGCCGCCGCCTCGCTGCCCGCCGGGGCGCGGCACCCGTACACCCGGGCGCTGCTCGCGGCGGTGCCGCACCTCGGCACCGACCGGGACCTGCCGCTGACCGTCATCCCCGGCCGGCCGGTCGAGCCCGGCGAGGTGCCCACCGGCTGCGCGTTCGCGCCCCGCTGCGCGTACGCCGACGACCACTGCCGGCAGGAGGAGCCGCCCCTGCAGGCGGTCACAGCGGCGGTCACAGCGGCGGCGGACGGCGGACGGGTGGCGTGCTGGCACGCCGGGCTGGTCAAGGCGGGTGGGCACGGTGAATGAGCTGAGCTTCCGGGACGTCTCGGTCCGCTTCGGCGGGCGGCGGCGCGGCGTCACCGCCGTCGACCGCGTCGACCTCACCGTCCCCGCCGGCAGCGTCGTGGGGCTCGTCGGCGAGTCCGGCTCCGGCAAGTCGACCCTCGCCCGCGCGGCGGTCGGCCTCGCCCCGCTCGCCGGCGGGGAGATCCTGCTGGACGGGCGGAGGCTGCCGCGCACCCCCGGCACCGACGCCGGGCGCCGCGTGCAGATGGTGTTCCAGGACCCGTACTCGTCGCTCGACCCGCGGATGACGATCGGCGCCTCGATCGCCGAGGCGGTGCCGCGCGGCACGACCGCCGCCGCCCGGCGGGCCGAGGTCGCCCGGCTCCTCGACCTGGTCGAGCTGGCGCCGGAGCGGGCCCGGCAGTACCCGGCGCAGCTGTCCGGCGGGCAGCGGCAGCGGGTCGCCCTCGCCCGGGCCCTCGCCGCCCGCCCCGACGTGATCGTCGCCGACGAGATCACCTCCGCGCTGGACGTGTCCATCCAGGGCACCGTGCTGAACCTGGTGCGCGACCTGCAGCGCCGGCTGGGCCTGTCGATGCTGTTCATCTCGCACAACCTGGCGGTCGTCCGGTACGTCAGCGACATCCTCGCCGTCATGTACCTCGGCCGGATCGTCGAGTGCGGGCCGGTCGGCGACGTGCTCGGCGACCCGCAGCACCCGTACACCCGGCAGCTCCTCGCCTCGGCGCCGCAGCCCGGCGCCGCCGGGCCGGCGCTGCTCGGCACGCTGACCGGCGCGCTCACCGGTGTCGGGGCCGTCCTGGACGCCGCGGAGCCCACGGACCCGCACCACCCGCCGGCCGGCTGCCGGTTCCACCCGCGCTGCCCGGTCGGCCCGCTCGTCCTGCGGCGCGACGTCTGCCGCGACACCGAACCGGACGGTGCCGCGCACCGGCACCGGGCCGCCTGCCACTTCGCCGCGCCGCGATCCGGCCTTGAAAAGCAAGCCCCGCTTCCCACGAGGAGTCTGTCGTGACCCGACGCCAGCGCATCGACGACCTGCCCGCCCTCGCCGCGCCCGAGCAGCCGGCGATCGCACCGGACGGCACTCGGGTCGTCTACGTGCTCCGCACCGTGGACGCCGAGGCGGACCGCACCCTGCACAACCTCTGGTGGGCCGGCACCCGCTCGGGCGAGCCGGTGCAGCTCACCCGGGGCGGCGCCGACTCGGCGCCGGCGTGGTCGCCGGACGGCACCCGGATCGCGTTCCTGCGGGCGGCCGGCGGCGCCGCGCAGGTGTGGCTGCTGCCCGCCGGCGGCGGTGAGCCCGAGCAGCTGACGACGCTGCCGCTGGGCGCCGGCCGGCCGGTGTGGAGCCCCGACGGCACGGCCATCGCGTTCGCCGCGCCGGTCGACCTGCACGCCGCCGACGGCGAGGACGACGCGGCCCGGCAGCGGCGCGGCGCGGCGCCGATCGTCACGGACCGGCTCGACTACCTCGCCGACGGCGCCGGCTACCTGCGCACCATGCGCAGCCACGTGCACGTCGTGGACGTGGCCACCAAGGCGTGCCGCCGGTTCACCGACGGCGACTGGCACGCCGGCGACCCGGCCTGGTCGCCGGACGGCACGCGGCTCGCCTACACCGCGGCCACCGCGCCCGACGCGGACCGGACGCTGCACTGCCCGGTGTACGTGCGCTCCGCCACCGACCCGGCGGCGCCGCCTCGGCTCGCCGGGCTCGCCGACGGGACCGGCGGCCCGGTCACCTGGACCGCGGACGGCGAGGCGCTGCTGGTCACCGGGTTCCCGGGCCGGCTCACCGGCCACGCGCACCTGCTGCGCGTGCCGCTGGACGGCGGGCCCGTCACCAGCCTGTCCGCCCCGCTGGACCGCAACGTCATGCCGGGCGGGCCGGGCTACCCGGGCGCGCTCCCGGTGACCGCCGACAGTGGACGGTCGGTGCTGTTCTGCGTCCGCGACCGCGGCGACACCCACCTCTACACCGTCCCGGTCGGCGGCGGCGACCCGCGACCGGTCCTCGCCGGCGCCGGCCGCTCCGTCGCCGGCCTGTCCGTCGCCGGCGGCACCGCGGTCGTCCTGCTGCTCACCCCGGCCTCGCTCGGCTCGCTCGTCGCCCTCGACCTGACCACCGGCGACGAGACGGTGCTCGTCGAGCAGGACGCCGAGTTCGACCTGTACCCGCGCCTGGAGCGCGAGTTCACCATCTCCGACGGCACCGTGGTGCACGGCTGGCTGGTCCGCGACCCGGCGACGACCGGGCCCGGCCCGCTGCTGCTGGACGTGCACGGCGGCCCGCACAACGCGTGGAACGCCGCCGCCGACGACGTCCACCTGTACCACCAGGAGCTCGCCGCGCGGGGCTGGACCGTGCTGCTGCTCAACCCGCGCGGCAGCGACGGCTACGGCGAGGCCTTCTACACCGCCGCGGTCGGCGCGTGGGGCGTCGCCGACGCCGAGGACCTCCTCGAACCCGTCGACACCCTCGTCGCCGAAGGGGTCGCCGACCCGGCCCGGCTCGCCGTCGCCGGATACAGCTACGGCGGCTACATGACCTGCTACCTGACCGGGATCGACGACCGGTTCGCCGCCGCCGTCGCCGGCGGCGTGGTCAGCGACCTCACCAGCGAGTCCGGCACCGCCGACGCGGGCCACTTCCTCAACGCCTTCGAGCTCGCCGGTGGTCCGGTCGCCGCGATGTCGCCGATCACCCGCGTGGACCGGGTCCGCACGCCGACCCTGATCCTGCACGGCGCCGCCGACGTGCGGTGCCCCGCCGGGCAGGCGCAGCAGTGGCACACCGCGCTGCGCGAGCGGGACGTGCCGACCCGCCTCGTCCTCTACCCGGACGCCTCGCACCTGTTCATCCTCCAGGGCCGGCCGTCGCACCGGATCGACTTCAACCGCCGGATCGTCGACTGGGTCGAGCGGTTCGCCGCCGGCCGCGAGCCGCGCCGCCCGGCCCTGGACGCGGCGCACTGGCAGCGCCGGCTGACCGCCCTCGCCGCGCGGCACAAGGTGCCTGGCGCCACGCTCGGCATCCTGCGCCTGCACCCGCACGGCGACGAGCTCGTGGAGGCCGCCTACGGCGTCGTCAACAAGGACACCGGCGTCGCCACCACCACCGACTCGGTGTTCCAGATCGGGTCGATCTCGAAGGTGTGGACCGCGACCGTGGTCCTGCAGCTCGTCGACGAGGGCCTGCTCGACCTGGACGCGCCGGTCGTCGACGTGCTGCCCGAGTTCCGCCTCGCCGACCCGGAGGTGACCAAGCAGGTCACCATGCGGCACCTGCTCACCCACACCAGCGGCATCGACGGTGACGTGTTCACCGACACCGGGCGCGGCGACGACTGCCTCGAGCGGTACGTGGCCCTGCTCGCCGAGCAGACCCAGAACCACCCGCTCGGCGTCACCTGGTCGTACTGCAACGCCGGCTTCTCCCTCGCCGGCCGGGTCATCGAGAAGCTGACCGGCGGCACCTGGGACGCCGCGCTGCGGGCCAGGCTCTTCGGCCCGCTCGGGCTGCGCCGCACCGGCACCCTGCCGGAGGAGGCCCTCGCCCACCGGACCGCGATCGGCCACGTCGGCAGCAACCCCGACGACCCCGGCGACCAGCGGGTCGCGCCGGCGTGGGCGCTGCCCCGCTCACTCGGGCCGGCCGGCCTGATCAACGCCACCGCCGCCGACGTGCTCGCGTTCGCCCGGCTGCACCTCACCGGCGGGCTCGCCCCCGACGGCACGCGCGTGCTGAGCGAGGCGAGCGCCGCCGCGATGGCCGCCGAGCACGCCGACCTGCCCGACAAGTACTCCCTCGGCGACTCGTGGGGGCTCGGCTGGATCCGGTTCGGCTGGGACGGGCACCGGCTCATCGGGCATGACGGCAACACCATCGGCCAGTCCGCGTTCCTGCGCCTGCTGCCCGAGCAGGGCCTCGCCGTCACGCTGCTCACCAACGGCGGCAACGGCCGCGACCTCTACGACGAGCTCTACCGGGAGATCTTCGCCGAGGCCGCCGGCGTCGCGATGCCGCACCCGATCGCGCCGCCCGCCGAGCCGGTCCAGGTCGACTTCCAGCGTTTCCTCGGCGTGTACGAGCGGGCCTCGGTGCGCATCGAGGTCGTCGAACGCGACGGCGGGCCGGTCATGCGGTCCACCGTCACCGGTCCGATCGCCGCGCTGATCCCGGATCCGGTGTCCGAGTACCCGATGGTCCCGGTCGGGGAGAACCTGTTCCTGGTCAGGGAGCCGTCGGCGCAGAACTGGGCACCGGTCACGTTCTACACGCTGCCGACCGGCGAGCCGTACCTGCACTTCGGGGTGCGGGCGACGCCGAAGGTCGACCATGGACAGTGAGCTGGACACCGGCTCGCTGCTGCGGGCCATGCGGTCGGCGCTGCCGGCCCTGCTCGCGGAGATCGAGACGCTCGTGCGGGCCGAGTCGCCGTCCGCCGACCTCGACGCCGTCGCCCGCAGCGCCGACGTGCTCGCCGGCGTCGGGGCGCGGCGCCTCGGCGCCGTGCCGGACCGGATCGTCGTCGACGGCCGCACCCACCTGCGCTGGCGGCTCGGCGACGGACCGGACCGGGTCCTGCTGCTCGGCCACCACGACACGGTGTGGCCGGTCGGCACCCTCTCGACGCACCCGTTCGCCACGACCGGCGGGCGGCTGCGCGGCCCCGGCTGCTTCGACATGAAGGCCGGGGTCGTGATGGCGCTGCACGCGGCCGCCGCCGCGACCGGACGGGGGGCCGCGGTGACCGTGCTCATCACCGGCGACGAGGAGATCGGCTCGCCGAGCTCCCAGGCGCTCGTCGAGCAGGAGGCGGCCGGCGCCCGCGCCGCCCTCGTCCTCGAACCGTCCGCGGACGGCGGCGCGCTCAAGACCGCCCGCAAGGGCGCCGGGTTCTACCGGGTGCGGATCGCCGGCCGGGCCGCCCACGCCGGGCTCGAACCGGAGCGCGGGGTCAACGCCGGCGTCGAGCTGGCCTACCAGGTCCTCGCCGTGCACCGGCTCGGCGACCCCGCCCTCGGCACGACCGTCACACCGACCGCGGTGTCCGCCGGCACCACCACCAACACCGTGCCGGCCGCCGCCGAGCTCGCCGTGGACGTCCGCGTCCGCGACGAGGCCGAGCAGCACCGGGTCGCCGCCGCCCTCGCCGGGCTGCGCCCCGTGCTCGACGGCGCGACCCTCGCGGTCGAGGGCGGCGGCAACCGCCCGCCGCTGACCGCCGCCGCGTCCGCCGGGCTCTTCGCCCGCGCCGCGGTGCTCGCCGGCGAGCTGGGCCTGCCGCCGCTGACCGGGGCCGCCGTGGGCGGGGCGTCCGACGGCAACTTCACCGCCGGCATCGGCACGCCGACGCTCGACGGGCTCGGCGCGGTCGGCGGCGGCGCGCACGCCGACGACGAGCACGTCCTCATCGACGCGCTGCCCGGGCGCACCGCGCTCGTCGCGGCGCTGGTGCTGGACGTCCTGGCCGCCGCGGGAGGCAGGTGATGGTGACCCTGGACACCGCCCCCACGGGCGACGCCGCCACGGCCGCGGACGGGCAGACGCGGGCCGCCGCTGACAGAACCGGCACCGCCGACACGGCCGACGAGCAGGCGCGGGCCGCCGCGGCCGCGGCCGGGGTGACCATCCGCGAGATCTCCGGCGACGACGACTTCCAGGCGATGCACCGGCTGTTCGACCGGATCTGGCGGCCCGACCCGGCCAACCAGCCGGTCACCGCCGTGCTGCTGCGCGCGTTCAGCAAGGCCGACAACTACGTCGCCGGCGCCTACGACGGCACCGAGCTCGTCGGCGCGTGCGTCGCGTTCTTCGGCCCGCCGGCGCAGGCGACCATGCACAGCCACATCACCGGCGTCACGGCCGGCGGCGGGCGGCGGGCGGTCGGGTTCGCGCTCAAGACGCACCAGCGCGGCTGGGCCCTGCGCCGCGGGCTGCGGACCATCTCGTGGACCTACGACCCCCTCGTCGCCCGCAACTCCTACTTCAACGTGGCGAAGCTGGCCGCGACCCCGGCGGAGTACCTGACGAACTTCTACGGCGGCATGAACGACGGGCTCAACGGCGCCGACGACAGCGACCGGCTGCTGGTCAGCTGGGACCTGGCCGCGCCGGCCGTGGAGGCGGCGTGCGGCGGGCGGCCGGCTGTGCGTACCGTCGAACCCGAACTGCGCCGGGGCGCGGTGGTCGGCCTGGGCCGCACCGAGGACGGCCGCCCCGCGCCGGGCGACCTCGACGGCGCGGACGGGCGCACCGTCCTGGTGGCGGTGCCGCCGGACATCGAGACGCTGCGGCGGACCGAGCCCGCCGTCGCCCACGCCTGGCGGCTCGCGGTCCGCGGGACGCTCGGCACACTCATGGCCGGCGGCCGGCGGGTGGCCGGCTTCGACCGGGCCGGCTGGTACGTGCTCACCGAAGGGAACGACGGGAATCCATGAAACTCACCGGGGTCGAGCTGCGACGCGTCAGGCTGCCGCTGGTGGCGCCGTTCCGCACCTCGTTCGGCACCAGCACCGACCGCGACCTGCTCCTGCTGCGCGCGGTCACGCCCGACGCGGAGGGCTGGGGCGAGTGCGTGGCGATGGCCGATCCGCTGTACTCGTCGGAGTACGTCGAGGCCGCCATCGACGTGCTCACCCGCTTCCTCGTCCCGGCGCTCGGCGCGGCCCCGCGGCTCGACGCCAACGCCGTCGGGCCGGTCCTCGCGCCGTACAAGGGGCACCGCATGGCGAAGGCGGCCCTGGAGATGGCAGTCCTCGACGCGGAGCTGCGCGCCGCCGGACGGTCCTTCGCCCGAGAGCTCGGCGCGGTCCGCGACCGGGTGCCGTGCGGGGTCTCCGTCGGGATCATGGACTCGATCGGCGAGCTGCTCGACGCGGTCGCCGGGTACGTCGCCGAAGGGTACGTGCGGATCAAGCTGAAGATCGAGCCCGGCTGGGACGTCGAGCCCGTCCGGGCGGTCCGCGAGCGCTTCGGCGACGCGCTGCTGCTGCAGGTCGACGCCAACACCGCCTACACCCTCGCCGACGCCCGGCACCTGAGCCGGCTCGACCCGTTCGACCTGCTGCTCATCGAGCAGCCCCTGGACGAGGAGGACCTGCTCGGCCACGCCGCCCTGGCGAAGCTCATCCGCACCCCGGTCTGTCTCGACGAGTCGATCACGTCGGCCCGCAGCGCGGCGGCGGCGATCACGCTCGGCGCCTGCGAGATCGTGAACGTGAAGCCCGGCCGGGTCGGCGGCTACCTGGAGGCGCGCCGGATCCATGACGTCTGCGTGGCGCACGGCGTGCCGGTCTGGTGCGGCGGGATGCTGGAGACCGGCGTCGGGCGGGCCGCGAACGTGGCACTCGCCGCGCTGCCCGGCTTCACCCTGCCCGGCGACACGTCCGCCTCCGGCCGCTACTACCGCACCGACGTCACCGCGCCGTTCGTCCTCGACGACGGCCACCTGGCCGTGCCGGCCGGGCCGGGGCTCGGCGTCGAGCCACTGCCCGAGGTGCTTGCCGGGATCACCACCGAGACGACCTGGATCCGGATCTAAAATTCCTGGTGTGCGACCACAGGCCAGCCTCGGGCGCGTCCTCGACGACCTCGGCGCGACCCTCCTCGAGCTGGTCCACGGCGACCCGGACCTCCACCCGCGGCAGGCCGCCGCGATCGGCGGCGTGGTCATCCACGACCCCCTCGACGAGCCGGTGCTCCCCCAGCACGCGCTGGTCCTCGGGGTCGGCGTCGGCGACGCCGACGAGACCGCCCGGCTGCTGCGCACGCTCGGCCGGCAGGAGGCCGTCGCGCTGGTCGTGCGGGCGCCGGTGCCGCCCGACCCCGACCTGGCGGCCGCCGCGGCGGAGTCCGGGGTGGCGCTGCTCGGGCTGACCCGTGGCGCCTCGTGGGCGCAGCTCGCCGCGCTGCTGCGGTCGCTGCTGGCCGAGGGCGACGTCGGCGACGCCGGGCCGGAGACCCTCGGCGGGGTGCCGGCGGGTGACCTGTTCGCGCTCGCCAACGCGATCGCGGCGCTGCTCGACGCGCCGGTCACCATCGAGGACCGCAGCTCCCGCGTCCTCGCCTACTCGGGCCGGCAGGACGAGGCCGACCGGTCCCGCATCGAGACGATCCTCGGCCGGCAGGTGCCCGAGCGGTATTCGCGGCTGCTCACCGACCGGGGGATCTTCCGCGACCTGTACCGCAGCGACCAACCCGTCTACGTCGAGCCCGGCGGCGACGACTTCCTGCTGCCCAGGGTCGCGGTCGCGGTCCGTGCCGGCGACGAGATCCTCGGCTCGATCTGGGCGGCCGTCCAGCGGCCGCCCAACCTCGACCGGATGCAGGCGCTGCGGGACGCCGCGCGGGTCGTCGCGCTGCACATGCTGCGCATCCGGGCCGGCGCCGACGTCGAGCGCCGGCTGCGCACCGACCTGCTCAGCACCGCTCTCGAGGGCGGCCCGGGGGCGCTGGACGCGCTGACCCGCCTCGGGCTCGCCGACCGGCCGGTCGCCGTGCTCGGCCTCGCGCTCCTCCCCCACCCCGACGACCCGTCCGGTGTCACCGCCGACGCGGGGCTCGCCACCGAGCGGCAGCGGCTGGCCGACGCGCTCGCCATGCACATCGGCGCGGTGCACCCGAGGTCGGCGGCGGCCCTCGTCGGCGACGTCGTCTACGGGCTCGTCCCGGTCGCCCGCGGCCGTGCCGACGGCGCCTTCCGGATCGCCACCGACTTCCTCGACCGGGTCGGCGAGCGCACCCCCGCGGTCGCCGGCATCGGCCCGGTCGCGCAGGACGTGGCCGGGCTCGCCGCGGCGCGGGCGGAGGCGGACCGGGCGCTGCGGGTCCTGCGCACCGGCAACGCCGCCGGGCGGCGGGTCGCCCGGCTCGCCGACGTGCACGTGGAGGCGCTGCTGCTGGACCTCGCCGACGTCGTGTCGGCCCGCGGCGACCGGCCCAGCGGCGCGGTGGCGAACCTGCTCGCCTACGACGCCAAGCACAACACCAACCTCGTCGACACGCTGCGGGCCTGGCTGGACGCCTTCGGTGACGCGGTCGCCGCCGCGGCGGCCATGTACGTGCACCCGAACACCTTCCGGTACCGGCTGCGCCGGGTGGCCGAGGTCGGCCCGCTCGACCTGCACGACCCGGACGCCCGCTTCGCGGCGATGCTGGAGCTGCGCCTCGCCGCCCGCGCCACCGACTGACGGCCCCGCCCTCCACGGGCGCGTCGAGCCGGGCCGGCTCCCGGACCTGCCGGGAGACAATCGGACCTCGGCGCCCTACATTGAATATCCCCGATGTATGGAAATACGTCGGACGCACCCGCGGCAATGGACGCGCGGGCGGAACGCCATCGAGCACTTCCGAACCCGCCCACATCGGACACGCGACGGGCCCGATCGCGGGGAAATTCGCCCGATCCCCGCCGGCACGGTTGATGTTCGACGGTCGTCACTGGTACGGTCGAATCCTCCAGACACCGGCGCCGACCATCTATGTCGGGCAACCGCCGGTGACGGGTGGCGACGACACGACCATTGGTTTTCTTACGGGGGTAGGAAACAATGCCAGTTCGCTTGCCGGTGCATGCCGGCCGCCCTCCAAGGGCCTCTTCAACCTTCCACTGCCACGCGCCGCGGTCGACGCGGGTCGCCTGAGCAGACCCACCCAACCTCGACGGTGCCGGTTCCGGCACTGCGGCAGGCTGCCTGAATGCTGCCCGGATCAATTCCGATCCGGGCCTGAAGTGCTGTCCAGAATGCATTCTTAAATAGTCGATTGTGGATTTCGTCACACGCATTACAGCTTGCTTTCCATGCTTTTCCGGAGAGACGCTTCCCGGGCCGGCAATCAGTTGCAGACAGCGACGAGAAAGGAGAACGTCATGACCGACATCACGATCATCGACGAGGACAACTCGCGCCTGCTCGAGCACACGGTGTTCTAAGCGGCACGGGCGGGAGGCGTCGCAGGGCGCCTCCCGCTCCCTTGTTTCAGGAGCGTGAGCGATGTACGTCCGGCGGTCCCCCGACATCATGCTCGACTGGGGCGGGCCCGGCCTGAGCGTCTACGACACGAAGCGGTTCGTGCGGATGCGGGTGCCGGCGCCGCTCGTGGCCGCGCTGGCCGAGATCGGCGCGTGGACGCCCCGCTCCGACGTGCCGGCCCTCGTCGACGACGCCACGATGGCACGCCTGCGGCAGTTCCACCTGGTCGAGTGCGCCGACACCCCGCAGACCGCCCGGCCGGCGTCGACCTGGGAACGCTGGGGCAACGCCGCGGCCTACTTCCACGCGGTCGGCGCCGCGGCCCGGTACGTCACGGGCGGTGAGGAGCGCGAGGAGCTCGTCGCCGAGATCGCCGCCGACGAGCCCCCGGCGTTCTTCAAGGAGGACGTCGACTACCGCGGCGTCGTCGCGCTGCCGGAGCCGGTCGCGCTGCCGGGCCTGCTCACGGAGGCGCTGACCGCCCGCCGGACCTGCCGGGCGTTCACGGACTCGGCGGTGCCCCTCGCCGCGCTGGCGACCCTGCTGCACTACGGGTTCCGGCCGACGGCCTACCTCGACGCCGGCGTGTTCGGCCAGGTGCCGCTGCGGGCCAGCCCGTGCGCCGGCGGCCGCAACGAGATCGAGGCCTACGTGTTCGCGCTCCACGTCGACGGGCTCGAGTCGGGCCTGTACCACTACTCGCCGCGCCGGCACGCGCTCGGCCTCCTCGACCCGGCGACCGGCCGCGACGAGCTGCTGGCGGCGGCCTTCGACCAGCCCGCCCTGCGCACCGCCCCGGTCGTCGTCGCCACCGCCGCCGTGCTCGAGCGGGTCTCCTACAAGTACCGCCACGCCCGGGCGTACCGGCTGCTGGGCTACGACGCCGGGCACACGGGCCAGACGTTCGCGTTGACCGCGACCGCGCTCGGCCTGTTCCCCTACCAGTCGGCCGCGTACGACGACGCCGCCCTCGCCGGGCTGCTGCGGCTGGACTTCCCCGAGGAGATCCCCACCTATCTGCTGGCCGCCGGGCACGCGCGCAACCCGGACGCGCCGGGCCTGCCGGGTTGACCGGGCGATGACCGACACCACCGGCGCGCCCGGAG
Source organism: Dactylosporangium sp. NPDC000521 (assembly GCF_042898305.1). Taxonomy (NCBI): domain Bacteria; kingdom Bacillati; phylum Actinomycetota; class Actinomycetes; order Micromonosporales; family Micromonosporaceae; genus Dactylosporangium; species Dactylosporangium sp. NPDC000521. Next base: position 232,402 of record NZ_JBIAYW010000015.1, read on the forward strand.
CCACCGCTCGCCGCGAGCGGCGCAACTTCAACCTGTTCTGGGCGGGCGACACCCTCGGGCAGTTCGGCTACTCCGTCGGCCTGTTCCTCTTCCCCTTGCTCGCCGCCACGAACCTGCACGCGACGCCGGCCGAGATCGGCCTGGTGACCGCCGCCGGCACGTTCGCCTTCATCGTGCTGAGCCTGCCCGTCGGGGTCATGGTCGACCGCCTGCCGAAGCGGCCCGTGCTGTTCGGGGCGAACGCCGGCCGGACCGTGGCGCTGGTGGCCGGCTGGGCCGTGTCGCTCGACCCGCGCACCGGCATGGTGCCGCTGTACATCGCCGCGCTCGGCGTCGGGTGCTGCTCCGTCGCCTTCGACATCGCCTACCAGTCGTACCCGCCGTCGCTGGTCGACCCGGACCAGTACACGCTGGCGAACTCCCGGCTGCAGTCGAGCGCCCAGGTCGCGCAGGTCAGCGGGCCCACCCTCGCCGGTCTGCTGGCGGCGACGCTGCACGGCGCCTCGGCGCTGCTCGCGACCGCGGCCCTCTACGCCGGTTCGGCGGGGGTGATCGGCCGGGTGCGCGAGGTCCGGACCGCGCCGCCGCCACCCAGGCGGCGGATCGGCCGCGAGCTCGCCGACGGCGTCGCGTTCGTCGTCCGCCAGCCGTGGCTGCGCTCGGTCACCACGAGCACCGCGCTGTGGAACCTGTCCGCGTCGGCGGCCACGCCGGCGCTGATCCTCCTCCTGACCGACGTGAACGGGCTGACGTCCGGCCAGGCCGGTGCCCTGCTGAGCTCCGGCGGCGTCGGCGGTGTCCTCGGCGCGGTCGTCGCCCGGCGGCTCACCTCCCGGCTCGGCGAGCGGGTCGCGGTGTGGGCACCGCTGCTGCTCACCGCGCCGTTCGCGTTCCTGCTGCCATGGATCGCGGGCGGCCTCTGGCTGGTCGTCTTCTGCGTCGCCAACCTCGTGCTGTGGGCCGGCGCCGCCGCGTACAACGTCGCCCAGGTCAGCCGGCGGGTGAAGCTGTGCCCGCCGGAGCTGCTCGGCCGGATGAACGCGTCGATCAGGTTCTTCGTCTCGGGGACGCTGCCCATCGGCGCGGTCGCCGGTGGGGTGCTGGCCGGCGTCCTCGGCGTGCCCGGGACGCTCCTGCTGTGTGCCGTCCTGAGGGTCGTGGCGGCGGTGCCCCTCCTGATCGAGCACGCCCACCACCGCACCCGCGCCGCCGCCGGGACCACCGTCCCGCCGGCCGCCCCGCCGCCGCGGGACGCGACCGCGGCACCGACCCGGGACACGACACCGGGCCTTCGCGGCGACGCGAGCGGCGAGCGGGTGCGGCCATGAGCACGCCGGAGCGCGGCGACGGCGACGGCAGCACGCGGGGACGCGGCGGCGGCGTGGGTGGGCCGGGGCCGATCGCGCTGCTGAGGGTCGCGGCCCTCAGCGTGCCGGAGCTCGTCGGGTACCTCACGACCGGCCACTACGACGGTGACGCGCCGCTGGACGAGGCGCTGCTGCTCGCCGCCGGCGACGACCTCCTGCGCGACGACCGCGAAAGCCGCGACAGCCGCGACGACCGCTCCAATCGCGACGACCGCGACAGCCGCGGCGACCAACGCGTCCGCGACGCCATCGCCCGGTACGTCGCCCGCATGGGCGGGCGGGCCACCCCGTACGGGCTGTTCGCCGGCACCGCCCTGCTCACCGGCGGCGAGGGCGCCCCGAGGCTCGGCGCCTGGCGGGATCACCGGGCCCGGGTCCGCATCGACATCAGAGCGCTCGAACTCGCCGTCGCGACCACCGCACCCGACGCGGGCCGGCCCGGCCTGCTCGTCCCGGACGCCGAGCCGGCATCGGTCGCCGTCGCCGCGCTGCGCCGCGCCGGGCGCCCCGCCGCGGCCGACGCGATCACCCGGCTGGCCGATCGGACCGGCACGCCCGCCGCCCCGGGCCCGCGCCTCACGGCGCGCCTGCGGTCGGAGTGGCAGGCGGCCGCGGCCGCCATCCCACGCCTCGCCGGCATCCCGGAACGCAACCGGTATCACGTGGACCTCGAACTGGCCCTCGCCGGCGGCGGGCTGGACGCCGGGACCGTCGCCGCCCTCACCGGCGCGGCCGGGCGCCTGGAGGCGCTGTGCCCGGCCCCGGACCAGCTCGCCGGCCTGCGTGCCGCCTTCGCCGACCGGTACGAGGATGCCGAGGTGCCGCTGCTGGCGGCGCTCGACCCGCACACCGGCGTCCTCGCCGGCTCCGCCGAACCCGCCTCGCCGCTGGCGGAGCGGGCCGGGCTGCCCCGGCCGGGCCCGCTGGTGCCGGCGGTGACCAACAAGGTGGCGCTGCGCGCGCTGGAGCACTGGCTGTCCACCGGCGAGCCGTACGACCTGGGCCAGACCCCGGCGGCGGCGACCTCCGCCCGATCGGTGCAGGCGGCGCTGCTGGACGCCCACGAGGGCCGTTTCCACGCCGTGCTGATGGGCGCTCAGCGCCGCTCACCGGTGGCGCTGCTGGCCAGGTTCGCCCTGTCCCGCGCCGACGTCCACGAGCCGCTCGCCAGGTGGTTGGCCACCCACCACCGCGCCGATGAGGGCGTGATCGTCGCCGATCTCGTCGGCACGCCGGGCGGACGCATCGGCAACGTGCTGATCCGCCCGTCGTTCGGCACCGACCGCATCGCGCCGCCGGGCGACCCCTCGGGCACGATCGGCCTCGACCGGATCCTCATCAGCCTGTCCGGCGGGCAGTTCGTGCTGCGGGACCGGGAGACCGGCCGCCGCATCGGGCTCGAGCCGATGTCCGCGCACGCCGCCGACGCCCCGGGCAACGACCCGGTGTACCGCGCCCTGCTGCACATCGCCGATCCGGGGTCGATCAGGTGGTCCTGGGGCTCGTTCGACGCGCTCCCGCACCTGCCCCGGGTCGTCTGCGGGTCCGTGATCGTGGCCCCGGAGCAGTGGCGGACGACCGGTGCCGCCGTCGCCGGGGTGCTCGCCGATCCCACGCCCGGTGCCGCGCTGTCCCGGCTGCTGCCGGGCCTCGGCGACCGCCGGTGGATCGGGTTCCGCCAGGGCGACCGGGTGCTGCCGGTCCACCTCGACGCCCCGCTGTCGGTGCGGTCGGCGCTCGCCCGGGCGGCGCGGGAGCCCGCCGTCAGGTTCTGCGAGCTCCCGCAGGTGGAGAGCCCCGCGGTGCACGGCCCGACCGGGCGGCACGTCGGTGAGGTGTCGATCCCGCTGCCGGCACGCGGTGCCCGCGTCCGGGCCGTGCGCACCGCCGCCCACGACCCCGCACACGGCCTGCGCTGGATCGCGCAGCAGTGGTTCTGCGCCCCGGCCGTCGCCGACGCCGTGGTGCGGGAGGTGTGCGACACCGGCCGCCGGCTGCTCGGCGCGGGGGTCGCCGACGGGTTCTTCTTCGTGCGCTACTGGGCGGGCGGACATCACGTCCGCGTGCGGGTCCGCCCCGCCGGTGAGCACCGGTGGCCGATCGTCGAGATCGCGCTGCGGGAGGTCGCCGCGCGGCTGCGTGCGGGGCCGGTCACGCGGATCACGACGGTGGAGTACGTGCCCGAGATCGTGCGGTACGGCGGTCCCGGCCACCTCCGCCGCGCCGAGGACCTGTTCGCGGCGAGCAGCCTCGAGGTCGCCGAGCTCCTGGCCGTGGCCCCGGCCGAACTCGACCGCCTGCTGCTGGCCGTCGACCGGTTCCTGTCGTGGTGCGTCGTCCTCGGGCTCGACCTCGACGGGCAGTTGCGCTTCGCGCGGGCCTGCCGCGACCGGCTGCGCATCGCCGCGGACGCGCCCGGCAACCCGATCGGCAAGCTGCACCGGGAGCTGCGGGCCGACCTCGCGCTGCCCCGCCCGGCTGTCCCCGCTGCCGGCGACACCGACCGGCGGCTCGCCGCCTACCACCGCGGGCTGGTCGCCACGCACGGCGCCGACGAGGCGGCCACGATCGTCGCGTCGGCGTTCCACCTGCACTGCAACCGTCTGTTCACCGCGGACGCGCGCCGGCTGGAGTACCTCACGTACGACTTCGCCGCCCGCCGCCTGCTGGAGCTTCGGGCCCGCACCGCCGCCCGACCGAGGACCGGGAGCCATCGATGACGACCGCAGTGACGCCACGGGACCCAGGCGTGCTCGACCACCTGCACGAGCACTACCGGCGGCTGCGCGAGGCCGCGCCCGTGCACTGGCAGCCCGGCGCGGAGGCGTGGATCTGCACCGGGTACGACGTCTGCCTGCGGGTGCTGCGCGACCCGGACACGTTCACCTCCGACCCCAGACGCGTCGGTGTGGACATCCCCGACGCCCGCATCGGCCTGCAGGCCCTCGACCCGCCCGACCACGGGCCGCTGCGGCAGGCGCTCGTCGCCGCGTGGAGGGCACCCGACCAGGCGGCGTCCGCCGCGCGCCTGCGGGCCGCCGTGCGGCGCCGGCTGGCGGCGCTGCCCACCGACCGGGTCGTCGACCTCGCCGCGGAGCTCGTCAGCCCGATGGCCCTCGACGGCATCTGCGGCCACCTCGGCGTGCCCGCCCCGGACGCCGGCTGGTTCACCGCGACCACCGACCGGCTGTTCGCGGGTCTCGACGGCGGGTTCGCCGCCGGCGCGGCACCGGACGCCGCGCGGGCCAGAGCGGAGCTGTCGGAGCTCGTCGACGGCTGGCTCGCCGCCGCACCGGACGGTGGCGTCCTCGGGACGCTGCTGGCCGGCACGCGCCCGCTCGGCCTGCCCGGGCACCTGATCGGCAACACCCTGCGGGCGATCCTGGTCGTCGGGCACGTCTCGGTGAGCCGCTTCCTGGAGACCCTTCTGCTGCACTGCCTGACCGACCGACGGGTGCGGGCCGGCCTGGAGGCGGCGGCCGCGGCCGGAGAGTCGCGCACCGCGCTGGAGGAGATGGTCCGCTACGACGGGCCGATCCAGGTCGAGAGCCGCTTCTGCACCCGCGACACCGTGCTCGGCGGGCAGACCGTCCGGGCCGGGCAGGCGGTCACGCTGATGATCGCCGCCGCCAACCGCGACCCCGCCGTCTTCGACCGCCCCGACGAGCCGGTCCTCGACCGCCGCCCCAACCCGCACCTGGGCTTCGGGCGTGGCATCCACGCCTGTGTCGGCGCGTCGCTGGCCATGACGGAGGCGACGGTCCTCGCCGAGGAGCTGCTGCGGACCTACCCGCACGCCACACTCGCCGCCCGGGCGCCGCGCCGGATGACCGGCACGTTCCTGGGCGTGGCCGAACTGCCGGCCTGGCTGTCCCCGGGTCCGGAGGCGTTCGCCGCCCTCCTGCCCCGCGGCGCGAGCAGCCGTGCCGTCGTCGCCGCCCGCCGCGCCGGCGCCTCGCACCCGGCGGCGCCCTGAGACGACGCCCGCCGGCCCGCCGGAGACCGTAGCGACCCTCTCCGGGCATCGTCGAAATCGCCCGCCGAAACGATTTCCACGACGCGGCCGAAAACGTGCCACGGCGCGATGAATGCTGCAAAGAAATGCGGCACGGATATCAATTCTTCGCACCGGCGATCGATATTCTGGAATCTTGTCAGGAACTTCCCAGGCAGCTACGCTACTGCCGATCACGGGGATCTGCGTATGAACATGCGCCAATGCATGCTGCGCGTTTTACCTCCTCGGGATCGGTCTCATCGACTGTCTACGGGGAGGGTCAGCGGTGTTTTCCGAACGGATTCGACGTCGTGGGCCGTTGGCATGGCCACCAGGTGCCAGAGCCACGTCCTACGTGCTCGTCGGAGCTCTGGTGGTGTCAGTCCTGCAGTTCGTGCCCGGCTCGGCACGGCAGGACGCGCCGTCGGTCCAGCGTGAGTCGCAGGTCGCCGGCCGCAACGTGAAGCCCGGTCCGGCCCTGCAGGAGGTGACCGGCAAGCCGTTCCGGCCGGCACCCGCGGTCTGGCCGGCACCGGCGACCGCCGTCGTCGACGTGCCGGCGTCCGGCGCGCGGGTCGCCGGCACGCCGATCCGGCTCGACCTGCCCGGGAAGACCGGGTCCGCCGGGGGCACGACCCGGCTGCGGGTCGAGGTGTTCGACCGCTCGGCGGCCGCGCGGGCCGGCGTCGACGGCCTGCTCGTCGGCGTGAGCCCGGTCGACGGCACCCCGGCCGGCACCACGGTCCGGGTCAGCGTCGACTACTCGGCCTTCCGCTGGGCGTACGGCGCCGACTGGGGCGACCGGCTGCGCCTGACGTCGCCGGACGGCTCCACCACGGTGACGCCGGCCGGCAACGACGCCGCGCGTGGCACGGTGAGCGGGCTGGTGCAGGTCGGCGCCGCCACCACGCTCGCGGTCGCCGCCGCGCCGGCCGGTCCGACCGGCGACTACGCCGCGACCGACCTCAAGCCGTCCGGCACCTGGTCCAGCGGCGGCAACTCCGGCGACTTCAGCTGGAAGTACCCGCTGCGCACGCCGCCGTCGGTCGGCGGACCGGCGCCGGTGATCGAGCTCGGGTACTCCTCCGCGGGCGTCGACGGCAAGATGGTCGCCGCCAACAGCCAGCCGTCGATGATCGGTGAGGGCTTCGACTGGGAGCCCGGCTTCATCGAGCGGCGCTACCGTACGTGCTCCGAGGACATGGGCAACGGGGCGAACAACACCGTGAAGACCGGCGACCTCTGCTGGACCACGGACAACGCCACGCTGTCGCTCGGCGAGCACTCCGGCGACCTGATCCGCGACGGCGCGAACACCGACCGCTGGTTCCTGCGCAACGCCGACGGCGTGCGGGTCGAGCGCAAGTGGGGCTCCGGCAACGGCGCCCGCAACGGCGAGTACTGGGTCGCCACCACGCCGGACGGCACGCAGTACTGGTTCGGCAGCCAGGCGGACCGCAACTCGACGCTGAAGGCGCCGGTCTTCGGCAACCACGTCAACGAGCCGTGCAAGGCGGCCGCGTTCAAGGACTCGGCGTGCACGCAGGCGTGGCGCTGGCAGCTCGACCACGTCGTCGACCCGGCCGGCAACACCATGTCGTACTGGTACGACCGGGAGACCAACAAGTACGCGAAGAACAACACGACGACGGACCTGGCGACCTACGACCGGTCCGGGCACGTGACCCGGATCGACTACGGCACGAACAACGCCGTCGCCGGCAGCGCACCGGCCCAGGTCACCTTCCAGTACGCGGACCGCTGCCTGGCCGACTGCGGCACCCACGACGGCCCGCACTGGCCGGACACGCCGTGGGACCAGCAGTGCACCGCGAGCCCGTGCACCAACAGCTCGCCGACGTTCTGGACGACGCGGCGGATGACCGGCGTCACCACGAAGGTGCTCAACGCCGGCACCTCCACCTACCGCGACGTGGAGAGCTGGACCTTCACCCAGTCCTTCCCGGACCCGGGTGACGGCACCCGCGGCGGCCTGTGGCTGGAGCGGATCTCCCGCAAGGGCCTGGCCGGCGAGGTCACCACCACGCCGGACATCACCTTCGTCGGTGTCCAGCTGAGCAACCGGGTCGACACGCTCGACCACTCGCCGGCGATGAACCGCCTGCGGATCAAGACGATCAACACCGAGTCCGGCGGCAAGATCGACGTCACCTACTCGGCGCCGGACTGCGTCGCGGGCACCCGCGTCCCCGACAAGAACGCGCTGCAGAACAACACGCTGCGCTGCTACCCGGTGAAGTGGAACCCGGACGGCTACACCGACCCGATCGTCGACTTCTTCCACAAGTACGTCGTCACCGACGTGACCGAGACCGACCAGGTCGCGGGCAGCCCGGTGGTCCACACCCACTACGACTACGTCGGCACGCCGGCCTGGCACTACACCGAAGACGACGGCCTGATCAAGGCCGACTTCAAGACGTGGTCGGTGTGGCGCGGCTACGGCGCGGTGCAGACGACGAAGGGCGAGGGCGCCGAGCGCACCTTCGAGGAGACCCGGTACTTCCGCGGCATGCACGGCGACAAGCTGCCGTCCGGCACCCGCACCGTGGTGCTGCCGGCCATCGCGACCGGCAACGTGCCGGCCGTGAACGACGAGGACGCGTTCTCGGGCATGGTCCGGGAGAGCATCCTGTTCAACGGCCCGGGCGGCGCCGAGGTCTCCGCGACCGTGTCGCAGCCGTGGCAGTCGCCGGCGCTCGCGACGAGGACCATCAACGGCACCACCGTCTCCGCGCGCTACGCCAAGGAGGGCGTCGCGTACACCCGCACGACGCTCGACCGGGCGCCCGGCGTGCGCACGACCACCAAGCGCACGACGTACGACGACACCTACGGCGTCGGCGTCAAGGTCGACGACGCGGGCGACGACGCCGTCACCGGCGACGAGAAGTGCTCGACGACCGACTACGTGCGCAACACCGGCGCGTGGATCCAGGTCAGCTCGCGGGAGCGGGACTTCGGGGTCAGCTGCGCCAAGGTCGACGCGGGCGGGCTCACCGAGGACGACATCATCGGCGACGAGCGGATCAGCTACGACGGCCAGGCGTGGGGCGCGCAACCCATCCGCGGCCTGGCGACCCGGACCGAGAAGATCAAGGCGTACCAGAACGGCACCCCGACCTACCTGACGGTGGGGACGAGGACGTACGACGGGTACGGCCGGGTCGACAGCGAGACCGACGTCCGGGGCAACACCACGACCACCACGTTCGTGCCGGCCACCGGCGGCCCGGTCACCGGCTCGGTCCGGACCAGCCCGCCCGGCTGGGCGACCACCGTCACGATCGACCCGGCCTTCGGCAACAAGGTCACCACCGTCGACTCCAACGGGCGGCGGGTCGACATGGCCTACGACGGCCTCGGCCGGCTGCGCAGCGTCTGGCTCGCCGGGCGCGACAAGGCGACGCAGACCGCGAACTACACCTACGAGTACCGCATCCGCAACGACGGCCCGAGCGTCGTCACCCAGCGGACGCTGAACGCCGACGGCGGCTACGTGACCGTCCGGCAGCTGCACGACGGCATGCTCCGGGCCCGGCAGACGCAGGCGTCCGACGGCACCGGCGGCCCGAAGGCCGTCATCTCCGACACGCTGTACGACTCGGCCGGCCGGGTCAAGACGGAGCGCAACGCCTACCTGGCGACCGTCGCTCCGAGCGACGACCTGTACCTGCCGACCGGCACGGTGCCGAGCCAGACGACCACGCTCTACGACGGGGCCGGCCGGGAGGCGCACAAGGTCTTCCAGGTCGACGCCGCGCCCGCCAGCCCCGGCGGGACGGAGAAGTGGCGGACCAGCACCCGCTACGGCGGCAACCACACCGACGTGGTGGCGCCGCCCGGCGGCATCAACACCACCACCGTGACCGACGCGGCCGGGCAGATCGTCGAGCGCCGCCAGTACAAGCCGGGCGTGACGGTCGGCGACCCGGCACCGGCCGGGTTCGACGCGACGAAGTACACCTACGACCGGCGCGGCAAGCTGGTCCAGGTCGTGGACCCGGTGGGCAACACCTGGACCTACGGCTACGACCTGCGCGGGCGCAAGACCTCGGTGTCCGACCCGGACGCCGGCACCACGAACATGGACTACAACGACGCCGACGACGTGGTCAAGACGACCGACGGCCGCGGCGTGGTCCTCGCGTACACCCACGACGCGATCGGGCGCAAGACCAGCATCCGCGACGGATCCAGCACCGGGCCGAAGCGGGCCGAATGGGTGTACGACACGCTCGCCAACGGGCAGGTCGTCAACGGTCAGCTGGTGAAGACGATCCGGTACGCCGGCACGGAGCAGTACACGACCGAGTACGGCGGCTTCACGATCGACTACCAGCCGACCAGCACGAAGTACGTGATCCCCCCGTCGGAGGGCGCGCTCGCCGGCACCTACCAGTACGTCTTCACGTACAAGCAGGACGGCTCACCGGCGACGACCCGGATGCCCGGGGTCGGTGACCTCGTCACCGAGACGCTCACGACGGGCTACAACGCCCTGCGCAAGCCGGACACGCTGAGCACCTCGCTCACCGGCTCGACCCTGGTGACCGGCACCGACTACACCAGCTTCGGTGAGCCGGCCGCCCTGCACCTGCGCAACAACGGCGGCTCGACGGTCGACGTCGTGCGGACCTACGACGAGAAGACGCGGCGCCTGAACCAGATCTGGACCAGCAAGCAGACCGGGCCGACGACGCTGTCCGACGTCCGGTACACCTACGACGAGGCCGGCAACGTCACCGCGGTCAACGACCTCACGTCGGGCGACAAGCAGTGCTTCCAGTCCGACTACGCCCGCCGGCTGCTCGAGGCCTGGACCCCGGCGACCGACTGCACCACCGGACCGTCGACCGCCTCGGTGGCGACCGGCACCGGCGCCTACTGGCAGTCGTTCCGCTACGACGCGGCCGGCAACCGGACCAGCCAGGTCGAGCGGCTGACCCCGGCCGGGACGCGCACCACCGACTACGCGACCAACACCGGCAAGCACACGCTGTCCGGCACCACCACGACCGACAACCTCGGCACGCGCACCGCGTCCTACACCTACGACCTGTCCGGCAACACGCTGACCCGGCCGGCGCCGGGCAGCGGCACGCAGACGCTGACCTGGGACGCCGACGGCAACCTGGCGACCAGCACCGACAGCTCGGGCCCGACGTCGTACGTCTACGACATCGACGGCGGCCGGCTGATCCGCACCGACCCGGCCGGCAAGACGCTGTACCTGCCGGGCCAGGAGCTGCGGGCGACGACGGCCGGCGTCAAGACGGCCACCCGCTACTACACCCACGGCGGCGACACCGTCGCGTTCCGCACGGCCGGCGGGCTCACCTGGATGGCGTCGGACCACCAGGGCACGACCTCGGTGGTGGTCAACGCGGTCACCCAGGCCGTCGGCACCCGCCGGCAGACGCCGTTCGGCACGGTCCGGGTGCAGTCCGGCACCTGGCCGGCCGGCATGGACAAGGGTTTCGTCGGCGGCACCAACGACAACACCGGCCTGACCCATCTCGGCGCCCGCGAGTACGACCAGGGCACCGGCCGCTTCATCAGCCGCGACCCGGAGATCGACGACACCGACCCGCAGCAGATGAACGGGTACGCGTACGCCAACAACATGCCCGTCACCGCCAGTGACGCGGACGGCAGGCGGCCGGCGTGCGAGGGCAGCGACTGCTCGGGCCTCAAGGAGTGGGCCGCCGAAGCCGCCCACAATGCCCTCTACGCGCCGGCGGTCGGTGCGATCTACGTCGGCAAGGTGCGCGACCAGTACCACCGCAAGATGGCCGACATCAAGAAGCAGTACGAGGTGCTGCGCCGCACGGAGGGCGCCGAGGCCGCGTCGCGGTGGGCGAGCGAGGAGCGCGCGAACGTCCGCAAGTGGGCGCGCGAGAAGCTGCCCGGGTTCGACGAGATGATGCAGAAGGTGCGCCCGGGCAAGGAGAGCCTGGCCTTCGACGACTATGTCGCCAAGGCGATGGGCGACCGGGCGGTGAAGCTGCCCGACGGGCGGTGGGACCTCAGCAAGGCGACGCCCGCGGACTACGACACCGTCGCGTCGAAGGCGATGGGCAAGTCCAACGCCATGTGGGACGCGCTCGGCAAGGGCGCGAAGTGGGGCGGCCGGGCGTTCATCGCGGCCGACATCGCCTACGGCGTGTACAACGTGGCGACGGCACCGCCGGAGGAGCGGGTCAAGGTCGCGGCCGAGGAAACGGGGCGGATCGCCGGCGCGCTCGTCGGGGCGAAGGTCGGTGCGACCATCGGTGCCTCGATCGGTGCCTGCGGTGGTCCGGTCGGCATCCTCGTCGGTGGTGTCGTCGGCGGTGTCGCCGGAGCGATCATCGGCGGCGGGGTCGGCAAGAAGATCGGTGGCTTCTTCGGAGGCATGTTCGGAGGGAAGAAGAAGTAGATGATCGACGGTGTGGAGGCTGTGACGCTGGTACGGCGCGACGACCGGGTGACACTGCTCGCCCTGGCCGCCGACGGCACCGCGCAGGAGCGGCACAGCCTCCCGACCGGTCACCTGCCGCAGGAACCCGCCACGTACCTGTGGTGGGTCCGCGGCGGGATCGTCGTCGCGCTGTGGCATCCAGGCGGCGGCGAGTACTGGCGGTCCACGGACGGCGGGGCGAGCTTCGCCCCGCTGCCGTGGCCGGCACCGGACGCGGTGCCGGAGGGGGCCCACCCCGACGGCACCATCACCGCGCTGGAGCTCGCCCCGGCCGGCTTCGAGCCGAACGGCCGGCCGGGGCAGTGGATCCAGCACTGGTCGGGCGGGGCGTGGCACCGCCTCACCCCGTCGACCAGGTTCCGGGCGTGGGCGGTCGACCGCACCGCCGACGGGCTGGTCGTGTCCGCCACCGCCTACGACGGACAGGGCCGCGACATCGGGCCACGCGTCGTGGAGCTGGACGGGACCGGAGCGGTGCGGGCGGTGCACGACCCGTTCTCCGGCGCGGCGCCGCTGAGCAGCAGGCTGCGGCGGCTGGCCGGTGACCATCCGTCGCGCTGGCTCGCCGGCGGCCTGATCGCCGACCGCCGGCCGTGGCTGCTCAGCACGCTGGGCCCGCCGGAGCGGCCCGGCCGGTGGTGGTTCACCGTGGCCGAGCCGGGCGGCCACCGCATCCTGACGCTGGACGACGAAGCGCCGTGCGGGTCCTGGCGCACCGGGCCGCGCGGCTTCCGGATCGTCACCGGGCTGTCTGCCGGCGCCGCGCGGGTGTGGGACACGGACGACGCCGGGCACACCTGGCAGCACCACGACCTGCCCGGCGAGCCGGCCCGGCTGCGGTACGCCGCGCCCCTCGGCGGCGACGTCGTCGCCCTCGGCGGCGAGACCGGCGTCGTGCGCTCCACCGGCGGCCGCGAACCTTTCCGGGTCTGGTACCGGCACCCGGGCGGTCGACTCGACTGCCTGGCGACCCGACCCGCCTGAACCGTCGCACGGCCGTCCACCGGCGGCCGCTGCGGACCGCTCCACACCGTCGCGCGGGGCTGCCGCGCGACGGAATCCTGTAACGGGGAGGAAGAAACCAGATGGGGAAGTTATCGCGGTTGTCCGCCGCGATGCGGGCCGGCGGCGCGATCGCGCTGACGGCCGCAGCGGGGACCATCGCCGTGCTGGCACCGGCCGCACCGGCCGCGGCCGAGCCGGCCGCACCTCCGTGTTTCGACGCGGTGCCCGCCGCCGCGGACGCCCTGGCCATGGCGAAGCGTTGCGACCGGCGGGTCGAGGTGACCGGCCTGCGCACCGGGTTCGCGCAGGTGTTCGCGAACCCGGCCGGCACGGTCACGTCGGAGCAGACCGTCGACCCGCGGTGGGTCAAGCGGCAGGACGGCACGTGGGCGGACATCGACCCGACGCTGCGGCTCGCCGCCGACGGCTCGGTCGTGCCGACCGCGTCGATGCTGCCGATGGCGTTCTCCGGCGGCGGCACCGGGGCCTTCGCCCGGCTCACCGACGCCGGCAACGAGCTGGCCCTGTCGTGGCCGGGCACCCTGCCGAAGCCGACCCTGGACGGCGCGACGGCCACGTACGCGGAGGTGCTGCCCGGGGTCGACCTGCAGGTGACCGCGTCGGCGCGGGGCTTCTCCGAGGTGCTGGTGGTCAAGAACCGGACCGCCGCCGCCAACCCGAAGGTCCGCAACGTCAAGTTCAAGGTGGCGACGAAGGGCGTGACGGTCGCCGCATCGGGCGGCGGCGCGCTGGAGGCCCGGGACGGCAAGGGCAAGCCGGTGTTCGTCGCGCCGGCGCCCCTGGCGTGGGACTCGTCCACCACGACGGACACGCCCCCCGCCGAGCAGGCGGAGAAGTCCGCCGGTGCGGCCGCGGCCGCGGCGCCGGGCCGGGTCCGCAAGGGCGTCATGCCGGTCAGCGTCGCCGGTGGCGAGCTGTCCCTGACCCCGGACGCCGCGCTGCTGGACGACCCCGGCACGCAGTACCCGGTCTACGTGGACCCGTCGTGGACCGGCGGCATCTCCGGCAACGCGTGGACCTCGGTCTGGTCCCGCTCCGACACCGTGAACAGCTCGTTCTGGCAGAACGGCACCGCGCTGAACAACGCCTCCACCAAGGGCGGCGCAGGTGCCGGCCGCACCGAGGACTGCACCGGCTGCACCGACTACATCATCCGCTCGATGTTCCGCATGGACATCTCCGGCGTCATCGGCAAGCAGGTCACCGACGCGAAGTTCCGCGTCCAGCAGCGGCACTCGTGGACCTGCAACCCGGCCTCGAACGCCAAGGTCTGGGTCACCGGCGGCATCTCGCCCTCCACGACCTGGAACAACCAGCCGTCCTGGGACGGCGCCCGGACCGCGGAGACGCTCGGCAACCGCCGCGACGGCGGCGGCGCGAGCTGCCTCGGCGCGGGTGACATCGAGTTCGGCGTGACCGGTCTGGTGCAGTACGCGCAGGGCCAGGGCTGGCCGGACCTGACGCTCGGCCTCCGGGCGGTCGACGAGGGCAGCCTCAACCACTGGAAGCGGTTCAACGCCGGCTCCCCGGTCCTCGCGATCACGTACAACACCCCGCCGAACACGCCGGACCAGCTCACCGTCGACGGCAAGCCGTGCGTCGCCGGCGCCGGACGGCCGTTCGTGCCGACGGCCACGCCGACGCTGCGGGCCCGCAACACCGACAACGACGGCGAGGCCCTGACCACCTGGTTCGCCTGGGCCCGCTGGGACACCGCGACGAGCACCTGGATCGACGTGGCCTCCGCTCCGCAGGGCGGGGTGCCGAACGGCGCGACCGCGCAGATGACGACGGGGACCCTGGCGGAGAACCAGATCTACACCTTCCGGGCGCAGAGCACCGACCCGAACGGCGCGGTGAGCCCGGTCACGAACATGCCGGGCAGCTGCGAGTGGCAGGTCGACCTGACCAACCCGGCGGCGGCGACCGTCACCGGCGACGTCTACAAGCTCAACTCGACCGGCTGCGCCGCCGAGGGCTGCGGCGGCGTCGGGCAGACGGGCGCGTTCACCTTCAGCTCGTCGGCCGACGTGACGAGCTTCAAGTGGGGCTTCACCGACCCACCGACCCAGGTCGCGCAGCCGGCGGCGCTCGGCGGCAGCGTCACCGTCAACTGGACGCCGGTGGCCGGCGGGCCGGTCACCCTCTACGTGCAGGCGATCGACCGGGCCGGGCGCACCGCCACCCGGACCTACCCCTTCACCGTGGCGGGCCTGGCGCCGCCGGCCGCGCACTGGCGGCTGGCGGACAGCGGCGGCACCACTCTCGCCGACGAGTTCGGTGCCCGGCCGGCGACCCTGGCCGGTGGCAGCCTCGGCCAGCCCGGCCGGCTGCGCAACGGCGCCGCCGCCGTGCGGTTCGACGGCACCGCGGGCAACGGGGCGACCGCGCCGGCCGTGTTCGACACCAGCCGCAGCTTCAGCGTCTCCGCCTGGGTCCGGCTCGCCGACACCGCGTCGGACCGGGTGGTCTTCAGCGCCGCCGGCACCAACCGCACGGCGTTCAGCCTGCGGTACTCGGCGGCGTCCAACCGGTGGACCTTCGACACCGTCGGCAGCGACACCGCCGGGGCCACCGCCCTGACCGTGTTCTCCGACGGCCCGCCCGCCGTCGGGAAGTGGACCCACCTGGCCGCGGTCTACGACGCGGCCAACGGCCAGCAGCGCATCTACGTCAACGGCGTCGAGCAGATCTCCAGCCTGCCCAACGCGAAGCCGTTCAAGGCCACCGGCGCGTTCGGCATCGGCCGGACCCCGACCGGCGCGGTGTTCAACGGCTGGGTCGCCGACGCCAAGGTGTGGCCGCGGCGCGTGCTGACCTCGGAGCTGGCCTCCCTGGTCGACCCGCGCGGGTCCGCCAACGTCGGCGAGTGGCACATGGACTCCATCGGCGAGACCGGACCGGAGTGGGACGCGTCCGGGATGTACAACGACCTGAACTTCTTCCCGGTCGTGTCCATCCCGACGACCGACGCCGGCAAGGTCGGCACCGGCATGCGGCTCGACGGCGTCACCGGCCACGCCCGCACGGACAACCCGGTCGTGCACACCGACCAGTCGTTCACCGTCTCGGGCTGGGTCAAGCTGACCGACAACACCACCTCCCGGACCGCCTTCAGCCAGCAGGGCACCCGGACGGCGGCGTTCGCGGTCAAGTACGACAAGGCCATCGACCGCTGGTCCTTCGTGGTCAGCGGCTCGGACGTCGACGCGCCGGCGGTCGTGCGGGCGAACTCGTTCGCGGCGCCGCAGCTCAACGCCTGGACCTACCTCGCGGCCGTCTACGACGCGCAGGCGGGGAAGATCCGGCTGTACGTCAACGAGCAGTTCCAGGCCGAGACCGCCGTCGGCGCGAACTTCGACGCCGCCGGTCCGTTCAACATCGGCCGCACGATGGCGGCCGGTGCCGGTGCCGAGTACTTCAAGGGTGACATCGACGAGGTGCAGCTCGTCGCGGGCGCCGTGCAGTACGCCGCCGGGACGGTGCCGATCAACGTGCCGCTGCTGGTGCACTCCGGCCTCGCCGGCAAGTGCATGGACAACTGGACCGGCGGGACGGCCGACGGCAACCAGGTCACGTCGTACGGCTGCAACGGCGGGTACGCCTCCCAGCTGTGGACGATGCCGGGTGACAGCACGATCCGGATCGCCGGCAAGTGCCTGGACGTCCCGAACTCCAGCACCACGCCCGGCGCCAAGGTGCAGCTGTGGACCTGCAACGGCGGCGCGGCCCAGGTATGGCAGTTCGGCGCCGGCAACACGCTGCGCAACCCGAACTCGGGGCTGTGCCTCGACGTGACGGACGCGAGCACGGCCGACGGCGCCCGGCTGCAGACCTGGACCTGCGCCGGCAACGCCGCCCAGCAGTGGACGATGCAGTGGACCGGCATCGGCCTGCTGCGCTCCGGGATCGCCGGCAAGTGCGCCGACAACAACCTCGGCGCGCTGACCAACGGCAACCCCATCCAGTCGTACGACTGCAACGGCGGCGGCAACTCGCAGATCTTCACGATGCCCGGCGACGGCACGCTCCGGGTCGCCGGCAAGTGCGTCGACATCGTGAACTACGGCACCGCGAACATGTCGAAGATCCACCTGTGGGACTGCAACGGGACGACCAACCAGCTCTGGCAGGTCGGGCCGGCGAACTCCCTGCGCAACCCCGTCTCGGGGCGGTGCCTGGACCTGCCCAACTCCAGCACCGCCAACCTCACGCAGTTGTGGATCTACGACTGCAACGGCACCGCGGCCCAGGTGTGGCTGCTCGGGCTCTGACCCGATGAGCGTGGTGGGGGCCCGGGGCGCCCCCCCCCCCCCCCCCCCCGGGCGGGGCCCCCCCCCCCCCCCCCCCCCCCCCCCGCCCCACCACAAAAAAAAAAAAAAAAAAATGGGGCCCCACCGGCC
>NZ_JBIAYW010000016.1:0-194035 GCF_042898305.1 Dactylosporangium sp. NPDC000521
TCTCCACCGCCCGGCGGGTGCGCACCCTACCTCACACCTGAGAGTCGCGGGGCCCCCCCCCGGGGCGCCCCCCGGGGCCGCCCCCCGCCCCGGGCCCCCCCCCCCCCCCCGCCGGCTTGTCAGCCCGGTTCGATCCAGATGTTGCGGTAGCGGACGTCGGCGCCCGGGTCGCTGAGAACTCTCGCGCGCTCGCCGAAGGGCGACCTGGGCACCGGGGGATCGCGATCAGCGATCCTCGATGTGCACGTCACGCTGGAAGACTTCTGCTCGATGTCCACAACTTCTGTCGATGGGATTGCACGTCGTCCCGCTACAGCAGGGTCTCCTGGTGCGGGAACGTGAGCCGGGCCGTGGTGATGCTCTCGAGGACCTGGTCTTCGTTCAGCTCGCGCTCCTGCACCTGGGCGTAGTTGCGGCCGCGGTGGTGGGTGTTGCGCATCCGGACCACGTTGGGGAAGCGGCCGACGGCGCGCATGTCGCCGAGGCCTGACAGGAACACGAGCTGGATGCCGTTCGCGGCGGCGACGCGGCGCTGCAGGTCCAGGAACGCGACGTAGTTCGCGGTGCCGAGCGGGTTGTCCATGGGCAGCACGCCGAGGCCGGGCACGTCGCCGCCGCGGTTGGCGGCGCGCAGGCGGGCGAGCATGCAGAACAGCAGCAGGCTGATCGTGACCTTCTCCCCGCCGGACCACTTGCTCATCAGCTCGACCGGCTGGCGGTCCTCGCCGAGCTCGGTCGACGGCTTCAGCACGCGGGCGGTGAAGTTGCCCCGGCCGACGACCGCGGTGGTCGCCTCCCACACCAGGGTCAGCCCGTCGGGGATGGTCTCCTGGCGGGCGACGAGCCGCTCCACGAGCCGCTCGACCCGGCTGCGCAGCGTCGCGTCGGTGGTGTCCACCGTGGAACGCGGGCCGACGTCGAGGAAGCGGCGGTTGCGCAGGTGGTCGGCGAGGCCGGGCGGCAGCTGCGCGTGGTGCTGGGCGCGCTGCAGCGTCTTGAGGCCCTCGCGGACCTCGGCGCACAGCGCGGTCACCACGAGGTGCTTGTCCTTGTCGACGGCCTCGAGCTCACCGGCGAGCGCGTGCCGGTACGTGCGCAGCTCCCCCGCCAGCTCCGGCGGCAGGTCGGCGGTGCGCTCGCCGCGGAACCGGTCCCGCACCTCGGCGGTGACGGCGGCGAAGCGCTCCTCGCCGGCCCAGCGGTCGACGCGGTGCGCCTCGGCGGCGAGCTGGTTGCGGGCGGCGACGACCGCCTTCTCGGCCGCCTGCAGCGCCCGCCGCGCGGCGCGGCCCGTCTCCCGCGCCGCGTCGACGTCGCCGTCGAACGGTTGCGCGGCAACGGGTTCGTGCTCGCCGAGGTCGGCCTCCAGGTCGCCGGCGAGCCCTTGGAAGTCGGCGGCGCGGCGGTGCTGCGCCTCGGCCGCCCGCAGGGCCGCCGCCTGCCGTTCGCGGGCCACCCGCACGGTCTCACCGGCGGCGTCAAGGTGCTCCCGCAGGTTGTGCGGCACCGGTACGGCCGGCGACAGCTCCTCCGGCGCCGGGCGGCTCGCGCCGCGTTCCGCGAGGTCCCGGCGGGCGGCGTCACGCTCGGCCTCCGCCCGGGTCGCGGCCGCCCGGGCCGCGAAGTGCTCCTGCTCCGCGAGCTCGGTGTCGCGGGCGACGAGCGCCGGGTCGGCGGCCTCGGGCGTGGCGGCGAGCCGGGCGGCGGTCTCGTGCTCCTCGGCGCTGAACTGCCGCGCCTGCCGGTCGAGCGCGTCGAGCCGCCGGCCGATCTCGCTGATCGTGGCCTCGAGGGCGTCGCCGGACGAGCGGCGCGTGTACGCCTCGTCGGCCGCCTGGTACGCGCTCATCGCCGCCGCGAGGCTCACCGCCGCGCCCGTGCCGGCCATGCCTTCGGCGACGCGGCGCAGCTCGTCCATCCTGGCGCGGTGCCCCCTGGCGGTGACCCGGTGCTGTTCGGCGTCCGAGGTGCAGCGGGCGGCGACGACGGAGAAGCCGCGCTCCTGCTCCTCCGCCCGCTCCAGCTGCCCCTCCAGATCGGTCCGGGCGGCGGGCAGGCCGCGCAGCTCGGTGCGCTGGCGGTCGGCCTCGGGCGCGCGGCGGGCCAGGTCCTGCAGCACGCCGAGGCGGGTGGCGAGGACCCGCCGCCGCTCGGCCAGCCGCTGCTGGGTCTCGCGCAGCCGGCCGGCCCGCGCGTCGAGCTCCCCGCGGGCGTCGTCGAGCTGGACCGCCCGGTCCCGGGCGGCGTGCAGCAGGTCGCCGACCCGCCGGTGCTCGGCGTCGAGGTGCTCGCGGTGCCCGGGCGGGCACCGGTCGGCGAGCTGCCGCAGCTGGTCCTTGAGCCGCAGGTCCTGGTCGCGGGCGTCGAGCAGCTCCTGGACCCGCTCGCCCCGGTCCCGCCGGCTCTCCGCCCGGCGGTCCGCCTCCCGTGCGGCCGCGGTCCGGTCGTACATGGCGGGCGCCGGCTCCAGGACGAACCCCGGCACCGGCTCGGCCACGGCGGCGTCGAGGTGGGCCGTCGTGGAGACCTGGACGGCGCTGGTGGGGAAGAGCCGGGCGGCGTGCAGGGCCTCGCGGGCACGGGCGAGGTCGGCCTCGTCGTGCAGGAGGAGGCCGCCGACGAGGTGCGGGACCCGGTCGACGAGCGCGGCCCAGCGGTCCTGCGGGACCCGGTCGGCGAGGTGGTGCCAGCCGGTGCTGGCGGGGATGCGCTCGGCGGCGAGGACGTCGGCGGCGCGGGCCAGGTCGAGCGCGGCGGGCAGCAGCCCGCGCGGCGAGGCGAGCGCCTGCACGGCCCGGTCGTCCTCGGCGTCGGCGACGGCGAGCTGGATGCGCTGCCGGTCGGCGCCGACGATCGCCTCCGACAGCTGGTCGACGAGGAGCCGGTGCTCGCCGACGGGGTCGACGGTGTCGCGTTCGGTGAGCGCCGTCAGCCGCGGATCGGTGGCCAGGGCGTCGATCTCGGCGAGCAGCGGCGTGCGGACGCTGTCGAGGGTGGCCAGCTGCCGGGTCAGCTCGGTGACGGCGGCGTGCACCGAGGCGCGTTCCCGCTCGTGCGCGGCCCGGTCCGCGTCGAGCCGCTCCGCCTCGGCCGGCAGCTCCTCCACCAGCCGCCGCGCCGCCTCCTCGTCGTCGCTGCGAGCGGCGTCGAGGGCCCGGGCCAGCCGCTCGGCCGTCCCCGCTCCCGCTGGTCCGTCCGTGGCGTCACCCGGGGCAGCTTCGTCGGTGGCGTCACCCGGAGCCACGGCGGAGGTCGCGGTGAGGTGGCCGGCGGTGGCGGCGGTGTGCACGTCGTGGTCGAAGGCGGCGAGGTACTGCTCGATCGCGCGCTGCCGTCCGGTGAGCCCGCCCAGGTCGGCGCGGAGACCGTCGGCGAGGCCGCGGGACTTCGCCTGCTGCTCGGCGGCCTCGGCGGCCTGGGCGGTGAGCGTGGCGACGGTGTCGTCGAGCTCCGCGCACGCGTCGCGCAGGGCCGACAGGTACACCGCGGCGGCCTCCGACCTGGCCTGCCGCAGCGGGGCGGCGCCGGCCTCCGCCGCCAGCTGCCGGCCCCGGGCGGTGGTGAGACGGGAGTTGAGCTGGTCGCGGTCGACGATGAGCGGCACGAGCTGCCAGGCGCGGTGCACGCGGCGCCGGGCGAGGACGGTGGCGGCGGCGGCGTCCACGGCGGCGAGGGCGTCGGTGTGCCGGCGGGACGCGGCCTGCCACTGCTCCTCGCGCAGCAGCACGTCGAGGGCCGCCGCCCGGGTCTCCGCGTCGGTGGCCGCGAGCGCGGCGGCGCCGGCCGCGGCCTCGTGCTCGCCGGCGGCGGCAGCGGCGAGCGCGGCGGCGCCGGTGAACGACGCGGCGAGGCGCACCGCCGCCTGCCGGGTGGCGGCGGCCTCGGTGGTGGCGGTGGTGACGGCGGCCCGGGAGCGGTCGAGCACGTCGAGGAGGTCGACGGCCTCGTCGCAGAACGCGACCTCGGCGCGCAGGCGCGGCTGGCGGGCGAGCCGTTCGCGGGTGCCGCGCAGGATGGTGGCGACCTTCGTCGCCGAGGTGGGCTCGGTGACGAGGCTCAGCAGGTACTGCACGAAGTCGTCGGACGTCTTGAACTTGAAGTGGTGCTCGATGCCGCCCTCGGAGGCGTTGATCCGCAGGATGGCGGTGAACAGGCCCGGGTCGAGGCCACGGTCGTGCAGCGCCTGCGCCCACCGGTCCTGCTTGGTGGTGACGACGGGCTCCGCGGCGGCGGGCAGCGCCTCCACCGCCCGCACGAACTCCTTGAAGTCCGCGGTCGCGAACGGCAGGCTCTCGATCTCGACGACCGGGGTGAAGGCGTACCAGGTCTGCTTCAGCCGGTCGTGCCCGGCGTTGGGGTCGGCTGGCTGGACGCGGTCGGTCCACTCGTAGACGGCGCCGGTGACGAGGCGCCGCCCGGTCGGGTCGGTCCACTCGACGACGACGTGGCCGGTGTCCGCGCCGAGGATGCAGTCCTCCAGGTGCCGGCCGGTCGTGGCGGTGGCGAGGAAGTCCCGCCGGTCGGGCCGGATCAGGGCGCAGATGAGGGCGATCAGCGTCGACTTGCCGCCGCCGTTGCGCATCCACAGGATCGTGTCGAGCGGTGTGCCGTCCTTGCCGGTCAGGTCGAGCCACACGTCGCGGAAGCGCGCCGCCGGTGAGCCCACCCGGTCGAGGTACACCCGCCGCATCTGCCACAGTCTCGCCGGCGCCGCCATCACACACCCTCCACAGTGGACCCGCCGGAGGCGGTGGTCGCGCCCGAAGCGGTGGTCACGTCCGAAACGGTGCCCGCGCCCGAAACGGTGTCCGCGCCGGAAGCCCGATCGGCGGTCGCCGCGCCGGGACCGGTCGCGATGCCGGCGGTGGTCGCGGCGCCGGCGGTGGTCGCGGTGGCGGCGGTGGCGGCGGTGGTCGCGGTGGCGGCGGTGGTCGCGGCGCGGCGCACCGAGCGGAGCGCCTCCAGGGCCTCGCCGCCGGCCACGTCCGCGACCAGCAGCCGGAAGCGGTCCGTCAGCTGGAACGACGTCGCCCCCATCTGCGGCACCTGCCGCGCGGCGCCCCGCTCGACGAGCCAGCCCAGGACCTCGAGGACCGCGAACTGCGTGCACCCCCGCGCCGGCCCCGGCAGCCGGTCCTTCGGCTTGAACGCGGCGGTCCGCCGGTACACCTCGGCCGCCCTGCGGGCCTGCCCGTCGACGGTGTCGGGGTCGCCGGGCAGGGCGAGGACCCGGTCAGCGGCGTCGCGGACGAACCGGTCCAGCGCCGCGACCTCCACGATCTTCACGTCGGTGGTGTCGAGGTCGACGTCGTGCGGGAACGCGTACGCGGCGATGCCCAGCACGACGAGGCCGGCGATGAGCTTGTCGTCGGCGCTCATGCTGCCGCCACGCAGGTCGGCCATGCGCAGCGCGAACACGCTGCCCGGCTGGGTGCTCAGGACCAGTCCGGTGCGGGCGGGCGCGCCGAGCACGACAAGGCCGAGCCCTCCGGCGACGGTGTCGACGGCGTCACGGAAGGCCGTGTTGGTGCGGTACCGCTCCAGCAGCTGCCCGTAGGTGTTGCCGTCGGTCGGCCGGGCGCCGGTGCGCAGGCCGAACGCGACGAGCTCGGCCGCCGACCACACGTCCTCGATCGGGACCGTCACGAGTCCAGGCCTCCTTCGTACCGCACCAGCAGGTCGTCGCCCCAGGCGAGGGGGTGGTCGAGGCGGTCGCCGGAGCGCTCCGCGGACAGCGCCTCGGTGAGGGCCGTGAGGTCGGACTTGGCGTCGGGGTCCCCGACGTCGGGCGCGTAGGACCACAGCGCGGTCAGCAGCACCAGCTCCCGCAGGTCGTCGCCGCCGCCGGCGACCTCGGTGGCCTCGCCCAGCAGCGCCGACAGCGCGACCGGCCGGTCCGAGGCGCGGCGCAGGATGCGGGTGGCCTCGGCGACGACCGCGGGCGGGTAGGCCTGCAGGTCGACGCCCTGGACGTCGCCGGGCGTCTCGGGCTCCTGGTCGGCCGGTTCGGCCGCGCGGGGCGGGGCGAGCAGCATGTCGACGAGCCCGTCGAGGTGCAGCAGCCGCGGTACGCGCAGCCCGAGCACCCGGTCCGCGAACGTCTCGGCCACGACCCGGGCCTGCTCAGCCGGCGCGTCGAGCACCGGGTGGAACAGCTCCGGCTCGATGTTGAGCAGCCGCAGGTGGACCCGGCGGGCGAAGACCTGGCTGAGCTGGGCCTGCAGGAACACGCCCCGGGCGCCGGCGACCCGCTCCGCGAGGTCCAGGTGCACCCGGCGGATGCGGCGCAGGGTCTCCACCAGGTCGCCGGACGCCTGCCGCACGGCGCTGTCGGTCTCGGTGTCGATGCCCGCCGCGACGTGGTTGAGGACCTCCGCGTCGGCGGCGATGCGGGCCTCGACGTGCTCGCGGGCCCGCGCGAGGCGGTGCGGCACGTCGGTGATCCAGTCGAACGCGCGCACGTCCCGGCGGGTCGCGTCGAGCACGTCGGCGAGGGACGCGGACATGGCCACCGACACGCGCTCGGCCTGCGTGGCGGTGCGGGCGGCGGCCTCGAAGCGCCGGTCCCGCAGCTGGCGCTGCAGCACGACGGAGAACGCGGCCTCGGCGTCGTCGACGTCCAGGTCGAGGCCGTTGAGGTACAGCATGACCGCCTGGTGGGACGCGAGCACGACCGCGCCGTCGGGGCCGTCCTGCAGTTGCAGGAGCTTGAACGCGTACTCCTCGCGGCGCGGCGGGGACGCGTGCGCGTCGACGAACGAGTAGACGAACGCGCCCTGGTTGTCGGCGTCGTTGAGCAGGCCTTTCACGACCCAGCGGGCGGCGTCCTGGTGGTCGCCGGCCGCGCCCCCGGGGTGCATGACGGCGGCGAGCTCGGCGGTCGACTCGATCAGCTCGGCGAGCGTGATCTGCCTGGCGAACCCCATCGACGCGACCGCGATGTCGACGGCGGCGAGGGCGAGCTGGCGCAGGTCGTAGGCCTGGTGGACGGTGGCGTGGGCGGCGTTGCGGACGAGCCGGGCGACCGGGTCGGTGAGGATCAGCGCCCGCCAGCGGGCCCGCATCGACGCGTCGGCGGCCGGTGAACGGACCTCGGGCTGGTCGGAGCTGGTGACCGGGCCGCTGTCGAAGAGGTCCGGCTGCCACTCCTGCACCACGCGGTCCTGCTCCTTCCCTGTGCACTGCTGCCGCTGTTTTGCCGCGGTCCGCAACACTATCGGCGGATTCGGGCGGCGGCCAATCCACCGCCCCCGCACGTCGGGGGGATACCCTGCTGGTTGTGCTCGTCCTGCTGTTCGTCGCCGTGGCGTACGCGGTACTGATCGCCCTCCACGCGTGGACGATCCGGCACCACCGTCTCGAGGGCGCGTACGAGCCGCGGGCGGCCAGGTGGCTCGCCGCCCGCTTCGGCCCGCTCCCCCCGCCCCGCCCGGCCGGCACCGTCCTGGCCCGCCGGGAGGCGAAGGCCTTCGACCGGCTGCTGATCGGCGACCTGGACCCGGCGGAGTACCGCGCGCTGATGGCGCTGCTGGCGGCCCAGGACGCCGTCGAACGGCCCCTCCGAGTCCCGCGCTAGCGGTTCCTCATCCGGGTGGCCCGAGGCTGATCGCGTCGTTCGGGCCGGCGCCGGGCACGTCGAGCGTGGCGGTGACGGCGCCGTCGGGGGTCACCACGAGCACCTTGCCGTCCTGGACGGCGAGCAGCACGTCGGCGGTCACCCACACGGCGCTCGCCGGGAAGGGCACGCTCTGCCCGGTGGTGGTGTCGAAGCACCGCCAGCCCGAAGGTGTCGCGAACCCCGGGGGGCCGGCCACGACGTAGCGGCCGCCCGGCGACCAGGAGAACGCGCCGGACGGCATCGCCGTGACCTGCGCAGTGCTTCTGGCCTCGCCGGTCGTGGCGTCGAAGTACTGGAGCCGGGCGACCCGTTCCTCCGCCTCCGCCTCGCCGCCGGAGCGGTCGGCGATGGGCAGCACGACGCTGCCGCCGTCCCGCGTCCAGGCGAAGGAACACTGGCTGCAGTCGAACCGGTCGTGGTCGATCCAGTGCCGGCGCACCTCACCGGTCTGGGCGTCGATGACGGCGAACCCGACGCCCCGTTCCTTCACGTTGATCGCGCCGACGAGGCGGTCACCGGCCGCGTTCCAGCTGTAGTCGCCGACGAAGCCGGCGGTGTCGACGGTGACCGGGTTCGTGCCGCGGACGTCGCTGATCCGGATCTTCTCGGGGGCGACGACCGTGAGGACCCGTTTGCCGGCCGGCGCCGGCCACACCACCCCGGACATGGTGACGTACTCGCCGGTCGCCCGGTCGAGCACGCGGTCGCCCATCTTGGTCACGACCCATCCGCCGGGCAGGCCCGACCCCCACGTTGTGGGGGTCGCCGCCGGCGACGTCGACGCGGCCGGCACCGCGGGTGCCGCGCCGTTGCGGTGCGGCAGGACCAGCCACGGCACGGCGACGGCCACGGCGGCCACCACAGCGGCCGCGCCGGCGGCCAGGCGGCGGGTCCGGCGGATGCGCCGGCCCTTGGCCATGCTGCGGGCGGCGAGGCCGGGCCCGGGGGCATGGACCTCGCCGGCCATCTCGTCGATCGTCTCGTGGAGCAGCCGCTCGAAGCGCATCAGTGCCGCCCTTCCATCTCCACCCAGTCGAGCTGCGGCACGAGCTCGCGCAGTTTCGCCAGGCCGCGGGACGCCTGGCTGGCGACCGTGCCCGCGCGGCAGGACAGGATCGCCGCGGTCTCCTCGACGCTCATGTCCTCGAAGTACCGCAGGATCAGCACCGCCCGCTGCCGGGGCGGCAGCGCCCGCAACGCGTCGCGCAGCAGCAGCCGCAGCGCGGTGTCGGAGTCGAGGTGCCGGGTGCCGGCGCGGTCCGGCGGCTCCGCGACCGTCACCTCCGCCTGCCGGCGCCGGCTGCGCCAGCCCGACGCGAACTCGTTGTAGATCATCCGCCGGAGGTACGGCTCAGGCTCGTCGATGCGCCGCCACCGGGCGAACGCCTTCGCGAGGGCGTTCTGCACGAGGTCCTCGGCGGCGTGCCGGTCGCCGGTCAGCACGTACGCCGTCTTGAGCAGCGCGTGCGCGCGTTGCTCGACGAAGGCCGAGAACTCGGCCTCCTCGGGTGTCTCTACGACGTGGCACCTCCTTCACCGCCATTGACGCCGGCGGTGCCGGAAAGTTTGCATCGCGGCTCTCAGGGTGCCGCGACCCAGCCCGGCAGCTGCTCGCGATGGGTGAGCCAGTCCTGCGGGATGCCGTCGCGGCCGACCGCCGCGGCGACGACACCACCGGTGATCGCGGCCGTCGTGTCGACGTCGCCGCCGGCCTCCACGCACGCCAGGATCGCCGCGCGGTAGTCGGCGAGGTGGGTCGCGGCGGCCCACAGCGCGAACGGCACCGTGTCCTGGGCGAGCACCTGCGAGCCGTTGCCCAGGACGTACGCGGCCTCCGCCACGCCCGCGCCCTCGTCGAGGAGCCGACGGGCGCGCTCCAGGCCGCTCTTGACCTTGCTGTCCACCTGGTACGCGAGGACGGCGTCGAACAGCTCGGCGGGCTCCAGCGGCGCGTCGACCAGCCGTCCCCAGCCCGCCTCGGCGGCCGCGACGGCGACGGCGACCGCGCCGAGGATGCCTTCGCTGTGCGCGTGGGTGACCTCGGCGCTGCGCATCGCGTCGAGCGCGGCGCTGCGCGAGTCCCCGGCGTGGAACGCCCCGAGCGGCGCGACCCGCATCGCGGCGCCGTTGCCCATCGAGCCGAGGCCGTCGAACGCGTCCCGGGCCGCGTCCCGCCACGGCACGCCGTCGCGGATCTGGTGCAGGACGACGACGGCACCGCCACCGTAGCCGCGGTACGGCTCGTACCGGCGGGAGAACGCCGACGCGAGCCTGTCCCGGTCGATGCGCCCGTGCACGGCGAGCTCGTCGACGATCGAGCAGGCCATCTCCGTGTCGTCGGTCCACGGCCGGGCGCCGGGCGGCTCGTTGGCCTCGGTGATGTGGGACAGCGTGGTGCCCGGCACGAAGAACTGGGCGCCGACCGCGTCGCCGACGGACAACCCGTCGAGGCTTTCGTAACAGAGGTCGAGTGAGGTCATGTCGCGGGCAATGATGCTGTCACCAGCTGCCCCACCGCAAGCGGCGGGTCCCGCGCGGAGGGTTCCCACCCTGCGGCCCCCCATGCGCCGCAAGCGGCGCACGACGAGCGTCTGTGCATGGCATTGTTGCCTGATGTCCGAGGTCACGGCCGACGGACGCCCCGTCGGTCTCTACGAGGTGCTGCCCGACGGCGGCGATCCGGTCTTTCTCCACTCCAAGGTGCCCCCGGGTGCGGCGATCCTCGACCTCAGCCACTCGGGCGGCCGCTTCGCGGATCCCCTCGCCGGCCTGGGCCATCCGGTGGTGGTCGTCGACGACTCGGCCGCCATGCTGGCTCAGGTCCGGGACGCCCGCACCGTGCAGGCGGACCTCGGCGGCCTGGACCTCGGCGAGCGCTTCCCGGTGGTGCTGGCGGCGAGCGCCCGCACCAACGCCGTCGACGTCACGCTGCGCGACGAGCTGCTCGCCGCGTGCCGCCGGCACGTCACCCCCGACGGCCTGGTCGTGCTGCGCTGGCTGCCGCCGTCGTGGTTCGACACGGCGGTGATGTTCAGCGGCCGGCTCAAGCGAATGGAGATCACGTTCGAGATCGAGTCCTTCGACGGCACGGTCCTGAACAGTCGCAGCACCTACCGTCTCGGCCGCACCACCTGGGAGCAGCGCAACTCGGCCCGCCGCCTCAGCAACGCCGACATGCGCGCCGCCCTCGTCGCCGCCGGGCTGCGCTTCGAGCGGCACCTGCGCGGCGGCCGCCAGTTCTTCTCCGCCGTGCCCGTCAGCGACCCGCCAGAGGCTTGAGCGTCCGGACGACCGCGGCGACTTGGTCTCCGCAGAGATCATCTTCGCGGAGACCAGGTCGCACGTGGTGCTACAGCCCGAGGAGCGCGGCGGCGATGATGCGCTGGGAGCGGATCGGCTGGTCGCTGCCGCCCATGTGCAGGGTGTTGACGGAGAAGACCAGGCGGGAGGACAGGTCCCGGGTCGCGGCCATACCGTTGTTGTAGCCGGGGCGGTCGCCGCTCTTGCCCCACAGCGTCAGCGGGCCCACGGGCAGCCTCGTCAGGCCCGCGCTGTACACCGCGTCCCTGTCGTCCGAGGGGTCGTCGTTCCCGTCGTACAGCGTGATCCCCGCGGGCACGGTGAACATCTCCGACAGCTGCGGCTCCGGCACGAGCCGGCCGCTGAACAGGGCCACCATGAACCTGTCCAGGTCCGGCGCGGTCGAGACGATCGACGCGGCGGACCACTGCAGCGACGTGTCGGCGCGGGTCACGTCGACCCAGCCGGCGGCGGTCGCCTCGTAGCCGTGGGCGTGCGAGCCACGGATCTCGACGTCGCGGCCGGGCGCGGTGGTGCCGCGCAGGCCGAGCGGCTCGACGATCCGGCGCTGGATCTGCGACTCCCAGGTGCGGCCGGTGACCTTCTCGATGAGCAGCCCGGCGACGATGTAGTCGACGTTGCCGTACCGCTGCTTCGTGCCGGGCGTGAACGCCAGGGGCTTCGCGGTGTCGATCTGGCTGCCCTTCGCCCACCGGTCGTAGCGGTGCTCCAGGAACCACGCCGCCTGTTTGTTGGGGACCTCGACGTGGTTGATGCCGCTGGTGTACGTGAGGACCTGCCGCACCGTCACCGGTGCGGTGCCCGCGGGCAGGAGGTCCGGCAGGTAGTGCTGCACGGTCTCGTCCAGGTCGAGCCGCCCCTCGGCGACCAGCTGCAGCGTGACGACGGCCGTGAACGTCTTCGTCATGCTGCCGATCCGGAACCTGCCGTCGACCGGCACCGTCCGTCCGGTGCGCACGTCCGCGACCCCGGCGGTGCCCTGCCGGCAGCCGCCGGCGTCGTGCAGCAGCAGGAGCGCCCCGGACGCCTCCGCGTCCGGCAGCCCCGCAATGGCCTCCCCCAGCGGCGTGCCGGCGGCCACCGGCGTGCACCGCTCCCCGTGCGTGTCGTGTGCCTGAGCGGGCGCGGCCGCCCCGGCGACGAGCGCCGCCGCGACGAGGGCGGCACCGAGTGCGCGCATAGCGGTCACCTCCAACGATAGGTGGAAATCTGTCCCTCCCACCCAATCGCTGGAGCCGCCGCACGGGCATCCGGGATTTACCTCCGCGGGTCCCCGAGAACCGCCCCCGAGAAGCCGTCGGGGTCCTCCACCCACGGCAGGTGGCTCGCCCCGCGCAGCACCACCCTGCGGACGTCGGGCAGCGCCGCCACCAGGGAGTCGACCGCGGACCGCGGCCGCAGGTCCTCGCTGCCGTCGACGACCAGCACCGGCACGCGCAGCTCCCGGCACCGCCCGGCCAGGTCCGTCTCCCGCAGCCGCCGCGCGATCTCGGCGTTGATGGTGACGCTGCACTCGCGGTTGATGTCGAACCACGGCGTCGCCATCGCCTCGGCGTGCTCCGCGGCCCGCTCCCGGTCGGGGAACTCGGCGGTCCACAGCCGCACCACCGACGCGCGGTCCCAGCCGCCCGCCACGCCGCCGAGGTTGCGGCGGAAGGCCGGCTTCCACGTGTCCTCGTCGTCGATGCCGGTGCCCGCCACGTACACCAGCCGCAGGACGCGATCCGGGTGCCGCAGCGCGTATTCGAGGGCGAGGTGCGCACCCCACGAGTGCCCGAGCAGCGTGGCCCTGCCGCCGGCGTGCTCCTCGATGACGTCGTCGAGATCCTGGAGGCTGCGGTCCAGGGTGTACGGGCCGCGCCGCTCCGACCTGCCGCAACCGCGCTGGTCCCAGCGGACGGTCCGGTAGTGGCCGCCGAACGTCGCGGCGAGGCCGCCGGCCATGTCCCACAGCCCGGGCCCGCCGTGGCAGAACACCAGCGGAGGCCCGTCCCCGCCGGCCTCCGTCCACAGTCGACACCCGTCGCGGGTCAGCACAGCGCCGCCTCGACGATCCGCTCCTGGGTCATGGTCGCGTCGACCGGCCGCAGGACCCCCAGCGCCCGGTAGTGCTCCAGCACCGGCGCGACGCCGGACCGGTAGGAGCGCAGGCGCGCCATCAGGGCCTCGGGGGTGTCGTCATCGCGCTGGAACAGGTCGCCGCCGCACCGGTCACAGCGGTCCGGCTCGGCCGGCGGGTCGAGCTCGACGTGCCAGATCCGGCCGCAGCCGCGGCACGTCCGCCGCCCGCAGCAGCGGCGCGCGATCTCGGCGTCGGGCAGCACCAGGTCGACCACCCGGTCGACCCGGGCACCCCGCCCGGCGAGCGCGGCGTCGAACTCCGCCGGCACCCACGAGGTCGCGACGCCGAGCAGGACGAAGCCCGCCGGGTCCAGGTGCGCCAGCACGATCGGCAGCAGCACCGCGGGCGGCACCATCTCCTCGGCGTTCGCGAACCGCAGGATGACGGCCCCGGCCGGGGTCTGCCGGCCGACCTCAGCCTGGAAGACGCTCGCCACGGTCACCGCCGGTGTGCCGAGCCGCGCACCGATGCGCTCCACGACGTCCTCGCGGCCCGGGTCCGGAGGTCCGAAGACGACGATGTTCACCGGGGCAGGGCCCGCAGCGCGGCGGTGGCGGCCGGCCACGGGAACGGGGGCACCGGGGTCGTCGGGTCGCTGTCCAGGGGTGGGACGGCGGCCGGGTCGAACAGGACCGTGACGCCCCATTCGCGCAACGTTCGCACGCTCGCCAGGAACGCGGGGTGCCTGGACAGGCCGGCGTTGGGGGTCGGGACGGCGATGACGGGGCGGCCCAGGCCGATACCCTCGTTGAGCAGGCCGAGGGCGAGGGTGTCGCTGATCCCGGCGGCGAGCTTGTTGACCGTGTTGAAGGTGGCCGGTGCGACCACGAACGCGTCGGCGGGCGGCAGGACGTCGGGCTCGTCCGGGTCCTTGTACTGCGAGCGCACCGGAAACCCGGTCAGCTCCCGGAGGGTGTCGGCGTCGATGAACTTGAGGCCGTCGGGGGTCGCGACCACGCAGACGGTCCAGCCGTCGCGCTGGGCGGAGGCGACGAAGTCGGGCAGGTCGGCGGCTGGGCGCCCGCCGCAGGCTACGACGTACAGCACCGGCATCCGCCAACCCTAACCTCCAGGGCACTCGCAGGCGCAGGCCGTGACCGGCGACGGCGTCCCGAGGTCGTGCGGCACGTGCCCGATCAGCGGCCTGCTCGCGCCGATGCCCGCGACGCACACTCGCCTCGTACGCCCTCCCCATGCTCGCGATCCTCGTCGCCGGGGCGGCCGGGGCATCGGCGTTCGTACTCAGTCACGTCCTGAGCACCTTCCGTGGTGGCGTACCATTCGGCGTCCGGTCCGCTTGTGGGGGTGCTTCGTGCAGGGTCAGGTCCGCTTCGCCGTCGACCTCGGCACCTCCAACACGGTCGCGGTCGTCGACCGGGGCGACGGCACGCCGCGCCCGCTGCTCTTCGACGGCAACCCGCTGCTGCCGTCGGCCGTGTTCGCCGACGCCTCCGGCACCGTGTTCGTGGGGCGCGACGCCGAGCGGCACATGGCGACCGACGCGGCGCGCTACGAGCCGAACCCCAAAGGTCACATCGACGAGGGCCTCATCCTGCTGGGCGACCGCGAGGTGCCCGTCGTCGACCTGCTCGCCGCGATCCTGCGCCGCGTCGCGGGCGAGGCCGCGCAGACCGGCGTCCTGGCCGGCGGCACCACGGTCCTCACCTGCCCCGCCGACTGGGGCCCGCGCCGCCGCGCCGTGCTGTCCTCGGCGGCCGACCTCGCCGGGTTGGGCCGGGTGACGCTGCTGGACGAGCCGGTCGCCGCCGCCACGTACTGCATGCGGGTCCTTGGCGCCCGCGTCGCCCCCGGCCGTGCGGTCGCCGTGTTCGACTTCGGCGGCGGCACCCTCGACGTCACCGTGGCTTCTTCGGGGGGCTCCGACGCCCTGCGCGTCCTGGCGACCGGCGGCCTCGACGACCTGGGCGGCACTGACATCGACGCCGCCCTGGTCGGCCACCTCGGCCAGCAGATCGCCGCCCACGACCCCGACCTGTGGCGCCGCCTGCAGCAGCCGCGTACAGGCGCCGACTTCCGCGACCGGATGGCGTTCTGGTCGGAGGTACGCGCGGCGAAGGAGATGCTCTCCAGAGCGGCCTCCGCCCCGGTCCACGTGCCGGGCGTCGACCAGGCCACCCACCTGACGCGGGAGGAGCTGGACCGGGTCGCGGGCCCCTTGGTCGACCGCGCGGTCGACGAGACCCGCCGCGTCCTGCAACGCTCGGGTGTCCCCGCCTCCCAGCTGGACGCGATCCTCCTGGTCGGCGGCTCCAGCCGGCTACCCTTGGTGGCAAGCCGCCTGCACGCCCGCTTCGGCCTGGCCCCCGTCGTGCCGGAGCAGCCCGAGCTGCCGGTCGCCTTCGGCGCGCTCCTGCTCGGCAACACCGTCACTGCTTCACCTGCCGCCGCGTCGTACGCTTCCACGCCGCCTGCCGGCTACCCGGCCTCCGACCCGCCCGCGGGTTACCAGACTTCCACGCCGCCTGCTGGTTACCCGACTTCCACACCCGCTGGGTACCAGACCTCCGCACCACCCGCAGGCCACCCAGCTTCCGCGCCGCCCGCCGTTTACCCGGCTTCCACACCCACTGGGCACCAGACCTCCGCGCCACCTGCGGGCTACCCAGCTTCCGCGCCGCCTGCTGGTTACCCGGCTTCCACACCCGCTGGGTACCAGACTTCCGCGCCACCCGGGGGCCACCCAGCTTCCGCGCCGCCCGCTGGGCACCAGACCTCCGCGCCACCCGGGGGCTACCCGGCGTCTGCGGGATACCCGGCTTCTGGTGCCTTCGGGGCCCATCCGGGTGCCGGGCAACCGGCGGCCTACGAGACCTTTGCGCAGCCTGCCGCGTTCGCGCAGCACCCGACCAGCTTTCCGCAGCAGGCCAGCCATCCGCAGCAGGCCGGTCACCCGCAGCAGGCCGCCTACCCTGCGGCCCCGGCGGGCTATCCACCCTCAGCGAGCTTCCCTGCGTCCGCACCTCCCGCGGCGTATCAAACCTCCGGGCCCGGGGCGTACGCATCCCCCGCACCGGCCTACCCGTCCGCGCACGTCGCCGTCCCGCAGACTCCGGCCGTGTCGCAGGCTCCCGTCGTACCGCAGCAACAACGCCCACAGCGCCCCTCGGTCATCATCGGCCCGGGCGTCACCATGCAGGGCAACGTCGCGATCTACGGCGACGAGGACCTCATGCCGCAGTACGCCCGCGAGGACCCACCGGAGCCTCCCGCAGACCCGCCGTCGTCGCCGCCGCCCGCCCGTCCTCGCCGGAGCGGCTCAGGGTTCTCCATCTCCCGCTTCTTCTGGCGCCTCCGTCTCATGGCCGTGCCGCTCATCATCGTCCTCGCCCTGACCCCGTGGGGCCGCGGCCTGCTCAGCGCCGGCCGCGACAAGATCGAGCAGTGGACCGGTAAGCCGCCTGCGAGCGCACCCGCCTCGACCACCCCGACGAAGGCCACCGCCTCTGCCGCAGCGTCCACCACTGCCACCGCCACCGGCCCGGCCGCCAAGCTCACCCCCGCCTCCGTCAAGGTCGGCACCCCCTCGGTCAAGGTCACCGGCACGGGCTTCGACAAGGGCGAACAGGTCACCATCAAGGTCAACGGCACCCAGAAGATCGTCAAGACCGCCACCCCCACTGGCACCGTCGAATGGACCATGCCGACGGCAGCCCTCAACGAGGGCAAGACCACCGTCGAACTGACCGGCTCCCGCTCCAAGCGTCCCACAAAAGCCACCCTCGAAGTCACTGCCTGACTGTTGGTGCGGTGACGCTCGCTGTGCGTCATCGGACTGGACGGTGGGTGTGGGGGTTGGGAGAATGTGGGTGGCGCCTATCGGGGAAGGCGGCGCATGCCACGACTGTACTTTTCTTTGTCAGCACCAGATTCAAGCCCACTGGCGACGCTGGACCCGGTCAGCTGGGAAGCCCGCCGCGCCGCATCCGCCGCCGAGTGGCAACGCCGCCGCGATGCGAAGCAGCAAGCAAGGGCAGAGTTCGCAGAAGCCCGCGCGCACGGCCTCGCCGCCCGCCACGCGACCAAGCTGACCCGCCTCCGCAACGCCCAGATTCTGCGCGAGCTCAACCATCCCGCACCCCCGCAGCCGCGCCACCGCAGCCGCCCACCTGAGCCATCCGCCGCTCGAACCCCACCACCACCCAGACCAGCCGCCGACCCACCACCATCGGGACCGGCCACCTGCCCACCACCGCACAAAGCTGCTGCCTGCTCGCCGCCACTGGAACCGTCCACCTGCCCACCACCGCCAGAACCAGCCACCACCGCCGCACCACCGCAGCCGCGCCACCACAGCCGCCCACCTGAACCATCCGCCGCTCGAACCCCACCACCACCCAGACCAGCCGCCGACCCACCACCATCGGGACCGCCCACCTGCACACCACCGCCAGGGCCGGCCACCACCGCCGCACCACCGCAGCCGCGCCCACCGGCACCATCCGTCGCTCGAACCTCATCACCACCCAGGCCGGCCGGCGGCCCACGACCATCGGGACCGGCGACCACCGCCGGCCCGCTACTGCTCGGGCCGCCCACCACCGCCGATGCACATGGACCTAGGTCACTGGCGACAGCTCGTCCATCGCCACCGAACCGAACCACAGCGATCGAGTCACCATCCCAGCCGCGAGCCCTGACGCGTCCGGCAGTACCCGACCGGGCCTCAGACGCCGATGCACCAGCCCAACCATCAACCACCGCCGGGCCGCAGACACGCGCACCAGCCACCGCAACACGGCCACCGCCGAACGTTGCGGCCATAGGTAGACCGCCGCCGTCGCGATCACCGGCCATGCCAGACCCACAAGCACCTACGACGGTCCCGGCCATCGACTCGCTACCCGAACCGCCGGCCATCACCGACCCACAGGCGGCCGCACCGGCAACCGCAGCACGCCCGCCGCCGGCCGTCGCAACCGCAGCCGCAGCCGCAGCGCAGCCGCAAGCAAGCGGCCGCCGGTCGAGGGCAGCACACAGGCGCCCGGACCAGCTGCTGCACCGGCGCCACCGTCATCGCCACTCGCAGCGGCACCGGTCACCGGTCGGCCGCGGGCTCGGCCACGGGGTGCCGTCCGTCCACATCGGCCCAGACCGGCCGCCGAGCAATGTTCATCAGCCGCGGCCGCAGGCTCTGCCTCGCATCGACCGTCGCTTGGCGGCGGGCTGGGTTCGCCTGCGGCTGCCGCGAAAGGCCGTCCACGACTGTTCAGTTCGGGCGCCGTCGAAGGTGGTCCGGGGTGTCGCCACTGCTTCACCGTCGCCTGATCCGCTGGTGCCCACTGATTCGCCGCCGTCCTGTTCAGCGGCGTCGGCTGTTCGCCGTGGCGCCATCGAGTCGGCCTCGGCGAGCCGCTGCCTCGGCGAGCCGCTGCCGCGATGGTCTTTCGGCGTAGCGAACCGCGCCGGTGCTCCGGCATCGCCGCGACGGCCGTCGGCGCCGCGGCGCGATAGCACCCGGGCAGCTACGGCCGGCGGTCGATCGACGCTGCCGCCACACCGGCTGCTGCCACCGGCATCAGAGGTACGACCAGTGCACCATCCACGTGCCGGGCCGCCGCTCGACGTCGGGATCGCCGCCACCACCGGCACGCCCTCGCCCGTCGGCCGCCGTGCGGCACCTGTCATCACCGGCAGCGCGTCCCGCCGGGTCCGTCGATCACCAACTGTCCACGTCGGACGGGGTGGGCCGGCAGGGCGAGGTCCGAAGCGTCGACGTGGGCTTCCCAAGCCGGCGAAGGGCGTTGTGATCGTTGTCGCGCGGAGGAAAGGGCGCTTGATTCTTCTCTACTTATACGATAGGAATTGCATACTTCTACTAGACGAGGGCTGAAGCGGAGAGTGCTGTGAGTGCCGAGTATGGCCGTCGGGTGGGGTTGCGGGTGCTCGCCGTGGTTGTGCTCGGGGTGTTGTGGCAGGTGACGGCGGTTGTCATGGACAACCCGACGTTCATTCCCTCGCCTGCTGCGGTGTGGGACCGGCTGGTGCAGACCTCGACCACGCACGACGGGAGCAGGGGGTACAGCGGCCACCTGCTCATCGAGCACCTCGGCGTGAGCCTGCGCCGCATCCTCATCGGGTCGGCGATCGGGGTGGCGGGAGGGCTCGTCGCCGGTGTGGTGATGGGGACCGTCGGCTGGATCCGGGTCGTCACCGAGCCGGTCGTGACGTTCGTGCGGGCGCTGCCGCCGCTGGCGTACTTCAGCCTCTTCATCATCTGGTTCGGCATCGACGAGACGCCCAAGCTGTGGCTGCTGTCGATCGCCGCCATGCCGCCCGTCGCGGTGGCGACCGCCGCGGCCGTGCACGGTGCGCCGACGGCGCTGGTCGAGGCGACGCGGGCGCTGGGGGCGAAGCGCTGGCAGGTGACCCGTGACGTGGTGCTGCCCAACGCGCTGCCCGAGATCTTCACGGGGATCCGGCTCGCGGTCGGCATCGCGTACTCATCCGTCGTGGCCGCCGAGACCATCAACGGCGTGCCCGGCATCGGCGGCATGGTGCGCGACGCGCAGCGGTACTCGCAGACCGACGTCGTCGTGCTCGGCCTCTTCGCCATCGGACTGTCCGGACTGGCCATCGACGCGGTGCTGCGTCAGGCCGAGAACCGCCTCATCCCCTGGCGCGGACGCGCCTGAGAACACGATAAGGACGACCCTTTGAGAATCCGAAGCCTGCTCGCCGCCGCCGCCGCGCTGTCCCTGGTCGCCGCCTGCGGCGACGGTGCCGCCAGCGGCAACACGAGTGCCGAGCAGAAGACCATCCGGATCGCGTACCAGGCGTTCCCCAGCGGCGACCTCATCGTCAAGAACCAGGGGCTGCTGGAGAAGGCGCTGCCCGACTACAAGATCACCTGGACGAAGTTCGACTCCGGGGCGAGCATCAACACCGCGTTCGTCGCCAAGAGCGTCGACATCGCCGCCATCGGGTCCAGCCCCGTCGCCCGGGGGCTGTCGGCGCCGCTGAACATCCCGTACCAGGTCGCGTTCGTCCTCGACGTCGCCGGCGACAACGAGGCGCTCGTCGCCCGCAACGGCTCCAACGTCAACACGATCGCCGACCTGAAGGGCAAGAAGGTCGGCACGCCGTTCGCGTCCACCGCGCACTTCAGCCTGCTCGCCGCGCTGGACAAGGCCGGCATCAAGGAGTCCGAGCTGACCATCGTCGACCTGGAGCCGCAGGACATCCAGGCCGCGTGGACCCGTGGTGACCTCGACGCCGCGTACACCTGGCTGCCGTCGCTGGACGAGCTGAAGAAGACCGGCAAGGTCCTCATCACCAGCCGCGAGCTGGCCACCGCCGGCAAGCCGACGCTCGACCTCGGCGTGGTGTCGACCGCGTTCGCGACCGCGCACCCCGACGCCGTCGACGCGTGGCGCAAGGCGGAGGCGAAGGCCCTCGACATCATCGCCGGCGACCCGGCCGCCGCGGCCGCCGCCGTGGGCAAGGAGCTCAACATCAGCGCCGACGACGCCAAGCACCAGCTGAGCCAGGGCGTGTTCCTCAAGCCGGCCGACATCTCCAGCAGCACCTGGCTCGGCACCGAGGGCAAGGTCGGCGACCTGGCGAAGAACCTGCTCGCCGCGGCCGAGTTCCTCAAGGGCCAGAAGAAGATCGACGCCGTGCCGGACCTCGCCACGGTCGAGAAGGCCATCTACACCAAGGGCCTCCCAGGTGTCCTCCAGTCCTGAAGCGGTTGATGTACAGAACGTCGAGCACCGCTACGGCGCCGTCACCGCCGTCGGCCCGATCGACCTGCACGTGCCGGCCGGCGCCTTCCTGGTGCTGGTCGGCGCGTCCGGCTGCGGCAAGAGCACGCTGCTGCGCCTGATCGCGGGCTTCGAGCGGCCCACGACGGGGACCGTGCGCACCGGCGGCCAGGTCCCGGAGCCGGGCCGCGGCGCCGGGCTGGTGTTCCAGCAGCCGCGGCTGCTGCCGTGGAAGACGGTCGGGGGCAACGTCGAGCTGGCGCTGCGGTATGCCGGCGTACCGCAGAAGGAACGTGCCGAACGGGTGCCGGAGCTGCTCGAGCGGGTCGGCCTGCACGACGTCGCCGAGCGCCGGGTCTGGCAGATCTCCGGCGGGCAGCAGCAGCGCGTCGCGATCGCCCGTGCGCTGGCCGTACCGAATCCGCTGCTGCTGCTCGACGAGCCGTTCGCGGCTCTGGACGCGCTCACCCGGGAGCGGCTGCAGGAGGACCTGCGGCGGGTCACCGCGGAGACCGGCCGGACCTGCGTGTTCGTCACGCACAGCGTCGACGAGGCGGTGTTCCTGGGCAGCCGGGTGGTCGTGCTGACCAGCCGCCCGGGCCGCGTCGCCCTGGACCTGGACATCGACCTGCCCCGCACCGGCGTCGAGCCGGACGAGCTGCGGGGGCTGCCGGAGTACGCGTCGCTGCGGGCCACCATCGGCCACGCCGTACGGGATGCGGCCCACGAAAAAGCAAGTGAGAGGAGCACAGCGTGAAGCTCGACCACCTCGGCCCGCACTTCGGGGCCAACGTGCACGACATCGACCTCGACCGGGCCACCGACGACGAGCTCGCCGAGGTGCGGGCCGCGCTCGTCGAGCACAAGGTGCTGTTCTTCGAGGGGCAGCAGCTCGACGACGACGGCCAGGTGCGGCTCGGCCGGCGGCTCGGCGAGCTGACCGCGTCGCACCCCGTCGTGGGCGGCGTCGACGAGGCCCACCCCGAGGTGTACGCCCTCGACAGCGCCGACAACGGCTTCGCCGACGTGTGGCACACCGACGTCACGTTCATGCCCCGCCCGCCGCTCGGCTCGATCCTGCGCGCGGTCGTGCTGCCGCCGTCCGGTGGCGACACCAACTGGGCGGACAGCCAGCTGGCCTATGAGTCGTTGTCCGCTCCTGTACGAGCCCTCGCCGACCAGCTGACCGCCGTGCACGACGGCAACCGGGAGTTCGGCTACTACCTGGCGCAGCGCCGCGGCGGCAAGGGCAGCGTCTGGGACGGTGAGGTCGTCACCCGCCTCGACCCGGTCGAGCACCCGGTCGTGCGGGTCCACCCGGAGACCGGCCGGAAGGGCCTGTTCGTCAACCCGGGGTTCACGTCGCACATCGCCGGCGTCTCGGAGGCGGAGAGCCGCGGCATCCTCGACCTGCTGTACGCGCACCTGACGAAGCCGGAGCACATCGTGCGGCACCGCTGGCGGCCCGGCGACGTCGCCATGTGGGACAACCGCAGCACCGCCCACTACGCCAACCGCGACTACGGCACCGCCCACCGCGTCATGCACCGCATCACGCTGCGCGGCGACGTCCCGGTGGGGCCACACTGAGAGCATGCCCCAGCGCGTGCTCGTCCCCCTGCTCGCAGTGGTCCTGCTCACCGGCGGCGGGTGCTCGTTCAAGGAGCGCGTCTGCGGCTCCGGCGAGCACCCGGTGAAGGCCGTCGGCAACACCACCGGCCGCACCTGCGTCCGCGACGGCACCGACCCGCCGGCCGGCTACGTCCGGTACCCGGAAGGCAAGGTCCCCAAGTACGTCGACGACGAGTGGGACCGCTACTGGCGCGACAAGATCGTCGACGAGCACGGGGCCGTCGTGACGGGTTAAGGTGTGTGCCGTGACCCGGATCTGGCTGGTGCCCCTCGCGTTCGTGGCGATCGGCGTGGCGGTCGCCGCCAACCAGCTCCGGAGCGGGTCCACGACCGGCGCG
Organism: Dactylosporangium sp. NPDC000521; assembly: GCF_042898305.1. Classification (NCBI taxonomy): domain Bacteria; kingdom Bacillati; phylum Actinomycetota; class Actinomycetes; order Micromonosporales; family Micromonosporaceae; genus Dactylosporangium; species Dactylosporangium sp. NPDC000521. The sequence goes on from NZ_JBIAYW010000016.1 coordinate 22,756, forward strand.
GTGGTCTTCGGGCTGGTCTTCGTCGCGCTCGGCGCCGCCTTCTCGCCGCTCGCCTTCCCGCGGCACGTCCCGGCGGCCGAGGCGCAGGCGTCGGGGAAGCCGGTCATCTACTGGCGGCCGGGCTGCCAGTACTGCCTGCGGCTGCGGCTGAGCCTGCTGGGCCGGGCGCGGCACGCGGCGTGGGTCAACATCTGGCGGGACCCGGACGGCGCCGCGGCGGTGCGGGCGGTCGCCGACGGCAACGAGACCGTGCCGACCGTCGTCATCGGCGGCCACGCGCAGGTGAACCCGTCCCCCGCCACGGTGCGCCGCCGATTGCAATCATGAATTCAAATATGGCGGTCTCTCGACGGAGGAATCCGTAGGTCATGCGTGCGCCTGACCAGCGCGTGAACACCTTCAACGGACACGTCGACCACCGTAGGACGGGCAGGATTTTCCGTCAACCATCCGGCAGAATTTACCCCATTAATGTAATGGGAAATACATGATTTACGGGCGATCCTAGACTTGGCGGGTGACGTTCGAGGCGCTGACCGGCCCGCTGCGTGGTGAGGTGCTCGCGCACTGCTACCGCATGCTGGGCTCGCTGCACGACGCCGAGGACGCGGTGCAGGAGACGTACCTGCGGGCGTGGCAGGCGTTCGAGCGGCTCGCCGGCCACGGCGGGGTGCGGCCCTGGCTGTTCCGCATCGCCACCAACCGCTGCCTCACCGCCCTACGGCGGCGCGGCCGCCGCGAGCTGCCCACCGACGCCGAGGGCGAGCCGCTGTGGTTGCAGCCGCTGCCCGACGCGCTCACCGGGGTCTCGGTCGAGCTCGCGTTCGTCGCCGCGCTGCAGCACCTGGCGCCGCGCCCGCGGGCCGCGGTCCTGCTGCGCGACGTGCTCGGCTTCTCCGCCGCGGAGACCGCCGGCCTGCTCGGCACCACGGTCGCCGCCGTCAACAGCGCCGTCCAGCGGGCGCGGGCGGCCCTGCCCGCACCCGTCCCGATGGCCGCGGCCGGGGAGGTCGCGGCGGCCGCCGAGGCATACCGCGCGGCCTGGGAGCACGGCGACGTGGACGCGATCGTTGGCATGCTCGCCGACGACGCGAAGTATTCGATGCCGCCGTTGCCCGAGGTGTACCGCGGAGCCGCCATCCGCACGTTCCTCCTCGCCGGTCCGAGCCACCACCGCTGGCGGTTCCTGCCGACCCGGGCGAACGGGCGGCCGGCGTTCGGCACGTACCTGCTGCGGGACGACACCTTCGTCGCGGCGAGCGTCGACGTGGTGACGGTCCGCGGCGGCCGCCTGACCGAAGTGGTGTCGTTCCTCGATCCCACCCTGTTCCCCGCCTTCGAGCTGCCTTCTTCGCTCGCCGGCCGATGAGTTTCGCCGGCCCGCGGGGTTGTACCGGTGACGGGTACACCCACGGGAAGGAACCAGCATGCTCCTCGCAGGCAGAAACGCGATCGTCTACGGCGGCGGAGGCTCGGTCGGCGGCGCCGTCGCGCGGGCGTTCGGCCGGGCGGGCGCCCGGGTGTTCCTCACCGGCCGCACCCTCGCCACCCTGGACGCGGTCGCCGCCGACGTCCGCGCCTCGGGCGGGGCCGCGGACACCGCCGCCGTCGACGCGCTCGACGAGCACGCCGTCGACGCCCACGCGGCGGCGGTCGTGGCCGAGGCGGGCCGGATCGACATCGCCGTGAACGTCATCGCCGACGCCGACGTCCAGGGCACCCCGATGATCGACATGACCGTCGAGGACTACCTGGCCCCGGTCGTGCAGCCGGTCCGCTCGAAGTTCATCACGTCCCGCGCCGCCGCCCGCCACATGGTCCGCGACGGCCGCGGCGGCGTCCTGCTGTTCTTCGGCGGCGCCGGCGACCCTCCGCGCGACTTCCACCTCGGCGGCCTGCAGGCCGGCTTCCAGGCCGTCGAGCACCTGCGCCGGCAGCTCGCCACGGAGCTCGGCCCGCACGGCGTCCGGGTCCTGACGCTGCGCACCGGCGGCCTGCCCGACTCGATCCCGGCGGGCGTTCCTGGCCGCGAGGCCATCGAGCGGTCCATCACCGGCCAGACCCTCCTCGGCCGCGCCGCCACCCTGGAGGATGTCGGCAACGTCGCGGTCTTCGCCGCCTCGGACCTCGCTCGCACCATGACGGGCACCGCCGTCAACATCACCTGCGGCGCCATGCTCGACTGACGGTGAGCCGCGGCGCACGGAGCGACCGGCGGGCGGGCGTCAGCTCGTGCAGCCCAGCGCTCCGGTGCGCAGCACGTCGACCGCGCTCCGCAGGAGGCGGTGGCACAGGTCGGCCTCCTCGGCCCAGTCCTGCCGGACGTCGTCGTCATCGGGGATCCGGGCGTCGAGCCGCTCGAACGAGCGGTCCGGCACCGGGGTCCCGGTGATCCAGTCCACCACCGGGGCGTCGCCGACGGCCGGATCGGCAGCGCGCAGGGCGAACCCCAGCGCCACGGCCTCGGCCCGCAGCCGGTCGGCGGAGACCAGGCAGCCGTGGTCACCGGCGAGGACCCGGTCCAGCCGCCGGGGCAGCACGACGACCCCCTGGCCGCACGCGGTGAGCAGGTGGTCGAACGCCGTCGCGCGGTCTGGCAGGCGCTCATAGGCCTGGTACAGCTCCGGCCCGTACGGCGGGGCAGCGGCCGGTGCGGTGCCGCGGACCGCCACGTGCCGGGCGAACCAGTCGAGCCGGTCGGAGCGCCGGGCATGCGACGAGTAGGCGCCCATGGAGGCGCCGAGCAGGCACGGGTCCGTCCCCGGCGGCAGCGGCGGTTCGATCTCCGCGACGGACCGCGGCTCCCGGTGCGGGGGCAGCCCGTGCCGCTCCAGCGTGGCGTTGACGGCGTCCAGCAGCCGCCGCCGTTCCTCGAGCGGCCGGCAGGTGTCGGCGCAGAGGAACAGCCCGACGCCGACGTCGAAGCCCACGGCGCCGGCCTACGGCGACGCGGTGCGGGCGAGGACGGACTCGACGCCGGTGAGGAAGGTGCGCCACTCGGCCTGCTTCGTCGCCCGGGCGTGGAGGCCGTCGGGGGTGAGGGAGTAGACGCGGCGGCGACGCGGGACGGCGTGCTCCCAGTGGCTGACGACGAGACCGTCGCGTTCCAGCCGGTGCAGCGCCGGGTAGACGGTGCCCTCCGGCAGGTCGAACGCGCCGCCCGACCGCTCTCGCAGGGTGGCGATCAGCGCATAGCCGTGCACAGGGCCGGCGTCGGCCAGCACGGTCAGCAGCAACAGGTCGAGGTGCCCCCGCACATCCATACCTAGATACACTAGGTATAAGATCGGTGAATGTCAACGGCACTCCTCCTCACCGCCGGGGTGATCGGCGGGGTGATCGGCACCGCGGGCGGGATCGCGTCGCTGGTCGCGTACCCGGCGCTACTCGCCGCCGGGCTGGCGCCGGTGCAGGCCAACATCGCGAACACGGTGGCGCTGATCAGCGGGGCGGTCGCGGCGTCGGTGGCGTCACGGCGGGAGCTGCGGACGCACCGGCGGGGGCTGCCCGGGTGGGCCGCGCCCGCAGCGGCCGGCGGCACCGCCGGTGCGGTGCTGCTGCTGGTGACGCCGGCGGACGTGTTCGCGTGGATCGTGCCGTTGCTGGTCGCGTTCGCCGCGGTGTTGATCCTCGTCCGCCCATTCGCCGGGTCGCCGCCCACGAGCGGGAGGCCGACGCGGCCGGACAGCAGGGCGTGGCCGGCGGCCGTCTTCGCGGCCGTCTTCGCGGTCGGCGTCTACAGCGGGTACTTCGGCGCCGGGGCGGGCATCCTCACGCTCGCCGCCGTGCTGCACCTGGTCGATGCCGAGCTGGTCCGCGCCAACGCGGTGAAGAACGCGCTGACCGCCTGCGCCGGCGTGCTGCCCGCCGTGGTGTTCGCGCTCGTCGCCGACGTCGCCTGGTGGACGGTGGTGCCCCTGGCCGCCGGGACGGCGATCGGCGGGGCGGTCGGCCCCGCCGTCACCCGGCGTCTCGACCCTCGGGTCCTGCGCGCCATCGCGGCCCTCATGGGGTTCACCCTCGCCGCATGGCTTGCCCTGCGGGCCGCACGCTGATCAAGCGCCGCCCGGCGGGCCGCCACCGGACACTGCGGGCCGCACGCTGATCAAGCGCCGCCCGGCGAGCCGCCACCAGGCACTGCGGGCGCACGCTGATCAAGCGCCGCCCGGCGGACCGTCGCCACGGGGAGGGTCACACCTCGGAGGGCGCGCCGTGCCATTCGCGGGCGAGGAGCTCGAAGGAGCGGACCCGGTCGGCGTGGTCGTGGGTGATCGTGGTGACGAGGAGCTCGTCGGCGCCGGTGGCCCGCCGCAGGGTGCGCAGCTGCGCGGCGACCGACGCGGGATCCCCGACGAACTGGGTGTCGAGGCGGTCCTGGACGAGCGCCTGGTCCTCGTCGGTCCAGGGGGCCGCGGCCGCCTCCGCCGGGGTCGGGAACGGGATCGCGCCCGCGCCGGTGCGGATGCTGCGGACCCAGTGCCGGTACGGCGACGCCAGGTGCTTCGCCGCCGCCGCCGAGGGGGCCACGACCACGTCGGCGGAGACGACGACGTACGGCCGGTCGAGGACACCGGGGCGGAAGGCGGCGCGGTAGGCCGACACCGCCTCGAGGACGCTCGCCGGGGCGACGTGGTAGTTGGCGGCGAACGGCAGGCCCCGCTCCCCCGCCACCGTGGCGCTCTGGCCGGCGCTGGAGCCGAGGATCCACAGCTCGACCTTCGCCCCCTCGCCGGGGGTGGCGTGCACGTCGAGGCCGTCGCGGGTGTACGTGCCTGCGATGAGGGCACGGATGTCGTCGACCACCTCGGCGAAGTCCGGCGACTGCGCGCCCGGCTGCTGCAGCAGCTGCGCGAACAGCGCGAACCGCGGCTGGGTCAGCAGCCGCGAGAAGTCGAACGGCGGCGGGATGAGCAATCCGTCCACGACACGTGCGGGCCGGGCGGCGACAGGCGTGGGGGCGAAGGAGCCCCGCCGGCCAGAGCGGCCCAGGCCGAGGTCGAGCCGGCCGGGGTGCACGGCGTCGATGAGGCCGAACTGCTCCACCACGGACAGCGCGGTCTGGTGGCCGACCTGCACGGCGCCCGAGCCGACCCGGATCCGGTCGGTGGCGGCGGCGATGAGCCCGATGAGGACGGCCGGCGCGGCGCTGGCGACGCCGGGGGCGAAGTGGTGCTCGGCGACCCAGAAGCGGTGGTAGCCGAACGACTCGGCGCGCCGGGCGAGGTCGATCGTGTTGCGCAGCGCGGCGCCCGCGTCGCTGCCGGAGCTGATCGGGGACAGGTCGAGGATGGACAGAGGCACGGTCATGACGGCACCGCCAGGGTGGGGAACGGGCGACTCGGGATCTCGCGTCGCAGTACAGGAGCGACCTCGGCCTGGAAGAGCTCCAGGGATCCGCGGTGTTGCTTGTCGGTGAGCCCGTCGGCGTCGGCCTGGACGTGCATGACCTCATGGCCGAGACGGGCGTGGTACCGGTGGACCTTGTCGATGATCTGCTGCGGGCTGCCGACGAGGATCGAGCTGCGTTCGATCGCGTCCTCGATCGTGTGGAAGACCGGCTCGACGCCGACGCGCTTGAAGGTCTCCAGGCGGGCGTTGAAGATCGGCCGGTAGGTGTCCACGGCGTCCTGGGACCGTTCGGCCACGTACAACCCGGCGGACCCCGCGCCGACCAGCGCCTTGCCCGGGTCGTGGCCGTGGAACGCCAGCCGCTCCCGGTAGTGCGCGACGAGTTCGGCGTACGGCTCGACGGGGTTGGTGACGTTGGCGGAGAAGAGCGGGTCGCCGTGCAGGGCGGCCAGCTCGACGGACGCCTTGCTGGTGGCGCTGCCGTGCCAGATGCGGATGTCGCGCTGCAGCGGCCGCGGCCACGCCTCGGCGTCCTCCAAGGAGGGCCGGAAGCGACCGGACCAGGTGACCTTGTCCTCCCGCCACAGCCTGGTGAAGAGCTCGTAGCCCTCGCGGTTGCGGTCCCACTGGTCGTCGGCGGTGACGTGGAAGAGCTTGGCCTGCGCGGCGCCGTTGCCCTTGCCGACGATGAGCTCCAGGCGCCCGCCGGACAGGTTGTCCAGCGTGGAGTAGTCCTCGAACGCCCGCACCGGGTCGAGCAGGCTCAGCGTCGTCACGGCGGTGAAGAGCCGGATGACGCTGGTGCGGGCGGCGATGTGGCTGAGCACGACCGGCGGCGAGGAGGAGATGAAGGGCCGCTCGTGGCGTTCGCCGACGCCGAAGCCGTCGAAGCCGAGCTCTTCGGCGAGGATCGCGTTGTCGACGACCTCGCGCAGCCGTTCGTGGGCCGGCTTCCGGCCGTCGGTGACGATGAGCGTGATGGCGAGGAACTTCACCGCAGCACTCCTTCAGCGAACGTGTACGCCTCTTCCAGGTGCGGGTAGCCGGAGAGGATGAACTCGTCGATCCCGGCGTCCCGGTACTCGGCGATGCGGGCGGCGACCTCCGCGTGGCTGCCGACGAGGGCGGTGCCGGCGCCGCCGCGGACCAGGCCGATGCCGGCCCACAGGTTGGGGGCGACGACGAGCCGGTCGCGGTCGCCGCCGTGCAGGTCGAGCATCCGGCGCTGGCCGACGGAGTCGAGGCCGCGCAGGCTCTCCTGCCGCTGCCGGATCGTCTCGTCGGACACGCCCGCGATGAGCCGGTCGGCGGCGTCCCACGCCTGGCCGGCGGTGGCCCGGGTGATGACGTGCAGCCGGATCCCGAAACGAATCGGTCGTTCGGCGGCCGCGCGGACCGCCGCGATCTTCTCCGCCACGAGCGCGACGGGCTCGCCCCAGGTGAGGTACACGTCGGCGTGCCGGGCGGCGAGCTTGATCGCGGCCGGCGACGACCCGCCGAGGTACACCGTCGGAGTGACCGGAGGCGGCTCGCGCAGCAGCCCGCCCTCGACGTCGTAATGAAGGCCGTGGTGGTCGAAGCGGGACCCGGTCCAGGCGGCGCGGACCACGTCGAGGAACTCGCCGGCGCGCTCGTAGCGGGCGTCGTGGTCGAGCGGGTCGCCGTAGCCGCGCTGCTCGGCGGCGCTGCTGCCGATGACGACGTTGAGCAGCAGCCGCCCCTCGGACAGCCGCTGGAAGCTCGCGGCCATCTGCGCGGCGAGGACCGGGGTGATGAGCCCGGGCCGGAACGCGACGAGGAACTTGAGCCGCCGCGTCGCGGCGATCAGCGCGGCCGTGGTGAGCCACGCGTCCTCGCAGTGCGCCCCGGTCGGGGTGAGGACGCCGGCGTAGCCGAGCTGGTCGGCGGCGCGGGCGATCTGGGTCAGGTAGTCCAGGGTCGGGGCGCGGTGCGTCGCGGAGCGCGGCAGCGGGGCGGCGTCCTGCGCGCCGATGATGCCGCCGTGGGTGCCGGCGCCGACGGCGTGGTCGTCGCCGCCGGTCGGCAGGAACCAGTGGAACACGGGGTCACTCATGGTCACTCATGCCGGAGCCCGAGGTGCCCGCGCAGCGTCGTGGTGGTGTAGTCGGTGCGGAAGGCGCCGCGCTCCTGCAGCAGCGGCACGACGGTGTCGACGAACTCGTCGAGGCCGCCCGGCACGATGTGCGGCACGAGGATGAACCCGTCGGCGGCGTCGCTCTGCACGAACTCGTCGATGGTGGCCGCGACGCTCGAAGGGGTGCCGATGAAGGTCTGCCGGCCCGTGACCTCGATGATGAGGTCACGGATGCCGAGCCCTTTCTCGTCCGCCAGCGAACGCCACTGCCGGGCGGTGGCCAGGGGGTCGTCGAAGAGGCGGGCGCGGCCCTTGATGATGGAGTCGTCCTCCACGACGGGGTCGAAGACGGGCAGCGGCCCTTCGGGGTCGTGGTCGCTGAGGTCCTTGTTCCACAGTTGTTCGAGGAGCAGGATCGCGGTCTGCGGGCTGACCTGCTGCCGCCGGATGTGGTGCGCCTTCTCGGTGGCGTCAGCCAACGAGGAGCCCAGGACGAACGTACTGGCTGGGAGGATCTTCAGCTCGTCGGGGTGCCGGCCGTGCCGAGCCATGCGGCCCTTCACGTCGGCGTAGAACGCCTTGCCGGCCTCCAGGGTGCCGTGCCGGGAGAAGATGGCGTCGGCGTCGCGGGCGGCGAACTCGCGGCCGGGGTCCGAGTCGCCGGCCTGGATGATGAGCGGCCGGCCCTGCGGCGTGCGCGGCACCGTGAAGTGGCCGCGGATGTCGACGTGTTGTCCACTGTGGACGAACGCGCCGGGGTCCGCGGTGCGGGTGAACAGCCCGGCGACGCGGTCCGCGACCACCTCGTCGGGCGGCCAGGTGTCCCACAGCTCGCGCGCGGTGTGCAGGACCTCGGCGGCGCGGGTGTAGCGGTCCGCGCGGTCGAGGTAGCCGCCGCGGCGGAAGTTCTCGCCGGTGAACGCGTCGGAGGACGTGACGACGTTCCAGCCGGCCCGGCCGCCGGACAGGTGGTCCAGCGACGCGAGCTTGCGGGCCAGCTCGTAGGGCTCGTTGAAGGTGGCGTTGACGGTGCCGGTCAGCCCGAGGTGGGTGGTGACGGCGGCGAGCCCGGCGAGGACGGTGAGCGCGTCGGGCCGGCCGACGACGTCCAGGTCGTGGATGCGGCCCCGCTGCTCGCGCAGCCGCAGCCCTTCGGCGAGGAAGAAGAAGTCGAACCGGCCGCGCTCCGCGGTCTGCGCCAGGTGCCGGAACGACTCGAACGCGATCTGGCTGCCGGCCGCCGGGTCGCTCCACACCGTCGTGTTGTTCACGCCCGGGAAGTGCGCCGCGAGGATGACCTGTTTCATGCGGCGACCTCCGTGCGGGCGTAACGGTTCCGCGCGGCGGGCAGCCCGAGGTGCCCGCGCAGGGTGGTGCTCGTGTAGTCGGTGCGGAACGCGCCCTCGGCCCGCAGCAGCGGCAGCAGCTCGTCGACGATGGCCGTCAGGTCGGCGGGCAGCACCCCGGGGCGCAGCCGGAAGCCGTCGATGCCGGCGTCGCGCCACGACAGCAGCAGCGCGGCCAGCCCGGCGGCGTCACCGACGTGGATGTGGGCGTCGCTGGTGTACTGGCTGCCGTCGAGCTCGTCGAGGCGGGCCTTGCGGTCGGCGTCCAGGAACACCACCACGTCGGCGAACACCTTCACCGGCCCGGTGGCGCGGACCTCGGCGACGATCTCGGCGGCGTTCGCCGCGTCGGACGGCGTCACGTACAGGATGTCGGCGCCGAGCCCGTAGCCGAGGCTGGAGTGGGTGAGGGCGGTGACGACCGGCTGGCCCTGCGGCGGGCGCGGCGTGATCGACGGGCCCTTGACGCTGAAGTGCCGCCCGGTGAAGTCGATGTAGTGCAGCTTGTCGCGGTCGATGAACCGGCCGGTGGCGACGTCGCGGATCTCGGCGTCGTCCTCCCAGCTGTCCCACAGCCGGCGGACCACCTCGATGTGGTCGGCGGCCTCGGCGAACAGCTCCGCGACGAACGCCTGCGCGGCCGGCTCGGCGTGGGCCGCCGGGTCGAACGACGGGAACTCGCGATGGCCGAAGTGCGCGGCCTCGGCGGGCCGGCCCGACACCTGCGCCCGCCAGCCGGCCCGGCCGGTGCTCAGGTAGTCGAGGGTGGCGAGCTGGGTCGAGACGTGGAACGGCTCGGTGTGGGTCACGGTCACCGTCGGCACGAGCCCGATGTGGGTCGTCACCGGCGCCACCCTGGCCGCGATGAGCAGCGCGTCGAGGCGGCCCTTCACGTGGTCGGCCCGCCCGTCGAGGCCGTCGTACCGGCCGGACTGCAGGCCCAGGGAGTCCTCGATGGTGACGAAGTCCAGCTTGCCGCGCTCGGCCAGGCGGACGAGGTCCAGCCAGTACTCCGGCGCGAACAGCGAATCCGGGTGCGTGGACGGGTCGCGCCAGGCGGCGGGGTGCCACCCGGCACCGTCCAGCGCGACCGCCAGATGGAGCTGCGAGGTCACGCGGGGATCCCTTCCGCACGGTGCACCGGCTCGTCCCAGTCCAGGACGACGGGTTCGGCGTACGTGGTGAAGTCGGTGGTGTCGCGGAAGGCCGGCACCGTGTAGAGGTCGCGGGCGTAGGCCCACAGATGCGGGAAGTCGGCGAGCCCGGCGCCGTGGCGCGCGAGCGTCACGTACAGCCGGATGTCGGCCTCGGTGATCTCAGGGCCGAGCAGGTAGCGCCGGCTGGCGAGCCGCTCGTCGAGGGTGCCGAAGGCGTCCAGCAGCTCGGTGCTGCCCCGGGCCGCGCGGTTCACGGCCGGGTTGAGCCACTCGTCGAGCTGCTCGATTTCCTCGCGGTGCGCCTCCGGGTAGGTGTCGATCACCGGCGTCGCCAGGTGCCGGAACCGGGTCGCGAGGTCGATGCCGATGCCCTTGAAGTCGTTGCTGAGCACCACGCCGTCCGTGCGGTCCCAGAGCGTCGGGACGGAGATGTGCCCGTCGAAGCCCGGCTCGGTCGCCTCGTAGGCCTGGCGCAGCAGGGTGAAGCCGTTGACCGGGTCCGGGCCGTAGCGCTCCCGGAAGGCCCAGCCGCGCCCGTCGCGGGCGTTGTCGACGTACGAGACGCCGACGACGTCCCGCAGGCCGGCGAGCGCGTGGGCGATCGTCACGCGCTGCGACCACGGGCAGAACCAGCCGGCATAGATGTGGTAGCGGCCCGGTTGGGTACCCTCCGGCACCCGGCCGCTGAAGCGGTACAAGGGCCGGGGGTCGCCCGGGTCCTGGGAAATGCGGTACTCGCCGTGGGCCGTGGTGTCGACCGGGCTGGCCAGACGGCTTGAGCGGGGCAGTTTCGACATGGTCGTCCTCCGTCGATCCGGAGCTTCATAGCCGACCAATCCTACGTGGATACTAGGAATTAATCCAGAGGTACGTGACATGCCCGACAGGACGGCCCATCGACCGTTGACAGTCACGCACAGCCACTGCTGCACTGACCCGACGAGAGGCCGCTGACCGATCACGGTGCCGGCCCGTCGCTTCGTCGCGCAGTCGCACCCGTCGCACCCGTCGCGAAACCCCATTGAGGATGTCCCATGCGTAGATACCTTGCGTCCCTTGCCGTCGTGGCCTTACTGCTCGGCGGCTGCAACGGCGCCGCCGGGGACCCGGCCGCCGGGGCCACCGGCGCACCCGTCCAGGGCGGCAAGCTCACCTGGGCGATCGAGACCGAACCCATCACCTTCAACCCGCACCAGTACGCCCAGGCCAAGGCCCGCCTGCTGGTGTGGAACAGCTTCGAGGCGCTGCTCACCCACGACGACAAGGGCGGCTACCTGCCGTGGCTGGCGACGAAGTGGGACGTGTCCGCCGACGGGCTCACCTACACGTTCAAGCTGCGTGACGGCGTCACGTTCCACGACGGCGAGAAGTTCGACGCGGCCGCCGTCAAGGCCAACCTCGACCAGCTGCTCGTCGCCGGCTACGCGCCCGGCGTCGCCGGCACCCAGCTGAAGAACTTCAAGGACGCCCAGGTCGTCGACGCCTCGACGATCGCCGTGCACCTCAAGCAGCCGGACGTGGTCATCCTCGACTTCTTCGCCTCGCCGCAGGGCGCGCAGGTGTCCCCGAAATCGCTCAAGAGCCCCGACCTGAAGGCGGGCGGGCCGTCGGTCGTCGGCACCGGGCCGTTCATCCTCGACCGTTACACCAAGGGCCAGGAGGTCCACTACAAGAAGAACCCGGCCTACGCGTGGGCGCCGTCCAACGCCGGCCACCAAGGCCCCGCCTACCTCGACGAGATCACCTACCGGTTCCTGAAGGAGTCCAGCGTCCGCGTCGGCGCGCTGACCTCCGGCCAGGTCGACGTCATCGAGGGCGTGCCCGCCACCGAGCAGGAACTGGTCAAGAGCGACCCGAACCTGAACTTCGCCAAGCAGCTCAACAGCGGCACCGCGTACAACCTCTACTTCAACCTCACGCACGCGCCGTTCGACGACATCCGGGTCCGCAAGGCGTTCCGCGACGCCGTCGACGTCGACGCCGTGCTGCAGGGCGTCTACCGGGGCACCGCGACCCGCGCCTGGAGCCTGCTGAGCCCGTCCGGCCCGTTCTACGAGGCGTCGGTCGAGAAGACGTACGGCAACAACCCCACCGAGGCCAACAAGCTGCTCGACGAGGCCGGCTGGACCGCCAAGGACGGCGAGGGCTTCCGCACCAAGGACGGCAAGCGGCTGACGGCGAGGATCGTGCTGTCGGCGCCGTTCGTCCGCGACAAGCGCGACATCCTCGCCCAGGCCGTGCAGGCCGCGGTGAAGCAGACCGCCGGCATCGACCTGCAGGTCAAGGTCGTCGACCAGGGCACCGCCACCGACGCCCTCGCGAAGAACGAGTTCGAGGTCTTCGACAACTCCCGCGCCGACACCGACGCCGGCGCCGCCATCAACCTGATCGTGCCGAAGGGCGCCCCGATCAACCGGCACGGGTTCACCGACCCGGAGCTGGAGAAGCTGATCACCGAGGCGGCGGGGGCCGGCGACACGGCCAAGCGCAAGGAGGCCTACGCCAAGGTGCAGAAGGTCCTGACCGAGCAGGCGGTGCTGCTGCCGCTGTACGCGCCGGCGGACCAGATCGCGTCGCAGAAGAAGGTCGGCGGGGTGGGCTTCGAGCCGACGGCGGGCGTGCCCGCCAGCGCGTACAACGTGTGGATCGGCAAGTAGCGATGGCACAGCCGATGCTGAAGCCGATCCTGCGGCGGCTCGGCAGTGGGGCGGTGGTCCTCTGGGCCGCCGCCTCCGCGGCCTACCTCGCGCTGCGGCTCGCCCCCGGCGACACCGTCGACACCCTCGTCGGCGACGGCCCCGACACGCCGCAGATCCGCGCCCAGATCGCCCAGGACCTCGGCCTCGACCGGCCCGCGGTGGTGCAGTACCTGGACTACCTGTGGCGCCTGCTGCACGGTGACTTCGGCCGCTCCTACGTGCTGCAACGGCCCGTCGTGGACATCATCGGCAGCCAGGTCTGGCCGACGGTGAAGCTGACCCTGCTCGCGTCGGCGTTCAGCGCCGTCATCGCCGTCGGGCTCGCCATCGTCACCGCCGGGCGGGCCCGCTGGCTGCGCGGCCTCGTCTCGGGCCTGGAGCTGTCGCTGGTGTCCGCGCCCGGCTTCCTCATCGGCATCCTGCTGCTGAGCGTGTTCTCCTTCCAGCTCGGCTGGTTCCCCGTCTCCGGCGACCGGGACGCCTCCGCGCTGGTGCTGCCCGCGGTGTCGCTCGCGCTGCCGATCGGCGGGCTGCTCAGCCAGGTCATCCGCGAAGGCCTCGAACGGGCCCTGGAGGAGCCGTTCGCGGTGACCGCCAGGGCCCGCGGGCTGACCCGGCTCGCGCTGCTGTGGCGGCACGCCCTGCGGCACGCGCTGCTGCCCGCGGTGACCCTCGCCGGCACGCTGATCGGCTTCCTGCTCAGCGCCGCCGTCGTGGTCGAGCGGGTCTTCGGCCGGCCCGGCCTCGGCGAGGTCGCCACCGAGGCGGTCGGCAACAAGGACATCCCCGTGGTGCTCGCCGTGGTGATGCTCGCCGCCTTCATCTACGTGGCGCTGAGCACGCTCGCCGACCTGGCGTACCTGCTCGTCGACCCGCGCCTGCGGAAAGGCTGACCGTCATGTCGATCGCACTGCCCGAGAAGACCGCGCCGGTCGCCGCCGGCGACACCGGGCCGGCCGCGCCCGGCCGCGGCCGCAGGATCGCGCCGGGCGTCGTCGCCGCGGCGCTCGTGCTGCTGTCCGTCGCCGTCGCGGCCGTCGCACCGAAGCTGCTGACCGGCACCGACCCCCTCGCCGCCGACCCGTTCGCCGCCCTCCAGGCGCCCAGCGGCGCGCACTGGTTCGGCACCGACCAGCTCGGCCGGGACGTCTTCACCCGGGTCGTGCACGGCGCCCGCTACTCGCTGAGCATCGGCGCGGCCGCGACTGCGCTGTCGGTGCTGCTCGGCGGGCTCCTCGGCCTGATCGCCGGGCTCGCCCCGCGCGCCGTCGACGAAGTGGTCAGCCGCGCGCTGGACGTCCTGTCCGCGTTCCCCGAGGTCCTGCTGGCGCTGCTGTTCATCGCGTTCACCGAGCCGGGCACCCCGAGCCTCATCATGGCCATCGCCCTGGCGTTCGCGCCCCGGTACGGCCGGATCGTGCGCGCCCAGACGCTGCTGGTGCGCCGCTCCGGCTACGTCGAGCAGGCCGTCACGTTCGGCCTGTCCCGGGCCCGGCTCGTGTGGCGGCACATCCTGCCCAACGTGCTCGGCCCGCTGCCGATCCTCGCCACGATCGGCCTGGGCACGTCGATCGTCAACGCGTCCGCGCTGTCGTTCCTCGGCTTGGGGCCGCAGCCGCCGTCGCCGGAGTGGGGCGCGATGCTCGCCGAGAGCCGCAACTACCTGCGGGTCGCGTGGTGGGCGGCGATCCTGCCGGGCGCGACGCTCACGATCACCGTCATCTCGCTGACCGCGGTGGGCCGCCGGCTCCAGCGCCGCTTCGAAGGGAGGCGCTGACATGGCGCCCCTGGTGACCGTCACCGACCTGCGGGTCACGTTCCCCGGGCACGGCACGGGGCCCGTGCACGCCGTGCGCGGCGTCAGCTTCACCGTCGAGCGCGGCGAGTGCGTCGCGATCGTCGGGGAGAGCGGCTCCGGCAAGAGCGTCACCGCCCGCAGCCTCGTCGGCCTCGCCGGTCCCGGCGCCGACGTCCGGGCGTCCACACTGGACATCGACGGGCGCGACACGACCCGGTACACCGACCGGGACTGGCGCCGCCTGCGCGGCCGGGTCGCCGGGCTCGTGCTGCAGGACGCGCTCGTCTCCCTCGACCCGCTCAACACCGTCGGCCAGGAGATCGGCGAGGTGCTGCGCACCCACGGCGTCGGCACCGCCGCCACCCGCGACGCGCGGATCACCGCGCTGCTCGACGCGGTGCACGTGCCGGAGCCCGCGGTCCGCGCGAAGCAGTACCCGCACCAGCTGTCCGGCGGGCTGCGCCAGCGCGCGCTGATCGCCTCGGCGATCGCCGCCGACCCGCCGCTGCTCATCGCCGACGAGCCGACCACGGCGCTGGACGTCACCGTGCAGGCGCAGCTGCTGCGGCTGCTCGCGGAGCGCCGCGCGGCCGGCTCGACGCTGCTGCTCATCAGCCACGACCTCGCCGTCGTCGCCGGCATCGCCGACCGCGTCCTCGTCATGCACGACGGCGTCATCGTCGAGCAGGGCCCGACCGGGCGGATCCTCACCGCCCCCGAGCACGCCTACACCCGCATGCTCCTCGCCGCGGTGCCGACCGCCGCGTCGCGCGGCCACCGGCTCAGCACCGCCGGCCGTGAGCCGCTGCCGCCGCCGGCGGTCGAGCCGGACCGGGTCGTGCTGCGCGCCGAGGGGCTGCACAAGCGCTACGGCGCCCGGCACGCCGTCGACGACGTCAGCTTCACGCTCGCCCGGGGCGAGATCCTCGGCGTCGTCGGCGAGTCCGGCTCCGGCAAGACCACCGTGGCGCGGATCGCGCTCGGGCTCCTCGAACCCGACCAGGGCACCGTGCACCTCGCCGGCAAGCCCTGGACGGGGGTACCCGAGCGGCGGCGCCGGCCCGACCGTCGCCGCCTGCAGGTCGTCTCGCAGGATCCGCTCAGCTCGTTCGACCCGCGGTACACGGTGGAGAAGCTCGTCGCGGAACCCCTCGGGCTGCGCGGCGCGGCCCGCCGGGACCGGGTCGTGGAGCTCCTGGAGCGGGTCGGTCTGAGCGCCGCACACCTGCGCCGCCACCCGCGGGCCCTGTCCGGCGGGCAGCGGCAGCGGGTCGCGATCGCCCGCGCCGTCGGTCCCCGCCCTGACGTCCTCGTCTGCGACGAACCGGTGTCGGCGCTGGACGTGTCGGTCCAGGCGCAGGTCCTCGACCTGCTCGCGGACCTGCGCGCCGCCGACGGCACGGCGCTGCTGTTCATCTCCCACGACCTCGGCGTCATCCACCACCTGGCCGACCGTGTGCTCGTCATGCACGACGGCCGCGTCGTCGAGCACGGCCCGGTCGAGGACGTCTTCGCCCGGCCCGGGCACGCCTACACCCGGACCCTTCTCGCCGCCCTGCCGGCGCTGACCAGCTGACCGCTCTCCACCAGGGACAACCATGCACATTCTGGACAACCCAGCCTGGGCCGCGCTCACCGGCCCGCACGCCCGCTTCGCCGAGCGCAGCGGCGACGCCATCCGCTACCAGACCGACGTCACCCCGTTCATCACCGTCGCGCCCGGCTCCGGCCCGGACGTCTGGGACGACGTGGCCGCGCTCGCCGGCGCCGGCGAGGTCGTCACGATCACCGGCACGGCGCCGCCCCCGCCGGCGCACTGGGAGGTCGTCCTCGAGGCCGGCGGCGTGCAGCTGATCGACGTCGCTCTCGAGGCGCGCCCCGACCCGGAGGCCGCCGTCCTGACCACCGCCGACGTGCCCGAGATCCTCGACCTCGTCGAACGGACCCAGCCGGGACCGTTCCGGCGGCGCACGATCGAGCTCGGCACGTACCTCGGCATCCGCCGCGACGGGAAGCTGGTCGCGCTCGCCGGGGAGCGGCTGCACCCGCCCGGCTGGACCGAGATCTCCGCCGTCTGCACCGACCCCGCGCACCGCGGGCAGGGCCTCGCGACCCGGCTCGTGCGGGCCGTCGCGCACGGCATCCGCGCCCGCGGCGAGCAGCCGTTCCTGCACGCCGCCGCGACGAACACCGGCGCGATCCGCCTGTACGAGTCGATCGGCTTCCAGCTGCGCCGCCGCACCACGTTCCGGGCGGTCCGGGTCCCGTCGCTCGTGGGAGGGCCGGCCTGATGCTCTACGCCACCGAGGTCCAGGCGCCGTCGCTCGCCGCCCTGGAGCGGGCCGTGCTCGACGCCGAGCAGGCCGGCTACGCGTTCGTGACGTTCCCCGACGCGCCGCGGCGGGCCGGCATCGAGGCGGGGGTCCTGGCCGCCTACCTGGCGCGGCGCACCACGACGATCGGGCTCGCGCCCACCCTGCACGCCACCACCACCGAGCCGTTCCACCTCGCCACCCAGCTCGCCAGCCTCGACCACGCGTCGCTGGGGCGGGCCGGCTGGGTCGTCGGCGCCACCACGGCACCACCGGACCTCGCCACCGTCGGCCGTCTTCAGGTCGACGCCGGCGAGGTCGCCGCCGTCGTCGAGGTCGCCCGCCGGCTGTGGGACTCGTGGGAGGACGACGCGGTCATCCGGGACGTGCCGACCGGCCGGTTCCTCGACCCGCGGAAGGTGCACCACGTCGACTTCGAGGGCCCCGGGTTCTCCGTCGCCGGCCCGCTCATCACTCCCCGCCCGCCGCAGGGGCAGGTCGTCGTCATCGGCGCCGCCGCGATCGCGGCGGAGCTGGACGTCGCGCTGGTGCGGGGCGCCGGCGTCGCGGACATCGCCGGGCGCGCCGCCGCGGCCCGCGCGACCGGGGTGCCGCTGGTCTTCGCCGACGTGCCCGCCGGCTTCGACGCCGCCGCGCTGGAGGGCGTGGTCGACGGGGTGCACTTCCACGGCGGTACACCACCCGCCATCGCCGCGGGCGCACCCGGCGCGACCCTGCGGGAGAGGCTCGGCCTCCCCCGGCCCGGAAACCGTTACGCGACCGCGAGGAGCACGGCATGACCCAGTTGCATCTCGGTGTGTTCTTCACCGGCGTCGGGCCCAACCTGCTGTGGACCGAGCCGGACTTCGCCGAGCACACCCACATCGACACGTTCGTCGACGTCGTGCGCACCATGGAGCGGGGGCTGTTCGACGCGTTCTTCCTCGGCGAGGGCCTGCGCGTGCGGGAGAACCGCGGCACCGTGTACGACCTCGACGTCGCCGGACGGCCCGACGCGATCACGCAGCTCGCCGCGCTCGCCGCCGAGACGACCCACATCGGGCTGGTCGCCACGCAGAACACCACCTACAACTACCCCGCGGACCTGGCCCGCCGGCTGGCGAGTCTCGACGCCGTCTCCGGCGGCCGGGCCGGCTGGAACATCGTGACCACCGACAACGCGTGGACCGGCGCGAACTTCCGGCACGGCGGCTGGCTGCCGCACGAGCGCCGCTACGAGCGGGCGACGGCGTTCGTCGAGACCGCGAAGGCGTTGTGGCGCAACGAGCACGTCGTCCGCGACACCGACCTCGTCACGCTCGACGCGACCGGCGCGGTCCCGCCGAGCCCGCAGGGGCGGCCGGTGCTCTTCCAGGCCGGCGACTCCGACGGCGGCCGCGAGCTCGCCGCCCGCCACGCCGACGTGGTCTTCTCCGCGAACACCGACTACGACAAGGCCGCCGCCTACGCCGCGGACCTGCGGGCGCGGCTCGCCCGGCACGGCCGGGCCGCGGACTCGCTGCGGATCCTGCCCGGCGCGTCGGTCGTGCTCGGCGACACTCTCCAGGAGGCGCAGGAGCGCGCCCACTGGATCACCCGGGAACAGACCACCGGGCCACGCGCGATCGCGTTCCTGGAGCAGTACTGGGGCAAGGACCTCTCCGGCTACGACCCCGACGGGCCGCTGCCGGACATCGACCCGGCCGAGGGCGAACTGGACCCGTCCCGCGGCACCATCCCGATCGAGCTGCGCACCGGCAAGCTGCAGCGGATCGCCGTGTGGCGGTCCCTCGCGGCGGAGCGCGGGCTGTCGATCCGGGACCTGGTGATCGAGGTGACGCCGCGGCACAACACGTTCGTCGGCACGCCCGGGCAGGTCGCCGACGAGTGGTCCCGCTACGTGCGGGACCGGGTCGTCGACGGGTTCAACCTGCTGCCGCAGCTGCTGCCGGGCACCGTGGAGGACATCGTGGACCGGCTCGTGCCGCAGCTGCAGGAGCGCGGCGTGTACCGCACCGCGTACGAGGGCACCACGCTGCGCTCGCACCTGGGGCTGCCGCCGGCCTGACGATGCTCGCGGTGCGGCCGCCGGTGTGAGCGGCCGGCGAAGCGTCTCGGGCCGCGAACCAGCATTGCAGTTCAGCTCAGGCCGACGCCGGAGCGCAGCGGAGGCGGCGGCGTGACCCCCCTGCGGGGATGTACCCTCACGGACAGTGCAGGGCGAGCAGGCGGGAGCACAGGTGGCCGCAGCAGCGAAGGACACCGGCGGTGAGGCGAGCGGGCCGGCGCGGGTCACGATCCGCCAGGTCGCCGTCCACGCCGGGGTGTCCGAGGCGGCCGTGTCCTACGCGCTCAACAACCGGCCCGGCGTCTCGGAGCAGACCCGGGCGCGGGTGCTCGCCGCCGCCCGGGACCTCGGCTGGGCGCCTAACATCGCCGCCCGCTCGCTGGGCACCGCCCGCGCCAACGCGGTCGGGCTGGTGCTCGTCCGGCCGCCGCGGGTGATGATCGTCGACTCCTGGTTCACGCAGATGCTCAGCGGCGTCGAGGCCGAGCTCAACCGCAACGACATCGCGCTGGTGCTGCACCTCGTCGACCGGATCGAGGACACCATCGACGTGTACCGCAAGTGGTGGGCGGGCCGGCACGTCGACGGCGTCATCCTGACCGACCTGCGCAAGGACGACCCGCGGCTCGACGCGCTCGTCGAGATCGGCCTGCCCGCCGCCGTCATCGGCGGCAAGCCCGGGATCGACGGCTGCAGCACCGTCGACGCCGACACGGCCGGCACCGCCCGCGCCATCGTCGGCTACCTGCGGGCCCTCGGGCACCGCACGATCGCCCGCGTCGCCGGCACCGAGGAGCTCTTCCACACCGGCCAGCGCGACGCCGCGTACCTGGCGGCGCTCGCCGACTCCGGGCTCGACACCGGCCGGTACCGGGTCGTCTACACCAACTACAGCGCCGTCGACGGCATGCGGGCGATGCGCGAGCTGATGAGCGGCGCGGAGCCGCCGACCGCCGTCGTGTTCGACAACGACGTGATGGCCGCCGCGTCGCTGAAGGTGGCGCACGAGATGGGCCTGTCCGTGCCGGAGGACGTGTCGGTCGTCGCCTGGGACGACTCCGACCTGTGCCAGATCACCGTCCCGGCGATCACCGCCGTGCAGCAGACCCCGGCGGAGCAGGCGGAGCTCGCCGCCCGTGCCCTGCTCACGACCATCAACGGCGGTGGGGTCAGCCACGTCACGCTGCCCCCGGGCACCCTCACCGCCCGTCAGTCGACCCGGCCGCTGCGCCCCGGCCGCACCGCCTGACCGTCCGCAACCGGTTCAGCGCGCTACTGTTGACACTCCTTACACCACCAACTTAAGGTCATGCTTCGCGTACTTATCCGGTTCAGTCCGGCAGTGACCACGGGAGCACACCACATGCTTGTCCTGCGTCCCCTCCACTCGGGATGGACCCTGCGCGCACCCTCCATCGACGGCCCGGTGCCGGCGACCGTGCCGGGCTGCGTGCACACGGACCTGCTCGCCGCCGGGCTGATCCCCGATCCGTACCTGGACGCGAACGAGCTCGACCTGGCGTGGATCGGCCGGTCGTCGTGGGTCTACTCGACGACGTTCGACGCGGTCGCCGGCGGCGACCAGGCCGACGCGGTCGCCGGCGGCGACCAGGGCAACGCGGTCGCCGGCGGCGACCAGGGCAACGCGGTCGCCGGCGGCGACCAGGGCAACGCGGCCGACGCGGCCGACGCGGCCGCCGCCGACCGGGTGGACCTGGTCGCCGACGGCCTGGACACGGTGGCGACGGTGACGCTCAACGGGGTGCGGCTGGGCCGGACGGCGAACATGCACCGCGGCTACCGGTTCGACGTGCGCTCCCTGCTGCGGCCCACCGGCAACGTGCTCGAGGTGCACTTCGACTCGGCGTACGAGTACGCGCTGGGCGTCCGGGACGCGCTGGGAGCCCGCCCCAACGCGTACGACGAGCCCTTCCAGTACATCCGCAAGATGGCCTCGAACTTCGGCTGGGACTGGGGTCCGACCCTCGTCACCGCCGGCATCTGGCAGCCGATCGGCCTCGCGTCGTGGTCGGTGGCGCGCCTGGACTCGGTGCGGCCGGTGGTGAGCGTCGACGGCGCCGACGGCGTCGTGGACGTGCACGTGACGGTCGAGCGCGCGGCCGGCGACCCGCTGACCGTGACCGCCACGGTCGCCGGCGTCACGGCGTCGGCGGAGGTCCCGGCCGGGGCCACCGAGGCGTCGGTGCGGGTGCGGGTGCCGGACGTGCGGCTGTGGTGGCCCCGCGGATACGGCGATCCCTCGCTGTACGACCTGTCGGTGACCCTGTCCGCCGGCCCCGATCCGCTCGACGCGTGGCAGCGCCGGATCGGCTTCCGCACGGTGGTGCTGGACACCGCCGCCGACGCCGACGGGACGGCCTTCACGCTGGTCGTCAACGGGGTGCCGGTGTTCGTGCGAGGCGTGAACTGGATCCCCGACGACGCGTTCGTCACCCGCGTCGACCGGGCCCGCTACGAGGCGCGGTTCACCCAGGCCGTCGACGCCGGGGTCAACTACCTGCGGGTGTGGGGCGGCGGCCGGTACGAGAGCGAGGACTTCTACGAGCTCGCCGACTCCCTCGGGCTGCTCGTCGGGCAGGACTTCCTGTTCGCGTGCGCCGCGTACCCCGAGGAGGAGCCCCTGGCGTCGGAGGTCGCCGCGGAGGCGCGCGAGCAGGTGGTCCGCCTGATGCCGCACCCGAGCCTGGTCATGTGGGTCGGCAACAACGAGAACATCTGGGGCTGGCACGACTGGGACTGGCAGGCCGCGCTGGAGGGCCGCACCTGGGGCGCCGGCTACTACCTGGACGTGCTGCCGGGGATCGTGCACGCGTTGGACCCGTCCCGCCCGTACTGGCCGGGCAGCCCCTACTCCGGGGACTCCGGCGTGCACCCGAACGACCCCGCGCACGGCACCACCCACATCTGGGACGTGTGGAACACCCACGACTACCGGCACTACGGCACCTACCGGCCGCGGTTCGTGGCCGAGTTCGGGTTCCAGGCGCCGCCCACCTACGCCACCCTCCGCCGCGCCGTGTCCGACGACCCCCTGACCCCTTCCTCGCCGGGTGTCCTGCACCACCAGAAGGCCGCCGACGGCAACGGCAAGCTCGCCCGCGGCCTCGCCGGCCACTTCCCCGTGCCCGCGGACCTCCCCTTCCCGGACTTCGCCGACTGGCACTGGGCGACGCAGCTCAACCAGGCCCGCGCCATCACGTTCGGGATCGAACACTTCCGCTCGCTGCGCCCCCTGTGCATGGGCACGATCCTGTGGCAGCTCAACGACAACTGGCCCGTCACGTCGTGGTCCGCCGTGGACGGCGACGGTCGCCGCAAGCCGCTGTGGTTCGCGCTGCGGCGGGTGTACGCCGACCGTCTCCTCACCTTCCAGCCGCGCGACGGCGCGCCCGCGCTGGTGGCCGTCAACGACTCGGCGCTCCCCTGGCAGGCCCAGCTGGACGTGCAGCGCGTCTCCTTCGCCGGCGACATCATCGCGAAGACCACGGTCACGCTGGACGTGCCGGCCCACGGGTCGGTGACGCTGCCGCTGCCGGCGGACGTGGCCACGCCGGACTCGCCGTCGGCGGAGCTCATCACCGCCGACCGCGCGGTGTGGTTCTTCGCCGAGGACGTGGACCTGGCGTACCCGGCGGCGGCTGTCGACGTGGCCGTCCGGCCCTTCGACGGCGGCGCCGACGTGGAGATCACCGCCCGGACGCTGGTGCGTGACCTCACCCTGTTCGCCGACCGCCTCTCCCCCGCGGCAACGGTCGACGACCAGCTCGTGACCCTGCTGCCCGGCGCCTCTGTGACCCTGCGCGTCACCGGCCCGGACCTGCCCGCTCCGGACGACCCCGCCTGGCGCACCGCCCCGGTCCTGCGCACCGCGAACGACCTCGTCACCCCCTGACCCCGGTCACGGTGTGAGTGCGGCGAGGCGTGCTTCGAGAAAGGCGCGCTCGACGTCGTTGCCCGCGAGGGCCAGGGCTTCCGTGTACGCCGCGGCGGCCTCGGGCAGGCGGCCGAGGCGCCGGAGGAAGTCGGCGCGGGCGGCGCTGAGGTAGGCGTACGTCGCCAGCGACGGCGAGCCGAGCAGCGGCGCGAGCGCGGACAGCCCCGCCTCGGGACCGTCGCGCAGGCCGACGGCGACCGCGCGGTTCAGCGCGCCGACCGGGGACGGCCAGAGGCGCAGCAGCACGTCGTACAGCGCGACGATCTCCTGCCAGTCGGTCGCCTCCCACGAGGGTGCCTCGGCGTGGACGGCAGCGATCGCGGCCTCCACGGCGTAGCGGGTCGGGGGGTGGCGGCGCAGCGCGAAGGTCAGCAGGTCGGTGCCCTCGCGGATCTGGGCGGTGTCCCAGCGGGCGCGGTCCTGCTCGGACAGCAGGAGCAGCCGGCCGCCGGCGCTGCGGGTGGCCCGGCGGGCGTCGATCAGCAGCATCAGCGCCAGCAGGCCGGCGACCGAGGCGTCGCCCGGCACCAGCAGCCGCAGGACCCGGGCCAGGCCGATCGCGGCGTCGACCAGGTCCTGCCGGACCAGCTGGTCACCGACGGGCGCGGTGTGGCCGGTGGTGAAGACGAGATGGACGACGTCGAGCACGGCGCCGACCCGCACGGGCAGCTCGTCCGGCGACGGCACGCGGAACGGGATGCGAGCGGCGCTGATCTTCCGCTTGGCGCGGGTCACCCGGGCGGCCATCGTCGCCTCCGGCACGAGGAACGCCCGCGCCACCTCGGCGGTCGTCAGCCCGCAGACGAGCCGCAGCGTCAGCGCGACCTGCGCCTCCCGCGACAGCGCCGGGTGGCAGCAGGTGAAGATGAGCTCGAGCCGGCCGTCGGGCGCGGGCTCCTCGACCGCCGGCACCAGCAGCGGCAGCGCGCGGCGCAGGGCCGACTCGCGGCGCAGCGCGTCGAGGGCGCGGTTGCGGGCGACGGTCGTGAGCCACGCGCCGGGGCGGGCCGGGACGCCGTCGGCGGGCCACGAGCGCAGGGCCTGCGCGTACGCCTCCTGGACACACTCCTCGGCGAGGTCGAGATCGCGGGTGACCCGCACCGTCGCGGCGAGCACGCGGGCCCACTCGCGACGGTGCGCGTCGGCGACGGCGCGGTGAGCGGCCGTATCGCCGTGCTCCGGGTCGCTCACCCGTGGTCCACGATCGGGCGGATCTCGACGCCGCCGTGGCCGGAGGAGAGCTCCGGCAGCAGCGCCGCCAGGGAGATCGCGGCGTCGAGGTCGGCGGCCTCGATGACGTAGAAGCCGCCGAGGGCCTCCTTCGCCTCCAGGAACGGGCCGTCGGTCGTCAGCAGCCCGCCGCCGTCGTTGCCGCGCAGCGTCGTCGCCGTCGAGGACGACTCCAGCTCGTGCCCGCCGAGGACGCGGGCGCCGCCGGTGGCGGCGAACGCCCGGTGCCCCTCGTCCTTGGCGCGACGCTCCTGCGGGCTCTCGGCGTCCCAGCGCTGCTCGTCGCCGTAGATGAGCACCAGATACTTCGCCATGTGCGGTCCCTTTCCGTGCGGCCGTTTCCCTGTACGACGATCCACGCGATACCGAAATCGACAGGTGGCGGCGAAACCACAGCCGAGCGGGTCGGCCAACCCGAGGGCCACCGTAGAGGACCTTGCGCCGGTACAGTGCGCGCGTGTCTTTCCAACGCTTCCTGTGGTCGCTGGTCGCCGTCGCGGTCATCGCGGCCTACGGCATCGCGTCCGGCCGTGAGTCCGACGCGGCCGACGTGCCGTCGGCGGCCACCCTGGCCACGTTCCTCGGCTGCCCGCCGTCGGAGCCGAAGCACTCCTCCGGGACGCGGGAGAAGGTCGTCTGCGAAGAGGACGGTTTCGACGTCACGGTGGCGACGTTCGACGACGACGCCCAGCGCGACGCCTGGGTCGAGTCGGAGCGGCTGACCGTGATCGCCGACGGCTTCGCGGGCCTGCCGGCGGCGCTGGTCTCCGGTGACCACTGGGCGGTCAGGACCAGTGACGTGGCCGCGGCCGACCGGCTCCACGCGGTGGCGGGAGGGTGGCGGGTATGACGCAGGACGCTGACGCGGGCGCGGCGGTCCCGCCGCCGTTCCGGCTCGCCGCGGGCGGGGCGGGCGCGCGGGTCGAGTGGGCCACGTGGGCCCTGCTCGCCGTCGCGGGGGTCTTCGCCGCCGTGGCCGCGGACGACCTGGCCTACGTGCTGCGGATCCGCGCCGCGCTGCCGGCGCCCGACCTGCACACGCTGGTGGCCGGGCAGAGGCTCGGCACGGCCGAGATGGTGCTGTTCTTCGTCCTGCTCGCCGCCGTCGTCGGCTGGTTCCTGCTCGGCGCCGCCACCGTGCGAGAGCTCGGCGAGGAGCCCGCCGCGGTCCTGCGCACCAGCACGCTGACCGCGTTCCAGGTCGGCGCCGCGGCCACCCTCGTGGCGGGGGCGACGCTGCCCCGGGCGTATCTCCTGACCCCGCACGACTTCGAGGTGCGCCTGCGGTGGATGATCCCGATCCTGGTGGCCCGGCTGGCGCTGGTGGTGCTGCTCGGCGTGGCCGTGTTCGGGGTCCGCCGCCGGATGTACGCCGCGCTGCTGCGCTCCGGCCTGGCGCCGCGGCGGAGCCGGCCGCAGGAGCGGGCGAGCCTGCTCGAGATGTCGAAACGCGCCGTCCCCGTCGTGCCGCCGCGGCCCGTCGCGGGCGACGCGTGGTGGTCGGAGGTGGCCGACCGGGTGGCCGCGGCGGGCACGGCGCTGCCGCTGCTGGAGCGCTCGGGCGGGCAGCGCCGCTGGCACCGCGTCCAGCCCGGGGAGGACCTGACGGCGCTGCGGGAGTCACTGACGGCCGGCGCCACCGTCACCCTCTTCACCACCGAACCCGCGGACATGGACGCCGCCGACGCCGACGACTTCGACTCCCTGACCGCGGTGGTCACCTAGTCCCCTGCCGCTTCGTCCGGCCGGGCCACCGCCGTCCGGTCACGCATGACCTCAGCCGCGGATGCGGGCGGCCAGCTTCGCGTACCACGGGCTCAGGTCGCGGTCGATCGCCGTCCACTCCGCTTCGGACGGCGCGACCCGCGGCTCCTGGACGGCCCAGGACCGGACCATCCGCCGGCGCAGCCCGGTCGGCGGGTGCGAGTACAGCAGCGCCGCCTGGTGCCTGAGGGTGAGCGTCCGCTCGGTGTCCAGGGTCGCCGCGCCGCGCAGCCGGCCGGCGGCGGCCTGCCAGGCGTGGGGGTCGGCGTGGCGGTGGTGCCCGGCCGTCATCGCGGCCGGCAGGCCGCCGGCGACGACCTGGCCGTCGAACAGGCCCTCCATCGCCGCGGAGCCGGCGACCCGGGTGGCGATCTGGTCGGCGAGGTACTCGGCGCGCTGGCTGTCCCGGCCGGACAGGACCAGCAGCGCCGTGGACAGCAGCCACAGCACCGGGCTCACGACGACGACCAGCGGCAGCGTCCAGATGCTCATCCGGAGGGCGGCGGCGAGCGTGTCGAGCAGGTTCCGCAGGACCCGGATGGCGGTGCGGACGACCAGCCCCCGGCGGGCGTCGTGGTTCACGAAGTGCCCGAACTCGTGCGCGAGCAGCCCGATCCGCTCCTGCGGCTCGAGGGACGCCCACAGCGGCAGCCCGATGCACAGCGTCCGGCGCCTGCGGAGTCCGCGCACGCTGACGTACGCGTTGAGGTCGTGGTCCAGTCGCACCTCGTGCGGCATCGGCGCGCCGGCCGCCGCGGCGACCCGGTCGAGGAGGCCGAACAGCGCCGGTGCCGAGGCCCGGTCGACGATCCACGGCTGCCAATGCTGGTCGCGGCGGTGCGGCCAGGCCGCCGAGATCAGGCCGATGAGCAGGACCGGGCCGATGATCGGGCCGAACGGGACGCCGCCGACCGTGAGGTAGACGCCGGCGACGAGCACCAGCGGCGGGACCAGCGCGAGGGGGGCGGCGAGCAGGAGCATCGCGATGCGGGCCACCGGGTTGCCGCGCCCGCCGACGTCGTGGCCGGCGAGGGAGTCGTACAGGCGGCGGTTGAGACGGAACGCCAGCCAGTGGTCGGCCCGGTCGCCGGCCCGCAGCCCCCATGTCCGCGGCGCCCGGCGCCCGTCGAACGCGCCGAGGTTCCACTCGCACGCGGGGCACCACACGGGCGCCGTGCCGGTCGTGACGAGGTCGTGGTCGCAGTGCGGGCACCGTTCGAGGGTCACGGCGGATCATTCTGCGGCAGCGGCGACGATCCTGTTGCCCCCCGGACGGCCACCGTAGCCCGATTCCAGAGGTCAGCGGTCGGCGGCTTCCGGGTCGGCTGCCGACGCCTTCCGGGTCGGCAGTCGGCGGCTTCCAGGTCCGCGGTCGGCGGTTTCCGGGTCAGTTGTCGGCGGTTTCCAGGGGGTCGGCGAGGAGGCGCTCGAAGGCGAGCTCGGCCGCGCCGACCAGCGGGGCGTCGTCCCCGAGCAGCGGCGTCCGCAGCCGGACGTGCTCCCGGCAGGCGGGCAGCGCCATCGTCGAGAGGCGGCCCCGGACGTGGGCGGCGCCCGTCAGGTACAGCTCCCGCAGCGCGCCCCCGAAGACGACCGCCGTCGGGTTGAAGATGTTGACCAGGTTGGCGACCCCGAAGCCGAGCCAGTCCGCGGCCTGGCGCACCGCGGCACGCGCGGGCGGGTCACCGCGCCGGGCCGCCTCGACCGCCGCGCGGACGCTGTCGCGGTCCAGCGGCACGTGCCGGGCGATCTCCGTCTCCCAGCAGCCCCGCGATCCGCAGCCGCAGTCGCGGCCCTGCGGGTTGACGACCATGTGCCCGACCTCGCCGCCGTGACCGCCGTGCCCGGTGACGCGCCGGCCGCCGGCGATGATCCCGGCGCTGATCCCGGCGTCGCCGTGCAGGTACACGACGTTGTCGAGGCCTGCGGCGGCGCCCCGGGTGTGCTCGGCGAGCGCGGCGAGGTCCGCCACGTTGCCGACGAGCGGCGCCCTGCCCAGACCCAGCTCCGACCACTGGTCGGGATCGGACCCCAGCCGCGCCCCGGCGGGCAGCATGCGGACGGTGCCGTCGGTGTGGCGCATCATGCGGGACACGGCGATGCCGCTGCCGACGAAGACCGCGTCGCCGGACCCAGACGCGGCCTCGGACCCTGACGCGGACCCTGACGCGGACCCTGACGCGGACACGGTGCGCTGCATGTCGCGGACGAACCCGGCGAGCGTCGCGACGGTGTCCCGGACCGCCGTGCCGTGCGGGCGGGGCAGCTCGCGGCTGTCGAGGACCTTGCCGCCGAGCCCGACCCGCGCCGCGCGCAGCCGGTCGACCTCGATGCTCATCGCGTAGCCGTACACCCGCGACGACCTCGGCCGCACGACCAGCGACGGCCGACCGGCCCGGCCGGTCTCCTGCGGGGCGCCCTCGTCGATGAGCCCGGCGCCGGCGAGGTCCGCGGTGAGCGCGCCGATGGTGCTGCGGTTGAGGCCGAGCTGGTTGGTCAGCTCGGCGCGGGACGTGTCGCCGCTGACGTGGACGTATCGCAGCAGCGCGCCCAGGTTCTGTCGCCGGACCGATTCCTGGGTCGGGGTGCTTCGCTGGGGGCTCGTGGACACGGATCGCTCCCTTCGCTCCCTAGAGCGGCCGCAGGCCCCCGGAACCGTGTTCCGGGGGCCCACGACGGTGAGTTGCCTCGTGTTACCTGATCGCCGTGTACAGCGATCGCTGTGTTACCGGATCGCTCGGTTTACTTGGTGAGCGGGGACAGCTTCGGGTCGTTGGCGTACGCCTCGGCGGCGTTGGCCTTCGTCACGATGACCGGCGGGAGCAGGTAGGACGGGACGATCTTGACGCCGTTGTTGTACGACTTGGTGTCGTTGATGGTCGGCTCGTTACCGGCCTGCAGCGCCTTGACCATGTTGATCGTCTCGGCGACCAGCTTGCGGGTGTCCTTGTTGATCGTGGAGTACTGCTCGCCAGCCATGATCGACTTGACCGACTCGACCTCGGAGTCCTGGCCGGTGACGACCGGGATCGGCTTGTTGGCGGCCTTCACCGAGGTGATGATCGCGCGGGCCAGGGTGTCGTTCGGGGAGAGCACGCCGTCGAGGGTCTTGCCGGCGGTGTAGGTCGAGGTCAGCAGGGAGTCCATGCGCTGCTGCGCACCCTCGGCCTTCCAGCCCTGGATCGCGGTCTGCTTGACGTCCTTCTGGCCGGAGCCGACGATGACGTCACCCTTGTCGATGAGCGGCTTGAGCACGTCCATCGCGCCGTTGAAGAACACCCCGGCGTTGTTGTCGTCCGGCGAGCCGGAGAACAGCTCGATGGTCCACGGGCCGGTCGCCTTCTTGGCCTTCATGCCGTCCAGCAGGGCCTGGCCCTGAAGCTGGCCGACCTTGAAGTTGTCGAACGCGATGTAGTAGTCCAGGTCCGGCGTCTGGGTGATGAGCCGGTCGTAGGCGATGACCTTGGCGCCCGCGTCCTTGGCCGCCTTGACCTGGGTCGAGAGCTGCGCGGCGTCGGTCGCGCCGATGACGATGACCTTCGCGCCCTTGGTGACCATGGCGGAGATCTGCGCCTGCTGGTCCGCGACCGTGGTCGAGGCACCGGCGTACTGCACGTCGGACTTGAAGCCGGCGTCCTTGAGGCCGTTGGTGAACAGGTCACCGGCGAGCACCCAGTTCTCCGACGTCTTCGACGGCAGCGCGACACCGATCAGCGAGTCGGCGGCGAAGCCCTTGGCGGCGGCACCGCTCGGGCTGCTGCTGCCCTCGCGCTCCGAGTCGCCACAGGCGGCGGTGCCGAGTGCGAGCAGAGCGACCGCGCTGACGGCGAGGCTCCTGGTGAGGAACTTGCGCATGTTCTGGATTGCCTTTCTTCGGATGGAGGTGCGGGTGTTGGGGCGGGACAGGGCGTCAGCCGGCCACCGGGGTCTTGGCGGCCTCTTGTCCGGTTCCGGATGGTGCGGACGGACCTCCGGTTGACTCCCGGCGGAAGGGTTTGCTCAGCGATCCGATGATCGAGAAGCGACCCTGGCTCTTGTTGTAGACGTCGAACGCGACGGCGGCGAGCAGGAACAGACCCTTGATGATCTGGGTCTTGTCCGCACCGGTGCCGAGCAGCTGGAGGCCGTTGGTGAGCAGGGCCATGACCAGACCGCCGACGATCGAGCCGCTGATGGTGCCGAGGCCGCCGGAGACCGCCGCGCCGCCGATGAAGACGGCCGCGATGGCGTCCAGCTCCCAGCTGAGACCGTCCTGCGGGCCGGAGGCCCCGGAACGGGCCACGAAGATCATGCCGGCGAGTGCGGCGAGCACCGACATGTTCATCATGACGAAGAAGTTGACCCGCTTGAGCTTCACGCCGGACAGCTCGGCGGCGCGGGAGTTGCCGCCGACCGCGTAGATGTAGCGGCCGCCGGCCGTGTTGCGGGTGTAGAAGGAGTACGCGAGGACCAGCGCCGCCAGGATGATGCCGGAGATCGGGAAGCTGGTGCCCACCCGGCCGCCGGCGAAGCGCAGCGTGGCGAAGACGATCACACCGAGCATGACGGCCAGGCGGATCAGCGACACCCACACCGGGGTCGGCTCGGCGCCCATCGCGAGGCGGACCTGCCGGGACCGGTACTCCCGGTAGGCCACGGCGAGGCAGGCGGCCAAACCCAGGAGCAGTGTCGGGTTGTTGTAGCCGGTGTCGGGCCCGATCTCGCTCAGGTAGCCGGCGCCGATCTTCTTGAACGCCTCCGGCACCGGCACCGAGTCGGCGTTGCCGATGTACTGGTTGGCGCCCCGGAAGAGCAGCATGCCGGCCAGGGTCACGATGAATGCGGGCACGCCGATGTAGGCGACCCAGAAGCCGTGCCACGCCCCGACCAGCGCGCCGACGCCGAGGCCGAAGAGGATGGCCGCCCACCAGGGCAGGTCCCATTCCTTCATGACCTTGGCCACGATGATCCCGACGAAGGCGGCGACCGACCCGACGGACAGGTCGATGTGGCCGGCGACGATGACCATCAGCATGCCGATGGCCAGGATCAGGATGTACGAGTACTGGCTGACGACGTTGATGAGGTTGCCGGACGTCAGCGTCAGCCCGTCGGTCTTGAACTGGAAGAACAGGATGGTCGCCAGGAGCGCGAAGATCATCCCGAACTGCCGGGCGTTGGAGGTGGTGCCCCCGAAGAGGTTCTTCTGCAGGTCTTTGAATCGGCTCATGACGTCGGCATCTTCTTCATGGTCGGCTTCGTGGTCGGCTGGTTCTTCGCGGAGGTCATCTGCTTCATGAGGAGTTCCGGGTTGGCGTCGCGGCGGTCGATGTTGCCGGTGATGGCGCCTTCGAACACCGTGTAGATGCGGTCGCACAGGCCGATCAGCTCGGGCAGCTCGGACGAGATGACGATGACGCCCTTACCCTGGTCGGCGAGCTGCTGGATGATGCCGTAGATCTCGTACTTGGCGCCCACGTCGATGCCGCGGGTCGGCTCGTCGAGGATCAGCAGGTCCGGGTCGGTGAACATCCACTTGGCCAGGACGACCTTCTGCTGGTTGCCGCCGGAGAGCTTGGTGACGCCTTCGTCCACCGTCGGCGTCTTGACCCGCAGGCTCTTGCGGTACTCCTCGGCGTAGGTGTGCTCCTTGACCTGGTCGAGCACGCCGTGCCGGGAGATCTTCGACAGCTTGGCCGCCACCATCGACGTCTTGATGTCGTCGAGGAGGTTGAGGCCGATCGCCTTGCGGTCCTCGCTGACGTAGGCCAGGCCCGCCTTGATCGCGTCGGCGACCGACTTGAGCTGGATCTCCTGGCCGTCCTTGAAGATGTGGCCGGACAGCCACTGCCCGTAGGAACGGCCGAAGATGCTCATCGCGAGCTCCGTGCGGCCGGCGCCCATCAGGCCGGCGAAGCCGACGATCTCGCCGCGCCGGACGGTGAAGTTCGAGCCCTTGCACACGAGGCGGTCGGCGGAGATCGGGTGCCGGACCGTCCAGTCGCGGACCTCGAAGAACACCTCGCCGATGTTGGGCGTGTGGTCGGGGAACCGGCTGCTCAGGTCGCGGCCGACCATCCCGCGCACGATGCGGTCCTCGTTGACCCCGTCGCCCTTGACGTCGAGGCTCTCGATGGTCTTGCCGTCGCGCAGGATCGTGATGGTGTCGGCGATCGCCTCGATCTCGTTGAGCTTGTGCGAGATCATGATCGAGGTGATGCCCCGCTCCTTGAACCCGAGCAGCAGGTCCAGCAGGTGGCGGGAGTCGTTCTCGTTGAGCGCGGCGGTCGGCTCGTCGAGGATCAGCAGCTTCACGTCCTTGGCGAACGCCTTGGCGATCTCCACGAGCTGCTGCTTGCCGACGCCGATGTCCTTGATGAGGGTGTCGGGGTCTTCCTTGAGGCCGACCAGCGCCATGAGCTCGTAGGCCTTCTTGTTGGCGGCCTGCCAGTCGATCGCGCCGAACCTGCGGGGCTCGTTGCCCAGGAACAGGTTCTCGGTGATCGACATCCCCGGGACGAGTGCGAGCTCCTGGTGGATGATCACGATGCCGGCGTGCTCGCTGGCCCGGATGTCCGAGAAGCGCGTCTCCTGCCCCTGGTAAACGATGTCTCCGGTGTAGGAGCCATACGGGTAGACACCGCTGAGCACCTTCATCAGAGTGGACTTGCCGGCGCCGTTCTCGCCGCAGATGGCGTGGATCTCGCCGGACCGGACCACCAGGTTGACGTCGGACAGCGCCTTGACGCCGGGGAACTCCTTGGTGATCGACCGCATCTCCAGCAAGACCGGAGCGCTGCTCGTCATGTTGCCTCCGGGGGAACGCCAGTTGGCACATTTGTTGTGGCGACCAACTTATTTCAGATCGCAGACTTTGCAAAGCTGCCAGCTGGACTGGTTGGTAACAATCCGGTAATGACGCTGCCTCGCGAGGCACGGTCTCGTGTCTGGGCGGTGAGCTGCGTGTGTCCGAGCGTAAATCAAATTGTTTTACAAAGTCAACGTCCTGGGAGAGGATGTGATCAGCAACGGGTGCGAAGGCGGTAGCGGGTGCGACAGGTAGGGACCAACCTCCCTAAAGTAGGGCAATACAACCGGGCTGTGGTGCTGGATCAGATTCAGCTCGCCGACGGCGTCAGCCGCGTGGAGATCGCACAGCACACCGGGCTCACTCCGCAGACCGTCTCCGGCATCGTCCGCCGGCTGATCGACGAGGGCATCGTGCACGAGGACGGCGCCCGCTCCTCCAGCGGCGGCAAGCCCCGCACCGTCCTGCGCATCAACGCCGACGCCGGCCGCGCCGTCGGCCTGCACTTCGACCCGGTCGAGCTCGCCGCGGTCGTCGTCGACCTCCTCGGCCGTCCCCTGGTCACGGCCCGCCGCCCCACCCCGCGCCCCGCGGAGCCGGCCGTGGTGACCGCCGCGATGGCCGAGCTCGTCGACGAGGTCCTGCGGGAGGCCGGCGTCGAGCGCGACCAGGTCCTCGGCCTCGGCCTCGCCGCCCCCGGCCCCATCGACCAGCACGTCGGCATGGTCATCTCACCGCCGCAGCTGGCCAACTGGACCCGCGTGCCCATCAAGGAGATGCTCGCGACCGCCACCGGGCTCGACGTCACGCTCGACAACGACGCGACCGCCGCCGCCGTCGGCGAACGCTGGGCCGGCGCCGGCCGCGGCGTCGCCAACTTCGCCTACTTCCACCTCGGCACCGGCGTCGGCGGCGGCCTGGTCCTCGGGCACCAGGTCTTCCGCGGCGGCTCGATGAACGCCGCGGAGTTCGGCCACACGACCGTCGCCGACGACGGGCCGGGCTGCTACTGCGGCAACCGCGGCTGCCTGGAGAGCCTGGTCAACCCGCCCGCGATCGTCGCCGCCGCGCACCGCCTCCTCGCCGCCGGGTCATCGCCCGCTGCGGGTGCTGTTGCCGGGTCGTCGCCCGCTGGTGCTGTTGCCGGAGCGCCGCCCGCCGTCGGTTCGGTGGCCGAGTCGTCGCTCGCCGCCGCGTTCCGCGCCGACCCGTCCGCCGTCGACCATCCAGCGATCTGCCTCGCCGCCGCCGCGGGCGATCCCCTGGCCGCCTCCGTCATCGACGCCGCCGCCGAGCACCTCGCCACCGTCGTCGTCAACGTCGTCAACATCATCGACGTCGACCTGGTCATCCTCGGCGGCCACGGCATCCGCCACGTCGAGGACCACTTCCGCGACGCCGTCGTCCGCGCCCTCGCCACCCGTCCCCTGGCCCGCCACATCCGTGTCGTCGACGTCGCCCTGTCCCCCCTCGGCGTCGACGCCGCCGTCGTGGGCGGTGCGGCGCTGGTCCTGCACGCGACGTTCTCCCCGCAGGTCTCCGCCCTGCTGTCGGAGTGACCGAGGGCCGGTTCGACCTGCGCACCCTGCCCGCGTACGCGTGGGTCTTCGACCTCGTCTCCACCGACCCCGCCGCCCGGGCCGCCGCGGTGGAGCGCCACGTCGCGCTGCTCTGGCGGCGTTACGAGTCCCACCCGACGGGCACCCTCGCCGACCCGGTCGCCGCGTACGCCGCGTACACCACCGGCCTGACCGCCGGCGAGCTGCGCGCGCTCGAACCGTACGCGCTGCTGTTCGTACAGTGGCAGCGGCAGTTCCCGGCCGAATGGAGCCGGGTGGTCCCCCGCTGGCCGCGCGGCGCCTGGCCCGGTGACGCGTTCATCCGCCACGGCGCGTCCGAGCAGGCCCGGGCCGTGCTGGAGGATCTGGTGCTCGACGCCGTCCACGCCGGCACCGGACCGCACCACGTCCACTCTGGACGCCGGCACGTCAAGCTGGCCCGGTTTCTCGACGGCCCGTCGCTGCGGGACCGCCTGCGGGCCGCGGCCGGCTCGCCCGACCAGGCCGTCCGATTCCGCGTCGGCTACCTGCTGTGGTTGCTCGACCATCCCGCCGCCAACCTGACGACCCGCTCGTGGCGGCGCTGGCGCCGGACGCACGGCGTGCCGATCACCCATCCACGGCCCGCCGCGGAGTTCGCCGCGCTGTCCCCGGCCGTCGCCGCCGAGAAGCTCGCCGGCCTCGACGTGCCGCGCCTGGCCGCGGTGTTCGAGGCCCTCGAAGCTGCCCCAGCAGCACGAATCGCCGAGGCCATGGTGTCCGGGCCGCTGCCGGCGGGCCGTGCGATGCCGGATGTCGCCACGCTGGCCGGTGCGATCGCCGCCATGGATGCGCGTTCGGCGGCCTGGATGTTCAACGCGATGCCGGAGCCCCTTGCCGCCCGCCTGCTCGCCGCCGTACCACCCGCTGCGGCCGCCGCCCGGTTCCCCCGCCCCGCACGTACGGAAATCCTGCTGCTGATGGATTTCGGGGACGCCGTGGCGCGGCTCGCGGCGATGACACCCCTGCGGGCCGCCCAGCACCTGAAGTGGCGACCGCCTGACGTCGCCGCCCGGTTCCTGACCGCGCTCGCCCCGGACGCCGCGGCGCTGGTGCTCGCGGCCCTGCCCAGCGACGGGCTCATTACCGTCCTCCCCGCCGGCTACATCGCCGATCTGCTGACCCGGATGCCGCAACGCGACCGGGACCGTGTCCGGTGGGTCGTCGAGACGCAGCAGTTCCGTACCGCCGCCGCCGATGCCATCGCGTCCGAGGCGGCGGCTTCCGAGGCCGCCCCTTCCGGCGCCGCTGCCGGAGCACTGGGTCAGGCAGGTGCGGACGCGCGGAACGTGTTGCGGTAGGCCATTGGCGGGACGCCGATGGCGCCGGCGAGGTGCTGGCGCATGGAGGCGGCGGTGCCGAAGCCCGACTCCGCGGCGACCCGGTCGACCGGCAGGTCGGTCGTCTCCAGCAGGCGCCTGGCATGCTCGACCCGCTGGCGGGTCAGCCACTGCCCCGAAGTCATGCCGACCTCCTCGCGGAAGCGGCGGGAGAACGTCCGCACGCTCATCCGCGCGTGCGCCGCCATCTCGGCCAGGGAGATCGGACGGTCGAGGCGGCCGAGGGCCCACTGCCGGGTCGCCGCCGTCGTCGCCGTGGACGGTGCCGGGACCGGCCGGTCGATGTACTGCGCCTGCCCGCCCTCCCGCCACGGTGGCACGACGCAGAGCCGGGCGACCCGGTTGGCGACCGCGCTGCCGTGGTCCCGCCGGATCAGGTGCAGGCACACGTCGATCCCCGAGGCGGCGCCGGCCGCTGTCAACACGTCGCCGTCGTCGATGAACAGTACCGACGCGTCGACGTCGATCTGAGGGAACGTGCGCTGGAAGTGCTCGGCGTCGTTCCAGTGCGTGGTGGCGCGGCGGCCGTCGAGCAACCCCGCCGCGGCGAGCACATAGGAGGCGGTGCAGATCGACACGATCCTCGCGCCGGGACGCAGCCGCCGCAGCGCCGCCGCCAGTGGAGCGGGCAGCCAGTCGCGGGGCCCCTCGGGCGCGCACACGAACGGCGGCACTACCAGCGTGTCGGCGGTGCCGATCACGGACGCGTCGTGCTGGACCGCGACGTCGAAGTCGTAGCCGGTGCGGACCGGAGCGCCGTCGAGACTGCACGTCAGCACCTCGTACAGCAGCGGCCCGGCGGTGCCGAAGATCCTGCTCGGAATGCTCAGCTCGAACGGATACACCCCGTCCAGGGCGAGGACGACGACACGGTGCACACTGGCTGCCATGGCCAGATCTTTGCACATACTGGCAATGTGGCCACTCGAAAGCGGCCCCAGTCACGGCGACGCTGAACGCGCACACTTCGTCGAACAGATGGGAAGCAACAATGCGCGCGATCGGTCAAGACGGGTTCGGCGGGCCCGAGGTGCTGCGGGTCGTGGAGGTGGACCGCCCGCAGCCGGGGATCTCGGAGGTCCTCGTCCGCGTCCACGCGACCGCGGTGAACCCCACCGACCTGTGGCACCGCACGACCGGCGGCCTGCTCGGCACCACGGTCCGGCTCGGCTGGGACGTGTCCGGCGTCGTCGAGGAGACCGGCCTCGGCGTGACCTGGCTGCGGCCGGGCGACGAGGTGTTCGGCATGCCGCGCCTGCCGGAGGCCGCCGGCACGTACGCGGACTTCGTGACGTCACCGGCCCGGCACCTGGCCCGCAAGCCGGCTCGACTGTCCCATGTGGAGGCCGCGGGCCTCGGCCTGGCCGGCCTGACCGCGTGGCAGGCGGTCGTCGACACCGCGGACGTCCGCCCGGGCCAGCGGGTCCTGATCCACGCGGCCGCCGGCGGCGTCGGCCACCTCGCGGTGCAGATCGCGAAATCGCGCGGCGCGCACGTCATCGGCACGGCCAGCGCCGCCAAGCACGACCTGCTCCGCGATCTCGGCGCGGACGAGGTGATCGACTACACCGCCGTGAAGTTCGAGGACGTCGCCACCGACCTGGACGTCGTGGTCGACCCGATCGGCGGCGAGTACGGCCCCCGCTCCCTGCGCACCCTGCGCCCCGGCGGCATCCTGGTGTCCCTCGCCTCGCCCGCCGAGGCGTACCTGGCGGACGAGGCACGGCAGCAGGGCCGCCGGGCCGGGTTCCTGCTCGTGCAGCCCGACCACGCGGGGCTGCGGTCCCTCGCGGACCTCGTCGACAAGGGCGAGCTGCGGGTCGTGGTCGACACCGTCCTGCCGCTGGAGGAGGTCGCGCGGGCCCACGAACTCGTCGCGACCGGCCGCTCGGCCGGAAAGGTCGTCCTCGCCGTCAGCAGCTCCTGAGCCGACAGCTCCTGGGCCAGCGTTTCCTGGGCCAGCGGTTCCAGAGCCGCAGTCCGAGAGCCTGCAGCTCCCGAGCAGTAGCCCGAGAGCCAGCGGTTCCTGGGCCGCAGTCCGGGAGCCGCAGTCCGAGAGCCAGCAGCTCCTGAGCAGCAGTTCCTAGAGCCAGCAGTTCCAGAGCCGCGGAATCGTTGGCCGCGGAGTCGGTGAAGAGACCGACGCCCGTGACGTGTTCCGACCCTCACACGGTAACACCGCTCACCAAATCGCGATTTCGCCGCGGAGCTGTCCCGCTACACATCGTAGTACGTTGCCGTGGCGTCGATGAAATCGCAGGGCAGCAGGGTTTGGCAGGGGCGCGGGTCAGCAGCCCTTCACGCGGGTCGCGCAGCGGTCGGCTGCGGTCTTGGCGAGGGTTGTGACCATACCGGCGGGTGTGGTGCCGACGGTCATGTCGTTGAGCCACAGCACGAAGTCGCCGCGGTGCACGGCGACGATGTCGGCGGTGACCGCGATGCCGAAGTCGGTGTCGCCGGTCATGCGTACCCCGAAGGCGCGCTGGCCGAGCGTCGGAGGCACCTCGGCGGGGGCGAGCGTGAAGCGGACCGTGATCCCGGCGAGCTCCTGGCTGAACGACTTGCACGTGGTGACCGCGGCGGCGAGCCGGTCCATCGCCGTCGCGGCGCCGCCGGCCGGGAAGTGCACGAGCGCGTGCGTCAGGTACGGCCCGACGGCGCCCTTGCTGTACGTGACGGCGGCGGCCGTGGTGCCGTCGCCGGTCACGGGGTCCAGCGAGGGGCAGCCTGGAAAGTTGCCGCCGAGCGTGACCGCGCCGTCGTCGTTGGTGGCCGCGGCGATCGGCACGAACCCATCGGGCAGATCCGCCGCGGTCAGCAGCGCCGGCCGAAGGTCCTCCGAAGCCGAACCCGAAGGAGCCGACGAAGACGGAGCCGAAGCCGAAGATGGAGCCGGAGCCGCCGGAGCCAAAGAAGGCGAAGAAGGCGAAGAAGGTGAAGACAGCGCCGACGACGGCAACGGAGACGGGGAAGCCGCAGGGGGAACGGGAACGAGTGCGGTGGCGGGCGCGGAGAGTGCCGGGGCACCGGTCACCGCGAGGGCGGCCAGAGCGCCCACCAGCCTGTGAACCATCCTCATCAACCCGACGCTACGGATGCCAAACCGGATATATGCGGTTTTAACCGATTTTTCCGCCACCAGGGCAGGGGCGACGACCTCACGCCCCGAGCCGGCCGAAGGTCGTGTCCGCCTCGTCGTCGATCAGGAACCCCGGCCCCAGACGCCTGGCGACCGAGCGCGCGTCCACCGACTTCCACCGTTGCACGCTCGCGTGCGCCGGGTCCGCGATGTGATACCGGCAGCTGCCGCCCCACCAGCCCGGCTCGTAGGAGACCACGTCGACGAGCCGCCCCGAGAACGGGAACCTGGCCCGCACCTGCTGCGGGATCGTGCAACCGTAGTCCTCGAAGTACGGCTGGACGGTCAGCATCGCCAGCAGCCGCCCGCCGTCCTCCCGCCAGGCCCGTAACCGTCCGGTGCGCTGCTGCGCGCCGTGCTGCCGGGTCTGCTCCCGGTAGTTCCAGAACGCTTCATCATGTACGAGTTGTACCGCCGCCATGCGTGCATTGTGTCGATGTGACATCTGTCGATGACGCCTCGTTGGACACCGTTGGACAACTCGCCGCGCGACGACCGCCGGGTGCTAGCGTCCGGACGATGACGACGCCCCCGTACGCCGGCACGCCCGCGGTCAGCTTCACCAGCGGCGGCGAGCGCCTCGCCGGCGTCCTGCACCTGCCCGCCGGAGACGGGCCGCACCCGGTCGTCGTGCTCCTGCACGGCTTCCCCGGCAACGAGCGCAACTTCGACCTCGCGCAGGCGCTGCGCCGGGCGGGCTACGCGGCGCTCGTCTTCCACTACCGCGGCTCGTGGGGCATGGGCGGCGACTATTCGTGGCGGCACGTCCTGGAGGACTCGGCCGCGGTCGTGGCCGCCGTCCGCGAGGAGGCGTTCGCGGCCGAGCACCGCCTGGATCCGTCGCGGGTCGCGGTCGCCGGCCACAGCCTCGGCGGATTCGCCGCGCTGATGACCGCCGCCGCCGACCCCGCCGTCCGCGCGACCGTGTCCGTCGCCGGGTTCGACGTCGGCACCGCGGCGCAGTTGTGCGCGGATCCGGTGGTGCGCGCCGAGTGCGTGGAGGCGCTCGGCAGCGACCTGCTCCCGCTGCGCGGCACCAGCGGCGAGGC
Organism: Dactylosporangium sp. NPDC000521; assembly: GCF_042898305.1. Taxonomy (NCBI): domain Bacteria; kingdom Bacillati; phylum Actinomycetota; class Actinomycetes; order Micromonosporales; family Micromonosporaceae; genus Dactylosporangium; species Dactylosporangium sp. NPDC000521. The sequence continues at coordinate 62,442 of NZ_JBIAYW010000016.1, forward strand.
CCTTGTGCGCGAGATGACCGCCGCCGGCCCCGCCTGGCGCCTGGCGGGCCTCGCCCCGGCCTTCGAGGGCCGCCCGGTCCTGCTGATCGGCACCGGCCGCGACCCCGTCACCCCGCACGAGGTCCACCATGTGCCGTTGGTCCGCGCGTACGAGCAGCAGCCGCACCTCCTGCTCGAGCACACGCTCTTCCCGACGGACCACGCCCTCTCCGATCACCGCCTGGAGCTCGCCACCACCGTCATCGCCTTCCTCGACCGCCACCTCGCCCCGCCGGCCCGGTAGGACGGTAGGACGGTAGGACGGTAGGACGGTAGGACGGTAGGACGGTAGGACGGTCCGCTCCGGGCAAACGAGTCCCGCTGTCCGCCCCCTCGACACCGTCGGCGAGGCCGGCCGACGGTGAGGACGAGCTTGCCGGCGTAGCTCAGCCAGGCCGGCCGACCGTGAGGACGAGCTTGTCGGCGTAGCTCAGCCAGGCCGGCCGACGGTGAGGACGAGCTTGCCGGTGGTGCCGCGGGCCAGCAGGTCCTCGTGCGCGCGGCGGGCGTCGTGCAGCGGGTACGCCGCCCCGACCCGGGGCCGCAACACCCCGGCCGCGGTCAGGTCGAGCAGCTGCCCGAGCGGTCCGGCGAACGCGCCCTGGCGGGTGAGGACGGGGCGGAGCCAGAAGCCGGCGACGGCGATGCTGCGGTCGGCGAGGATCGCGGGGTCGACGGGCGGGCGGCCGCGGCGGGACGCGTCGCCATAGGTGACGAGGCGGCCGAGCGGCGCGAGGACCTCGAGCGCGGCGGTGAACGCTGGCCCGCCGGTCGACTCCAGCACGACGTCGACCGGCGCGCCACCGTTGGCGGCCAGGACGCGGGCCGGGTAGCCGTCGGGGTCGCTGTCGACGGCCGCGTCGGCGCCGAGGGACACGGCGAGGTCGCGCTTCGCGGGGCTGGACGCGGCGGCGATGACCCGGCCCGCGCCGAGGTGCCGGGCCAGCTGCACCGCGAGGGTGCCGACGCCGCCGGCGGCGGCGTTGACGACGACGGTCTCGCCGGGGCGCAGGGCGGCGCTGCCGTGCAGCAGGTGCCACGCGGTGAGGCCCTGCACCAGCAGCGCGAGCGCGGCACCGTCGGCGACGGCGGCCGGCACGTCCACGGCGTCCACAGTGGACACGACGGCGCGCTCGGCGTAGCCGCCGCCGGCGAAGGTGAGCGCCGCGACCCTCCTGCCGCCGGCGGTGTGCCCCACGACCTCGGTGCCGGGGATGAAGGGCAGGGTCTGGCCGCCGCTGTACGTGCCGAGCGTGCGAGACGTGTCGGCGTAGTTGACGCCGGCGGCGCTGACCTCGACGAGCAGCTGACCGGGGCCGGGCTCTGGGTCGGGGACGTCGGTGAGCGAAAGGACCTCGGGGCCGCCGAAGCGGTCGCAGCGGATGGCGCGCATGCGGCCAACCCTACGAGGCCCCGATCAGCTCCAGGATCCGCCGCCAGGCGCCGGCGGCCGGGTCCGGGCGGTACATGGGAGAGCCAGGCTGCGGGAACGCGGGCGGCGTGGCCGGGTGGACGACGACCGCATGCCGCACGCCCGCGCGGGGTCAGTCCCCGGACGGCGCCCGCGTCGAGCGCCCGGCCGCGACGAGCGACGGGTCGGGCGCATCCCGGGGGCGGTCGCGGTCGAGGGCGGCGAAGAGCAGGCCGAGCGTGGCGAGTCCCAGGCACAGCGCCGCCCCGCGGGCCATCGCGGCGGAGGGACCACCGGGTGCGGCCGCCGTCGCGAGGAAGATGCCGCTGACGGCCGCGATGCTCACGCTCGCCGCGAGCCGCTGCGACAGCTGCAGCAGCGCGGCGCTGAGCCCGTTGACGCCCGGCGGCGCGTGGGACAGCGTCAGCGCCTGGTTCGGCGAGTTGACGAAGCCGCCCGCCGCCCCCGTCACGAACTGCGCCACCGCGAGGGCCCACACCACCCGCCCCGGCGGTAGCAGTTCGGCCGAGGCGACGGCGGCCGCGATGCTGGCGACCGCGACGCCGAGCGCGACCGTGGTGCCCCGCCGCCGCAGCCCCGAGGCGAGCGCCGAGGTCAGCGTGAAGCCGACCGCGCTCGGCAACGCGATCGCCGCGGCGGCGAGCGGCGAGTAGTGCAGGCCGTCCTGCAGGAACAGCGACAGCACCAGGTTGAGGGCGAGGGTGGCGCCGAAGTAGCACATGGCCACGAGCACGCCGAGGACGTAGCCGCGGTTGCGGGTCAGCGACGGCAGCAGGATCGCGGTGCGGCCGAGCCCGGTCCACCGGCGCTCCCACGCGAGGAACGCCACCAGGCCCGTGCCCGCCGCGAGCAGCCACCAGGCGCCACCGCCCGTGCCGGCGAGCGGCAGCAGCGCGGCGAGGGTGGTGCCGCCGAGCAGCAGCAGGCCGCCGAGGTCGAGGTCGCCGGTGTGCCCCGCGGGGCGCCCGGCGGGCAGGAACCGCAGCGCGAGGGGGATCGTCACGACCGCGAACGGCAGGTTCGCCAGCAGGACCAGCCGCCAGCCGGACCCCGGCCCGGCCGCCTGCAGGACCGCCCCGCCGAGCAGCGGTCCCAGCATGCCGGCGACCCCGCCGACGAAGGCGTACGCTCCGAGCGCGCGGGCCCGGTCACGCCCGCGGAAGAGGTCCTGGAACAGCCCGATGATCTGCGGGTTGACGATGCCGGCGCCGAAGCCCTGCACAAGCCTGGCCGCGGCGACGACCCAGCCGTGCCCGGCGGTGGCGGCCACGAGCGCACCCGCGGCGAACACGGTGAGGCCGCCGACGAAGAGCGACCGCCGGCCGTACAGGTCGCCGAGCCGTCCCGCGGGCACCAGCGCCAGCCCGAACGTCAGCGAGTACCCGGCGAGGATCCACTGCAGCGACGCGGTGCCGGCGTGCAACGAGCCGCGCAGCGCGGGCACCACGACGTTCAGCACCGACTGGTCCAGCAGCGTGGTGAACCCCGCACCGAGGCAGACCGCGACGACCCACCGCGCCCTGACACCCTCAACCGGCACCGCATGATCGTATACCTGCTTTTCCGATCGGAAATAGGGTTAGAAGCGTCACCCCGTAGAGTGCGCGGTGTGAAGCTGTGCGGCGTCCTGCTCGACCTCGACGGCACCCTGCTCGACCACGAGGCCGCCGTCACCGCGGCCCTGCGGCGCTGGCTGCCCACGATCGGGGTCGAGCCCGACGCCGGCAACCGGACCCTGTGGGCCACGGTCCAGGAGCGGCACCTGGAAGCGTGGCGCGCCGGCCGGGTCACGTTTCAGCAGCAGCGCCGCAACCGGCTCCGCGACTTCCTCGCCGCCCTCGGCACCCCCTGCGAGGCCGACGAGCGGCTCGACGCCCTCTTCTCCGGCTTTCTGCTGATGTACGAGCGGTCCTGGGCCGCCTACCCGGACGCCCGCCCCGCACTGGCGGCGATCCGGCAGGCGGGACTGCGCACCGCCGTCCTCACCAACGGCATCGAGGAGCAGCAGAACGGCAAGCTCGCCCGCATCGGCCTGCGTGACCTCGCCGGCCCCGTCTACACCGCCGAGACCCTCGGCCTGTTCAAGCCCGACCCCGCCGTCTTCACCGAGGCGTGCCGCCGCTGGGGCCTCGCCCCGGAGACCGTCGTGAGCGTCGGCGACCGGCACGACCTGGACGTCCTGCCCGCCCGCGCCGCCGGCCTGCGCGCCGTCCACCTCGACCGCACCGGCACCGGCCCGTCCGGCGAAGCGGACCGGATCGGCTCGCTGCTCGACCTGCCCGCCCTCCTGCTCCCCCACTGAGCCACCGGCCGGGAGCGCGCCGGCCGAGCCCGGGTGCCGGGCGTGGCAGGGGCGGTTTCAGGGGGTGCGGAAGCTGGCGCGGTAGGCGTGGGGCGGGACGCCGACCTGGCGGCGGAAGTGAGGGCGAAGGGCGACGCCGTCGGTGAAGCCGCAGGCGCGGGCGACCGCGTCGATGTCCAGGTCGGTGGTGGTCAGGACGTGCTGGGCGCGCAGGACGCGCTGCTGGAGCAGCCAGCGCAGCGGGGACGAGCCGGTCGTCTCGCGGAAGCGGCGGTCGAACGTGCGGCGGCTCAGGTGGACGGCGGCGGCGAGGCGGTCGATGTCCAGGGCCGGGTCGTCGAGGCGCTCCAGGGCGAGGCGCATCGCGTCGCTCACGGCGTCACCGGCGCGCAGCCGCGGGACCGGGCGCTCGATGAACTGGGCCTGGCCGCCGGCCCGCTGCGGGGCGACGACGAGGGCGCGGGCGGCCGCGTTGGCGAGCGCGGGGCCGTGGTCGCGGCGCAGCAGGTGCAGGCAGGCGTCGAGCCCCGCGGCGCTGCCGGCGCTGGTGACGACCGTGCCCTCGTCGACATACAGCGCGTCCTCGACGACGTCGACCGCGGGGAAGCGGGCCGCGAACGCGGGCAGGTGCCGCCAGTGCGTCGTGGCGCGGCGGCCGTCGAGCAGGCCGGCCTCGGCGAGGACGAACGCGCCCAGGCACAGCCCGACGACCGTGGCGCCCTCGTCGTGCGCGCGGCGGAGCCGGTCGAGGATGCCGGGCGCGACCGGCGCGCCGCCGGGCACCCGCCAGCCGGGCACGACGACGACGCCGGCGGTGTCGAGGTCGTCGAGCGGGTGCGGGGCGGTGAGGGCGATGCCCGCCGTCGTCGACAGCGGGCCCGGGTGCTCGCCCGCGGTCCGCACGTCGAAGACGGCCGCGACGCCGAACACCCGGGGTGCCACGGCGACCTCCAGCATCGGCGCGCCGTCGCCGATCAGCACCCCGACCGTCGTCGCCGAACGCGTCATGGCTTGATCGTATCGGAGGATGGCGTTCCGGCCACTGCCGGCGAGCGTCCGGAGCGGCGAGGGTGAGGGCCATGACGATGAAGTTCCAGCGGTTCGGCGGCCCGACCGTGGTGTTCGGCGTCGGTGGCGTCACGTTCATCACCGACCCCACGTTCGACCCGCCCGGGCGGTACCAGCTCGGCAACCGCGTGCTGACCAAGACCGAGCCCGCCGCCGGCACCCCCGACGACGCCGGCGCCGTCGACGTCGTGCTGCTCTCGCACGACCAGCACCCCGACAACCTCGACACCCTCGGTCGTGCGTTCGCGGCGTCGGTACCGGTGGTGCTCAGCACCCCCGCGGCGGCCGCCCGCCTGGGCGGCCAGGTCACCGGCCTGGACCCGTGGTCCCACGCCGACCTGCCGCGCCCCGGTGGCGGCGGCCACGTGCGGGTCACCGCCGTCCCCGCGCGGCACGGCCCCGCCGGCACCGAGCACCTCACCGGCCCCGTCACCGGGTTCGTCCTGCACGGCGACGGCCTGCCGACCGTCTACGTGAGCGGCGACAACGCGTCGCTGGACGTCGTCGCCGCGATCGCGGAACGCTTCCCGTCCGTCGACGTGGCGATCCTGTTCGGCGGCAGGGCCCGCACCGCGCTGCTCGGCGACGCCGACCTCACGCTCGGCGCGGCCGGAATGCTGGCGGCGGCCAGGCTCCTGGACGCGAAGACCGTGGTGCCGGTCCACGTCGACGGCTGGGCGCACTTCACCGAAGGCGTCGCCGACGTCCGCGCCGCGTTCGAGGCCGCGGGCAGCGCGCACCTGCTGCGGTAGCCGCGCGCCCGCCTGGGTAACCGGCAGGGGTGCTCATCGCCCACCTCAGCGACCTCCACCTCGGCGCCCCGCCGCCCGACCGCTTCGACCGGGTCCTCGCGTACCTCGGCGACCTCCGCCGGCCGGTGGACGCCGTGCTCGTCACCGGGGACGTCGCCGACCACGGGCTCGACGCCGAATACGCGGCGTTCGGCCGGCTCCGGACGCTCGGCGTGCCCGTCCTCGCGGTGCCCGGCAACCACGACGACCCGGCCGCGTTCCGGACCGACCGCGCCGAGACCGTGGCGGGGGTGCTGTTCGCGCTGTGCGACTCGTCGGTGCCCGGGCACGCCGAGGGATGGCTCGACGACGACACCCTCCAGTGGCTCGACGACACCCTCGCGGCGTCGGCGGGCATGCCCGCGCTCGTGTGCTGTCATCATCCGCCGGTACCGGTGGGCAAGCCCGCCGCGGACCAGGTCCGCCAGCTCGGCGCCGGACGGCTCGCCGAGGTCCTCCGCCGCCACCCGGACGTGCTGGCCGTCCTGTGCGGGCACGTCCACAGCGCCGCCGTCAGCACGTTCGCGGGCGTGCCGGTCCTCGCCGCGCCGGGGGTCGAGTCGACGATGGTGCTGCCGTGGGAGCCGGAGGACCGGCCCGAGCCGCCGCCGGCGCTCGCGTTCCACCTCGTCGAGGACGGCCGGCTCACCACCCACTACCGGCTCTGCGTGCCGTAGGCTGCCTGGCGGCACGAACTTGATGCGAGGTGCCCCAGTGCCCTGGGGAGAATCGGGAAGCCGGTGTGAATCCGGCACGGGCCCGCCGCGGTGATCGGGGAGCTGCCGTCCATGCGCACCCCGCGGTGCGCGGTCACTGGCCCCAGGGCTGGGAAGGCGGACGGTGCAGGCGTTGATCCGAGAGTCCGAAGACCGGCCTCGCGGTCACCGGCCGTCCGTCCGTGACGGGCGGCCACGAGCAGCGGGAGCCTGCCCTCATGAGCACCGACCTGTACGACGTCGTGCACCGCCGCCGCGACGTGCGCGGCCAGTTCACCGGCGCGCCGATCCCCGCCGACGTCCTCGACCGCGTGCTGGGCGCCGCCCACGCCGCGCCGAGCGTCGGCCTGTCCCAGCCGTGGGACTTCGTCCTCGTCCGCGACCCCGCCCTGCGCGGCGCCTTCCACGACCACGTCCGCACCGAGCGCGACACGTTCGCGGCCACCCTCGACGCCCCGTCCGCCGCGACCTTCGCCCGGATCAAGATCGACGGTGTGCTGGAGTCGGCCCTGTCCGTGGTCGTCACGTACGACCCCGGCCGCGGCGGCCCGGCGGTCCTCGGCCGCCACGCGATCGCCGACGCCGGCCTCTACTCCGTCTGCCTCGCCATCCAGAACCTGTGGCTCGCCGCGACCGCGGAGGGCCTGGGCGTCGGCTGGGTCTCGTTCTACCGCGAACCGTTCGTCCGCGACCTGCTGGGCATCCCCGCCACCGTCCGGCCCGTCGCCTGGCTCTGCCTGGGCCCGGTGACCCACCTGGAGTCCGTCCCGGACCTGGAACGCCACGGCTGGCGCCGCCGCACCCCGCTCTCCGAGGCCCTGCACCACGACCGCTGGTGAGCCCTCGCGGTCGCGGGCTCAGCGCAGCGCGGCGAGGCGCTGGCAGGTCGGGCGGGCCTCCAGGTGCAGGCGGGCGACGCTGAGCCCGTCGCTGCCGAGCACCGCGAGCAGCGTGCCGCCGTCCACGGCGTACACGGTGAAGTAACCGCCGTCGTTGCGCATGGTCGCGTCCCGGAACGGCGCCTGCCCCAGCACCAGCGCCACCTGCCGGCCCAAGGTCGTCGCCGCCAGGGCGGCCGCGTCGTGCGGGTCGGTCCCGCCGCCGGTGTCGCAGGCGCCCAGGTCGTAGGTGACCAGCAGGCCGTCGACGCCGGCGAGCACGCTGCCGCGGACCCCCGGCACGCGCAGGCGGAGGTCCTCCATCGCGGCGCGAACCGGCGACAGGGCGGCGTCGAGCGGCTCGGGCCGGGCGCCGATCGGCTGCGGCTGCCCGGCCCCGCCGCCGGGCTCGGGGCGCTCCCGGCGCGGCAGGCCGTCCGCGCCGGGAGCGCCGCCGAAGAAGCCGGACGTCACAGTTCGAGGCCCGCTTCGATCGCGCGCAGCTGATGGCGGGCCAGCGCGAGGTTCTACCGATCCGCCGGTCACCGCCGGTGAACCGCGCGCCACTCATAAACAGTTTTGACGGCGCAGATCGTCGCCGTCTGTTCACCGGGGTGACCATCGACGGTCGCGTCCTCCTACCTTCTGCTGCAGCCCTCCGGGGTCGGCGTCAACCGGACCCGGCCACGGAGCCGGCATCCCCTCGGAGGAGGTCTCACCGTGTTCCACCGAATTACGGCGGCCGGCACCGCGCTCGTCGCGGCGCTGGCCGGCGCCTTCGCGGCGGCCGCACCGGCGGCGGCGACCGCGCAAGGCGCGATCCTGTACGCGGACAGTCCCGACGCGGTGGCGGGCCGCTACATCGTCACGCTGAAGGACGGCTCCACCGCGATCGCCACCCAGGCCCAGCGGCTCACCGGCAGGTTCGGAGGGCAGACGCGGCACGTGTTCGACACCGTGCAGCGGGGCTTCTCGGCGAGCATGTCCGCGCAGCAGGCGCGGCGGCTGGCCGCCGACCCGGCCGTCGCGTCGGTCGAGGCGGTCCAGCGCATCACCGTGCTCGACACCCAGAACAACCCGCCGAACTGGGGCGACGACCGCATCGACCAGCGGAGCCTGCCACTGAACCAGGCGTTCACCTACCCGGCGAACCCGGGGCAGGGCGTCACCGTGTACGTGCTGGACACCGGCCTCAACGCGAGCCACGTCGACTTCAGCGGCCGGGTCAGGCAGGGCACCGACATCGTCGACGGGGACAGCAACCCCGCCGACTGCCACGGCCACGGCACGCACGTCGCGGGCACGGCGGTCGGCACCTCGTACGGCATCGCGAAGAAGGCGAACCTCGTCTCGGTCCGCGTCCTTGACTGCCAGGGCACCGGTACCAACGACGACCTGATCGCGGGGATCAACTGGGTGCGCAGCAACGCCCAGAAGCCGGCGGTCGCGAACTACTCGATCGGCTGCGGCAGCCGGTGCAGCAGCCAGGCCATGGACAGCGCGGTGTCGAGCCTGATCAGCTCGGGCGTGCAGTTCGTGCAGGCGGCCGGCAACAACGGCGACGACGCCTGCTACTACAGCCCGCAGGGGGTCGCCGCGGCGATCACCGTCGGCAACAGCAACAGCTCCGACGCCCGCAACAGCACCAGCAACTACGGCTCGTGCCTGGACCTGTTCGCACCGGGGACGAGCATCGTGTCGGCGTCGTACTCCAGCAACACCGGCAGCGCGACGATGACGGGCACCTCGATGGCGTCGCCGCACGTCACCGGCGCCGCCGCGCTCTACCTGGGCGCGAACCCCAACGCGACGCCGGCGCAGGTCCGCGACGCGCTCGTGAACAACGGCACCACCGGGAAGATCACCAGCGCCGGCAGCGGGTCGCCGAACGTCCTGCTCTACACGGCCTTCATCGGCGGGGGCACCAATGACCCGGCCGTGACCAGCCCGGGCAACAAGAGCTCCGTCGTCGGCCAACAGGTCGACGTGCAGGTCCAGGGCAGCGGCGGCACCACGCCGTACACCTGGAGCGCGTCCGGCCTCCCGGCCGGGCTGTCCATCGGCGCGTCGACCGGTCGGATCACCGGCAGCGCGACGACGGCGGGCACCTCGAACGTCACGGTGACGCTGACGGACGCGGCGAACAAGACCGCGTCGGCCCAGTTCACCTGGACGGTCACCACCGGTGGCGGCGGCTGCGCACCCTCGCAGCCCGTCGGCAACGGTGGCTTCGAGAGCGGCACGTCGCCGTGGACCGCGACCGCGAACGTGATCGGCACGTGGTCGCAGTACCCGGCGCGCAGCGGCACCCGCAACGCGTGGCTCAACGGCGGTGGACGGGTGCAGACCGACACGGTCTCGCAGCCGGTGGCGATCCCGTCCGGCTGCACCACCGTGCAGCTGCGCTTCTGGATCCGCATCACCACCGCGGAGACCGAGAACCTGGCCTACGACAAGCTGACCGTCACCCTCGGCGGCACCACCGTGGCCACCTACACGAACCTGGACAGGACCAGCGGGTACGTGGAGAAGGTCGTCGACGCGAGCGCGTTCGCGGGGCAGACGGTCACGCTGAAGTTCAACGGCGTCGAGGACTGGTCGCTGCAGACCAGCTTCGTCCTCGACGACGTCTCGATCAGCGCGTCATAACCAGAAGGGGGTGGGAGTGGTCAACGGCGATCACTCCCACTCCCACCGCATGCCGACGATGCCGGGGGGAACGTCGGAGGCGACGACGTGGGCGCCGTGGGTCGAGCCGATCCACGTCTCCCACACGCCCTGGTCCGGCGCGTTGAGCGCGCGGCGTTCGAACCGCCGGCAGCGTGCCGGCACCGCGTCGTGGTCGAACTGCACCTGCAGCACGTACTCCGTGACCGGTGTCGAGAAGCCCCGGTAGTACTTGTCGGTCGGTGAGAGCGAGTCGCTGCGGTACTGGTACTCCACCACCACCGTCTCCCCCTGCGCCAGCATCCGGTCGAAGATGATCTCCGCCGCGACGAGCCCGCCGGCGTCGGACCGGACCCGGCCGATGCGGCAGTTGCGGATCGCGCTGACGGTCACCTTCGCGGCCGGGTCGTCGGTGAGGAAGACCGCCACGGTCCGGGAGACCCGGTCGATGTTGGCCCGCAGCACCTGCCGGCAGGTCAGGCCCAGCTCCTGCCGCCGGGGGCCGACGACGTACAGGTCGTGCAGGCTCAGCCTGGTCAGCTCGTGGTACATCCACCGGTCGAGCTCGCCGACCATCTTCGCCACGCTGGTGCCGTCGCTGAACAGCCGGTCGACGTCGATGGTGCCCGGCGGCTGGCTCAGCCAGCGCCCCCGCGGGCGGCGCGGCCCGAGCTGCACGATCAGCGACTCCTCGGGCAGCGCCAGGATCTGCTCGAGCAGCCGGACGGCCTTGAGCGACTCGGGCCGCTCGGGGCGGCTGCGCCCCCGCCGCCAGTAGCTCAGCGTGGTGATGCTGACGCTGACGCCCTTGCTGGCGAGCTGCTGCTGGATCTCCTCGAGGCGGATGCCGCGGTCCTCGATGGCCAGGTGCAGCGCCGCGGAGAACGGGCCGGTGCGAAGCGCGTGCGCGAGGTCACGACCCGGACCCTTCTCCATGCCCGGTGAGTATCTACCCCTTGAGCACTTTTTCCAATGCCGTCGCGACCGTGCGTGCCTCGGCCGCGGTCATCCTGCTGGTGAAGTGCGCCTCGATGCCGGCGAGGTAGGTCGGCGCGGCGGCCCGCAGCCTGGCCCGGCCCGCGGCCGTGATCCGCGCGAACGCCGAGCGCCCGTCGGCCGGGTTGGCGACCCGCTCGACGAGGCCGGCCTTGGTGAGCTCGTCGACGACGCGGCTGGTGCGGCTGCGGCTGACCACCGCCTTCGCGCCCAGCTCCCCCATCGTGAGCCGGCGGTCCTTCGCCGAGTTGAGCTCCAGCAGCACGTCGTACCAGGTCAGCGGCAGGCCGTGGGCCGCCTGCAGCTCCTGGTCCAGCACCGGGACCAGCGCGGCGTGCACCCGCAGCAGGCCCGCCCAGGCGGCCGTGTTGTCCATCGTCACACCGTACCAACTCTTGTGCGTGCGCACGCAAGTGGCTAGCTTTCACCAATGTTAGGTGCGTGCGCACACACTTTCTTTCGGAGGTTCACCATGACCAAGCTGCTGCACATCTCGGCGTCCCCGCGCGGCACCCGCTCCGAGTCACGCGCGCTCGCGTCGCGTTTCCTGCAGGTGTACGGGGAGCAGCACCCCACCCACGAGGTCACCGAGTGGGACCTGTGGGACGGCACGCTGCCGGCGTTCGGCCCGGCCGCCGCCGGCGCGAAGATGGACGTGTTCGCGGGCGTCGAGCCCACCGGCGAGGGCGCCGCCGCCTGGGCCGCCGCGCGAGCCGCGTTCGACCGCTTCGCCGCCACCGACAAGCTGCTGTTCTCGGTGCCGATGTGGAACGCCGGCATCCCGTACATCCTCAAGCAGTTCATCGACGTGGTCAGCCAGCCGGGCCTGGTCTTCGGCTTCGACCCCGTCGAGGGCTACCGCGGCCTGCTCACCGGCCGCAAGGCCGCGGTCGTCTACACCAGCGCCGTCTACGGCGAGGGCCGCGGCCCCGCGTTCGGCACCGACTTCCAGCGCCCGTACTTCGAGGACTGGCTGCGCTGGGCCGGTATCACCGACATCACCACGGTCGCCTTCCGTCCCAACCTGGCCACCGCCGACGCCGCCGCGGGCCGCGCCCTGGCCACCGCCGACGCGACCGAGGCCGCGAAGCGCTTCTGACGCACCACTCCCCCGGGCCGGCCCGCTGTCCTGCGCGTGCGGGCCGTCCGGGGGGTCGGACCGTCGAGGCGGGGCCTTGTCGGGGACGGTCAGGCCCCGTTCCGTCCTTCGTCGCACCGGCGCAGGGGCGGCCCGCCAGGCACCGGCGCGGGGCGCCGCCCGGCGGGCCGCGCCGCTGTCACCGTCCTCTCGCTCCCGACCCGTTGACGCATGCCGGCGAGCGGCGCCGCGCCGGCCCCCAGACCTGCCGCCTGCCGCCGGCGTGGCCGCTCCGGCCGGCGCCGTGCCTGGCGAACGGTGTCTCCCGCGCCGGACCCGGGTGGTCGCGCTGGATCCGCCGGCACGGCAGCACCGCCCGCACGGCCGCCGAGACGCTCTCACGGACCGCTTCCCGCTGGCGCCGCACGACGTACCCGGCCACCTCCGCCGGGTCCGCCGGCGCGAACACCCGCATGGCCGCCCACCGCTGCCCCTGCCCGCCGAACCACACCTGCGTCCCCCGCTCGTAGCGCCGCGTCCGGTCGATCGTCATACCCCGATCGCAACACGCCCCGCCGCCCTCCCGCACGTGGTTTTCGGGCGCCCCGGCCCCGCGCCGGCAGGACGGTCCGCCGGTCAGGCCGTCGCGCCGAGCGGCGGCAGGGCGGGGATCGTCGTGGCGAGGAAGCCGTCCGGGGCGGCCGTGAAGTGCGGTGCCGGTTCACGGCGACGACGATGGACGACGTGCCCGCGGTCCTGCGCGGACGCGGCGTCGAGGTGCGGCCGCGGTAGGCGGCGCGGACCCTACCGGGACGGCCAGCCGGTCAGCGCCAGGATGTCGGTGGCGAGGTCGGCGACGGTCCTGTCGTCGGTGGGGATCCGGTGTACGGACGGCGGCACCGACGCGTCGAGGGACCTGGCCGCGGCGTCGCTGCGCTCCACGTGCAGCTGGAGGGCGGTGCCGATCTCGCGCCGGGCCAGCCGGGCGCGGGCGGTCGCGTCGGAGGAGGTGAGCAGGACGGCGGTGACGCGCGGGTCGTCGCCCATCGCGGCCGTGAGCGCGGCGACCTGCCGGACGCTGACGGTGTTGGTGTAGATCAGGCGCCGGTAGCCGAGGGCGCGGTAGTTGGCCCACATGGCGGCGAGGTTGCGCTCCGCGAGGTGGTGCTCCCACGGTGGCGGATGGGCCAGGTCGAGGTTGTCGCCCTCGATGACGCAGTGCCGTACACCCACCGCCGACAACCGCACGTGCAGCTCCACCGCCACGCTGCTCTTGCCGACGCCTGACCTGCCGCCGATGAACAGCACCTCGCTCGCGCCGGTCATCAGCGGGGGCAGCGGCCGGTGCTCAGGACGACGCCGGTCTGGCCGTCGAGGAGGATGTACACGTGGTCCTGCACGATGTTGAGGCGGCCGCCCGGCAGCGGGTCGCCGGTGCAGTAGCTCGGGACCGGCAGCCGCTGCCCCACCGACACCGGCAGGGGCGCGGCGGCCGGCACGGCGGCCACCGCGACGCACGCGGCCAGCACGGCGATCCGCGGCAGCACGCCACGGCGGCGGCTTCCCGCGACAGCCGCCGGAGCGGGGATGTCGAGGTCGATCACGACGTCGGTCATCGCCGTCAATGATACGGCCCCGGCGCGCCACGCGCCGGGGCCGATCGCACAGCTCAGCTCGCGGTACAGGTGACCGTGGCCGGAGCGGTGTTGGTGCCGCTGACGGACGCGTTGAACCCGGCCGCCGTCGACGCGGTGGGTGCCAGGGCGCCGTTCCAGTCGGCGTTGCGGACCGTGACGGCGGCGCCGGTCTGCGACCAGACGCCGGACCAGCCGTTGGTGACCCGCTGGTTGCCCGGGAAGGTGAACGTGACCGTCCAGCCGGTGATCGCCTGGCCGCCGGAGTTGCGCACGGTCACCTCGCCGTTGAAGCCGTCGCCCCACTGGTTCGTGACGCGGTAGGTGGCCTCGCAGGACCTGCCGGTGGTGGTGCCGGTGGTCGTGACCGTGACCGGGTCGGACAGCACCGACAGGTTGCCGGCGGCGTCGCGGGCCCGGACCGCGAACTGGTACGCCGTCGACGCCGTCAGCCCGGTGACCGCGGCGGTCGTGCCGGTGGCGGTGGCGACGACGACCGGCCCGGCGGTGCCGCCGAGGCGCAGGACGTCGTAGCCGGTGACGCCGACGGCGTCGGTCGACGCGGCCCAGGTGAGGGTCGCGCCGCTGCTGGTGACCCCCGACGCGACGGGCGTGCCGGGCTTCGACGGCGGGGTGACGTCACCGGTCGCGGGTGCGGTGGTGACGGTGCCGACCGGCGAGGCCGCCGACGTGTTGCCGGCGGCGTCGACCGCGACGACCAGGAAGCTGTACGCGGTCGCCGGCGACAGCCCGGTGATGGCCAGGGACGTGCCGGTCGTCGTGCCGACGACCCCGGCCGCCGAGGACACCCGGTAGGACGCGACGCCCACGTTGTCGGTGGACGCCGCCCACGAGGCGGTGACCGACGTCGAGGTCACGTTGGTGAAGGTCGGCGCGCCGGGCGTGGACGGCGGCGTGGTGTCCGCCGGACCGGTGCCGGGAGCCTCGCCCCAGACCTTGGTGGCCCCGTCGTACAGCGTGATGTGGTTGTTCGGGCTCTGCGTGGCGCCGGCCGGGAACGACCAGTCGTTCGTCGGGTCCCAGGTGCCGGCGGACGTGATGCGGAACTGGACCTCGCGCCGCCACGCGGACTGGCCCGCCGGGGCGATCTTCTGCCCGGCGCAGCTGACCGTGACGTAGTACGTGCTGCCGCTGACCAGCGTCGGGCCGGTCGGTGCCGAGCACTGGTTGTAGGCGCTGGTCAGCGAGATCTGCGACGGCGTGGTGGTGCCGTCGAGGGTGAAGTAGTAGCGGAACGAGCCCTGGTCGAGGGTCCGCGCCGGCCACGCCGACTTGTTGTAGACCATCGCCTTGACCTCGGTGAACGTAGTCCCCGGGGTGTTGATGGAGGACTCGACGTACATCTCCGGGCCGTCCGGGGTCTCCGCGGCCGGGAACCCGGCGAGGGCGGTGCCGCCGTACTCGCCGTACATGCGGGCCAGGGCGGAGGTGAGCCCGGAGTTGTAGTCGGTGGCGACCTCGTTCATCACGTAGTCGGACCGGCTGTCGGTGTAGGCGTCGTTCGGCGACGACGGCCCGCCGACGAGCGCCCCGTACAGCGTGTGCCGCGAGATCTCGGGGTTGGTGATCTGATCGGTCCAGGACCCGTGCGCGGTGCGGTGGTGCGGGTTCTTCGGCGGATTCGCCCCGAAGCCGATCATGTAGCTGGACTTGCGGGGGTTGTCGCCGAGGATGTAGTTGATCTGCCGCACGCCGAAGTCGTGGTAGCGGGCCTTGCGGGTGGCGTCGGTGAGCCAGTCGCTGTAGAGCAGCGCCACGAAGGACGTGTTCGCGGCGTACCGCAGCGAACCCCAGCTGTCGAGCACCGCCTGGCCACCGGGAGAGGTGGGCACCTTCTGGCCGTTGACGCCGACGGTCCAGTAGTCCAGCCAGCGGTTGGCGTCGTCGACGTACCGCTGCTTGCCGGTGAGCTTCGCCAGCAGCACGTAGCAGCCGTACGACTTGTCGTCCCACGCGATCGTCCACCGGTAGGACTTCGTCGTGGTCTGGTTCTCGTTGCTGAGGTTGTCGTAGCCCGCCTCGGCCTTCGCGAGGTAGGTCGCGTCGCTGGTGGCGCGGTAGAGCCAGATCGCGCCCCACACGAGCTCGTCGTTGAAGCCGCTCCACGAGTTGTAGTAGCTGGCCGCGTCGGTGATGCAGTCGCTGTACTTGCGGCGCACCGAGTCGGCGAACGAGTACAGCTGCTTCGCGTGCGTGACGAGCTTGTCGGCGTACGCGGCGTCGGTCGGGCGGATCACGATCGACGAGGCGGCCATGGCGGCGGCCGTCTCACCGGCGAGGTCCGAGCCGCCGCAGGTGGCGTCGATCTTGTACGAGGGCCGCGCCATCGGCATCACCTCGGCCGGGCCCCACCAGGCGTGGTCGGGGTTGCCGGAGCCGATCTGTCCATAGAGGACGTTCGGGGACGGGTGCGCCTTGATGAAGTAGTCGTTGACGAACTTCAGGTTGTTCACCAGGTGCGTCAGCTGCCCCGACTGCGCGTACGCGTCGCGGTACTCCACCGCACCCCACGCGAGCATGGTGGTCGAGAACGCCATCGGGAAGCCGAACTTCACGTGGTCGCCGGCGTCGAACCACCCGCCGGTCAGGTCGAGGCCGACGTCGGCGCCGTCGGTCGTGGCGGCGTTGCCGCGCCACCCGACCCGGCTCCACGCGGGCTTCGGCCCGGCCTGCTGGGCCTCGTAGAACCAGATGGACTTCTGCAGTGCCTCCGCGTAGTTGTACGCGGGGGCGGCTGTCGCCGGGGTCGAGGCTGCCACGGCGATGACCGTCGTGGCGGCGGCGACCCCGAGCGCCGCGACTGCGCCGAGAATCCTCCTGCGCATGGGTGGTGCTCCTCTCCGGGTGGCGGTGCGCGGATTGAACCGCGTCACCGCCCCGGCGCGGGCATCTCACCGCCTGACCGGCTCGTCCTCCCTGGTCGCGGCATGAAACTTTCTTCTCAGCGCGAGGTGTACGAGGACCAGCGGCACGACGCCGACCGGATACCAGGCCAGGTCGACGGGGTCGAACTTCACGCCGAGCGCGTACCGCGCCAGGAGGCTCCGCGCGGACAGCTCGGCGGGGACGCCGGTCAGCTGCGCGAGCTCCACCGCCCAGCACCAGGCGATCGCGACGGCGCCCGCGACGAGCGGGGTCGTCCGGGGGCGGAGGACGAAGACCCCGGCGTAGATCATGGAGGCGTACAGCGCGGTCCCGGAGTACTGGCGCAGCGCGCCGTCGTCGACGGCCCGGATCGCGAACGCGACCGCCAGGGCCGCCGCGACACCGGCGAGGGCGAGCAGGCGGCTACGCATCGGCGGGGAACTTCACGGCGCGGCCGGTGCGCAGGTCGACCGCGGGGTCGCCCGGGCCGGGGTCCTCGGCGGTGAGCAGGACCGCCTGCCCGGCCGGGACCCGCACGGCGAGGATCACCGAGCTGATCCGGCTGCCGTCGGACGGGTCGACGAGCGGCGTGGACTCGTAGGTGGCCCCCTTCACGACGGTCACGACCGTCTGCGGGTAGGCCTTCGGGTCGCCGCCGGGCACGCCGGCGACGAGGGCGAGGACGTAGTCGTGGGTGTCGTCCGGCGCGATCAGCCCGTCGCCGTCCTTCCCCCAGGTCACCTTCTTCTCGGTGGCGGCGTCGAACTGGTGCGTCGTGACGACGGCGTCGACCCGGAACCCGGGGAAGTCCGGGGCGGTCACCGCGGTGACCGGGGCGCCGGCGAGCTTGCCGAGCAGCGGCCGCTCGGCGTTGATGCAGCACTCGTCGTAGTCGCCGGGGGTGTCCTGGAGCGCCTCGTCGACCGTGTCGGCGAACGGCCCGATGCAGCCCATCAGCGCTGTCGCGACCACCGCGAGCAACCAGCCTCGTTTCACGGGGTCGAGTATGCCTGGCGGGCACCACTGCGGAGGGTTACCTGACTATAGTCAGACATGTGGAACTCCTCCAGACCGTCCGCCGCTTCAACCGGACCGTGACGCAGCGCGTCGGGGCGCTCGACGACGAGTACCTGTCCCGCGGCCGCCCGCTCGGCCAGGCCCGCCTGCTGTGGGAGATCGGCCCCGCCGGCGCCGAGGTGGCCGCCCTGCGCGCCCGCCTCGGCCTGGACGCGGGCTATCTGAGCCGGCTCCTGCGGTCCCTCGAAGCCGATGGCCTCGTCGTCGTCGGCGCCGGTACGAGCGGCGACGCGCGCGTCCGCGAAGCTTCTCTGACGGATGCGGGGCGGGCCGAGTGGGCGGTCCTCGACCGCGCCTCGGACGACCTGGCGCACTCGATCCTCGGGCCGCTCAGCGACGCCCAGCGGTCCCGCCTGGCGACCGCGATGGCGGAGGTCGAGCGCCTGCTCCTGGCGTCGATGGTCGAGCTCACGGCCTGCCCGCCCGCCGATCCGCGGGCCCGCGCCTGCCTGCGCGCGTATGCCCGCGAGCTTTCCCAGCGCTTCGACGACGGCTTCGACACAGGTGTCAGCAGACCGGTCGACGACGAGGAGCTGACCCCGCCCCGGGGCGTGTTCCTCCTCGCCACCCTGTCCGGCGAGCCGGTCGGCTGCGGCGCCCTGAAACTGCACCGCGACGCCCCCGCCGAGATCAAGCGCGTCTGGGTCTCCGCCACCGTCCGCGGCCTGGGCCTCGGCCGCCGCATCCTGGGTGAGCTGGAGCGCCACGCCACCACCGCCGGCCACCGCACCGTCCGCCTCGACACCAACCGCAACCTCACCGAGGCGATCCACCTGTACCGCACCAGCGGCTACGACGAGGTGCCCGCCTTCAACGACGAGCCCTACGCCCACCACTGGTTCGAGAAGCACCTCTAGCGGCCGCCGCGCCGGTCAGGCGGCGCCCATGACGAGGCCCTCGATGGTGTGCTTCTGGACGATCGGGGTGAGCTCGTCGACGACGGGGCAGTGCAGGTGGGCGCGGACCTCGTCGGGCAGGGTCGCCCAGAACGACCTGGTGACGGCCAGGTCGTGGCGCTCCGCATTGCCGGCGCCGGGGGCGTCGACGCCGAGGACCAGGACGGGCCTCGCCGTGTCGGAGACGTTGGCGGTGCCGCGGTGGACGGTGAGCGCCGAGCGGGCCGAGATGTCGCCGCGGCGGGGGTACTTGCGGACGGCGCGCTCCTGGTAGCGGCCCCACTTCTCCTTCGGCGGGAACATGCCGTGGTCGAAGTCCGGCTCGTCGTCGAACTGCGTGCCGGGTGCGATCTCGAACGGGCCCATGGCCTCGACGGTGTCGACGCCGGTGAGGTTGAAGGCGAGGGAGTCGAGGCGGCCCTCGCGGCGGGTCGTCTCCGTCATCGGGAAGTCGCGGTGCCACGGCTGGTCGACGGCGCCGGGCAGGGGCACGTCGAAGCCGAGCTCGACGATCTCGTAGTCGTCGCCGAGCACGTCGGCGCAGACGGCGGTGACCCACGGGTGCGTGACCAGGTCGGTGAAGCCGCGCAGCTGCTCGGGGTGGATCTCGACGTAGTAGCGGTTGGGGCCGCGACCGACGGCGCCGCCGGGGCGGGCGAGCGCCTCGGCGAATGCGACCTCGATGTCCTCGCGCATCCGGTCGGCCCACTCGGCGCTGAAGGCGCCGGGGCAGGCGGTGATGCCGTCGCGGTAGATGTCGTCACGGGGTGTCATGCCGTCCATGTTGCAACGTGCATGCAACGTTGCAAGTGGTGGCATACCATGAGTTTCGTGGGAGCCAGCCTGAAGGACGTCGCCGAGCGGGCCGGCGTCTCGGTCCGCACCGTCTCCAACGTCGTCAACGACTTCCCGCTCGTCGCGCCCGAGACCCGGGCCCGCGTCCAGCGGGCGATCGACGAGCTGCGGTACCGGCCGAACGCTGCCGCCCGCAGCCTGCGCGGCGGGCGGTCGGGGCTGGTCGGGCTGGTCGTGCCGGAGATCGCGTCGCCGTACTTCGGCGAGCTCGCCGCGCTGCTCACCCGGGGCGCCGAGGAGCGCTCGTGGACGCTGCTGGTCGACCAGACCGACGGCGACGCCGAGCGGGAGCGGCGGCTGTTCGAGGGGGCGCGCGCGCAGGTCGTCGACGGCCTGATCATCAGCCCGTGGGCCCTCGCACCGGCCGACCTGGTGCCACTTCCCGGCCGTCCTCCACTGGTGCTGCTGGGCGAGCAGGACGGCGACGCCGACCACGTGGCGATCGACGACGTCACGGCCGCGACCGAGGCCACGGGACACCTGATCGGACTCGGCCGGACGCGGGTCGCCGCGATCGGCCTGCAGCCGCACCTCGCCAACGGCACCGCCGCGCACCGGCTGGCCGGCTACCGCGCGGCGCTCGCCGCGGCCGGGCTGCCCGCCGACCCGGCCCTGGAGGTGCCGGTGCGCGCGCTGCACCGCGAGGACGGCGCCGCCGCGCTCGACGGGCTGCGGGCCGCCGGGGTGCCGTTCGACGCGGTGTTCTGCTTCAACGACCAGCTCGCCCTCGGCGCGATCCGGGCGGCGCTGCGCGCGGGGCTGCGGGTGCCGGCGGACGTGGCGGTCGCCGGCGTCGACGACATCGAGGACGGCCGCTACGCGACGCCGTCACTGACCACGGTCGCGCCGGACAAGGCGGCGATCGCCCGGCACGCCCTGCAGTGCCTGGCGGACCGGCTCACCCCGGCGGGCGCGCGGCTGCCCGCCCGCTGGATCACGGTCCCCCACCACCTGGAGATCCGCGAGAGCACCGCGGGCTTCTAGGACAGCAGGTCGAACCGCCCCCACTCGAGTATCCGGCCGCCCGCGAGCATGCCGGAGCCGGCCGGCACCATCGGGGCGTCCTCGACGGTCTTGGCGATCTGGTTGCCCTCGTTGTACATGTCGAGACAACCGGCTGGAGTCGTCGGTGCCGAGCCGCCAGTGCAGTGCACCGCGTTGAGATCCTCCTGTCTCGCGAGTCGGGTAGCCGACGCTCCAGCCTGTCCGGCCGGGCACTCCCCGCCCTCGGCACCGCCGGCTGGGCCCGCCGCACCCGCCCGCTACGGCAGGCGGGTATTCTGGTCGGCGACGACGAGCCACCGGCCGTCGACGAGCGCGTAGGTGAGGGTGAAGTACGCCCGGGTCTGGGACTCCACCGCGCCTTCGGCGTCGACGGTCGTCCACAGGTACTCGATCAGCACCCATCCGGTGCTGCCGGCGAGCGTGACCTTCCGGACCGTGCGGTCCTGCGTCCAGCTGTCGTCGGCGAACATCTCGCGGTGGAACTCGACCATGGCCGCCTTGCCGTCGACGACCGTGCCGTTGGGCAGGATCAGTACCACGTCCTCGGCGAGCGTCGCCGCGTACGCCGCGAGGTCCTTGCGCTCCAGCGCCCCCAGGTGCTCTTCGAGCGCCTCCTGCAGTCCGCTCCCCACCACCGACCGGCCCCCTTTTCGACGCTCATCACTGTCCGCCCGCGCATCGTAGCCGTTCCGGGGCCCGACGGGCGCGGACCAACGCACCCGCAGGCGCCACCCCACTCCCCGGATGAATCCAGGCGCAAGCGCCCGAATTTATCCGACATTTCGTATTTGTCGCCAAGGACGCTGGAGGGCCGGCAGCCCACCATGAACGCTGCCGGACCGTCAGCCCCCGCGTGATCAAAGGACGGATCTGGCCGCCTGGGCGGCCAGCCTGCGACTTCGATCAAGCGGGCGGAACTAGATCGCCGTCCTGAGCGTGGTACTTCCCGGTCTAGCGATCGACCCTGGTCGCTTCCCCATGATCCCGTGCGGTTCCGGTAGCCCTGGCTACCAGAATCATTCGGGATCATGGCGGACCCCAACCCCGGCCACCGCGGCGGCCGGCCACCGGATGCGGCGCAGCCGCTCGCCCTGCCCCGCGCCTCGGCGCGGGCAGTGCGCCGCGGAGCGGCGCATTGGGGTGCGGGTGAGAATCCCCGCCGGGCCCCGGCGCGGCAGCGGTGGGGGGAATTACAGCTCAGCCGGCGCCGTAGCAGACGAAGCCGGCGCTGCTGTAGCGGGCGTCGCCGTCGGTGGCGAGCTGGGCGGCGGCGAGGGCGGCGGCCTCGGTGCAGCCGGAGCCGAGGCGCTTGTGGAAGTCGGTCATCAGCGCGCGGGTGGCCTCGTCGTCGACCGGGCCGGTGCTCGCCACCACGGTGCGGGTGCCGAGCTGGAGCAGGGTGCTGGTCAGGCCGAGCAGCTCCTCCCCGGGGTGCACGGCGGACAGGCCGGTGTCGCACCCGGACAGCACCAGGGTGCCGGGCGGGCGGTCGAGGGCCGAGAGGTCGTACATCGTGAGCGGGCCGTCGGCGAGCAGGAGCGCGGAGAAAAGGGCGTTGTCCGTGCGGAACTGGCCGTGGCAGGCGATGTGGCCCAGCGAGGCGCCGTCCAGGGCGCGCAGCACGTCGCCGACGAGGGCGCGGTCGCCGGCGAGCAGGGTCGCGCCAGGTGTACCGGCGGCGATCCCCGTCACCTCGCGCAGCGCCTGCGGCGGGTCGGCGGCGCCGACGAACACCGAGGGGCCGGCGGGGCGGGGGGTGCGCTGCGCCCGCCACCAGGTCGCGGCGGAGGGCGTGACGCGGACGGCGCGGCCGCGGCAGCGGGGCAGCAGGGACCAGGACAGCGCCTGCAGGTGGCCGGTCGGGGCGAGGACCAGGTCGCGGTCGCCGATGAGGTCGTCGAGCGGGGCGAGCAGCATGCGGTCGAGGTCGGCCGCGGCGTGGTCGGCGGCGAGGGTCGCGGCGCCGCGGTGGCCGCGGCCGGCGACGAGGCGGCGCTGGGCGAAGCGCAGGCCGTGCAGCTCGTCGAGGACCGGCTGGACGGGGCCGAGCGGGCGGTGCGTGACCCGGCCGCCGGCGAGCACGAGGGCGTGCAGGCTCGCGTCGACGGCGAGCAGGTCGACGAGCGCGAGGTCGCCGAGGGCCGCGGCGAGCACGTCGAGGGGCGGGCCGGCGGCGGTCGCCTCCTCGGTGCCGTGCGCCTGCCAGGAGCGGCGGCGCACCTGCTCCTCCAGGTCACGCTGGCGCTGCAGGAGCCGGCCGGTGTGCGCGGCGCCGATCGGGGCGGCGGCGAGGTCGGCGTGGACGCTGCGCAGGCGGGCCAGGTCGCGGGCGATCACGGGGTCGCCGCTGGGCCGGGCGGGTGGGAGCCAGAGCGCCGCGGCCCGGCACCGCTGCGACCATTGCAGGATCTGCTCCGCGGGCTCGTGCGCGACCGCGAGGCGCAGCCGGAACGCGGCGAGGTCGGCGACCGTGCCGCCGCTGCGGACGCGCAGCTCGGTGGCGCCGAGGCTGGCCCGGTGCGCCTCGAACTCGCGCAGCCCGGCGTCGGCGCAGCGGGCCGCGGCGGTGACGTCGCCGTCGGCGAGGTGCGCGACCGCTCGCAGGTGCCACCAGCGGGCGCGCAGCACGGCCGGGCCGCGCCGGGCGACGACGGCGGCCCGTTCCAGGCAGGCGGCGGCGCCGGCTCGGTCGTCGAGAGCGAGGGCGAGCTGAGCGGCGTCGAGCCACGACTCGCAGCCGGGCAGCAGCCAGCCGGCGGCGGTGAGCTCCGCCGCCACCTCCTGGACCGCGCGCAGCGTGCCGCGGTGCGCCCGGCCGGAGGCGATGACCGCGCCCAGCTCGACGGCGCGGGCACGGGCGGCGGGCAGGAGGCGGCGCTGCGCGGTGAAGGCACGCCGCGCGGAGCGGGCCGCGTCGCGGGCCTCCTCGGCGTTGCCGCGGGCCAGCACGACCCGGGCGAGCAGGAGGGCCGCCTCGCCGCGGGCGGTGTCGAGGCGGCCGCGGCGGCAGGTGTCGACGGCGTCCTGGGCCGCCTGCTGCGCCTCCGGGAGCAGCCGGGCGGAGCGCAGCAGCTCCGCGAGGTCGAGCAGGGCGACGGCGTGCGGGCCGGCTTCCCGGGTGAGCACCGCGCGGGCCTGCTCGTAGCGGGCGAGGGCCAGCGGGACGTCACCGACCTGCGCGGCGACGAACCCGAGGTTGTGCTGCACCTGCGCGGCGGCCGCGGGCAGGTCCAGCTCGGCGTAGATCGCGGCGGCGGCGTCCAGGTCGGCGGCGGCGAGGCGGTGGCTGCCGTGGTAGCCGTGCAGGATGCCCCGGTTGTTGAGCGCCCGGGCCTGCCAGAGCCGGTCGCCGGCGCGCCGGAACACCCGTAGCGCCGCGCGGTAGCCGGCCATCGCGTCGTCGTCGTGGCCGAGCCTGCGCAGGATCAGCGCCCGCTGCATCACCGCCCGGCCACGGCGCAGCCCGCGCAGGCTGTACAGGGCGACGTCGATCTCCCGGACGGCGGCCGCGGGGCGGCCCAGGTCGTCCAGGACCAGCGCCAGGCTCATCCGCGCCTCGGCCGCCAGGGTCATCCGGTTGTGCCGCACCGCGACCCGCAGCGCGGCGCGCAGGTGCCGGGCCGCGGTCTGCGCGTCCTCGCCGGCCCGGGCGGCGAGCCCCAGCGCCCGGTGCGCCACCGACGTCGCGTCCGGGTCCTTCGCCCGCCGGGCCGCGGCGAGGGCGGCGACGGCCAGGACAGCGGCGTGCTCGGGATCGGCGGCGACCGCCTCGACGGCCCGCGTCGCCAACGCCAGGGCAGAAGGCGGCGCCGGTGTCGGGCCGGATAGCGGCGGCTTCACAACCGACGATCCTGCCATCGACAGGAACTGTCGGGTACCCGACGTATCGGCGGTGTCACTCGAACGTCACGTTGGACATGACTGACTTCGAAGACGGATCCGTGGACCCGACCCGGCGGCTCGAGCGGTGGCGGCAGCGGCGCGCGGCGCACCTGGCCGGCCTGCGCTGGCTCGGCACGGAGGTCACCGGCGGCCAGCCGGTGCGGTACGTCAGCGGCGAGCTGCTCGTCGTCGACGAGCACTACGACGACGCCCGGCGGGTTGTGGAGGGGCTCGGGCACCGCGCCGCGGACGTGGCGACGGACGAGCCGGTGCCCGGCGTGCGCCGGCTGCGGGCCCCCGGTCTCGACGCGATCAAGGCGACCCGCCGGACCCGTGAGCGCGCGTCCGACGGCACGGTCGCCGGGCCCAACCACGTGCTGCTCGCCTCCCCGTACGAGCAGGGCGGGCCGTTCGGGCGCCCGGTCGCGGCGGCGGCCGCCTCGATCGACGCGGCCCCCGCTGCCGCCGGCGCCGCCCGGGTCGTGGTCATGGACACCGGCGTGTGGGCCGACAGCCCGCTGCCGGCCAGCCGGTACCGGGTCGGCCAGAGCGACCACGAGACCGAGGTCGACGTCGACCGGGACAACGTCATCGACTCCGACGTCGGGCACGCCAACTTCATCGCCGGGGTGATCCTGCAGGGCACCCGGCGGGCGCAGGTCCGCATCGTCAAGGTGCTCGACACGTTCGGCGTCGGCACCGAGCTGGAGCTGGCGCTGCGGATCGCCGCCCTCACCGACACCGACGTGCTGAACCTGTCGCTCGGCTCGTACACCGTGGACGGCCAGCCGCCGGTGCTGCTGCGCTGGGCGCTCAACCGCTTCCTGGTCGGCCGCGACCGGGTCGTGGTCGCCGCCGCCGGCAACGACGGGGTCACCGACCGGCCGTTCTGGCCCGCCGGGTTCGCCGGCGCGGACGTGCCGTGGCGGCAGCAGATCGTCGCGGTCGCCGCGCACGACGGCGACGCGCTGTGCGGGTGGAGCAACAGCGGCCCGTGGGTGACCGTGGCCGCGCCGGGCGCCGACGTCGTCAGCACGTACATCCACCACCCGGACTTCGGCACCGGCTGGGCCACCTGGAGCGGCACGTCGTTCGCCACCCCGCACGTGGTCGCGCTGATCGTGGAGCGCGCCGCATCGACCGGAAGCGTGCTTTCGGCGACCAAGGAGGTGACGTCGGAATCGACACGATCAATTGGCGGGTACGCTGCTGTGCTGTGACGGCATTCGATCCGACCATCGCCCTGATCGAGGCCGCGGACGGCGATCAGCGGGCCTGGGACGCGCTCGTGGCCCGCTACTCGGGACTCGTCTGGGCGGTCGCGCGCGGCTTCCGGTTCAACGAGGCCGACGCGAGCGACGTGTTCCAGGCGACCTGGTTCCGACTGGTCGAGAAGCTGGGTCAGATCCGCGACGGCGCCGGGCTCGGGTCATGGCTCGCCACGACCGCCCGCAACGAGGCGATCGACATGATCCGCAGGCGCGGCCGGGAGTCCCCCGCCGACGTCGCGGAGCACCTCGGCCGGGCGCCGTCCACGACGGACCTGCCGGAGGAGGAGGCCCTGCGCGCGGAGGAGCAGCGGCTGCTGTGGCAGGCGGTGGACCGGATGCCCGACCGGTGCGCGCGGCTGCTGCGGGCGATGGGCGCGCACCCGGCGCCGAGCTACGCGGAGCTGGGCGCCGCGCTGGACATGCCGGTCGGCAGCATCGGCCCGACCCGGGCCCGCTGCCTGGAGACGTTACGCGGCCTGCTCACGGGCGAGCCGTACCCCGGCGCGGCGACGCCCCGGAGACACCACGGACCGACGGTGAAGGGAGGCACACATGACGCAACCACCCGCGGGTGACGAGTTGGGCGAGGCGGTGACGCGGCTGTACGTCGACACCGACCCCGTCCCGGCGAGGCTGCTGCAGGCGGCTTCGGCCGGCCTGGCCTGGCGCGACCCGGACGCGGCGCTGGCCGCCCTGCTGCTGGACAGCGCCGTCGCGGGCGCCCCCGCCGGAGTGCGCGCCGGCCCGGCGGACAGCGACGCGGACGACCCGCGGCTGCTGAGCTTCGACAGCGGCGGCACGGTCATCGACGTCGAGGTCGTCGTCGACGGCGGCCGGGTGCGGCTCGTCGGGCAGGCCAGCCACCCGGTCGAGGCCCCGGTGCGGGTCCGTCACGCCGGCGGCGAGTGGACCGGCACGACCGACCGGCTCGGCCGTTTCTCGGTGCGCGACCTGCCGGTCGGCCCGCTGCGCATCTGGTGGGGGCCGGCCGGCCCGGAGACCACCCAGGTCTGCACCGCCACGTTCCTCACCTGACCCCCTCAGGTGCGGTGAGGAACGCGGCGGTGCCGCCGCGACCAGACCTGGGTTGGACTGGGTGCCCCCGCCGCCGTAGCAGTCCCATCTGCAGGACGGTGCCGTCGGCGGTGCCCTGCGCGTCGACGTCGACGCACCCCGGAGGTGGTGATCGTGAAGCCGCGATCGGTGGCGCGCCGCCCGGGAGTTCGTCCCTGCGGCGCGCCGCGATCTCACGAAACTTCACGACGCCCCGGGACGGACGCCTCAGGCGTTGGACTTCGGCAGGCCGGGCGGGTTCACCTGCGAGGTCTGCACGGCCTCGGTGTCGAGGTTGTACGCGGCGAGCCACTGCTGGTACTGGCCGTTGGCGATCAGGTAGTTGATCGCCTCGGCGATGGGCTTGGCCAGCTGGCTGTCCTTCTTCGTGGTGGCCGCGATCAGGCCCTGCAGGGTCTCACCGGCGCCGGAGTACACGCCCGCGTTGCGGACGGCGTCGGCGGTGCCCTTGGTCCGGCTGATCTGGTAGGCGACGCCGGGGTTCGGGCCGAAGTAGGCGTCGATCTGCCCGGAGACGAGCGCCTTGAAGGTGGTGGGGGTGTCGGCGAAGTACTTGATGTCGAGGGTCTTGCCCTCGGCCTTCAGCTTCTCCTGCCACGCGACCAGGATCTTCTCCTGGTTGGTGCCGGCGCCGACGGCGACCTTGAGGCCGGCGAGCTTCTTGTAGTCCTTGTCGAAGGTCCAGGCGTTGCCGTCCTTCACCGCGAAGCCCAGGTTGTCCTGCCGGTACGAGGCGAAGTCGTACTTCTCCTTGCGCTGCTCGGTGTCGGTGATGTTCGAGAAGCCGACCTCGGTCTTGCCCGAGTCGATGCCGACGAACAGGTTGTCCCACGTGGCGTTGTTGATCTCGGGCGTGAGGCCGAGCACGGCGGCGACGAGGCGGCCGAGGTCCGGCTCGGCGCCGGTGAGGGTCTTGTCGTCGTCGCCGACGAACGCGAGCGGCGGGAAGCCGGTCGGCAGCGCGCCGAGCCCGATGGTCAGCTTGCCGTCGGCCTTGATCGCGGCCGGGACCAGGTCGGCGATCGCCTGCTGCTTCTCGACCTTCAGCTCGGTCACCTTGCCGATGTCCTTCGCCTGCGCGCCGATCGTCACCGTGCCGCTCGCGGCGGCGGCGGTGCCGGCGTTGGCCTCGTCCTCGCTGCCGCAGGCGGCGAGGCTCGCGGTGAGCGTCACGGCGACGGCCGCGAACGCGAACGCCCTGCGGGATGGTCTGACGGTGCGCATGGTTCTCCTTAATATTCAGAGGACTTTGGCGAGGAACTCGCGGGTGCGGGGCTGCTGCGGCGCGGTGAGCACCTGGGCCGGCGGCCCCTGCTCGACGATCACGCCGTCGTCGATGAACACCACGGTGTCGGCGACCTCGCGGGCGAACCCGATCTCGTGGGTGACGATGATCAGCGTGGTGCCGCTGTCGGCGAGCTGCCGGATGACCGAAAGCACCTCGCCGACCAGTTCGGGGTCGAGCGCGGACGTCGGCTCGTCGAAGAGCAGCAGGTTCGGTTCGAGGGCCAGCGCCCGGGCGATCGCGACGCGCTGCTGCTGCCCGCCGGACAGCCGCCGCGGGTACGCGTCGCCACGGTCGCCGAGGCCGACCTTGGCCAGCAGCTCCGTGGCCCGCTCGTAGGCGGCGGGCCGGGCGAGCCGCTTGTGCGCGATGAGCGGCTCGGCGACGTTGTCCCGCGCGGTGAGGTTGGGGAACAGGTTGAAGCTCTGCGCCACGAAGCCGATCCGGGTGCGCTGGCGCCGCACGGCGCGCGGGGACAGCTCGTGCAGCCGGGCGCCGCGGGCCTCGACCCCGATCAGCTCGCCGTGCACCGCGACGTAGCCGTGGTCGGGCTGCTCGAGGTGGTTGATGGTGCGCAGCAGCGTCGACTTGCCCGAGCCGGACGGGCCGAGGATCGCCACGACCTCGCCGGGCCGGACGGTCAGGTCGACGCCGCGCAGCACCTCCCGGGTGCCGAACGACTTGTGCACGTTGCGGATCTCCAGTGCCGCGGCCGTGTCGAGGGTGGCCGTCATCAGAAGCCTCTCCGGGTCAGGCGGACGTAGGACGAGACGGTGAAGCGGCGCAGCCGCTGCAGCGGGGTCGGCGGCAGCGCGCGGACGGTGCCCCGGGCGTAGAACCGCTCGACGTAGAACTGCACGATCGACAGGGCGGCGGTGATGACGAGGTACCAGACGGCGCCGACGATGAGGATCGGCACGAGCGACTCGGGGTGCCGTGACTCCAGCACGAACACCGCGCCGAACAGGTCCAGCAGCGAGACGTAGTAGACCAGCGAGCTGGCCTTCACCAGGCCGACGAGCTGGTTGCCGTAGGCGGGCACGATCGAGCGCAGCGCCTGCGGCAGCACGACCCGGCGCAGCTGCCGCGCCTTGGACAGGCCGAGCGCGTTGGCGGCCTCGATCTGCCCGGGCTCGACCGACAGGATGCCGCCGCGGATCACCTCGGCCGCGTACGCCGCCTCGTTGAGGCTCAGCGCGATGACGCCGATCACGAGCGGTGTGAGGCTGGCCGTCCGCACCTCGGCGAAGACCGGCCCGAAGGGCACGCCGACGCCCAGCCGCGGGTAGAAGTACGAGAAGTTGAAGGTGATGATCAGCAGCAGCGGCAGGGGCAGCGCACGGAAGAACCACACGTACGCCCACGACAGGCCGTTGACCAGCGGGTTCGTCGACAGCCGGCCGAGCGCGACGAGCACGCCGAGGAGCAGCCCGGCCAGCGCGCTGAGCGCCACGACCTTCAGGGTGACCACGACGCCGTCGAGGATCGACTCGCGGGTGAAGTACGCCCAGAACTTGTGCCACTCGTAGCGGGGGTTGGTGAAGACACCGACGACGACCTGGGTGAGCACCACCAGCACGACGGCGCTGACGAACCAGCGCCAGGGGCGCGGCCGCGGGGTGACCCTGCGCCGCGCCGCCTGCGGGTCGAACCGGACGGGCGGGGTGTTGATCGGTGGACCGGCGGGTGCGGCTTCGAGGGTTGCGGGCTCGCTCATGCGCGCGCTCCATCAGGGTGCGACGACACCGCCCACGACGAGGGGGGCGTGGGCGGATCGGGTTGCGGATCGGGCTTGCCAGCAACCTAAAAGAGACGCGAATAAGTTGTCAATCCCTATCGGAAAACTAGTATTTACACATGGCGCAGGACACATCCGTGGCGCGTGGAGACGCCGCTACGGCAGGGGCAGCCAGGCGAGGACGTCGCGGATCTTGTCGTCCCAGTGGGACCACTCGTGCGTGCCGGCGCTGAACCGCGACGTGAGCGGGGCGCCGCGGGCCGCGCAGGCGTCACGGAAGCGCACGTTGCCGGGGTAGAGGGCGTCCTCGGTGCCGCACCACTGGAACAGCGGCGGCGGATCGGCGACCTTGTCCAGCAGCGCGAACAGGTCGTTGTCGCCGCCGTCGAACGGGGCGTCGCCGAAGACCCGCCGCCACATGAGCGGGTCGACCTCCGAGGTCATCGTGCGCATCCGGTCGCCGAGGTCCAGGACGCCGGAGAGGCTGGCGGCGGCGCCGAAGCGGTCGGGGTGGCGCAGGGCGAGCTTGAACGCGCCGTAGCCGCCCATCGACAGGCCCGCGACGAAGTTCTCCGACGGGTCGGCGGACAGCCGGAAGAAGCCGCGGGCGATCGCGGGCAGTTCCTCGGCGACGAACGTCCAGTACGGCCGGCCCCACACCTCGTCGGCGTAGAAGCTGCGCTGCACCTGCGGCATGACGACGGCGATGCCGAGCTCCGCCACGTACCGCTCGATCGAGGTCCGCCGGGTCCAGATGGTGTCGTCGTCGCTCAGTCCGTGCAGCAGGTAGAGGGTCGGCACGTCGCCGTCGCGCCCGCTGCCACCCATGCCGACCTGCCCGGACGTGCGCTGCGGCAGCACGACCGTCATCGATGTACTGAAGCCGAGGACGTCGGAGAAGAAATCACACCGCACAAGGGCCATGCCCCTTACCCTAGACAGCACTTATGGTGGTCAGGTGGACCGCCGCGCCAACGCCGCCCTCGCCGCGTTGTCGGTGGCGACATTCACCTTCGTCACCGTCGAGGTGATGCCGATAGGGCTGCTCACGGTGATCGCCGACGACCTGGGGCGCACCCGGGCCGAGGCCGGCCTCCTGCTGACCGGATATGCGGCGGTCGTGCTCGTGCTGTCGGTGCCGATGGCCGTGCTGACCCGGCGGCTGCCGCGCCGGCTGCTGCTGGGGGCGGCGCTCGGGGTGTCGGCGGCGGCGACGGCGGTGTCCGGGGTCGCGCAGGGGTACGCGATGCTGCTCGGGGCGCGGCTCGTCGTCGGCATGACGCAGGCGCTGTTCTGGTCGATCGTGGCGTCGACGGCCACCGCCATGTTCCCGCCGTCGCGGCGCGGGCGCACCGTGGCCCGGCTGTCGATCGGGGCGTCCCTCGCGCCGGTGCTCGGGGTGCCGCTGGGCACGTGGCTCGGGCAGCAGCTCGGCTGGCGGGCCGCGTTCGGGGTGATGGCCGTCATCGGCGCGGCGACCTGCGTGGCGGTCGTGACGCTGCTGCCCGGCGCGCTGCCCTCGGGCGCCGCCTCGGCCCGCGGCGCCGCCCCCGACCTGCGGCGCTACCTGCTGCTGCTGCTCGTCACGTCGCTCGGGGTCGCGGGGGCGATGACCGCGCAGACCTACATCACGCCGTTCCTGCTGGACGTGGCGCGTTTCGACGCGTCGTCGCTCGGCCCGCTGCTGCTGGTCTCCGGCGTCGGTGGCGTCGTCGGGACGCTCGCCGTCGGCCGCTTCCTCGACCGGTACCCGTGGCCGGCGCTCGCGGTGCCGATGTCGCTGCTGTGCGCGGCCTCGGTCGTGCTGTACGCCGGCGGCGCCGTGCAACCCCTCGTGGTCGTCGCGCTCGCCACGTCCGGCGGCGCGTACGCGGCGTTCGCGGCCGCGGTGCAGAACCGGGCGCTGCAGGTCGCCCCCGGCAGCACCGACATGGCGTCGGCCGGCAGCAGCTCCGCGTTCAACATCGGCATCTCCGCCGGGTCGTTCGTCGGCGGCCTGATCATCGAGGGCGCCGGCCCGCGGTCCGTCGCGCTCGCCGCGGCCGTCCTCATCGCCGCCGCCCTCTCGGCGCTCCTGCTCGACCCGCTGCTGTCCGCGGCCGTCCCGCCGCCGTCCGGGCGCTCCGCGCCGAAGCAGCGCGACGCCGCGCAGCACGCCGCCGCAGGTGGCGAAAAGTCCGGCAATCCGAACGCCTGACCCGCTGTCGGATCTCCTACATTCGCCGCGGGAACACCCCGGCGAAGATACCTTTCCGAATCGCCAGCACGGCGTTCAGCAGCGCGAACAGTGGTGCTGGAATCCACGCGTACAAATGCGGAAACGGCGGAAAGACACCACCGCCGGATGGCTGGGCTCGCCTACGATCGGGCTGGTTCGGGCAGATGTTCCATTCAGACCGGTGAGGGAGGCAGGGACGTGGCGGACGAGCATGCCGCGACCGTCCGCACCACACCCGCCGAGAAGCGAGCGCTGGCGCGCCGGCTCCGCGACGCCGGCACCCACCGCGCCTACGCGGCCTGCAACACCCTCACCGGCCCGCTCACCACCCCCGCCGGCCCCCACTTGCCGGTCGTGTACCGGAACACGGCCCGGCCGGCGCAGCGGTTCATGCTCAGCGTCCTCATCTCGCTCAACCTCCTGACCGCGATCGTCTTCATCGGCTGGCTCGCGCTGCCCCGGCACGTCCCGGGCGCGATGACCGGCGAGCTGTCCGGCACCGTGATCGTGGCGCGGGTCGCGTTCTGCTTCGTGCTCCTCGTGGAGCTGGTGCGCCTGCTGCAGAACCTGGCCGTGTGGGTGTTCGCGTGGAAGGCCGCCGACCCGGTGCCGATGGTGCCGGAGCCCGGGCTGCGCATCGCGATGCTCACCACGATCGTGCCGGCGAAGGAGCCGATCGACGTCGTCGAGCGGTCCCTCAAGGCGATGCAGCGGGTGCGGTACCCGGGGCACGTCGACATCTGGATCCTGGACGAGGGCAACGACCCGCGGGTGAAGGCGATGGCGAAGAAGCTCGGGGTCAAGCATTTCAGCCGCCGCGGCCGGCCCGAGTTCAACCAGCCCGACGGGCCGTTCCGCGCGAAGACCAAGGCCGGCAACCACAACGCGTGGCGCTTCACCCACGAGCACGTCTACGACGTGGTCGCGCAGATGGACCCCGACCACGTGCCGCTGCCGAGCTTCCTGGAGCGCACCGTCGGCTACTTCCGCGACCCCGACGTCGCGTTCGTCGTCGCCCCGCAGGTCTACGGCAACATGTACGGCGGCTGGGTCGTGCACGGCGCGTCGGTGCAGCAGTACCTCTTCAGCGGCCTGATCGAGCGCGGCGGCAACGGGCTCGGCGCGCCGCTGCTCATCGGCACCAACCACCTCTACAGGCCGCTGGCGTGGGCGCTGATCGACGGGTACCAGGACAGCATCATCGAGGACCATCTCACCTCGATGGTCGTGATGGGCGCGAAGAACCCGCTGACCGACCGGCGCTGGAAGGGCGTCTACACCCCCGACGTGATCGCGGTCGGCGAGGGCCCGACGACCTGGACCGACTACTTCAACCAGCAGAAGCGCTGGGCGTACGGGGTCTGGGAGATCCTGCTGCGCTCCCGGCCGCACGTCAGGAAGCTGAGCGCCGCGCAGCGGCTCTGCTACGGCCTCGTGCAGTCCTACTACCCGAGCGTCGCGCTGTCCGCGGTGTCCGGCACGATCGCGACCGCCGCCTATCTGGCGTTCGGCATCGGCGCGATGCGGGTCGAGTGGCAGCTGTGGCTGATCCTGTGGTCGGCGAGCATGGGCAGCTGGGCGCTGCTGTGGCTGTGGCTGCGCCGGTTCAACCTGGCCGAGCACGAGCGTCGCGAGCTGGGCGTGCACGGGATGCTGCTCGCGTTGTTCGCGGTCCCGGTGTACGTGGTGGCCGGCGTCGCCGCGCTGCTGCGCCGCCCCCTGGCGTACGCGGTGACCGCGAAGGGGCGCCTCGCGTCCGCGGACGGCCCGGCGTCGTTCCGGCTGCACCTGGCGTGGGCTGGGTTGTCGGCGGCGCTGCTCGGGGTGAGCCTGTGGCTCGGGCACCACTCCGACGCGCTGCGGTTCTGGTCGGGGCTCAGCATCGTCGCCGGGCTCTGCCCGCCGCTGATCGCGTGGGTCTCCTGGCTGCGCGACCGGCGTCTCGTCGCGCAGGACACGGATCCCACGACGCAGACCGGCCCGCTGGTCATGACGGTGCGCGGCAAGGCCGCCGTGGTCCGCGAGTCGCTCACCACCACCTCGACGATCCGGCTGTCGGACCTGCCGCAGGTGCCCGGCCTCTCCGTCACGCGGGGGCCGGTGTGATCACACTGCCCCGGATCATGCTCGCCGCGCTGCTGCTCGTCGGCGGCTACACGTTCGTGGTCGCGCCCGCCGTCGCCGCCTCGTCCGGCCCCGCGGTGCTGTGGGGGACCCGTCATGCGGAGCCTCGTCCGACCTTCTCCGGCGGGCCGGGCGTCCCCTTCCCGCCGGCCGGGAAGGCGTTCTTCGGCGTGTTCACCTCCCGCGGGCCGGCGGACCTCACCGAGTACGACGGGTTCGTCGCCGCCGCCGGGAAGCAGCCGCAGGTGATGATGTTCGCGCAGGGCTGGGCGGGGGCGAAGACGTTCGACCGGCAGCCGTTCGACCGGATCGTGAACCGGGGCATGCTGCCGATCCTCGCGTGGGAGCCGTGGAACTTCCGCTCCGCGCCCAAGCAGGACGCCTCCCGCGGCGACCAGCCCGACTACCGGCTGTCCCGCATCACCGGCGGCGCGTACGACTCCTACATCAGAGCCTGGGCTCTTGGCGTGAAGGGCCTCGGGTATCCCGTCGCGATCCGGTTCGCGCACGAGATGAACGGCTACTGGTACCCGTGGTGCGAGTCCGCCAACGGCAACCGCAAGGGCGACTACGTCGCGGCGTGGCGGCACGTGCACGACCTCTTCGAGGCCGCCGGCGCCGGCAACGTCATCTGGGTGTGGAGCCCGAACGTCGCCTACGACGGCTCGACGCCGCTGCAGCAGCTGTACCCCGGCGACGACTACGTCGACTGGGTCGGCCTGTCCGGCTACTACGGCACCGGCGGGCTCGAGCAGTACCAGACCTTCGACCAGATCTACCGCAAGACCCTCGCCTCGGTCGCGACGATCTCGAAGCGGCCGGTCGTCGTCACGGAGGTCGCCGCCACCGACGCCGCCGGACGCAAGGCGGAGTGGATCACCGACCTGCTCCGGTCGCTGCCGAAGCACCCGGAGATCATCGGGTTCCTCTGGTACGAGGCGGTCAAGGAGACCGACTGGCGCATCGCGGCGACCCCGGCGGCGTCGAAGGCGTTCGCGGCCGGGATCGCGCAGCCGTACTTCACCGCGTCGTACACCCCCGGCATGGTGCCGACCGTCGCCCGTCGTCCTGGGGGTACATCATGATCGTCGGCATCGACCTCGGCACCTCCAACACCGTCGCGGTGATCCGCTCCCCCGACGGCCGGCGCCGCCCCGTCCTCTTCGACGGCGCGCCGCTGATGCCGTCCGCGGTGTTCCTGCAGGACAACGGGCAGCTCGCGGTCGGCCGCGACGCGCAGCGCCTCGCCCAGCTCGACCCGGCCCGCTACGAGCCCAACCCGAAGCGCCGCATCGACGAGCCGACGGTCCTGCTCGGCAACACCGAGGTCCCGACCCGGGAGATGCTCGCCGCGGTGCTGCGGGCCGTCGCGGCCGGCGTCGCCGAGGTCACCCGCACCCCGCCGCCGGTCGTGCTCACGTACCCGGCGTCGTGGGCGCACACCCGCAGGACGCTGCTGCAGGAGGCCGCGTCGCTCGCCGGCTGGCCGCAGGTCAGCCTGGTGCCCGAGCCGGTCGCCGCGGCCCGCTACTTCATCAGCGCCCTCAACCACCCGCTCCCCCGCGGCGCCTCGATGGTCGTCTACGACTTCGGCGGCGGCACCGTCGACATCGCCGTCGTCCGCCACTCCCCCGAAGGCTTCACCGTCATCGGCGCGGGCGGCCTGGAGGACGTCGGCGGCCTCGACCTCGACGCGGCCCTGGTCGAGCACGTCGGCGGCCTGCTGCGCCGCTCCGACCCCATGGCGTGGCAGCGCCTGCACCGGCCGCACACCGCGCAGGACCGCCGCGACCGGCGCCTCTTCTGGGATGACGTCCGCGGCGCGAAGGAGATGCTGTCGCGCACCGCGGCCGCGCCGGTCTCCGTGCCCGGCGTCGAGGCGGCGCTGCACCTCACCCGCGACGAGCTGGAGGCGCTGGTCGAGCCGACGCTGCGCCAGACCGTCGCGGAGACGGCCCGGGTCGTCGCCTCGTGCCGGCTCGCCCCGGACCAGCTCGCCGGCATCATGCTCACCGGCGGCTCGTCGCGGGTGCCGCTCGTCGCGCGGATGCTGCACCGCTCGCTCGGCGTCGTGCCGACCGTCCTCGAGCAGCCGGAGCTCCCGGTCGCCGAGGGCGCCGTCATCCACCCCGCGGAGCTGTCGGCGGCCCCCGCGACGGGCACCGCCTCCGTCGCCGTCCCCCAGCAGACGGGATACCAGACCCAGGGCTACCCGGCGCAGCAGCTGACGGGCACCACCACCGGCGTGTACGGCACCCCGGCCCACGTCTCTCCGGCCCCCGTCGCCCCCGTCTCGGGCGTGCCCGTCTCAGGTCAGCCGGTGTCCGCCGTGCCGGTCTCGGCCGCCCCGATGTCCGGTGCCCCGGTCTCGGGGCCGCCGGTCTCGGATCCGCCGGTCTCGGGGCCGCCCGTCTCGGGGCCGACCGTCTCGGGGCCGACCGTCTCGGGGCCGACCGTCTCCGGGTCACCGCTGCCCGCTCCCGCGCCTCCCGGCCGGCGCCGCCTGGCACTGGTCGCGGCCGCCGTCGCCGTGCTCCTGCTCGTCGCCGGTGCCGCCGCATGGTGGCTGACCAGGCCGGATCCGCTCGGCTCGTGGGAGACCCTGCCGGACGTGCCGACC
Source organism: Dactylosporangium sp. NPDC000521 (assembly GCF_042898305.1). NCBI lineage: Bacteria > Bacillati > Actinomycetota > Actinomycetes > Micromonosporales > Micromonosporaceae > Dactylosporangium > Dactylosporangium sp. NPDC000521. Next base: position 98,974 of record NZ_JBIAYW010000016.1, read on the forward strand.
GCGACCGGCGATGGTCCCGTCGGCATCGAGGGTGCCGCCGCGGCGTTCCTCGACGGGAAGCTGTACGTCATCGGTGGCTTCACCGCCGACAACCCACGCACGCAGCTCGACACCGTCTGGGTGTTCGACACCGCGACCAAGACGTGGGAGGCGGGGCCGCGGCTGCGGGAGCCGGTGAGCCAGACGGCGGCGGTGGTGACGCCCTCCGGCGAGCTGTTCATCATCGGCGGCTGGACGGCGGCCGGCGCGACCCCGAAGGTCTACGCTCTCGACCTCCTCACCGGGGAGTGGGTGGCGTCCGGCGCGCTGCCGGCGCCCCGGCAGGCGGGCGTCGCGGTCTTCGACGGCAAGGGCATCGTCTACGCGGGCGGCAAGGACAGCAGCGGGCAGCCCACGGCCACGATCTACGAGATGCGACCCACCCAGGCCGGCTGGGACACCTCGGCAGCGTCGCTGCGCCAGCCGCGGGAGAAGCTGGCCGGGGCGAGCGACGGGGCCGGCACCTCATGGTTCATCGGCGGCAACGGCACCGCGGGAACGACCGGCGACATCGACGTCCTCGTCGAACGCAAGCTCGCCGACAACCATCCGAAGCTGCCCCAGCCGCGGGAGGGCGCCTCCGCCGTGATGCTCGAAGGCTTCGGGCTGTGCGTGCTCGGCGGCAACGACGGCGACAAGGTCTTCCAATGGTGGTGCCTCAAGGACGGCGTCGCGGAGCGGCTGCCCGAGCTCGCCGTCCCGCGCGCGGGCATGGCGGTCACCACGAGCCGGAACACCGTCTACGCGGTCGGCGGGTACAACACCGCCAAGAACTCCCACGGCACCAGGGACGCGGAGCGCTTCACGGCGCGGGAGTCCTAGACGACGGCGCCGACCTGCTTGACGTGGCGCAGGGCGGGGGCGGTCTCGACGCGCTCGATGCCGGGCAGCGGGCCGATGCGGCGGGTGAGGTAGTCGTACAGGCCGGCCATGTCGGGGCAGATGACGGTGGCGACGAGGTTGGTGGCGCCGGTGGTGGCCGCGGCGAAGACGACCTCCGGGTGGGTGGCCAGGGCGCGGCCGGCGGCCTCAAGGTGGGCGGGTGCCACGGCCATCCAGAGCAGGATCCTCGCCTTGAACCCGAACAGGGCCGGGTCGACCTCCACGTCGAAGAACAGCGCGCCGGTGCGCAGGAGGTGGTCGAGGCGGCGCCGCACCGTGGACTCCGACCAGCCGGTGGCGGCGGCGAGCTCCGGCAGGCCGGTGCGGCCGTCGCGGGCGAGGGCGGCGACGAGCGGCCGGTCGGTGTCGAGCAGGACGGCCTCGCCTGAAGGCGCCGGGGGCCGCACGGCCGCGGCCTGCGACGGGGTGAGCGCGTTGGGGCCGGCGGCGTCGACCGCCCCGCCGGCGAAGTCGTGGATCAGGCAGTGCGCGCGGACCGAAACGATCCGCGGGGTGCTCGGCAGCTTCTGCAGCAGCAGCGCCTCCCGGTCGGCGGTGCCGGGGTTCTGCACGATGCAGGTCACCTCGGTGCCGCCGGACGCGATCGTCACCCACGTCGTGTCGGGCCGGCGGGCGAGGGCCTCGGCGATCGCCGACGCGCCGCCGGGGGTGCTCTGCACGCGGATCATCCACTTGTCGTAGCCGAGGCGGACACCGTTGGGCAGGCCGACGACCCGCACCCCGGCCTCCGCGCGCAGCCGCCGGAACCTGCGGGCGACCGTCTGGTCGGAGACGCCGAGCACCTCGGCGATGCGGCTGAAGCCGGCCCGCCCGTCGACCCGCAACGCGTCCACGATCTGCCGGTCGAGCATGTCGATTTCCACCACCGCAGCCTAGTGGGTGTCGAAATCCGTCGGATCCGCCGCCGTGGCTTCGTACAGTGGCCAAATCCACCGCAGAGTCGTCGGCATGCGGAAATGGTCTCCCCTGCTTGCCGTGTGCATCGGCACGTTCATGCTGCTCGTCGACGTCACGATCGTGACCGTGGCGCTGCCGGCCGTCGCCGGCGATCTGCACGCCTCGCTCGACGGGCTGCAGTGGGTCCTCGACGGGTACGCGCTCGCCCTCGCGGCCCTGCTGCTCGGCGCGGGCGCCCTCGCGGACCGGCACGGCCGGCGCCGGGTGTACCTGGCGGGCACGGTGGTCTTCGCCGCCGCGTCGCTGCTGTGCGCGGTCGCGAACAGCGCCGGGCTGCTCGTCGCCGCGCGGTTCCTGCAGGGCGCCGGCGGGGCCGCGATGTTCGCGACCACCGTGGCGCTGCTCAGCGTCACGTACAGCGGCAAGGACCGCGGCATCGCCTTCGGCGTCTGGGGCGCGGTCAACGGCGCCGCCGCGGCGGCCGGGCCGATCGCCGGCGGGCTGCTCACCGAGCACTTCGGCTGGCGCTGGATCTTCCTGGTCAACCTGCCCGTCAGCCTTCTCGCCGTGTGGTTCACCGTCCGTGGCGTCACCGAGTCGAAGGGCCGCCCAGGCACCCGGTTCGACCTGCCGGGCACCGTCGCGTTCACGCTCAGCGCCGCGGCGGTGACGTTCGCGCTCATCCGCGGCGGAGAGGCGGGGTGGACCGCGCCGTCGACCCTGGCCGCGTTCGGGATCTCCGCGTCGGCGTTGGCGGCCTTCGTACTGATCGAGCGCGCGACCGAGCAGCCGATGCTGGACCTGCGGCTGTTCCGCAGCGCCTCGTTCAGCACGCTGATGGTCGCGGCGGTGCTGGTGCAGGCGGCGGCGTTCGCGTACCTGCCGTTCGTGACCGTCTGGCTGCAGGAGTTCCTCCACAAGGGCCCGATCGACGCGGGGCTGCTCGGCGCGCTGCCGATGAGCGTCGCGTCGTTCGTGGTGGCGGCGCTGGGCGGCCGGCTGCTGCAGCGGATCGCGCCGCGCTGGACGGTCGGCGTCGGCCTGCTGCTCATCGCCGCCGGCGACCTGCTGCAGGCGCGCCTCACCGCGTCGAGCCCGGCGACGGCGCTCATCCCGGGCCTTGTGGTGGCGGGCGTCGGCGTCGCGGCCGTGCTGCCGGTCCTGTCCTCGGCCGCCCTCTCCGCCGCCCCACCTGAGCGCAGCGGCATGGCCGGCGGGGCGGTGAACACGTTCCGCCAGCTCGGGTTCGCCCTCGGCGTGGCGGTCTTCGGCGCCGTGTTCAGCCACCGGCTCGCCACCCACCGCGACCCCCGCGCCGGCGTGGCGGACGCGCTCGACCAGACCCTGCTCGTCGCGGGCGGCCTGGCGCTGCTCGCCGGCGTGCTGGTCCTCCTCCTCGTCCGCCGCTCCGCCATTCCCGGGCCTTCGGCCGGCCGGCCGGCCATGCCCGCCGCGGCCACGGCCGGCGGCCACTGACCCACGACCTGTGCGCGGGTGCGCCGGGCCACCCGCGGACAGCTCCCGGCGCAAGCGGTCGCCCACCACCGGGGTTGGTGGGCGTCGCTGTGCGGTCAGCCGGCTTCGCGGCGGGCGAGCGCGGTCGAGGGGGAGGCAGGCTCGGTGGGAGTGGCGGTCATGCCCTTGCGCACGGCCTCCAGCAGGGCGGTGCCCTGGGCGGCGAGGGAGGCGACGACGCTGTTGAGACCCTCGGCACCGTCGAGGACGGTGAGGTTGGCGCCCCGCAGGCCCTCCGCGGCGGCGCGGAGCAGGTCCGGCAGCTGCTCGATCATCATCTGGTCGAGGGCGATGCGGCCCTGCGCGGCGGCGGCCTCCGCGGACAGCTTCGTGGCGTCGGCGTCGGCGCGGGCCAGGGTGCGGATCCGTTCGGCCTCGGCCTCCGCGGGCCGGATGACCTCGGCGACGAGCTCTGCCTGGCGCAGCTCGGCGCGCTTCTCGGCGACGATGGCCTGCTCGACGAGGACGTGCTGCTGGGCCTGGGCGGCGGCGAGCGGGCCGGCCTGCGCGGCGGTCTGCTGGGCCTGATCGATCTCGGCCTGGTAGCGGGCCTGGGCGATGGCGGTCTGCCGGGCGTACTCGGCCTGGTTGCGCCTGCTCTCCTGCTGCGCCATCGCGCTGGCCTGGTCGGCGACGGCCTGGGCGATGTTGGCCTCCTGGTTGACCCGCGCCTGGTGCGGGGCCGCGAGGGCCTTGATGTAGCCGACGCCCTTGTCGTGGATGCTGCTGATCTGCAGCGAGTCGATGTCCAGGCCGATGCGGGCCATCTCGGTCTTGCTGGCGTCGACGATCGCGTCGGCCAGGGTCTGCTGCTCGCGGATGATCGCCTCGACGGTCATGCTGCCGATGATGCTGCGCAGGTGCCCGCTGAAGATCCGGCCGACCAGGACGGGCATCTGTGACTGGTCGCCCTGGAAGCGGCGGGCCGCGGCCGCGATCGACTCGTGGTCGTCGCCGACCTTGAAGGCGATGACGGCCTGGACGTGCAGGGTGAGGCCCTGCTGGGTGTAACAGTCCTCCTCGACCTCGGCCTCCTGCATGGCCAGGGTCAGCCGGGACGCCTTGGCGAAGATCGGGACGACGAACGCGCCGTGCCCGGTGACGATCTTGAACGGCAGCGCATCGGCCCCCCGCTGCTTCCGGCCGCTGATCAGCAGCGCTTCGTTGGGGGCGGGCACACGGTAACCGAACATGGTGGCCTCTCTCAGCCAGGGGTGGTGTGGTCACCGGGCATCGACGACCACGGTTCGACGTCGACCTGACGCGCGCCGCGGAAGTGGATGACGAGCACGTGAGCGCCGGCCGGCAGCGGCTGGGCGGCGTAGGCCAGATAGTGGTGCGGCACGCCCTGGACCACGACCCGGATCTCCCCGGGCCGGTCTCCCCCGCGGACCGCGGTGACCACCACGCCGACCTTGCCGACCAGCGACTGACCGCGCACCGGCTGCTCCCAACCCCGTCGACCGCTCCGCGCCCATCGCGCGTCGTGACGTGTGCGATCCAGATTGTGCTCCTGTCGCACCACCCCGTGTGGCCCGCCGACGTGTGTCCTACGGAACACCGACGGGGTGGCACCCGCACACGGCAGGCACCACCCCGTCGGCCCTGGTCACGCCCTGGTCAGGCCCTGGTCAGGCTCTGGTCAGGCTCTGGTCAGGCTCTGGTCAGGCCTTGCGGAGCCAGAAGGTGAGGCCGAGCGAGTCGTCGGTGAAGGGCACCGCACCGGGCCAGGCCGGCTCGCCCTCGGTGCACGCCGTGGCGAGGACGTCGTCGGTGACGAGGTCGCGGTGCTCGGCGAGGGCGAGCGCGGTGTCGTCGCGGGTGGTGGTGTACGCCAGCTCGATGCGGTCCACGACCTCCAGGCCGCTGCTCTTGCGGGCCTCCTGGACCTGCCGTACGGCGTCGCGGGCCAGGCCGGCCCGCTCCAGCTCCGGGGTGAGCCGCAGGTCCAGGGCGAGGGTCGCGCCGGCGTCGGCGGCGACGGTCCAGCCCTCGCGCGGTGTCTCGGTGATGAAGACCTCGTCCGGCGTCAGCTCGACGGGTGCGCCGTCGACGACCACGGTCGCCGAGCCGGCGGACCGCAGCGCATCCCGCAGCGCCAGGGCGTCCGCGGCGGCGATCGCCTTCGCCACGTCCTGGACGCCCTTGCCGAAGCGCTTGCCGAGGGCGCGGAAGTTGGCCTTGGCGGTGGCGTCGACGAGCGACGAGCCGGCCGCGTCGACCGGCACGATCGAGCCGACGTTGAGCTCCGCCGCGATCTCCGCGAGCAGGTCGGCGGGCAGCTGGTCGAAGCCGGCCGCGGAGGCGAGGGCCCGCGACAGCGGCTGGCGGACACGGATGCCGGAGTCGGCGCGGGCCGCGCGGCCCAGCTCGACGAGCCGGCGGGCGAGCCCCATCCGCTCCGACAGCGCGGGGTCGATCAGCTCCGCGGCGACCGACGGGTACGCGGCGAGGTGCACCGACGGCGGCGCGCCGGGGGAAACGGGCACCACCACGTCCTGCCAGACCCGCTCGGTGATGAACGGGACGATCGGGGCGAGCAGCAGCGTCACCGTCGACACGACCTCGTGCAGGGTGGCGAGGGCCGCGGGGTCGCCGCGCCAGAACCGGCGGCGGCTGCGGCGCACGTACCAGTTGGAGAGGTCGTCGACGAACGCGGCGAGGAGCTTGCCGGTCTCGTGGGTGTCGAAGGTGTCCATCGCGGCGTCGACCCGGCCGACCAGGGTGTGCAGCTCGGACAGCACCCAGCGGTCCATGACGGGCCGGTCGGCGGGGGCCGGGTCCGACGGCGACGGGGTCCAGCCGGCGGTGCGCCCGTACAGCGCCTGGAACGCGACGGTGTTCCAGTACGTCAGCAGGGTCTTGCGCACGACCTCCTGCAGCGTCGTGTGCCCCACCCGCCGCGCGGACCACGGCGAGCCGACCGCGGCCATGAACCAGCGCACCGCGTCGGCGCCGTGCTGGTCCAGCAGCGGGATCGGCTCCAGGATGTTGCCGAGGTGCTTGGACATCTTCCGGCCATCCTCGGCGAGGATGTGGCCGAGGCAGACGACGTTCTCGTAGGAGGAGCGCCCGAAGACGAGCGTGCTGACGGCCATCAGCGTGTAGAACCAGCCGCGGGTCTGGTCGATCGCCTCGGAGATGAACTGCGCCGGGAAGCGCCTCTCGAACAGGTCGGCGTTGCGGTACGGGTAGCCGAACTGCGCGAACGGCATCGCCCCCGAGTCGTACCAGGCGTCGATGACGTCCGGGACACGGGTCGCGGTCTCGCCGCAGTGGCAGGCGAACGTGACCTCGTCGATGAACGGCCGGTGCGGGTCGAGGTCCGCCAGGTCACGACCCGCCAGCTCACTCAATGAGGCCAGCGAGCCGACGCAGGTCAGGTGGTCGGCGGGGCAGCGCCAGATGGGCAGCGGCGTCCCCCAGTACCGCTGCCGCGACAGCGCCCAGTCGACGTTGTTGACCAGCCAGTCCCCGTAGCGGCCGTGCTTGACGCTCGCCGGCTGCCAGTTGGTGCGCTCGTTCTCCCGCAGCAGGTCGTCGCGGACGGCGGTGGTCCGCACGTACCAGGAGGGCTGCGCGTAGTAGATGAGCGCCGTGTGGCAGCGCCAGCAGTGCGGATAGCTGTGCTCGTACGGCACGTGCCGGAACAGCAGCCCCCGCTCGCGGAGGTCGTCGACGAGCGGACCGTTCGCGGTGCGGAAGAACATGCCGCCGACCAGGTCCAGCTGCGGCTCGAACGTGCCGTCGCGGCGCACCGGGTTGACCATCGGCAGGCCGTACGCGCGGCAGGAGGCGAGGTCGTCTGCGCCGAACGCCGGCGACTGGTGCACGAGGCCCGTGCCGCTGTCGGTGGTCACGTAGGACGCGAGGATCACGATGTGCGCGTCGGGCACCTCGACCAGGTCGAACGGCGGCCGGTAGGTCCACCGTTCGAGGTCCTTGCCGAGGTACGACTCGCCGGTGAGCGTCCAGGCGTCGGGGCCGTACTCCCCCAGGACGGCCGCGACGAGAGGCTCGGCGAGCAGGACCTGCTCGGTGCCGTCGGTCGCGACGACGTACGTGACGTCCGGGTTGACCGCGACCGCGGTGTTGGACACGAGGGTCCACGGCGTCGTCGTCCACACCAGCAGCGACACGCGGCCCGCGAGGGGGCCGGAGGTGAGCGGGAACCGCACGAACACCGACGGGTCGACGTCGGTCTCGTACCCCTGGGCGAGCTCGTGGTCCGACAGCGCGGTCTGGTCGCGCGGGCACCACGGCGCGACCCGGAAGTCCTCGACGAGCAGCCCCTTGTCGAAGATCTGCTTGAGCGACCACCAGACCGACTCGATGTACGGCGGGTCCATGGTGCGGTACGCGTCGTCCATGTCGACCCAGTAGCCCATGCGGTGGGTCAGCTCGGCGAACGCGTCGGTGTGCCGGGTCACCGACTCGCGGCACTTCGCGTTGAACGCGGCGATGCCGTAGTCCTCGATGTCGTGCTTGCCGGTGAAGCCGAGCTCCTTCTCCACCGCCAGCTCGACCGGCAGGCCGTGGCAGTCCCAGCCGGCCTTGCGCTCGACGTGGTAGCCCTTCATCGTCCGGTACCGCGGGAAGACGTCCTTGAAGACCCGCGCCTCGATGTGGTGGGCGCCGGGCATCCCGTTGGCGGTCGGCGGCCCCTCGTAGAACACCCATTCGGGACGGCCGCGGGACTGCTCGAGGCTGCGGGCGAAAATGCCGTCACGCTGCCAGAACCGCAGCACGTCGTGGTCGAGGGCGGGCAGGTCAACCTGCGCGGGCACGGGCCGGTACATGTCAGGGCATCCTACCGGCCGGGTCCGCTCAGCTCCGCGCGGGCGCTGCCGATGTGCCACCGGAATGATCGAGCAGAAGCCACCGGAATGATCGAGCAGAAGACACCGGTGTCATCGTCGCGGCGGTCGCCGCCTGCCTGCTCGCCGAGGTGCTGTGGACGGCGCTGTTCGCGTCCGGGGTGCCGGTGCCCGAGACGCTTGCGTTGCTGACGGTCCCCGTGGCGCTCGGCCTGGCCGCGCTCGTCGCCCGCGCCGCCGCCCGGGCGCCGGGGCTCCCCGCGGCGGGCCGCCGGTTCTGGCGGCTCATGACCGCCTCACCGACTGCGGCGCGGCCGTGCCGAGGTCCCTCAGCCAGGTCGCCTGCGGCACCTCGGCTACCGGTTCGGTCAGGGTTACCTGTACGCGCGGCCACTCCCACCGCACGAGGTGGCCGCAATGTCCGCTCCCGCGCTCGCCGGCCGCCAACCATCGATATGATCTCCGTCAATCTTGATTGGAGGCGGTCGTGGTTTCCTACATCCAGGTCTCCTTCCAGGGTGACGGTGCCGGCGTCGGCGGGCTCGCCTGGGGTCAGCAGCAGGTGTGGCGGGCGATCGTGGAGGTCGGCACCTCCATGAGCATGGGCGGGGCAGTGCCGGTCACCGACGGCCGCGGCGTCGAGGACATCGCTTGCGAGCTGCGGTTCCTCATGGGCCGCTACGCGGCGCTGCGCTCCCGGCTGGTCTTCACCGAGCCCTGGCACGCCACCTCGGTCGACGCCTGCCACCTGGTCCAGCAGGAGATCGTGGCGGAGGGCACGGCGGTGCTGGAGGTGCACGACGCCGGACCGGACGAGGACCCCGCCGAGATCGCCGGCGCCCTGTTCGCGGAGTGGAAGGCGCGCAACTTCGACTACGAGCACGAGTGGCCGATCCGGGAGGCCGTGGTGCGCCGGGACGGCACCGTCACGCACGTGGTCGTGCAGGTCAGCCACCTCGTCGCCGACGGCAGCGCGCTCGGGACGATGATCCGTTCACTGTTCTCGCGGGAGTCGCCGTACACGGCGATGCGCCCCCTCGACCTCGTCGCGGCGCAGCGCTCGTCGTCCCGGACGACGGACGCCGCGATGCGCTACTGGGAGGCGGCCCTGCGCCCGCTGCCGCCGCGGCGCCTGCCCGCCGCCGTGGACCGTGGTGAGCCCCGGTGGCGGCAGGTCGTGTGGCGTTCGACCGCACTGCTGCTGGCCTCACAGCGGGCCGCCGCGCTGCTCGGCACCGACACCGGTTCGGTGCTGCTCGCCGCGTACGCCGTGGCCTGCAACGAGGTGACGGGGCAGGCGGCACCGTTCGCCACGCAGGTCATCGTCAGCAACCGCTTCCGGCCCGGCCTCGCCGACGTCATCAGCCCGCTCGCGCAGAACGGGCTCGCCGTCCTGGACGTCAGCGGGGTCCCGGCGGGTGAGGCGGTCGACCGGGCCCGCCGCGCCTTCCTGAACGCATCGAAGCACGCCTACTACGACCCGGCGGCGCGGCTGGCCCTCTTCGACCGGCTCGGCGGCGTCGACCTCGCGGTGTTCTACAACGACCGGCGGGTCGGCATCCTCGAGGCGCAAGGTGCCCCGTCCGAGGTGCCGACCGCGGCGGACATCGAGGCGGCGCTGCCGCTCACGGCACTGGTGTCGGAGCGGCCGCTGCCGTTCTTCAACGAGCAGCTGATGGTGAACGTCGACGACGTCGTGGACACCATGCAGCTCACCGTCGAGGTCGACACGCACCACCTGGCGATCTCAGACCTGCATCGCCTGCTGCTCGCGATGGAGCGCTTCGCCGTCGCCCTGGGGCAGGCAGCTTCAGACCAGGCAGCTTCAGACCAGGCGGGTTCGGGTCAGGCGGCCTTGGGTCAGGCGGTCGCCTCGACGTAGATGCTCTCGTCGTTGCGCAGGACCTGGTCGAGGTCGGCGACGTCCTGGCGGGCGCCTTCGCGGTAGGAGCGCACCGCGATGCCCTCCGGGTCGAAGCCGGCCGTGGTCAGCACGTACTGGAGCTCCTCGAGGTCGTAGATCCAGCGGTGGCCGTACACGTAGAACAGCTGGTTGAACATGAACGCGCCACGCGGCGGCATCTTCGGCGCGACCCCGGTCAGTGCCCGGTCGACCCGGCGGCGGTGCTTGCCGAAGAAGCCGTCGCCGTTGACGTAGCTCTGCGCGTAGATCTTCAGGTCGGGCGTGGTGATCCGGACGAACCCGCCCGGCTTGAGCACCCGCTTGACCTCCTTCAGCCACGCGATGCCGACCTTCATCGACACGTGCTCGATGAGGTGCTCCGCGTACACCCAGTCCACGGCGTCGTCGACGATCGGCAGCGGCTGGGAGATGTCCAGCTCCGCGAAGTACGCCGAGCCGTCGACCCGGTAGATGTTCCCCCGCTCGGAGGTGAGCTCCGGACTGCTGACCGACACCAGGTCGGTGCCGAGCGCCTGCGGGTGGTCGGTCTTGAACGCGGCGAACTCGATGCCGGTGATGCCCAGCTGCTCCAGCTGCTCCCGGGTGATGAGGTCCGTTTTGAGCAGCAGCTCCAGCTTCTCGCACTTGCCGAGATCGGCGGTGAACGAGTCGACCACCGCCTCGATCCCCTGCGGGTCTTCCCAGTCCCAGGCTAAGGCAGCTGCATCGGTTGACATCGTCTTCGGGTCCCTCCACAGAAAAGTTGATTGATCTAAACATGTCGTGCTGTGGCCTACAAGGAGCGGAGCGTGACACCCCGTCGGGCAAGATTGGCACCATGAACATCACCTGGTGGGGGCATGCCACGGTGGCGGTGGCCGACCGCGGCACCACGATCCTGACCGACCCGGTGCTGCGCAACCGGCTGGCACACCTGCAGCGCCGGCGCGGCCCCCGGCCCGTCCTCGACCCGGCGCCGGACGCGGTCGTCATCTCCCACCTGCACGGCGACCACTGCGACCTGCCGTCGCTGCGCACACTGCCGTCGTCCACGCGCATCGTGGTGCCGCGCGGCGGCGGCGCCTTCCTGCGCTCCCGCCTCGGCACGTCCCGGGACGTCGCCGAGATCGCCGCCGGCGAGTCCGTCGACGTGGGGTCGTTGCGGGTCCGCGCCGTACCGGCGCTGCATGACGGCCGCCGCAACCCTTCATCGCGCGTCCGGGCGGCCGCGCTCGGCTACGTCTTCGAAGGCACCCGCACCGCGTGGTTCGGCGGCGACACCGGCCTGTTCGACGAGATGAAGTCCTTCGGCCCGCTGGACCTGGCGATGGTGCCGGTGTGGGGCTGGGGCTGGACCCTCGGCGCCGGCCACCTCGACCCGGCGGGCGCCGCCGAGGCGATGCGCCTCATCAACCCGGCGCAGGCCGTCCCGATCCACTGGGGCACCCTCTGGCCCGTCGGCTGCGGCCGTGTCCGCCCCGACCGCTTCCACCGCCCCGGCGACGAGTTCGCCGCCTTGACCGCCGCCGCCGCCCCGAAGACCGAGGTGCGCGTCCTGGCCCCCGGCGAGTCCCTCACGGTGGCCGCGTGACCACCTTCGGGGGCCTGCTCGCGGCGCTCGCCGGCCTTCTCGTGGTCGTCGCCGCCGGCTCCACGGTCCCGATCCTGCCGACCGGCGCCGCCGTCAGCGCGACCGCGGTCGTCGCCGCGCACCGCAGCCCCCTGGCGCTGCTGCTCGTGGTCTGCGCGGGCGCCGCCGGCGCCTACTGCGGCGACGCCGGCACCTATGCCATCTGCCGCGCGGGCGGCGAGGCGCTGACCCGCCGGCTGCGCATCCTGCGCCAGCCGCTGCACCTCGCCGAGACCGTCAAGCGGCGGCTCGACGAGCGCCCGGTGAGCGCGCTCCTCGTCTCCCGCCTGATCCCCGGCGGCCGCATCCCGGTCCTGCTCACCGCCGCCATCGTCGGCCTCTCCTGGCGCCGCTTCGCGACGGCGAACGTGGCCGCCTGCGCGCTGTGGTCCGCCACCTACGCCGCGATCGGCCTCCTCGGCCGCAGCGTCTTCCCGCAACCCTGGCAGGGCGTGGTGGCCGCCCTCGTCATCGCCCTCGGCGCCACCCAACTGGCCGGCTGGCTCCGCCACCGCCGCGACCGCCCTCAGGGGCAGCTCGACATCTGAGGGGAGGCGGTAGGCTACGGAGAGCGAGAAGCGGAAGATCGATTTCTTTCGGTGGGGTAAGGTGCAGCAAGCGGCCCGGCACCACCGCCGGTCCCCCGCTTACGAATCGCCCTCCGCCCGCCGCGGCTCGCCGTCAGCGCGCTGAGCCGAGATCGACGCCGAGATCGACGTCGTCAGGGGATTCGCCTCCGGGGCCGGCGTCGGTGGCGGCAGTGGAAGATTCGCGCAGGCCGAGGTCGGTGAGCCACTGGACCAGCTGGCGGTGGACCGCGGCGGGGCCCGCCAGGGGGTGGGGCGGGCTGGACCAGCCGGCCGGGTGGACGAGGACGGCCTCCGTCTGCCAGCCGCCGATGCCGCCGTGGGAGCCGACCAGCTCCTCGAAGGCGGCGACCTCGTCGGTGCCCTGGTCGACGCGGCTGACCAGGACCAGGTCGCCGACGTTGGTCATGGACTGGTGGGTGAGGAGGTCGCGGGCGGCGTGAGGGCCGTACGGCAGGAGCGGGTCGGTGCCCTCGACGTGGCCGTCGTGGAGGCGGTGGCGGCCGGCCGGGCCGAAGGCGACCGGGCCGTCGACCGCTGAGAGGCCGACGACGAGGCCGATGCCGGGATGCGCCGCGAGGCCCTGGATGAGGGCGGGGCGGGCCACGCCGATGTCCTCGACGGTGGCGCGGCCGGGGTGTTCGGTGAGGTAGAGCATGGCCAGGTTGCCGGAGGCGACGGTGACGACCGGCGCGGGCGGGGGCGTAGGGGTCGTGCGGTCGGGCTTGCCCGCGACGGCCAGCAGCAGGTTGTGCGCGCGGGCGGCCTCGTCGTCGTTCGGGCCCGGGGTGGACGCCGCCACCTGGCCGGCGATGGAGGCGACGACCTGCTCCAGGGTCTGGCCATACCGCTGGGAGAAGGTCGCGCCCTGGCTGTGGCCGTGGTCGGAGAGGACGACGATCTCGTAGCGGCGGCCGGCGACCTGGGCGAGGCGGTGCAGGGTGCCCAGGACCCGGTCGAGGCCTTCCAGGGTCTGCATCGCTTCGGGGCGCAGCGGGCCGGCGTGGTGGGCGACCTCGTCGTAGTCGACGAAGTCGACGAAGATGGCGGGGGCGCCGCGGGTCATCTGCTCGGCGATGAGCGAGACGTTGAGGTCGCGGAGCAGGACGTTCGTGACGGCCCTGAGCGCCACGTAGGCGCCCATGCGTGGCACGCGGGGGTAGACGTTGCGGAAGCGCTGCCGACGGGCCTGCTGGATCTCCTTGAGCATCTCGCCGACGGACAGGACGATCGCGCGGGCGAAGCCGTACGGGCTGGCCACGAACGCCAGGTAGCCGCGGGCCGTGCGGCCCGGGAGGCCGGCGTTGCTGAAGGTGAGCAGGCTGGTCGGGGCGTCGCCGGAGAAGACGTTGCTGATGCTGGCGCCGCCGTCGGCGAGCAGGCCGCGGCCGGTCGAGATGCGGGCCTCGACGTCCGCGGCGTCCCTCGGGCGGTTGGTGACGACGAGCCGTCCGGTGGCCTTCTCGTACCAGCGGAACGCCGGCACCTCGGACTCGCTGCCGTGCAGGATGCCGGCCTGGCTCGCCGGGGTCGTCGCGGGCATGCCGGTGTGCCAGGGGACGAGGGTGTGCGTGCCGGTGCGCAGCCACTTGCCGAGGTTGGGCAGGTTGCCGGCCTTGACGGCCCACGACAGCAGGGGCGCGGACAGGCCGTCGAGCTGCACGAACAGCACCCCGGGCGCGGTGGCGGGGTTGTCCTGGTTGCGCCGGACCATCTGGCGCAGCGTCTGGCCGAGGAACACGTCGTCGCTGCTGGCGTCGGCGAGCCAGTTCACCAGGGCGGTGAGGACGGCGGCGGTCCAGCTGGCGATCCACGCGTCGATGACGCTGCCGACGGAGACGCCCTCGGCGACCTGCAGCGCGGTGAACATCACCGCGGTCTGCAGCAGCACCCCGACGAGCAGGACGCCGAGCCCGCCGACGACGACGGCGACGCCGAAGAGCACGAGCCGCATGAGGGTGCCGATGAGCGCGAGCAGCACCGTGAGCTCGACCAGTGCCGCGGGGCCGCCGGTCGCGGTGACGCCGGGCAGCAGCCAGAACGTGACGGCGAGGACGACGACGGAGGTGACGCCGCTGCGCAGCAGCGACTTGCCCCACGCGACGGTGAGCCGCCAGTCGCGCAGCATCCGTCCGGCGAATCGAACCCGCTGCCCGATCACGGACGACGACACGGCGCGCACCAGCCAATTCACCTGACCCAGGTTACGTCCCGCCGATTGCGCGGATTCGCAGCGAAACACCTCAGGCTGGGTAGGCTCATACCAGGGGTGACCGGCCCTCAACGCACTGTCGCCCCCGCACCGGGTGACGGCGCGGGGGCGACACAGAGCGGGCGAGTTACTTCTTCTTGCCCTTCTTGTCCTTCTTCTTGTCCTTCTTCGACTTCTTCGCCATGGGTGCACTCCTCTCCGTGGGAGGCGCGTCCGCGGACCGGAGTGGCCCGAAAACCTTGCGCTGCCAACACCGTAGCGGCCAAACCTCCGGACCGACAGGGCCTGCGCCATCTTTTCTTGGCTTCCTGTTTAGGTTTTCGTCATACGGAGTTCTGTCGATAGGCTGTAAACATGGCCGAAAAGCTTGAGGTGGAACGGAAGTACGAGCTGCCCGATGACTTCGCGATGCCCTCGATGATCGGAATCGCTGATGTGGCCACGGTTACAGCTCCCGATGACCAACGTCTGGACGCGACCTACTACGACACCGCGGGGCTGCGCCTCACTTCCAGCAAGGTGACGCTGCGCCGCCGCAGCGGTGGTAACGACGCCGGCTGGCACCTCAAGCGTCCGTCCGGCGGGGAGCGCAGCGAGCTGCAGGCGCCCGCCACCGCCAAGCAGCGCACGCCTCCGGCCGAGGTCACGACGCAGATCCGGGCGCTGACCAGGGGCGAGCCGCTGCGCCCGGTCGCGCGTATCCGCACCCACCGCGTCGAGCAGGGACTGCGGTCCGCGGACGGCACCACGATCGCGCTCGTCGCCGACGACACCGTCGACACCGAGTCGCTGATCGGTGCCGGGGTCGTGCAGCGCTGGCGGGAGCTGGAGGTCGAGCTGGTCGACGGTTCACCCGAGGACCTCGCCCGCATCGACGAGGCGCTGCGCGCGGCCGGCGCCCGCCCGTCGGCGTCGCCGTCGAAGCTGTCCCGCGCGCTCGGCCCCGACCACCCGGCACCCGCCGCCGAGTCCCGCACGAAGAGCGCCGGCCGGCGGGCGGTCGTCGACTACGTGCGCGCCCAGCGCGACGCCGTCGTCGCCCTCGACCCGGAGGTCCGCGCCGGTGACGCCGAGGCGGTGCACAAGATGCGGGTCGCGACGCGGCGGCTGCGCTCGACGCTGCGCACGTTCGCGCCGCTGATGAACGCGTCCGAGGGCGACCTGGACCGGCTGCACGACGAGGTCAAGTGGCTGACCGGGCTGCTCGGCGAGGTCCGTGACGGCGACGTCATGGCGCAGCGCCTCGCCGACCTGCTCGCCGCCGAGCCGCCGGAGCTGGTGCTCGGGCCGGTGGCGGCGCGGATCGCCCAGCTGCTCGCGGCCCGGACCGGGCAGGCACGCCGGCGGCTGATCGCCGGGCTGGACAGCCAGCGGTACATCACCCTCCTCAACGACCTGGACGCGCTGGTCGCGGCGGTCGGTGGCCCCGGCAGGGTCACCAAGCGGGAGCTGCGGCACCTGGCGCGCCGGGCGGTCCGCCGCGCCGACCGCCGCCTGACCGCCGCCGTGAACACGCCCGAGACCACCGCCTGGGCCGAGGGCAGCACCACGACCACACCGGGGCGCGCCCGCGACGAACGGCTGCACGCGGCGCGGAAGGCGTACAAGCGCGCCCGGTACGCCGCCGAGCTCGCCACCCCCGTCGCCGGCAAGCCCGCGGCGAAGCTGGCGGACCGGCTCACCGACCTGCAGGACCTGCTCGGCGCCCACCAGGACGCCAACGTGACCGCCGACCTGCTCCGCGAGTACGGCCTGCACGCCTTCGGTCAGGGGGAGAACGCGTTCACGTACGGGCTGCTGCACGCCCGCCAGGCCGAGCACGGCCGGATCGCCCTCGACCAGCTCCCCCGCGCCCGCCGCCGCGCCACCCGCCGGAAGGTCCGCGGCTGGCTTTCGTGAATGTGGGTACAGGGTGAGCATGCGGCTGCGGCGCACCACACCCGGCAAGGGCGGCTACCGGAGGAGGGGCCGGGGCCGCGGCTTCACGTACCACCGCTCCGACGGCGCGGCCGTGACCGACCGGGCGGAGCTGGCCAGGATCAAGGCTCTCGCGGTCCCGCCGGCCTGGAAGGACGTCTGGGTCAGCGACGACCCCCGCGGCCACATCCAGGCGGTCGGCACCGACGCGGCGGGCCGCCGCCAGTACCGCTACCACGACGTGTGGCGCGTCAAGCGCGACGCGGCGAAGTTCGACCACGTCCTCGAGGTCGGCGCGCGCCTGCCCGCGATCCGCGACCGGGTCGCCGGCGACCTGAGCGCGCGGGGGCTCGGCCGGGAGAAGGTGCTCGCCGCCGCGGTGCGGCTGCTGGACGTCGGCCGCTTCCGGATCGGCGGGGAGCAGTACGCGGCCGGCGAGGAGGGCACGTTCGGGCTGGCGACGCTGCTGCGCGAGCACGTCGCGCTGCCCCGCGGAGCGGTCCGGTTCCACTACCCGGCGAAGGGCGGCATCGAACGGTCCGTCGACGTCGCCGACGCGGACGTGCGGGCCGTCGTCAAGAAGCTCCTCGAGCGCGAGCCCGGGGGCGACGAGCTGCTGGTCTTCCGCGACGGGCGGCGGTGGGTCGACGTGCGCAGCGGCGACATCAACGACTACCTGCGCGACATCGCCGGGACCGAGATCTCGGCGAAGGACTTCCGGACGTGGCACGGCACGGTCCTCGCGGCCCGCCTGCTCGCACGGGAGCCGAAGGTCACCAAGCGGGCCGTGCCCAGGGTGATGCGGGAGGTGTCGGATTTCCTCGGCAACACGCCCGCCGTCGCCCGGGCGTCCTATGTGGATCCGCGGGTCGTGGACCTGTACGGCGACGGCGTCACGATCCCCAGGGCCGCGGCGAGCGACCAGGCACGCGGCGAGGTGGCGGTCCTGCGCCTGCTTGCCGACGAATCGGGTCGATGACAAGATCTGCGGGTGCGGCTCGATCTTGCGCGACTTCGCGACACCTTCCACGGCACCTTGGTGACCCCTTACGACCCCGGCTACGAGGCCGCGCGGGTCCTGTTCAACACCCGCGTGCGGACCCGGCCGGCGCTGATCGCGCAGTGCGCGGACGCCGGCGACGTCGCCGCCGCGATCGCGTTCGCCCGGGAGCAGGGGCTGCCCCTGGCGGTCCGCGGCGGCGGGCACCACGCGACCGGGCTGTCGCTGGTCGAGGGCGGTGTCGTCGTCGACGTCGGCGGCCTGCGGTCGATCAGTCTCGACGCGGACGCGCGCACGGTCACGGTCGGCCCCGGCGCCGGCTGGCGCGACATCGACAAGGTCACCTACGTCGAGCACTCGTTCACCGGCGACGACGGCCTCGAGTACGGGCTCGCCGGGCCCGGCGGTGAGTGCCCGACCGTCAGCAACGCCGGCTACAGCCTCGGCGGCGGCTACGGCCCGCTCGGCCGCACGTACGGGCTGGGCTGCGACCACATCGTCGCCGCGGAGGTCGTCGACGCGTCCGGGACGGTCCTGCGGGTCACCGAGGACGAGCACCCGGACCTGTTCTGGGCCCTGCGGGGCGCCGGCGGCGCGGGCTTCGGCGTGGTGACGTCGCTGACGTACCGGCTGAACCCGCTGCCGAAGACGGTCGTCGGCGGGGTCGTCGCCTGGCCGCTCGAGCGGGCCGAGGAGGTGTTCCGCGCCTACCGCGACCTGTACGAGGACCGCGCCGACGACCGGCTGGCGCTCTGCCTGCTGCTGACCACCGAGCCGTACCCGGACGGTGAGCAGGTCGTGGTCATGTACGGGATGTACGTCGGCCCGCCCGCGGAGGCGGCGGAGGCGCTGCGGCCGATCGAGGCGCTCGGCGAGCCGCTGTTCAGCTCCATCGGCGAGACCTCCTACTTCGACCTCATGCAGGGCATGGGCGAGGAGATCGTGTACGGGCTGCAGTCGAAGTGGTCCGGCGGCTACTTCACCGCCGGCGGGTTCGACGAGCCCGCGTTCGCGACGATCCTCGACAACTTCCGGCGGGTGCCGTCGGGCTACTCGATGGTCCGCTTCGACCTGCTCGGCGGCGGCGCGATCGGCCGGGTCGCGCCGGACGCGACCGCGTTCGTGCACCGGGCCCCGCTGCACTACATCTCCGTCATCTCGCACTGGCAGCTCGACGAGGACACCGACCGCAGCGTGGCGTGGATCGACGGGTTCGTCGAGGAGCTGTCGCCGCACCTGACCGGCGAGGTGTACCAGAACTACGCCAGCCGGGACCTGACCGACTGGGCGGGCGCCTACTACGGTGCGAACTACCCGCGCCTGCAGCAGGTGAAGCTGCGCTACGACCCCGAGGACGTGTTCTCCACGCCGCAGTCGGTCAAGCTGCCGTAACGGGCGGCGGGTTGAGCGCCGCGCCGACGGCGGCGGCCTCGATGCCGCGGGCGCAGGCCTCGACCTGCGCCGGGGAGAGCCGGTGCGTGTCGGCCCAGATCGCGAGGCCGATCGCGTCCTGCTCGGCGTCGACCTGCAGGTAGAGGGTGCCGTCGTACGTCGGCAGCCGGCGGTCCCAGCGCAGCGTGGTGCGCGGCAGCGCGGCCCGGATCCGCTCGGCCGTCGGGGCGACCGCCGGCACCGCGCCGGCCGGGCCGCGGCGGTCGTTGACGAAGCACGAGATGTCGACCGTCTCGCCGCGGGCGGTGGCGAGCCGGTCGAGCATCGCCCGGTGCTCGGCGGGGTCGAAGTAGCCGTGCAGGTAGGCGCTCGTCGCGGACCGCCACACCCGCAGCGCCACCGAGTCCAGGTCACCGCCGGGTTCGATGACGCAGATGCCGGGCTGGGTGAGGTGGCAGACGGCGTCGGCGAAACCGGGGCGGAAGCGGTTGCTGACGAGCACCTGCGCGACGCTCGGCGTGCGGCCGGTGACCCGGGACAGGGCGACGCCGTAGGCGGCGAGCAGGACGTGCCCCGTTTCGACGCCGGTACGGCAGGCGACGACCTGCAGAGCCAGGTGCAGCGCCGGTGAGTGGCAGACCAGCTCCCAGAAGCGTGGCGTGCGCGGGTCGTCGGACCATCCGAAGCGCTGCGCCGGCAGGTCCCGCAGCGACGCCTCCCAGTGCCGCAGGGACTTCGCGCTGTGCCGGCGCTCGGCGGGCAGCGCCTGGCGGTGCGCCAGCTCGAGCGCGCGCACCCCGGTGACGGGCTCGTCCAGGTTCGGCAGGTCGCGGACCAGGGCGTCGATGCCGAACCCGTCGACGGCGAGGTGGGAGTACTGCACGACGAGATGGCTGGGCGCGCCGCCGGTCGTCACCACGCCCCACCGGACGGGGAACTCGCGCTCCAGGTCGAAGGGCGTGAACTCGTACCGGCTGCGCAACGCCTCGGCCGTCGCCGCGGCGCCCTCCTCCGAGGACGCGACGACCTCCAGGTCGACCGTGCCCGATGCGCAGACGGTCTGCCGTGGCACGTCGCCGGCGAGCTGGAAGCGGGTGCGCAGCGCCTCGTGGCGGCCGGCGAGGCGGCCCAGGGTGGCGGCGAGCTCCTCCAGCGTGGTGCCCGGGGCGAGGGCGACGGTGCCGCCGATGTTCATCGTCCGGCCGGTGCGCCGCATCGTCCGCCAGATCTCCTGCTGGCCCCAGGTCAGTGGCCCGGTGCCGGCGCCGGCGCCGTGGAAGGCGACGGCGATCCGCGACGTGGCGACGTGCATCGGCTACTCCTGAGACTGGTCCGGAGGCTCGTTGTGAAGCTCGTGCTGAGGCTCGTGCTGAAGCTGGGCCTGCGGCTCGTCGTGTGGCCCGTCCTGTGACTCGACTTGTGGCTCGTCTTGTGGCTGATCCTGGAGCGCGGCGGCGACCACCAGTTCCTCGATCCCCCGCAGGATCGCCACCAGATCGTCGGGTGCCACCCGCCGGGTGTCAACGCGCAGCCCGATGTCGACCGTATCGGGCACGGGATTGATCAGGAAGAACACCGTTGCTGCGGGATCGTCGTTGTTCGATCCCCATCGCAGTCGGCTTCTGGACAACGCCTCGTTGATGTCTTGCGGGCTCGCCTGCGGCAGGACCTCGGCGACGGCCATGGTCCGGCGCCGGTCGTTGAAGTAGGACTGCAGGTCGAGGGCCTCGCCGCGCTCCCGGCCCACCCGGTCGATCATGCTCCACAGGTCGCGGGGGTCGTAGTAGGCGTGCATGCCGGCGGTCAGCTGCGCCTTCCAGACGCGGGCGACGAGCTCGTCGAAACTTACATCCGCGGTGTCCACGACACACAGGGCGCTCTGCGCCAGCCCGGCGACGGACTCCTTGAAGCCGGGCCGGAAGCGGTTGCTCACCAGCATCCGCACCACGGTGGTCGGGTCGCCGGAGACCCGCGCCAGCATGAGGATGTACGCGGCGAGCAGGATCGTGCTGCTGTGCGCCCTGGTCCGCTCGGCGATCCGCCCGAGCGCGAGGTAGGTGGCGGGCGAGGAGTAGCTGGCCTCCCAGTACCGCGGCGACGGCGGGTCCTCGACGGCCGGGAAGCGCTGGGCCGCGATCTCGCGCAGCTGCTTCTCCCAGTGCCGCAGCGACGCGGTGTGCTGCCGCCGGGCCGCGCCCGCCCGCTGCTGGCGGGCCAGGTCGGCGGGCTGGACGCCGGCGACGGGGGCGAGGTGCTCGCCGGTGGCCCGGTCCAGGTTCGGCAGGTCGTTGATGATCGCCTCGATGCCGTAGGCGTCGATGGCCATGTGGGAGTACAGCGCGACGAACCACGCCGGGGTCCCGTCGCGGCACACGACCCCGACGCGCACCGGCCAGTCCTCGGCGTTGTCGAACGGCGCGTCGCGGTACGCGGCGTCGAGGGCCTCGGCGACGTCGGCCGGGTCGTCCTGCCCGGCGTCGACGATCTCGATGAGCAGCTCGCCGGAGTCCGCCAGCACCTGCCGGGGCAGGCCGTCCTCGCCGATGCGGAACCGGGTGCGCAGGGATTGATGCCGGCTCATGAGGAACGCGAGTTCCATGACGATCTGTTCGATCGTCTGACCGTCGAGCAACGGCATCGTGCCGCCGGCCCAGTCGACCCGGCCACCGCCGAGCTCCATGGATCGCCATGCCGCCCATTGACCCCAGGTCAATTCCTCGACACCCTTTCCCGCACCCTCGAAGTGCACGGGAATCCGCTGCGCCGTTGCAGTCTCCGCCATGATCTCCCGCCTCGCGATCGTCGGTGTGCGCGTAGGCCGCATCGGCCCCTGACTGCAGGGCGGCCGGCCGGCGACGCCTGCGCCGTGCCGACCGGCCGCCCCGACAGGATTAGAGTCGTGCGTTCCGGAGCTGGGCACTGTTGCCACGCAGCTGAGCAGCCTTCATTTCGCACCTCCCTCGCCAGGTCAATGGAGAGTGCTCGAATGGGACCACCTGCACGTTGTCAGGATCCCGACCTGTTCGGGCCCGGACGATCGCCCAGGCCCACCCTGCAAGCACTGCTCCGAAGCCTATCGGCTGTCTTCTACCTGACGAAAGAGGTGAACATTGATCTCATCCAATCAATGCACGAAGGTCCGAATTTTAACGATCGTTATGTCCGATTTTCGCGGAAGCGCCCGGGAGATGCGAAAGGCATTGAAAATTGCCGAAGCGGTAACGTGAGCGGTTGACACGATCCACAGGCGGGGTGATGCTTCTGGCGGTCATAGACTTCGGTCGTTCAAAATGACCGCGGGGCACTTCCGGGATTCGTCGTGAAGTCGACGGATGTGGTGTGCTCCGCCATTCCATATCGCACTGTGATGTGCCAAACGATATGAGGAGGTGAACTTCATGCGCGTTGTCTCCAGCCGCGTCGTGTCCAGCCGCGTCGTGTCCAGCCGGGTCGTCTCCGGCCGGGTCGTCTCCAGCCGCGTCGTGTCGGGTGGCTGATCCAGCCCTCCGCATCAGATGACAGAGCACCACACAGCACCACGGCACCACGGCACCGAATGAGGAAAGGGAGCCCGCGCCGGTCAGGACGGGACGGCACCCGACGGGCATGGGCGTCGTCCCCCGGCCCGGGCGGGCTCCCCCACGGAAGCGATCGACCACCGCAACGAGCACCATCTGGAGGCACATCGTGTCCGGCGACGAGACGTATCCGGCCACCGTCGGGCAGCTGTCCGTCTGGCGCGACATCGAGCGGTTCCCGCCCGACCGGCTGTGGGAGGCCAACCTGTCCTTCGTCTGGGACCTGCCCGAGGGCGACTGGACGCAGGAGCAGGTCTGGGCCGCGCTCGGCGCCGTCGCCATGCGCCACGCCTCGATGCGCACCACCTACGTCATCGACCCCGAGGGCTTCCCCCGGCAGCGGATCGCCGCGCACACCGCCGAGGAGGTCCTCGCGCAGGTCAGGCAGGGCACCGCCGACGTCGCCGAGCGCGAGGCGAAGGACGCCGCGGAGATCCGCCGCGCCATCGACGCGCTCACCGAGCTGCCCTGGCGGGCGTGGATCCTCCTGGAGGGGGACGCGCCGCGGCAGGTGCTGATCGTGGTCAACCACATGGCCGCCGACGGGGTCGCCTCGGTCGTGCTGCGCGAGGACTTCGAGACCATCCTCGGCGGCACCGGGCTGCCGCCGGCGCCCGGCCCCCTCGAGCTCGCCCTCAACCAGACCGGCGAGGGCAGCGGCCGGCTGCGCAACGCCGAGCGGTACTGGCGGCGCACCCTCGCCGCGGCGCCCCGGCGGCACGAGACCGGCGAGCTCGACCCCGTCGGCGCGGTGCTGCAGACCGGGATCCCGATGCCGCAGGCGCACGAGGCGATGGCGAAGTTCGAGGTCACCCTCGCCAGCCTGATCCTCGCCGCGTACTACCGCGGCATCCAGGCCGCGACCGGCGAGCAGGAGGTGCTGCTCTTCCCGATGTCGGCCAACCGCTTCGACGAGCAGCACGCCCGGGTCGTGACCAGCCTGAACCAGTGGGCGCCGCTGCTGCTGGACCTCGACGCGGCCGAGCCGTTCGAGGAGATCCTGCCGAAGGTGCACTGGAAGGCGTTCAACGCGCTGAAGAACGGCGTCTGCTCACCGGACGCGATCTGGCAGATCCGCGACGAGCACGCCAAGCTCGACCCGCCGGCGGACCGCGGGTTCTACTACAACCCGATGCTCGCACCGCCCGGCTTCCCGTCCGAGGACCACCCCGTCGCGCCGAAGATCGACTTCTTCGACCACGGCCGCACCACCGGACCCGGCTTCTACCTCATCGTGCGCGGCCTGACCTCGCTCAACCTGATGTTCCGGGTGAACCGGTCCGGCTTCGACCGCGACTCGCTGACCACTGTGATGACCACGATGCAGGAGTGCTTCGCGCAGACGCTCGGCGGCGAACGGTTCTGAGCACACGACAAGGGGGCGCGACCTGCACAGGTCGCGCCCCCTTCACGTACAGCAGCGGCATCAGTCCCGAAGCGAACGCCCGGTCTTGGTGAGGAAGACGTCGTCCAGGGTCGGGCGGTGCAGCTCGATCGTCTCCAGCTTGATGCCGGCGCCCTCCAGGGTCCGCATGATCTGCGGGATCGCCGAGTCGCCGGACTCGACGTTGAGCCGCAGCTCGTTGTCCTCACGGACCTCGACACCGTTGGCGAACGGCTGCTCGCCGAGCAGCTCACCGGCCCGTTCGGCCTCGTCACCGACGACCACGGTCACGACGTCGCCGGAGATCTCGCGCTTCAGGTCCGCCGGGGTACCCTCCGCGACGATCTCCCCGTGGTCGATGATCGCGATGCGGTCGCACAGCGCGTCGGCCTCGTCGAGGTAGTGGGTCGTGATGAAGACCGTCATGCCCTCGGCCCGCAGCCGGCGGATCTCGTCCCACATGTGCGCGCGGCTCTGCGGGTCGAGGCCCGAGGTGGGCTCGTCCAGGAACAGCACCTGCGGCTGGTGGATGATGCCCATCGCGATGTCGACGCGGCGGCGCTGGCCACCGGAGTAGGTCTTGCACTTGCGGTCGGCGAACTCGGTGAGCTCGAACGCGGCCAGGGCCGCCTCCGCGCGCTTCTCCGCCTCGGCCTTGCCGATGCCGTACATGCGCGCCTGGAGCACGATCTCCTCGCGGCCGCTGACGTCGTCGGTGGTGCCGCCGCCCTGGGCCACGAAGCCGATGACGCGCCGCACCGCCTCGGGCTCGGCACGCAGGTTCGCCCCGGCGATCGTCGCCTCGCCGTCGTCGGGGGAGATCAGGGTCGCGAGCATCCGCAGGGTGGTGGTCTTGCCGGCGCCGTTGGGGCCGAGGAAGCCGAAGATCTCGCCCTGCGCGACGTCCAGGTCGATGCCCTTGACCGCCTCGACGCTGGTCGCCTTCTTGCCGCGGCCCGACTTGTAGACCTTCTTCAACCCTTTGATCTTGATCATGAGAGTGCTCCCTTACCGGACCGAGCGCGAGAATGTGCGGGCCGACCAGATCACGGCGACCACCATGAGGCCGGCGGTGATGGCGATGCTCTGCCAGATGGCCGGGTCGCTGGTGTGCCCGATGAACAGCGCCCGCAGGCCCTTGGCGGCCCAGTTGAACGGGTTGAAGTCGGCGACCGTGCGCAGCCACAGCGGCGCGAGCGCGAGGGGCAGCAGGGTGCCGGACAGCAGCATCAGCGGCTGGGCGATGTTGTTGACGACCTGGCCCAGGACGCTGGGGTTGGCGACGCGGATCGCGATGCCGTAGGAGATCGACGCCGACGACAGCGCGCACAGGGCGAGGATCGCGTAGCCGAGCAGCAGGCTGCCGATGTTGACGAAGACGCCGAACGGCAGCGACAGGATCGTGATGATGATCGACTGGACGATGACGGTGACGACGTCGCGCAGCGACCGGCCCAGCAGCAGCGCGACCCGGCTGACCGTGGTCACCCGGGACCGCTCGATGACGCCGTTGGCGAGGTCGCCGAGCAGGCCGAAGCCGACGTACAGGCCGCCGGCCAGGGCCAGCGCGATCAGCATGCCGGGCACGTAGATCTTGTACGCGTCGCTCATCGAGTTGGCGCCGACGGACGAGAGCGCCGGCTTGAGCAGCGGCGCGAACAGGATCAGGTAGACCGCCGGCTGGGCCACGCCGAGGACGACCCACAACGGCGACCGGAGCATCAGCAACATGTGCCGCTGGAAGATCAACCAGGTGTCACGCAGGAGTTTCACGCGCTTGCTCGCTTTCAGACGTCGTGCTTGAGGAGAGGAGGTGGGTCAGTGCCGTCGCGGCGGCCTCGGCGCCACCGCCCGCGAGCAGTCGCTTGCCCGTCACCCGCGCCGCCTCGGCGTACCTGGGGTCGTCGAGCAGGTCGAGCAGCGCGGCGCGCAGCGCTTCGGGCCGGGCGTGGTCGATGGAGACCCGCAGCCCGGCGCCGGCCCGCGCCACCGCCGAGGCCATGAGCGCCTGGTCGCCCTTGATCGGGGCGACGAGCAGCGGCACGCCGTGCACCAGGGACTCGTTGACGGTGTTGGCGCCGCCGTGGCTGACCACCGCGTGCAGGTGCGGCAGCAGGTCCAGCACCGGCACCGGGCGGCGCACCAGCACGTGATCCGGCTCGCCGGTGATGGTGCCCTGCGGCGCGACGACGACCGCCTGGAGCCGCTCGCCGAGCGGCTCGATCGCGGCCAGGATGCGCGGGTAGAAGTGCGCGGCCTGGTCCATGTTGAGGGTCCCCATGGTGACCAGCACGTGCTGACGGTCCGGGTCGAGCCAGTCGAACGGGAAGTCCGGGTCGGGCGCGCGCTCCGCGATGGACGGGCCGACGGTGACGGTGTTCGGCGGCAGCTGCGACGGGTCGTCGAGGAGGTCCTCGCCGAGGAAGCTGATCAGCAGGTGCGGGGAGAACCGCAGGTCCCACGGCGGGTCGCCGTCGTGGCCCGCGACGGTCCACGCGGTGCGCATCTGCTGCTGGATCCACTCCTCCACGCGGGGCAGCCCGCGGGCGAACGGCCTGGTCAGCTCCATCGCGCTGGACGCGACGGTGGCCCACGGCAGGCCGTAGCGGTGCGCGACGATCGGCCCGGCGATGGCGTGCTGGTCCACGACCAGCAGGTCCGGCCGGAACGCCTCGACGGCCGCCTCGACGCCTTTGCGGGTGTACTTGGTGTGCGGCAGGATGTAGCCCTCCCACCGCGAGCGGGTCGCGTCGAGGCCGCGTTCGGCCTGGCCGCGGTGGGCGCGCAGCGGGATCGGGTGGATCACCGCGTCGGGCCCGGCGAGGGGCCGCAGGAACGACTCCGACCCCGCCCACAGCACCTCGTGACCGCGGCTGAGCAGCACCTTCGCCACCGCGACCATCGGGTTCACGTGACCGGTCAACGGCAGCGACAGGAACAGGAAGCGGCTCATGCGGCGGTCAGCTCCGCGAGGTCCGCGACGGTGAGGTCGATCAGCTGCTGCAGGTCGAGGCCGCCGAGGTACGAGGGGAGGTCCACGCCGTACGCCTCCCGCATCCGCACACCCAGCTCGACGATCTCCAGGCTGTCGACGAACAGGTCGGTGTCGACGCGGGTGGACGGCGTGATGCCGGCCGCCCAGGCCTCGTCCTCGCCGGTGACCTGGCGCAGCAGCTCCACGATCTCCTGATGCGGCGCCGCGGCCACGACGATCAGTCCCCTGCCGCCGGCTTCGTGGCGCGCACGGCGCCGTAGGTCACCGCGCCGGTCTCGAAGCCCTTGAGCATCAGCGGGCCGGCGTAGAAGAAGCCGAGCACGTCGACGCCCCGGTCGCGGGCCAGGTCACGCATCATCGACCGGCCGTTGTCGAGCTCCTTGACCTGGGCGAACCCGGGCTCCCAGGAGTTGGCGACGTTGGCGCTCCAGTCTGCGATCGCGATGCCGGTGAACCCGGCGGCGGCGGCCAGCCGCTCGTGCTCCTCCAGCGACGAGAAGCTCGGCATGACCTGGTGGCGCAGGATCTGGTCGACGACCCGGGCCTCCTCGGCGGTGAGCTCGCCGTCGCGGACCGACCAGGTGGCGATCGCGACGATGCCGCCGGGCTTCAGCACCCGCAGGACCTCGGCGAAGAACGCTTCCCGGTCGGCGATGTGCATGAGACTCTCGACGGCCCAGACCACGTCGAACGACGCGTCCGGGTAGTCGTTGGCCATGAAGTCGCACTGGCGGAACCTCGTGCGCTCGCCGAGGCCCAGCTCCGCGGCCTTCTCGTTGGCCCGGGCGGCCTGCGCGGCGCTGAGGGTGACCCCCTCGACGGAGCAGCCCAGCGGCCCGGCCAGGTGCATCGCCGGCCCGCCGATGCCGCAGCCGACGTCCAGGACGTGGGCGCCGGCCGGGATGCCGGCGAAGTCGACCAGCTCCCGCACCAGCCGGTCGGTCGCGGCGTGCCGGTCGTCGTCGTTGCCGGGGCGCTCGCCGATGTCCCAGAAGCCGTGGTGCACGTGCTGGCCCCACAGGTCCTCGTACAGGTCCAGGGTGGTGTCGTAATACCGCTCGACAGCGGCGTTCAGCCCGGGCCCGGCCGGTGCGGACGGGTATGCGGAACTGGCATTTGCTTTCACAGTCGCAAATCTCCGAATGGGATCACCAGCTATGGGGCGTTCCTGGATAGGGACGCACGGAGCCCGGCCATTGTATGGGCGGCGCGCCGACGCTTGTCAATGCACGTTACATGGTCCGGGACGGGGCGTGGCCTGGGCTGTCGGAGATCGCGCAGGAGGAGCCTCATCATGCCGACATACATGGGGAATCGGTATATCGGCCCGACCCGACGTGGACGCGTGTCAATCGTGGCGTTTACGCACCGTAGCGCACTGCAATGGGCGGGAGGAGAGTGTTCTCAGGGTAGATACCGGTTGTATCCGGTGCGCCGCCAGTTGCGCGTAATGCCCTTTTTGGCAGTTGCGGGATGTCCCCCGAACCCGGATTGACCTGGGAGATCCGCAAAGCATGTCCCTGACCTGCCCGAATGGAGAACGTATCGAAGCAAACGATTCTTAGCGGACGTAGGCGTGGCAGAACGGACAAACAGCGGCACAGTCGGGTTGTGCACTCTTGTAAAACGGCTTTGATTGCGTAAGGTCTATGGCTAGTCGGGGTGACTATTTCCTGCGCATTGTGTCCGGGCGTGATTCGTGCCGGTGACCGCAGGCCCGCTCCCGGCTCTCGCCAGTGTGTTCAATCGGGGGCTGCACACGCTGATCGCCGGCCAACGTGGGCCGATCGGTCGGCGGAGCGGCCGCGCGCGGAGAAAGGGGTTCGCCGGTGACCGACGCCGTGCTCGAAACCCAGCCTGTCCCGCTCGACCCGTCGTGGGTCGACGAGGTGCTGCTGGCCGGCCCCGCCGACCAGGTCGCGCTGGTCTTCGACACCCCCGTCACCCGCGCGGACCTGCGCGCGCTGGTCGCCGCCAAGCAGTCCGTGCTCGCCGCCGCCGGCCTCGGCCGCGGCGGGTCCGTCGCGCTGGCCCTCGCCCCGTCGCTCGCGTTCGTCACGAACCTCCTCGCCGCCTGGCGCCTCGGCGCCCGGGCCGCGCTGCTGGACCACCGGCTCACCCCGTACGAGACGGACAACGCCCTGCAGCGGCTGGCACCGCAGGTCGTCGTCTCCGCCAAGCACGTCACCGGCGGGCCGCTGCGCGGCTTCGTCGAGATCGAGGAGCGCGTCGCCACCTACCCGGGGCGGCCCGCCGACACCACGCACGCGCTCATCCAGCTCAGCTCCGGCTCGACCGGCCCGTCGAAGGTCATCGCCCGCACCGCGGCGAACCTCGTCGAGGAGATCGAACGCTATGTGAAGATCGGCGCGGGAGTGCCGCAGGGCGGCGAGCGGATCGTCTCGCTCGCGTCCATGGTGCACGTGCTCGGTCTGGTCGGCGGCCTGCTCTACGGCCTGCACGCCGGCGTTCAGCTCGTGGTGCCGGCGCGGATGACCGCCGACGGCATCCTGTCCGCCGTCGCCGCCGGGCCCGAGCCGACCACCCTGCTCGGCGTCCCCTTCCACATCGAGCTGCTCTCCTCGGTGCAGACACCGCCCCCGCTCCCCCAGCTGACCGGCATGACCACCGGCGGGGAGCTGGTCCGCGCCGAGGTCTACGCCGGCTTCGTCGACCGCTACGACATCCGGCTCGGCAACATGTACGGCATGACCGAGGTCGGGGTCATCGCCACCGACCTGTTCGGCGAGCACCGCCCTTCCCTCACCCCCGCACCCGGTCTCACCGTCCGTGAAGAGGCCGGCGAGCTGCTCGTGTCGCTGCCCGCGTCGCCGTACCTGGGCCTCGTCGACCCCGCCCGCTGGGCCGACGGCTGGCTGCACACCAAGGACGCAGGCAGCGTCGACGAGGCCACCGGCAGGCTGCGCATCCACGGCCGGCGCGACTCCCAGGTCTCCGTCGGCGGCCTCAAGGTCGACCTGACCGAGGTCGAGCACACGCTTGCCGCGCTGCCCGGCGTCGCCAGCGCCGTCGTGACCTACGACAAGGCGATCGAGGCGTACGTGATGCTGCGCGACGGCGCCACCGCGGCGCAGGTCCAGGACCGGCTCGCCGAACGCCTCGCCGGCTTCAAGCGCCCGCGCGTGCTGAAGGTCGTGGAGCAGCTGCCCCGGACCGCCACCGGCAAGCTCGTCCGGGACCGCGCCGCGCTGCTGGCCGCCTCGGCCCCGGCGGCCGCAGCCGCTCCGGGCTCGACCGCGGGCGCCATCCCGGCGCAGCGGGTGGGAACAGACGTGACCGATGGCGCGACCGACCCGGTCGCGCCGGCACCTGTCAAGGAAGGGAACCACGCACGATGAGCGAGACGACCGACCAGGAGATTCGCCAGTTCCTGCTGGACTCGTTGACCGAGATGAACTACAGCGTCGAGGACATCGACGACGACACCGCGCTCGGCCCGGCCGGCGCCGACCTCGAGTCGCTGTCGCTCGCCGAGCTCGCCGTCCGCGTCGAGGACCGCTTCGGCGTGCGCTTCGACGACGACGAGGCGGAGAAGCTGGCCGGGATGACCGTGGGCGAGTTCATCGCCGCCGTCGCCGAGCGCCGGTCCGCCGCTGCCACGGCGGGCAGCTGAGCGTGGCCGCTGCACCAACCCGCGACGACGTCGTGGCGATGCTCGCCACGTACGGCGACCGGTCGCCCGCGGACGTCGCCGAGGGGATCGACTCCCTGGAGCTCGCCTGGCTCGTCCACCAGCTCGAACAGCACTACGGCGGGCCGCTCGACCTCGATGACGACGCCCTCGCCCGCATGTCGACGGTGAGCGGGACGCTCGAGGTCCTCCAGGAACTGAAGGTCGAGACGGGTTCACGATGACCGCCACCATGACCGTTCGGCGCGGTCCGGGTGAGGTGGTGCTGACCGGCGCGGCCGTGCTCAGCGCGTTCGGCCGGGGCATGACCGCCCTGGCCGACGGCCTGGACGCCGGCACGCCGGCGTTCCAGCCGGTGGAGCGCTTCGACGTGACGGGACGGCGGGTCGGGGTGGCCGCGGTCATGCCCGGCTCCCCCGTCCTCACCGACGAGCTGGTGCGCGTCGTCGACGAGGCCTGTGACGAGGCCAAGCTCAGCACGGCCGAGCGGGCGGGCGCACCGCTCTTCCTCGCCCTGCACGGCGATCCGGCCCTCGCCAGGGTGGCCGAGGCGGACCGCCGCCGGCACAGCAGCACCGCGTTCACCGCCGCGCTCGCCGGCGGCACCGGGCTGGCCGGGGACCTGCCGCTGGGAGCGGGGATCCGGGCGTACACCTCGGCCTGCGTCGCGGCGAGCACGGCGGTCGCGGACGCGGCGGCGGCGATCGCCCGCGGCGAGCTCGACCGCATCGTCGTGGCCGGTGGGTACCTCGTGGACGCTGATCAGTTCTCCCTCTTCGACGCGGGCCGTGCACTGTCCACTGACGGACAGGTCCGCCCGTTCAGCGAAGGGCGGCGGGGCCTGCTGCTCGGCGACGGTGCCGGCGCGGTCGTCGTGGAGTCCGCCGCGGCGGCCCGCGAGCGTGGCGTGCCGGCGCTCGCCCGCCTCGCCGGCTGGGGACGGGCCGGCGACGCGTACCACCCGTGCCAGCCGCACCCGGAGGGCCACGGGCTCGCCCGTGCGATCACCGCGGCCCTGCACCGGGCCGGGATCGGCGCGGGCGACCTCGGTTACGTCAACGCGCACGGCTCGGGCACCGCCCAGAGCGACGTCGCGGAGTCCACGGCGCTGCGCACCGCGCTCGGCGAGCACGCCGCGACCGTGCCGGTCTCCTCGACGAAGTCGCTGCACGGCCAGGCCCTCGAGGCGTCCGGGGTGCTGGAGCTGATCGTCACCCTGCACGCGCTGCGCACCGGCCGGCTGCCGGTCAACGCGGGGTTCCTCGCCGCCGACGAGCACTGCCCGCTGAACCTGGTCCTCGACGGGTTCACCGCGGCGACCCCGTCCTACGCCCTGTCGCTGAACGCCGCGTTCGGCGGCGCCAACACCGCACTCGTGGTCGGATCGGCATGAGCGAACTGATCCTGGATCCGACGGAGCACGAGCAGGGTCTCGGTGCGGCAGAGCTGTTCGTCGAGGAGATCCCGCCGCTGACCGCCCTGGCCACGCGCGCCGGGCTCGACGTCGCCGCCGCCGCCGGCTGGCCGGAGCCCGGCGACGAGGAGCTGCCGAAGCTGGCCGGGTTCGTGCACTCGTCGTTCAACCCGCTGGTCGCCGCCATCGCCGGGCGCTGCCTGCAGCGCCGTCCGGAGAGCGCTCCACCGGCGGTGACCGCGATCGTGCTCGTCACGTCGACCGGCGACGCGGCCAGCGCGGCGCACGTCGCGGCCGCGGTCGACGCCGGCGGCCGGATCGGGCCGCTGTTCTTCTTCCAGTCGGTGCCCAACGCCGTCGCCGGGCACGTCGCCGCGAAGTGGGGCCTGACCGGCCCCGTCGTGTGCGTCGACAGCACCGACGCCGGGCTGGACGTGGCCCGGCTGCTGCTCGCCGACGGCGACGCCGGCGAGGTCCTCGTCGTCCTCCTCGAACAGGCCACCGTGCCCGAGGCCATCACCGGAACCAGCCACGACACCGCGTCCGCGGTCGTCGTGGTCGAAAGGGGTACAGCATGAGCAGATCCGTCGCGGTGACCGGGATCGGGCTCGTCACCCCCGTCGGTGGCACGGGCGCCGAGGTCTTCGACGCGATGTGCGAGGGCCGGTCCGGGCTCGTGAAGCCGCCGGCCGACCACCCCCTGGCAGGGTCCGCCGACGTCGCCGCGTTCTCGCCGCCGATCGACCCCACGTCGGTCCTGCCGGCGCCGGAGACCCGGGTCGTCGACCGGTACATCATCATGGCGATGGCCGCCGCCGAGCAGGCCCTCGCCGACGCCGGCATCGAGGTGGGGCGCGACGTCGACCCGTTCCGGATCGCCATCATCCTGTCCGGCACCGGCGGCCTGGCGACCCTCGACGCGCAGGCGGTCCTGCGCTCGCAGAAGGGCCGCCTCGGCGTCAGCCCCTACCTGCTGCCCGGGATGCTGCCGAACATGGGCGCGGCCCGGGTCGCGATGCGCCACGGCATCCAGGGGTACAGCTCCTCCATCGGCACCGCGTGCGCCGCCGGCGCCCAGTCGATCGGCGAGGCGGTGCGGCTGCTGCGCGCCGGCGAGGCCGACGTCGTCGTCGCCGGCTGCAGCGAGGCGCCGCTCTTCCCGACCCTCGCCGACACGTTCGGCAACGCCCGGGCGCTCGCCCGCGGCTGGGACGACCCGACCGCCGCGAGCCGCCCGTTCGACCGGCGGCGCAACGGGCTCGTCCTCGGCGAGGGCGCCGGGGTCTTCGTCGTCGAACGCGCCGAACACGCCGAGGCGCGCCGGGCCCGCCGGTACGCCGACATCGTCGGCTGGGGCGCCACCAACGACGCGCACCACCCCACCACCCCGCGCCCCGACGGGTCGGCCGCCGCCGCCTGCATGAGCCGGGCCGTCGCCGACGCCGGGATCACCCCCGGGGACGTCGGCTACGTCAACGCGCACGGCACCAGCACCAAGCTCGGCGACGTGGCCGAGTCGACCGCGATCCGCGCGGTCTTCGGTGCCGATGCCCCGCCGGTCAGCTCGACGAAGGGCGTGACCGGCCACATGCTCGGCGCCTCCGGGGTGGTGGAGGCCGCGGTGTCGGTCCACGCCCTGCTCCGCGGGCTGCTCCCGCCGACGCACAACCTGGACGAGCCGGATCCCGCCTGCGACCTGGACCACCTCCGCGAACCCCGACCCGCGCAGGTGACCCACGTCCTGTCCAACTCCTTCGGCTTCGGTGGCCACAACGTGAGCCTCGTCTTCGGCCGGCCGGAATCCGCCTGGACACGCACGGCGTGACGCCCGCGCGTCACAGACCCCTGGGAACGACCGATCAGAACCCGAAAGGGAAGCAGGCCATGCAGATCCTCGACACCGACCACATCGAGATGTTCGTCGGCGACGCCCGCCAGGCGGCGCACCAGCTGTGCGCCACGTACGGCTTCCACGTCTACGGCCACGGCGGCCCCGAGACCGGCCTCATGGGTCAGCGCAGCGTGCTGCTGGGGCAGCGCGACATCCGGATCCTGCTCACCTCCGGCCTCAGCGGCGGTCACCGGGCGAGCCGCTACGTGGCCCGCCACGGCGACGGCGTCGCGGTGATCGCGTTCGGCTGCGCCGACGTGGAGACGGCGTTCGCCGAGGCGGTGGCCGCCGGCGCCACCCCGATCCAGGCCCCGCAGCGGCTCGAGCACGGCGGTTCGACGGTCGTGACCGCGGAGGTGTCCGGCTTCGGCGACGTGACGCACCGGCTCGTGCAGCGCGCCCCCGGGGACGGCGCGTTCCTGCCCGGGGCGATCGACATGACCGGCGCGCCGACGGCACCGACGGACGCGGACCTGCTGCACACCATCGACCACGCCGCGATCTGCCTGCAGGCCGGCGAGCTCGACGCGACGGTCCAGTACTACGAGCGCGTCTTCGGCTTCTCCATGATCTTCCAGGAGTACATCGAGGTCGGCGAGCAGGGCATGCAGTCGAAGGTGGTGCAGAGCCCGTCGGGCGGCGTCACGTTCACGCTGATCCAGCCGGACCTGAGCCGCCGCGCCGGCCAGATCGACGACTTCCTGTCGTGGCACGAGGGCGCCGGCGTGCAGCACATCGCCTACAGCACCCACGACATCGTGCACGCGGTGCGCGCGTACAGCGCCAAGGGCGTCGAGTTCGCGCAGACGCCGGCGAGCTACTACGACGTGCTCGAGTCGCGGCTCGGCGCCGTCGACGTGCCCGTGGACCAGCTGCGGCCGCTCGGCATCCTCGTCGACCGGGACCACTGGGGGCAGATGTACCAGATCTTCGCCAAGTCGACGCACATCCGCCGCACGTACTTCCTCGAGCTCATCGACCGGCACGGCGCGCGGACGTTCGGCACCAGCAACATCCCCGCGCTGTACGCGGCCAAGGAGCGCGAGCTCGCCGCGGTGCGCGACACCACAGACGGCCTGCGCAGCTGACCCCTCCCCAGTCCTACTCCTGTCCTACTCCTGAAAGGACATAGACCTTGACCATCTCGCCCACGCGGACATTCGCGCTGTCCGACGACGAGCTGGCGCTGCTGCCGTCGGACGACGACGTCGAGCACTACGCCCAGCACGGCTGGTACCTGTCCAAGAAGATCTTCACCGACGACGAGGTCGACGAGCTGCTCGCGGCGAGTGAGCGGTTCTACGCCGGTGAGCGGTCCCGTTCGTTACCGGTCCGGCCGCCGCGCCTCGCCTACTGGGAGCCGTCCAAGGGCGACGTGCAACGGCACAACGACTACGTGCACTACGAGAGCGACCCGATCGCGCGGATCCTGCGCAAACCGCTGCTCGGCGCGGTCGCGGCGCGGCTGGCGAAGGCCGACGAGATCCGGGTCTTCCAGTCGACGCTGATCTACAAGCCGCCGATCGCGGGCGAGCCCAGCAATGTCGTGCCGTGGCACTTCGACCGGCACTACTGGGCCTCGTGCACGTCGGACAACATGCTCACCGCGTTCATCCCCTTCCACGACTGCGACGAGGAGATGGGGACCATCACGATGATCGACGGCTCCCACCGCTGGGAGGAGATCGGCACCGACGACACCACCACCCGGCACTTCGCCGAGCGCGACAACGACGACCTTGAAGTGATGCTCTCGGACAACGCCGCGTACAACAACGCGAAGGTCACCAAGGTCCCGATGATCATCCCCAAGGGACACATGAGCTTCCACCACTGCCGCACGTACCACGGCAGCGGCGCCAACCGCAGCGACCGGCCGCGGCGGGCGA
Source organism: Dactylosporangium sp. NPDC000521 (assembly GCF_042898305.1). NCBI lineage: Bacteria > Bacillati > Actinomycetota > Actinomycetes > Micromonosporales > Micromonosporaceae > Dactylosporangium > Dactylosporangium sp. NPDC000521. The sequence goes on from NZ_JBIAYW010000016.1 coordinate 134,589, forward strand.
TCTCGTTCCACCTGCAGGACGGCGCCAACGCGTACCGCCCGTTCCAGCTCAGCACGGGGGATCTCGTGGCCTACAACCACGACGTGCTGGTGCGACGGACCGAGGACGGCCGTCCCGACTACTCCGACCCCGAGTACTGCCCCGTGCTGTGGCGTACGGCCTAACACACCTTCAGGAGGCTCACATGTCCCGATACGACTGGGGTCAGCGGCACCCCGGCATCGACCGGCTCGAGGCGCTGATCGCCGACGCCCGGACCGAGGTCGTCACCCACCCCATCTACGCCCGCCTGGACAGCCTGCCGGCGATCCAGACGTTCCTGGAGCACCACGTCTTCGCCGTGTGGGACTTCATGTCGCTGCTGAAGTCGCTGCAGCGCAACCTCACCTGCGTCGAGGTGCCGTGGATCCCGACCGGGCCGACCGGCAGCCGGCGGCTCATCAACGACATCGTCCTGGTCGAGGAGAGCGACGAGCTGCGCGGCGGCTTCATCAGCCACTTCGAGCTGTACCTGCTCGGCATGCAGGAGGCCGGCGCCGACACGACCGTCATCGACACCTTCATCTCGCTGCTGCGGGACAAGACCCCGGTGCCGGCGGCGATGGCGGCCGCGGGCGTGCCCGAGGCCTCGGCGGAGTTCGTCGGGCTCACCTGGCACCTCATCGACACCGCGCCGATCCACTGCCAGGCGGCGGCGTTCGCGTTCGGCCGCGAGGACCTGATCCCCGACATGTTCCAGCAGGTCGTGAAGGTCAACGAGCAGGGCGGGCAGCTCGGCACCTTCGTCGACTACCTGGAGCGGCACATCGAGGTCGACGGCGAGTTCCACACGCCGATGGCCATGCAGATGGTCACCGACCTCTGCGGCGACGACGAGAACAAGTGGAACGAGTGCGTGGAGACGATCAACCTCGCCCTCGTCGCCCGCGCCAAGCTCTGGAGCGGCATCCTCGCCAAGATCGACGAGAAGGTCCTCGCGGCCTAGTCCACCGTTTCGCTGAAGGAGTACCACGTGACTGACGCCGCCGGGCTGTACCGGACGGTCCGCCTCATCCGCCGGTTCGAGGAACGCGCGATCGAGCTCGTCCGGGACGGCACGATCGTCGGGGGGATCCACCCGTACATCGGGCAGGAGGCGATCGCGGCCGGCACCTGCGCCGCGCTGCGGCCCGGCGACGTCATCACCAGCACGCACCGCGGGCACGGGCACGTCCTCGCCAAAGGCGCCGACCCGGCCCGGACCCTGGCCGAGCTGGCGGGCCGGGCGACCGGCCTCAACGCCGGCCGGGGCGGCTCCATGCACGCCGCGGACTTCAGCCTCGGCATCCTCGGCGCCAACGCGATCGTCGGCGCCGCGGTGCCGATCGCGACAGGTGCGGCGTGGGCGGCGCGGCGGGCCGGCAAGGACCTCGTCGCCGTCACCTACTTCGGCGACGGCGCGGTCAGCCAGGGCGTGGTGCTGGAGACGATGAACCTCGCGTCGCTGTGGAAGGTGCCGGTGGTGCTCGTCTGCGAGAACAACGGCTTCGCCACCACCACCCGGGTCGAGCAGGCGGTGGCCGGCTCGATCACCGGCCGGGCCGAGGCCTTCGGCATCCCGGCGTCCACAGTGGACGGCAGCGACCCGGAGGCGGTGCTCGCCGCGGCCACGGAAGCGGTCGAGCGGGCCCGCGCCGGCGGCGGCCCGTCGTTCATCGAGTGCGTCGCCTACCGCTTCGACGCCCACCACACCTGGGAGCACGCGGCGCGGCCGCGGTACCGCACCGACGACGAGGTCGCGGTCGGTGTCCAGCGCGACCCGGTGGCGCTGCAGGGCTCCCGCATCCCGGTCGCGGACCGGGACCGGATCGACGCTGAGATCGAGGCGCTGCTCGACGAGGCCGTCCGGTTCGCCGTCGACAGCCCGCTGCCGGACCCGGCCGGCGCGCTCGACCACCTGTACGCGGACGGCCTGCGGGCCAGGGCGGGGGTCTCCTGATGCCGAACCTGTCGTACCTGAAGGCACTGAACCGGGCGCTGACGACCGAGATGGCCGCCGACCCGAGCGTGGTCGTGTTCGGCGAGGACGTCGGCGTCGCGGTCAGCAACGTCACCACAGGACTGCTGAAGAAGTTCGGCCCCGAACGGGTCGTCGACATGCCGATCTCGGAGCAGGGGTTCACCAGCTTCGCGACCGGCGCCGCGATGGCCGGCCAGCGGCCCGTGATCGAGTTCCAGATCCCGGCGCTGCTGTTCCTCGCGTTCGAGCAGATCGCCAACCAGGCCCACAAGTTCTCGCTGATGACCGGCGGGCAGATCAACGTCCCGGTCACCTACCTGCTGCCGAGCTCCGGCTCCCGCGGCGGCTGGGCCGGGCAGCACTCCGACCACCCGTACAGCCTCTTCGCCCACGTCGGCGTGAAGACGGTCGTGCCCGCGACCCCCGCCGACGCCTACGGCCTGCTGCTGACCGCGATCCGCGACGACGACCCCGTCATCGTGTTCGCCCCCGCGGGCGCGATCGGGGTCCGCGACGACGTCGACTTCGCCACGCTCGCGCCGGTGCCGCTCGGCGTCGGCCGCGTCCACCGCCCCGGCGACGACGTGACGGTCGTCGCGGTCGGCCACCTCGTGCACGACGCGCTCGCCGTCGCCGAGGAGCTCGCCGGGACCGTGTCGGTGGAGGTGTTCGACCCGCGGACGCTGCACCCGTTCGACTGGGCCGGGCTCGCCGCGTCGCTGGAGCGCACCGGCCGGCTCGTCGTCGTCGACGACTCCAACCGTTCCTGCGGCATCGGCGGGGAGATCCTGGCGACCGCCGCGGAGCAGATGCGCCTGATCGCGCCACCGAAACGGATCACCCGCCCCGACGGCGCGGTGCTGCCGTTCGCCCGGGAGCTGGACCTGGCGCTGCAGCCGACCCGCGCGCAGATCCGCACCGCCGTCGAGCAGGTGGCGAAGCTTTCGTTCCCCACGCAGACCGAGGAGTAGACCCATGGCGTCCACGAGCATCCGGGCGGCGCTCGCCGCCGACCCCGACGTCGGTGCCGGCAACGTGCTGCACAAGCTCATCGAGCACGGCGCGGCGCTGGACGGGCCGGGCATCGCGTTCGACGTCGACGTCGACGGCTTCCCCGCCTGGCAGGGCCTCACCCTCGGCGAGCTGCGTGACCGCGCCGCGGCCAGGGCCGCCTGGTTCCAGGCCAACGGCATCACCCGGCGCGACCCCGTCGCCGTCTACGTGACCAGCAGCGCCGACTGCTTCCTCAACTGGATGGGCCTGGTCTGGCTCGGCGCGATCCCCGCGCTGATGAACCCGAACATCGCCGGTGACATCGCCGTGCAGTACATCGCCAAACTGCGCGCGACCGCGCTCGTCACCGACGCGGCCCACCTCGAGCGGCTCGCCGGCCACGACGTCGGCATCCCCGTCATCGACGCCGCCGACACCGGCACCGGCGACCCGGCGCAGGCACCCGCGCCGTTCAAGCACCACGCCGACGACCCGATCGCCATCACCCATTCCTCCGGCACCACCCGCATGCCGACCGCCGTCGTGCACTCGCACGCCAGCCTGTTCCACGCCACCCGCAAGATCCGGCTGAGCGGCCCCAGGGCCCAGGGCACCGAGCGGATCCTCAGTGCCCTGCCGGCCCCGCACGCGGCCGGCATCATGACCATCAACCACGCCCTGAGCAACCGGTCCGACCTGCTGTTCCTGTCGCAGCAGAGCGACGGCGGCGCGGTGCTGGACGCGATCGAGCGGTGGAAGCCGACCGGCGTCTTCGGCTTCGCGGTCACCTGGTCGGAGCTCGCCCGCTTCGACCTGACCCAGCACGAGATGGACTCGGTGTCGCTGTGGTTCAACACCGGCGACTGCGCGCACGAGCCGCACATCCGCAACCTCGTGAACGTCGGCAGCCACAACACCGTCACCCGCTCCGCCGACGGCCGCCCGGTCGTCCAGCGGGTCAAGGGCTCCAGCTTCGTCGACGGGCTCGGCTCGACCGAGATGGGGCACTCCGCGTTCCACATCACCCACAGCCCCGACACCGAGCGCTACGGCCGGTGCGTCGGCGTGCCGCACGTCTTCGCCGACGTGGCGCTGCTGGACACCACGACCGGCGAGGAGGTGCCGGTCGGGCAGGTGGGCCACTTCGGCCTCAAGTCCCCGACGCTCGCACCCGGCTACTGGAACGACCACGCCAACACGTACAAGCACCGGCTCAACGGCTACTACCTCACCGGCGACCTGATGTTCCGCGACGCGGAGGGCTACTACTACCACGTCGACCGGGCCGTCGACTCCGTCGACCTCGGCGGCGGAAACTGGCTCTACACCGCCATGTCGGAGGAGCAGATCCTGCGCGCGGTGCCCGACGTGCGCGACTGCACCATCGTGTCGTTCAAGACCGACGCCGGCGTCGTCTCCGACGTGCTGCTGTCGCTGCACGAGAGCGCCGACCCGACCGTCGACCACACGGCGGCGGTCGCGGCCGCGCTCACCCCGGCCGCGGCGGCGACGCTGCGGAAGGTCGTCGTGTTCCCCGACGAGAACATCGTCACCGGCCCCACCGGCAAGGTCCGCAAGTTCCTGATGCGGCAGCGGCATCTCGCCGAGTTGGCGAATGCCTGACACGTACCTGCCGGCCCCTTCGCTGGTCGCGACCACCCGGATCCCGGTGCGGTTCGACGGCGAGGGGGCCGGGACCGGGCCGCTGTCATGGGGACAGCTCGGGATCTGGCAGGCCATGGTCCGCCAGCGCTCCTGGCTGCCCATCGGCGGCTGGGCGCAGGTGGCCGAGGGGACCACCCTCGAGGACCTCGCCGACGACCTGCGCTGGGCGATGCGCCGGTACCCGACGTTCCGCACCCGGCTGCGCTTCACCGCCGACGGCACGCCGCTGCAGGCGGTGGCCGGCTGGGGCACGATCGGGCTGGACGTCTTCGACGTGCCCGACGGCGCCGATCCCGCCGCGTTCACGGCCTCGGTCGACACGCACTACCGGGCCCTGCCCTACGACTTCGTCGAGGAGTGGCCGGTGCGGATGGGGGTCGTGCGGGTCGGCGGCGTCCCCGCCTACCTGTCGACGGTCACCTGCCACCTGGTCACCGACGGCTTCGGCGGCCTGCTCATGCTCCGCGAGGTCGCCGCCCGGCGCACCGACCCGCCCGGGCCGACCACCGGCCTGCAGCCCCTCGCACAGGCGGCCTGGCAGGCGTCGCCGGAAGGGCAGAAGCAGGCGGCGAAGGCGCTGCGGCACTGGGACAGGATGCTGCGGCAGCTGCCCCCGGTGGTGCCGCCGGCCTCCCGGCCCGGGCCGCGGTATCACCGGGGCTCGTTCGTCTCGGCGGCGCTGTACCGCGCGACCCACGCCGTGTCCGTCGTCTTCGACATCGACACGTCGCAGGTGCTGATGACGTTCCTGGCACTCGCCGTCACCGCCCAGGCCGGTGACGGACGGCCCGCGATCATCCGGCCCATGGTGGACAACCGGTTCCGCCGCGGGCTCGGCGACGTCGTGGCGATGGTGGCGCAGCACGGCATCTGCGTCGCCGACGTCGCCGGGCTGCCGTACGAGGAGGCCATGCGCAGGACCGGGATCGCGGCGATGCTGGCGTACAAGTGGGCCTACCACGACCCGGCGGCGGTCGCGGCGCTGGCCGCGACCCTGGACGTCGACCTCGACGCGGGGGTCTGGTTCAACGACCGGCGGACCATCAGCAGGCAGATGTTCCCGGGCCCCGTGCCCACCGCCGCGCAGGTCCGCGACGCCGCACCGGGCGTGTTCACCTGGACCGTCGCGCAGGACGACCCCTACGACCCGCTGAACATCGACGTGGACGACGCGCCCGGCGAATTCCGCCTGACCTGGTTCACCGACACGTGGCGGACGCCTCCCGCCCGTGTGGAGGCGCTTGCCCGGGCGGTCGAGGCGCTCGCCGTACAAGAGGCGCTGACGGCACTGGAGAACTTCGCCGGAACGGAGTCGTCGTGACCGCTCTCGCCGCCATCGGCACCTACGTGCCCCCGGACCGCGTGCCGATCGAGTCGCTCGCCGACGAGTTCGAGCTGACGCCCATGCAGCTGCGGGTGTTCCGCCGCTACCACAAGCTCGGCTCCGCCGCGCAGGCGCCGGACCTGTCCCTCACCGAGCTGCTCGGCCTGGCGGTCGCCGACCTGCGGCTCACCGCCGCGCAGACGGCGCGGATCCGGTACGTGCTCTACGCGCGGACGTTCCCCGGCGTGGTGCCCTACCCGTTCAACCCGCTGCACGAGGTGTGCCGGTCGTTCGGGCTCCAGCACGCCTCCGCCTTCGCCGTCGGGCACCACGCGTGCGCCTCCGGGCTGCTCGCCCTCGACCTCGCCGGGCGGCTGCTCGCATCGGCCGACCCGTCCGCGCTCGCGCTCGTCCTCACCGGGGAGAAGGCCTTCACCGGCGAGGCGCGTTTCGTGCCGGAGACGTCGATGTTCGGCGAGGGGGCGGCGGCCTGCCTGGTCTCCGCCACCGGACCGAGGGACCGGCTCCTGTCGTACGTCGCGGACCTGCGGGGCGAGTTCGACGGGGAGCTGGAGGAGGTGGCCGGCGAGTTCCAGCGGATCTACCACGACGCGCTGGGCGCCGCCGTCACGTCCGCCGTCGAGCGGGCCGGGCTGACCCTGGCGGACATCTCGCTCATCCTGCCGCACAACGTGAACGTGGTGGCCTGGCAGCGGGTGTGCAAGCGGATCGGCTACCCCCTCGACCAGGTGCTGCTCGACCACGTCGCCGACTACGGGCACGTCTTCTGCGCCGACGCGTTCCTCAACCACCGCACCGCCGTGCGGCGCTCGCTGCTGCGCCCCGGCGACCACTACGTCATCGCCGCCGCCGGCGCGGGCCGCGGCGCGACCTTCTCCGCCATGGTCTTCACGCATTAGGTTCTGTTTTTGAAGGGGTTTGTCATGAGCGACACCACGACCATCGACCCGGACCTGCGCCAGCAGGTCGTCGACACGATCTGCGAGCTGCTGCCCCGTGTGCTGAAGCGGGAGGTCACCGGCGCGTCGGAGACCACCACGCTCATGGACGACCTCGGCATGAGCTCCACCACCGGCCTGGAGCTGGTCCTCGAGCTGGAGGACAAGCTGGAGCGCGAGATCAGCGTCGAGGACATGGGCCGCGACAACTTCGAGACGGTCGGCAGCCTCGCCGACTACGTCGCCGGAAACCTGCTGCCGGAAGAGTGAGCATGCCCGCGCTCCACGACGACCGCTGGGGCCTCCGGCGCGCGGTGTCGCGCCGGTTCCCGTCGCCGGCCGCGCTCGCTTCTGACACCGGGCATGCCGCGCGCCTGTCGACGTACCTCACCGACCTGCTCGCCCCGTTCGACCTCACCCTGGCCCGGGACTCGTCCGCCGGCCAGTCGTACGGCGAGATGGCCGAGTCGCTGCTGCCCTCCTCGCCGGTCGACCTGCTGGTGCTCGCCTACGACGTGCCGGACATCTCCCCGGGCCGCGCCGTCAGCACGTACCTGACCCACGTGTGCCCCGGCAAGCCGATGTCCTTCGCCGTCTCGGACCAGGGCCGCACGGCGGCCTTCACCGCGCTGTCGCTGATCCGGACCTACGCGGCCACCCACCCGCAGGCGCTGCTCCTCGCCGTCGAACAGGCCGACCTGCCCTACGACCCGGGCGTGCCGCTGTCGCTGCCCGCCGCCCACGCGGGCATCGCCCTGCACCTGTCGGCCTCCTCCCCCGCCCCGCTCACGACGGTCACCACCCTGCCCGACGCGGCGCCCTCGCTGAGCGTGCTCGACGGCCTGTCCGCGACGACCGTGATCCTCGGCGGCGGCCTGGCATCGCTCGCCGACGACGTGAAGGCCGACCGGGTCATCCTCGCCGACCCCGCCCAACCGATGACCGGCGTGTGGGAGGCCCTGGCCGGGCTCGACCTGGCGACGGCGGGCAGGATCGCGGTCGCCGACCACGACCCCGCCCTGCGCTATCTGTGCGCGGCGGCCTTCGGCTGACCGCGCGCCCATCCTGCGCTATCTGTGCGCGGCGGCCTTCGGCTGACCCCGCGCCCATCCTGCGCTATCTGTGCGCGGCGACCTTCGGCTGACCCCGCGCCCATGCGGTCGGTGCCGTTGCGCCACGGGCGCGGCGATCGGGCCGCGCGCATGCCGTCTCCGGCCGACGCCGTGCGTCACGCGGATGCGGCTGCCGCCCGCCGGGGGCACTACGCGGACGCCGCCTGCCGCCGCCGGGGCACTACGCGGCTGCCGCCTGCCGCCTGCCGCCGCCGGGGCACTACGCGGCTGCCGCCCGCCGGGGCCGCCGCCGGGGCACTACGCGGCTGCCGCCCGTCGGGGGCAGTACGCGGACGCCGCCTGCCGGGGCGTCACGCGGACGCGGACGCGGCCGGCTGGGGCTGTGCGCGGCGGTCCTCAGCTAAGGCCAAGCGCCACGCCCATACGGGTCCGTGCCGTTTGCGCTACCCGGGCGCGCGCCGATCGCGCCACGTGGACCTCGCGCGCTACGTGGGCCACGCGCGCGGGCGCTGCCGGCAGCTGACGTTTCAGGGCAGGACGCCGTCGTCGGGCCGGCGCCTCCAGGGCTCAGAAGGCGGGTCCAGGTGTCGGGCGGACCGTTCCACTCCACCGTACCTGAGTCCACCTAATTGATCTTTAAGCTCGTCACCAGTCGATGACGCACTGTACCTGACCGCCGGGGCTGCGGGCCAAGGCGCAGGTCAGGTGGGGCGCAGGAGGTGGGCGACGTCGAGGGCGCGGTTCAGTGGGCCGCCCGAGTCGGCGGTCCAGACCGAGGACAGGACGGCCTTAACGAAGCCCCACGCGGCCAGGCGGTCTTCGGCGAGCCCGAGGGCCGAGGACAGCTGGCGCAGCCGGGCGGGAACGAGGGCGGTCAGCGCCGGGTCGCGGTCGTCGGGGAACGGGTTGAACAGGATCGAGCCGACCTCGTAGCCGGGGTCGCCGACGAGGCCGTGCGGGTCGATCGCCAGCCACGGTGCACGGCTGCCGGCGAGGACATTGTCGTGGTGCAGGTCGCCGTGCAGGACGACCTCCCGGGAAGCGGTCGCGCACAGCGAGCGCATCAGGGCCGCGGCCTGTGTGACCAGGTCGGCAGGGACCGGACCGCGGTGCCGGTCCAGGGCATCCACCTGCGACAGCACCGGCGGCAGGCCGTGCGACGCCGGCGGCGGGACGTGCGACGCCGGCGGCGGGACGTGCAACTGCCGCATCAGGTCGGCGAGGACGGCCGTCGCCGCAGGGTCATCGGCCGGGACCAGGTCGCGGAGGCGGTGGCCGGGGGTCACCTGCTCCAGCAGCAGGGCACCCCGGGGCGCATCAAGCCGCAGCAGCCGGGCGGCGCCCCCGCCGTCGAACGCCGCCAGTGCCGCCGCTTCGACCTCCAGCTCGAAGCCGACCTTCAGGACGGCGGGTGTGCCGTCGGCCTGCCGTACCGGCGCGACGTAGTGGAACGTGAGGTCGTACGGCGCGCCGAGGACGAGATCCCAGTCGGCGGCGAGGCCGTCGAGCAGGGCGGGCAGGTCGGCGAGCCAGCGCTCGCCCGCGGCGCCCCACACGCCGGTGACGTTACGGAACAGGGTCGTCAGGATCCGAACCACGCCCGAAGCTGCGCGGCGGCCTGGGCGAGCGCGACGCGGGCGCCGTCGACGACGCCGGTCATCGCGAAGAAGCCGTGGGACATGCCGTCGTAGCGGGCGAGGGTGACGGGGACCGCGTCGTCGGCGAGCCGTTTCGCGTAGCGTTCGCCCTGGTCGCGCAGGGGGTCGTACTCGGCGGTGATGACGAGCGCGGGCGGCAGGCCCTTCAGCGTCTCGGCTCGCAGCGGCGACGCGAGCGGGTTCTCGGCGTCGTCGGGGTCGATGAGGTAGTGCCTGCGGTACCAGGCGACGGAGTGGTGGTTGAACAGGTACGGGTCGCCGTTGTCCCGCATGGACTCGTCGTCGGCGAGCTGGTCGGTGTTCGGGTACACGAGCAGCTGGCCGGCGAGGGTGAGGTCGCCGGCCTCCTGGGCGATGAGGGTCGCGGCCGCGGCCAGGTTGCCGCCGGCGCTGTCGCCGCCGACCGCGATCCGCGCCGGGTCCGCGCCGAGCGTCCCGGCGTTGCCGGCGACCCACTGCACGGCGGCCCAGCAGTCCTCGATCGCCGCCGGGAACGGGTGCTCGGGCGCGAGCCGGTACTCGGGGACGACGACCAGGCAGCCGGCGCTGTTGGCCAGGGTGCGGCTGATCCCGTCGGCGGTGTCGATCGTGCCGAGGACCCAGCCGCCGCCGTAGAAGTACATCAGGACGGGCAGCGGGCGGTCGGCGGACGGACGGTACACCCGGACCTGCAGCCGGCCGCCGGGCCCGTCGATCCAGTGGTCGGTGACCTCGTGGACGGGCTCGGGGTCGCCGGCGCCGGCCTTGATGGACGCGAGGTCCTCGGCGCGCGCGTCCTCGAGCGTCATCTTGTACAGCGGGGTGACGCCGTCGCGCTCGCGCCGGTCACGCATCGCCTGCAGTTGCGGGTCGAGTGGCATCTCTACGCTCCCTGGATCTCGCGGGACAGGCGGCGGATCATCTCCGCCGCGGCGATGGCGTGGCTGCGGCCGTTGCCGTGCAGGCCGTCGGCGCCGGTGAGGACCTCACCGAGGGCGATCGCCGGGTGCGTGGCAAGGTCGACGTGGATGGTGCCGAGCGACGCGGCGAGCGCGGCGGTGCGGCGGCCGAGCAGCGTCATCCTGCGGGAGAACGCGGGGCCGAGCCAGGCGGGCATCGACGGGTACTCCGGCATGACGAACAACGACACGGTCATGACCTGGGCGCCGGCGTCCTGCAGCGGCCGGACGATCGCGGTCAGCGTCGCGTCGACGTCGTCCGCGCGCGACTCGTAGCCGGGCCGCATCGCGTCGTTGGCGCCGCAGATGACCAGCGCCAGGTCCGGCCGGAACTCCAGCGCCGGCCCGAGCTGCGTGGCGAGGACCTCGGCGGCGCGCAGGTTGCGCCGGCCCAGGTTCACCGACGCGAGGCCGGGGCGCTCGTGCAGGAGCTCCGCCCGCGCCCGGTCGGGGAACGCGAGCGGGTGGTAGCCGTCGACGGGGTCGATGAGGCCCTCCGCGACGCTGTCACCGAGGATCGCGAACCGGTGCCACGGATGCCCGGCGAGGAGCGCGGCGGCCTCGCCGGCGGCGAGGCAGAACGGGTCGGAAACTTCGGCGGTCAGCATGCTCTCCGTGCCCATGCAAGCCTTTCGGCTCCTGTCGGTCGTGGCGTGGTTCCGATAGGCTACCGCCTATGGAGCGCCGGTGACACGATCTCAGACCGGACCGGTGTTGACCGCCTCCGACTATCAGCATCTCGCCCGGGAGCTCGTCGACGCCGACGTGTGGGACTTCATCGAGGGCGGCGCCGAGTCCGAGCGCACCCTGCGCGCCAACGTCAGCGCGTTCGACCGGCTGCGGCTGCGGCCCCGGGTCATGACCGATGTGTCCACAGTCGACACCGCCGTGTCGGTGTTCGGTGCCGGCCTCCGGACCCCGATCGGGGTCGGGCCCACGGCGTACCACCGGCTCGTCGACCCCGAGGGCGAGGTGGCCACGGCGCGGGGCGCGAGCGCCGTCGGCGCGCTGTTCGTGGTGAGCGTCTTCGCCAGCAGGTCCCTCGAGGACATCGCGGCGGCGTCGGACGGGCGGCTGTGGCTGCATCTGTACTGGTTCCGCCGCCGCGAGGTGATGACCGGGCTGATCCGGCGGGCCGAGGACGCCGGCTACACGGCGCTGGTGCTCACCGTCGACGCGCCGCGCATCGGCAGGCGCTGGCGCGACATGCGCAACGGGTTCGCGATCGGCGGTGACGTCGCCGCCGTCAACATCGACGCGGCGGTCATGGCGCTCACCCACCACAGCGACGTCGGCCACTCCGCGATCGCCGAGCACGCCGCCCAGTCCTTCGACGCCGCCGTCACGTGGGCCGACCTGGCCTGGCTGCGGTCGCAGACCCGGCTGCCGATCGTGCTCAAGGGCATCCTGACCGCGGAGGACGCGGCCCTGGCCGTCGAGCACGGCGCCGACGGGGTCGTGGTGTCCAACCACGGCGGCCGCCAGCTCGACGGTGCCGTCGCCAGCCTCGAGGCGCTGCCCGAGGTCGTCGACGCGGTCGCCGGCGCGATCCCGGTGCTGTTCGACGGCGGGGTCCGCCGCGGCACCGACGCGCTCGTCGCGCTCGCGCTCGGCGCCCGCATGGTGCTGCTCGGCCGGCCGCCGCTGTGGGGGCTCGCGGCCGGCGGCGCCGACGGGGTCGAAGGACTGCTGCGCACGACGACCGATGAGCTGGCGCACGCGATGGCGCTCGCCGGCCGCCCGCGCCTCGCCGATCTGGACCGGTCGGTGGTGCGGGCCCGACCTGGAGGCGAACTGTAGATGGTGGAGCTGTCCCGCGAGGCGTTGCACGTGTCGGTCTCCGACCCGGTGTCCACCTCGATGAACTTCCTCAACGAGGTGGCCGGCCGGTTCCCCGACGCGATCTCGCTCGCCGCGGGCCGGCCGTTCGACGAGTTCCACTCCGCCGCCGACGTCGACAAGCATCTGCAGGCGTACCTGACGCACCTGCGCGAGAGCGGCGTCAGCGACGCGCAGAGCAGGGTGCTGCTCACCATGTACGGGCGGACCAACGGCCACATCGGCGGCCTCATCGCCCGCATGCTCGACGTCGACGAGGACATCCGCGTCCCGGACGAGGCGGTCATGGTGACCGCCGGCTGCCAGGAGGCGATGGTCATCGCGCTGCGCGGCCTGTGCGCCGGCCCCGGCGACGTCGTCCTCGCCGCCGAGCCGTGCTACGTCGGCTTCACCGGCGCCGCCCGGATCCTCGGCATCGACGTGGTGCCGGTGCCGGAGTCGCCCGACGGGCTGCGGCCCTCGACGGTTCGTGAGGTCGCCGCGGCGGTACGGGCCGGCGGCCGCACCCCGAAGGCCCTGTACCTGGTGCCGAACTTCGCCAACCCGTCGGGTGTGTCGCTGCCGGTGGAGACCCGCCGGGCGCTGCTCGACGTCGCCGCCGAGGCGGACCTGCTGATCCTGGAGGACGACCCGTACGGCCTCTTCGGCCTCGACGACGAGCCGCGGCCCACGCTGAAGTCCCTGGACACCGACCAGCGGGTCATCTACCTCGGCTCGTTCGCCAAGTCGTACTTCCCGGGCGTGCGGGTCGGGTTCCTCGTCGCGGACCAGCCGGTCGTCGACGCCGCCGGGCGCCGCACCGTCCTCGCCGAGGAGCTGTCGACGGTCAAGAGCATGCTCACCGTCAACACCTCCGCCCTCTCCCAGGCCGTCGTCGGCGGGATGCTGCTGGACAGCGGCTTCAGCATCCGCGGCGCCAACCAGGCGAAGATCCAGTTCTACCGGCGGAACCTGCGGACCCTCCTCGCCGCCCTGGAGCGGCACTTCAGCGGCGGGCCCGTGCGCTGGAACAGCCCCAGCGGCGGCTTCTTCGTCGTCGTCGACGTGCCGGTGGACGCCACCGAGGAGCTGCTGGAGATCTCGGCCCGCGAGCACGGCGTGCTGTGGACCCCGATGCGCTTCTTCTACCTGGGCGACGGCGGCAGCCACGCGATCCGGCTGTCGTGCAGCGCCCTCGAACCGGCGCAGATCGACGAGGGCGTCCGGCGCTTCGCCGGGTTCCTCGCCTCGGTCTGACAAGGTCCGGGGGCGTCCTCGTCGTGGACACCGTCGACGTCTGGCTGGCCGACGCGCGGGTGCCGGAGTCCGCGCTGCCGGCCATGTTCGCGCTGCTCGACGCCGAGGAGCGGCGCCGCCACGCGTCGATCGTGCACGCCATCGACCGCCGCCGGTTCATCGTCGCGCACGCCGTCACCCGCCGCCTCGTCGGCGCGGTCCTGGACGCCCCGCCGGCCGGGCTGCACTGGACCCGCAACCCCAACGGCAAGCCGTCGCTGAGCGGCCCGTACACCGGCGTCGAGGTCAACCTGTCACACTCCGGCGACCTCGTCATGGTCGCCGTGTCGCCGCACCGCCCCGTGGGGGTCGACCTGCAGCGGGTCGTGCCGGCCCTCGACTGCGCCGCGATGGCCCGGCGCTTCTACCCGCCCGCGGAGGCCGGCCTGGTGACGGGCGCCGACGGGCACGAACGCTTCGCCGAACTGTGGGCCCGCAAGGAGTCCCTGGTCAAAGCGGCCGGGGCGCGGCTGACCCGCGGCCTGGCCACGCCGGTCGCCGGGCCCGCCCCGGTGGTGGTCGACCATGACGGCCCGTTCCGGATCGCGGACCTCGCCGCCCCGGAGGGCTTCCGGGCGGCGGTCGCCCTGGCGGGCTCCGCCCCGTTCACCGTCACACAGCATGCCCACGGCTGATTCCCGTGGCGTCGGCAAGCCGCTCGGGCAACGCCGCCCGGGAGGCCGTTCCTCCGGGGTGAACACCTGCCCGGCGCACGAGTCGGCCCACCGGAACACCGGAAGGTCCACTTCGGACAGCTCGGCGTACGTGGCCTGGGATGTCGACCCATGGCGGAGCTCGTCGAGCCTTCGGTGCCCCCCGCGCCGGTGCGGAGCGCGGTCAGGGGCGGGACGCGGCGACGGCGGGCGCGGCGGGTCGTGGACGGGCGGCGGCGACGGCGGCGACCGTCGTCAGCAGCACCACGGCGAGCAGCCACGTCGACGGTACGAGGACGAGGCCCGGCCAGTGCGGCAGGGGTAAGCCAGGCAGGTCCTCCCCGAACACGGGCAGCGCCCAGCCCGTCAGCCGCCACGCGATGAGGGCGGTCGCCAGGCCGAGGACACCGGAAGTGGCGACCAGCACCGGGTACGTCCACAGCTGGGTCCGCGCGGCCGCCCTGCGGCTCAGGCCCTGGACGCGCAGGGCCGCGACGTCGGCGAGGCGTTCGCGGCGGCCGACGGCGATGACGAGGCCGCCGGCGCCGAGGACGACGGCCAGGATGCCGGACAGCACGTGGAACCAGACGGCGAGCGCGGGTCCCTGCGCGGCGAGCCGCGCCTGGGTGACGGAGACGCCGTTGTCGCCGGTGACGACGAGCCCCTGCGCGGTGAGCCGGGCGACGGCGTCGGGCGGTGCGGCGGCGCCGAGCCGCACCTCTACGCACCGGGTACGACAGACGCTACGTGCCGGGTACGACAGAAACGCGCGGAGAACCGAGCGCGACAAAGTACGCGGAAAACCGGGTGCGACAGAAAACGCGCGGAGAACGACGGCGGGCCCCGGCGTCGTGTGCCGGGGCCCACCGCTCGTGGCTCCGCTCGCCTCCGCAGTCGATAGGGCAGTACGGAAGCTGAGGGCTTGCACTGTCTTGGTTGCCGGTCCGCGGGACCCTCAAACATCGTGTCCTTTGTGGACCTTCAGGATTCCTCGGCGGCGGCGAGGAGCTCGCGCAGCAGCGCGGAGAGCTGGCGGCGGCGCGGCTCGGGCAGCCGCTCGAAGACCTCCCGCTGCTCGGCCAGGCCGACGGCGACGGCCTCATCGACGAGCGTCCGGCCGGCGCCGGTCAGCGTGACGACGAGGCCGCGACGGTCGGCGGGGTCGGGCGAGCGGGCGACGAGCCCGGCCCGCTCGAGGCGGTCGAGGCGGCCGGTCATCCCGCCCGAGGTCAGCATGAGCGACGAGGTCAGCGCCTTCGGCGACAGCTGGAACGGCTCGCCCGACCGGCGCAGCGTCGCGAGCACGTCGAACTCGCCGCGGCTGAGTCCGAGCGCCCCGTACACGCGCTCCTGCCGGTCGCCGACGATCTTCGCCAGGCGGTACACGCGACCGAACGCAGCCATCGCTTCGGTCTCCAGGTCCGGTCGCTCGCGGGCCCACTGCTCCACGATCCGGTCGACGTCGTCTGCCACATCCACCATCCTCGCACATCTTGCTTGTAAGTAGCTTAGTGCTAAGCTACTTAGCTATGAGGAACCTTGCCGTGGCGACCGCCGTCGCTCCCGCGCTGTGGGGCACCACCTACCTCGTCACCACGGAGCTGCTGCCCGACGGCCGCCCGCTGCTCGCCGGGACGCTGCGCGCGCTGCCGGCCGGGCTGCTGCTGGCCGGGGCCGCGGTCGCCGTCGCCGGACGCCGCGGGCTGCCGTCCGGCGCCTGGTGGTGGCGCGCGGCGGTGCTCGGGTTCCTGAACATCGGCCTGTTCTTCGCCCTGCTGTTCGTCGCCGCCTACCGGCTGCCCGGCGGGATCGCGGCCGTGCTCGGCGCGCTCGGCCCGTTCGTGGTGGCGGCGCTCGCGTTCGCGCTGCTCTGCCAGCGCCCCGCGGTGCGCGTCCTGCTCGCCGGCGCCGTGGGCGTGGCCGGCGTGGCGCTGCTGGTGCTGCGCTCCGACGCCGCCCTCGACCCGATCGGCCTGGCCGCCGCGGCCGCCGGCATGGTGTCGATGTCCCTCGGCACGGTGCTGGGCCGCCGCTGGGGCACCCCACCCGGCCTGCCGGACCGCCGCACGGCGCTGCTGGCGCTGACCGGCTGGCAGCTGACCGTCGGCGGCGCCCTGCTCGCCCCGGTGATGCTCCTCGTCGAGGGGTTTCCGCCGGCACTGACGTGGACCAACGCCGCCGGCTTCGGCTACCTCTCCCTGGTCGGCACCGCCGGCGCCTACTTCCTGTGGTTCCGCGGCGTGACGTCCCTCGCGCCCGCCAGGGTCACGCTGCTCGGCCTGCTCAGCCCGGTCGTCGCGGCGGTGCTCGGCTGGCTCGCGCTGGACCAGGCGCTCTCCCCCGGCCAGCTGCTCGGCGCCGCCGCCGTCCTCACCGCCGTCGTCGTGGGCACCCGATCCGCGCCCACCTCCAGCGAGGCCGCCACCACGGCGGTGACCCGGACCGAGCGAGCGGTGCACGGGCAGCGGCGATCACTGATGTACCGGTAGCCTGACACCTCCGATGGGTTCGGGCCGCATGCGCCGGGGGGATCGTGGCCGAGGAAGTCTGGCGCGTCTGGGCCGGCCGGACGCTGGCCGCCACAGCGGTCGTGGGCGCGGCGGTGGCCCTGGTCGGCCTCACCACCGGCGCCTGGGCCACCTGCACGGTGCACGGCCTCAGCACCGCCCGGGGCAACCACGACGCCGACCCGGCCCGGCGCCTCGACGTGGACCTGTTCCCCGACGGGCGGGTCACGGCCCGCGGCGAGGCGTCGATGCTGCAGACGTACGGCGACGGGGCGCACGCCACCGCCCGTTCGGCGCTGGAGCACGCGATCCCCGGCATGCTGGACGGGTTCGCCATCGCCTGCGTGGTCGCGATCGGGCTGTTCGCGGTCGTCGGCACGGTCAAGCGACTGCCGGCGCACCTGTGGACGGTCGCGTGCGCCGTCGCCGTGGGGGCGCTCGCCGCGGTGGCGGTGCTGCGCTTCGAGATCCTCGCGGCGCTCGCCGCGTTCGCGCCCGAGGTGGCCTCGAAGTTCCAGGTCCACGGCACGCCCCTCGCCGGCTGGACCACCGCTGCGCTCGTGGTGCACCTCGTCGCCGCGGCGGCTCACCCGCTGCTGCGCGAGCCCGCCGACGCCTGATCGTCGTCCGCCGGCACCTGATCGACGCCCTGATCGACGGCCTGGTCGACGGCCTGGTCGACGGCCTGGTCGACGGCCTGGTCGACGGCCTGATCGCCGGCCGGGGCCGCTGTCGCGGTCGCGCGGCGGCGGCGGTGGCGCTCGGCGGCGAGCCCGCCGACGGTGAGCACCAGCAGCGTCGCGAGGGCCGCCCACATCGGCCAGTGCCCCGGCTGCGACCCGTAGGCGCCGACGGTGACGTACGCGGTGGTCGCCGGCAGGATGCCCACCAGGGTGCCCAGGACGAAGTCGCGCAGCCGCACCGACGTCAGGCCGGCGAGGTAGTTCACGGCGGTGAACGGCACGACCGGGATCAGCCTGGCGACCACGATCGTGCGCAGCCCGTTGCCGGCCAGCAGGCTGTCCAGGCGGTCGAGGCGGCCACCGGTCAGCCACCGCACGGTGTCCCGGCCCAGCAACCGCCCGAGGTGCAACGCCGCCACCGCCCCGAGCATCGCGCCGCCGACGACGATCGCGACCCCGGCGGGCACCCCGAACAACGCCCCCGCCGCCAGTGTGAAGACCGTCTTCGGCAACGGCGAGAGCGACACCACGGCGTACAACACGCTGAACGCGACCGGCGCCCACCACCCGAGCCCGAGGACGTCCTCACGCAGCCGCTGCTGGTCGGGCACCCCGATGAGGACCGCCGCCGCCACCACCATCGCCACCAGCAGGAGCAGCCCGGCGACGTGCAGCAGCCCAGCACGAACCGTCATGATCCCATCATGCCGCCACCCGCGGCTCCCCGCGCTCCGGCGGCCGTCAGAGCAGCTCGGTGCGCAGCTCGTGGCTCTCGTCGGGCAGGCGAGCCTCGTAGTACAGCCGCCTGCCGCCGTCCGGCAGGGTCAGGACCTCGACGTAGCGCACGTCGACCACCGGCGCGTCCGGCACCGCGGTGAGCCCCACAGTGACCCCCGGCCGGCCCGGCTCGGCCGGAGCGGCGACGCCGGTGCGCTCGAACCAGTTCTCCTCCTTGCTGGCCCGGCCGTCGTAGAGGGCCCGGCCGTCCGGCAGGACGCTGGTCAGCCTGGCGCCGCGGGCGTCCCACTCGCCGGGCCGGCCGGCCAGCACCCGGCCGTGCCAGGTCCATTCGAGACCGTCGCCGCTGGTGGCGTACGAGGTGTGCATGCGGTCCTCCTCGCTCGGCACGTCCAGCTCGTGGCAGCAGATCCAGGCCTGCCACCGGTCGCCGTCACGGCGGATCACCGGGTCCTTGACCGCGGTCACGTCGTCGCCGCGGAACACCGGCACGACCGCCGCCGCGGGCAGCTCCTCCAGGGTGGGCGCCTCCAGCGCACCGATCCACCAGCGTGGCGTGCCGGGCACGGCGCAGCACACGTACAGGCGCCAGGTGCCGTCGTCGAGGCGCACGATCGCGGGGCGCTCGACCATCGACGCGCCGAACAGCTCCTTCCTGAGCACCGCGACGGTCGTGAAGCGCGCGCCGTCGGCGGATCGGGCGATGACGTTGTGGTCGTCCTCGCCGCGGACCCGGTAGGCGAGCACGACGGACCCGTCCGAGTCCAGGGTGGCGCCGGGGGCACCGGCCCACTGATGCGGCCCGGGACCGGGCGCGGCGGCGACGACGCTGTACGGGCGGCCGCCGGGCAGCGGCAGAACTGACTGAGGCATGCGTCCAGCCTCGCCGCCGGTGCTGGAACGCGGCAGTGGCAGGAATGCCATGGTGCCGGAAGAATCTGCCATACTGATCGCCGTGCGCAATGTCGTGGCGGTCGTCGGCACCCAGGTGGCCGCGTTCGAGCTCGGCATCGTCTGCCAGGTCTTCGGCCTGGACCGGTCCGAGGACGGGCTGCCCCGCTTCGACTTCGCGGTGTGCTCGGCCACGCCCGGCCTGCTGCCGACGACGTCCGGCTTCCCGGTCGGCGTCGACCACGACCTGGACCGCATCGCCGGCGCCGACCTCGTCACCATCCCCGCGTGGCCGTCCGCTCCGCCGCTTCCGGCCGGCGTCGCTTCGGCGTTGCGGGCCGCCGCGGACCGGGGCGCCACGCTGCTGTCGGTGTGCACGGGCGCGTTCGCCCTGGCCGAGGCGGGCCTGCTGGACGGCCGGCGGGCCACCACGCACTGGCAGTTCGCGGACCGG
This sequence comes from Dactylosporangium sp. NPDC000521, assembly GCF_042898305.1. NCBI lineage: Bacteria > Bacillati > Actinomycetota > Actinomycetes > Micromonosporales > Micromonosporaceae > Dactylosporangium > Dactylosporangium sp. NPDC000521. The sequence goes on from NZ_JBIAYW010000016.1 coordinate 154,238, forward strand.
CTCGCCGCGCGGCACCCCCGGGTGCTGCTCGAGCCGGACAAGCTCTACGTCGAGGACGGCCCGGTCGTCACCAGCGCCGGCGCGTCCGCCGGCATCGACGCCTGCCTGCACATCATCCGCCGCGAGTTCGGCGCCGCCACCGCCAACGCCCTCGCCCGGCGCATGGTGGTCCCGCCGCACCGCGCCGGCGACCAGGCCCAGTACGTCGAGGCCCCGGTGCCGGCCACCCCCGACGACTACGACCTGGCGCAGCTGCTGGACTGGATGCGGGCCAACCTGGACGCCCCGCAGCCGGTCGAGGCCCTCGCGGCCCGGGCGTACATGTCACCGCGCACCTTCGCCCGCCGGTTCAAGGACGTCACCGGCACCTCCCCGCACCGCTGGCTGCTCGACCAGCGGCTGCGGCTGGCCGAGCAGCTCCTGGAGACCACCGGCCTGCCCGTCGACGCGATCGCCACCCGCGCCGGCCTCGGTAGCCCGGACACGCTGCGCCACCACTTCACCGCCCGCCGCGGCATCACCCCGACCACCCACCGCCGCACCTTCGCCCGCCAGTAGCCCTGAATTTCTTCGGTGGGGTTGTCGATCGGGGGTGGGTGCCGTTCGACCTGTGGTCAGGGACCGGCACCGCGCCGGTCATCTCACCACCGGAGGTCACCATGTCCGCGACGTTCACCACCACCACCACCGCCCGTCCCCGCACCACCACCACCGCGCTCGTCGTGACCGGTCTCGCCGCCACCGCCCTGGCCAGCGCCGCCACCACGGCCGTCGCCGCCGCCGGCACCGCCGCCGGGATCAGCCTGGACATCAGCGGCGAGCCCATCCCCGTGTCCGGGTTCACAATGCTGACCGCCGTGTTCTCCCTGGTCGGCGTGGTCCTCGCGGTCGCCCTGTCCTACAAGGCCCGCCACCCCCGCCGCACCTTCACCCGCACCACCATCACGCTCACCGCACTGTCCCTCGTCCCGGACGCCATCGCCGACGCCACCACCTCAACCAAGGCCCTGCTCATGCTCACCCACCTCATCGCCGCCGCCATCGTCATCCCCGCCATCGCCCGCCGCCTGAATGCCTGACGGGCTCAACGCCCCGCGGCAGCGGCCGCCCGGCGCAGGCTGATGATCCCGACGACCGTCGCCGACCCGCGCTCCGCCCCCAACCGGCGAAGCGCGGCGACGGCGACCAGCAGCGACACGACGTACAGCCCGAACGGCACCGCCAGCAGCCTCCAACCCGGCATCGCCACACCACAGACCGTGGCGGCGACCGCGTTGACCGCGACGTAGAACCAGGCCAGTCCCCGGCCCAGCGGGTACGCCCACGCCCGGTCGCCGCGCAGCCCGTGGCAGGCGATCCCCGTCGCGGCGGCACACAGCACCGACGCGACGATGTCACCGGCCCAGACCGCCGTCCCGGCGGACCGGCCGACCGCGTCGATGGTGAGGAAGTGGACCGGCCCCAGCAACGGCGCCGCGTTCATCACCGTCGCCACCCGCAGCGCGCCGCGCAGCACCACCGACCCGACCAGCCCGGCCAGCAGCAACGACCCGCCCCGCACGTTTTTGAACACGTTCAGATCCTATCGCCGAGGTCCCGCACTGGTCGTCCCGGCCGGTGTGCCGCCCGTCACGGTCCGCCGCGGGCCGGAATCGGCCGAGGAGCACCGGGGTTCGTGCTGACATGACGACGATCGGGCTCATCGGCAGTGGCAACATCGGGAGCACAGTGGCGCGGCTGGCGGTCGCCGCCGGTCACGACGTGGTGCTGAGCAACTCGCGTGGTCCGCAGACCCTCCAGGACCTGGTGTCCGAGCTGGGGCCGAAGGCCCGCGCCGCGACCCCCGCGGAGGCGGCCGCGGCCGGCGACATCGTGGTGGTGACCGTGCCGCTGCGGGCCTACCGGGAGGTCCCGGCGGAACCGCTCGCGGGCAAGGTGGTCATCGACACCAACAACTACTACCCGGAGCGTGACGGCGTCTTCGACGAGCTGGAGGACGGCTCCACCACCACCGGCGAGCTGCTGCAGCGGCACCTCCCGGAGGCCCGCGTGGTGAAGGGGTTCAACAACATCTGGTTCGAGCACCTGCGGTCCCTGGCCCGCCCGGCGGGCAGCGCGGACCGGTCGGCGCTGCCGATCGCCGGTGACGACGCGGCCGCCAAGCAGGCGGTCACCGAGCTCCTCGACGGCCTCGGCTTCGACACCGTGGACGCGGGCCCGCTCGCCGAGAACTGGCGCACGCAGCGGGACACCCCGGTCTACGTGAGCCCCTACGGCGCGTACGGCGCCCTTCCCGGCACGCCGGCGAGCGCGCAGGTCGTGCGCGATGCCCTCGCCGCGGCGAAGCCCACCACGGCCTGAACCGTGCCCCGCCACCCCTCGCGCGGGCCTGAACCGAGCCCCGCCACCCCGCACGCGGGCCTGAACCGAGCCCCGCCATCCCGCACGCGGGCCTGAGCCGAGCCCCGCCATCCCGCACGGGGGCCTGAACCGAGGTCCCGGACGCGAACACCACCCACGACTTGCCCTCGCCACGGATGAGATCCTGCGCCACACGCCGGCCAGCCCATGCTCAGGCCTGCCGGCGATCATCGCACCCGCCGGTCAGCGGACGCTGAGCGCCGGCTCGGGAGCGGCCGGGGTGGTGCGGTCCTCGACGGCGAAGCTGACGGCGGCCAGGGCCAGGCCCACGACGCCGAGGGCGACGCCCACCCAGGCGGGGGCGAGGTAGCCCCAGCCGCGGGCGATGACGAGGCCGCCGAGGGCGGCGCCGAGGCTGTTGGCGATGTTCATGGCGGACTGGTTGACCGCGGCGCCCATCAGCTGGGCGGTGGGGGCGACGCTGATCAGGCGCGACTGCATCGCCGGGCCGAGGAAGAGGCCGGTGGCGCCGATGAGGAAGGCGCCGGCGAACAGGCCCGCGGTGGAGCCCGCGACGAGGGCGAAGACCACCATCGCGGCGATGAACATGGCGAACCCGCCGAGGATGCTGCGGCGCAGGTCACGGTCGGAGAAGTAGCCGCCGGCGGCGTTGCCGACGGTCATGCCGAGGCCGACGGCGACGAGGACCCACGGGACGGTGCCGGCGGGCAGGCCGGCGACGTGGGTGGTCACGGGCGCGATGTAGCTGTCGATGGCGAAGAAGCCCGCGAAGCCCAGCGCGGCGACCGCGGCGACGAGCCACACCTGCGGCGCCCGGAACGCGGCCAGCTCGGCGCGGGGCGAGCCGTCGACCGCGGCGGCGACCGCGGGCACGGTGGCGACGACGGCGAGGAGCGTCAGGACGAACATGAGGGCGATCACCATGTACGCGGTGCGCCAGCTCGCCGTCTGGCCGAGCCTCGTGATGGCGGGAACGCCGACGAGGTTGGCCGCGGTGAGGCCGCCGAGGACGACCGCGAAGCCCTTCGCCTGGTTGCCCGGGCCCATGATGGCGGCGGCGAGCAGGCCGGCGGCGCCGAAGTAGGCGCCGTGGGGCAGGGCCGCGACGAACCGGGCGGCCAGCACCAGCTCGAACGTCGGGGCCAGCGCCGAGGCGACCGTCCCGGCCGCGAACAGCGCCAGCAGCCCCACGACGAGACGCTTGCGCGGCACCCGCGCGGTCAGGGCCGCGATGGTGGGCGCACCGACGACGACGCCCAGGGCGTACACGGTGATCATCCAACCGCCATGCGCGACGGCCTTCGCGCTGGACTGCGCATAGAGGGACGGCAGGAGGTTGCGGGCGATGTCCGGCAGGAGCCCCATCGCGACGAACTCGGTGAGCCCGATGGCGAAGCCGCCCAGCGCGAGGGCGAGCAGGGCCGTCCAGCGCCGGGACGCGGTCAGGTGGTCCATGCGGGCAGTTTAGCAACGCTGTTGCGTAATACACTGTGGTGATGGACACGCCCGGCGCGGCACCTGCTCGCGTGCATCTCGAGCACCTGCGGGACTACAACGAGTCGCTCGTCGTCGCGCTCGCGCGGACCCGGGCCGAGTTCGACCGGGCCGGCGTCGCCGAGGCGACCGGGCTGACCCCGCAGGCCGTGTCGAAGGTCCTCGGCCGGCTCGTCGAGCAGGGCCTCGTCGAGGTGTGCGGGCTGCGCCGGCAGGGCGTCGGCAAGCCGGCCAGCATCTACCGGCTGGTGCCGGGCAGCCGCCACGCGGTCGGCGTGCACGTCGCCCGCACCACGCTGCGCACCGTGCTGACCGACCTCGCCGGCACGGTCCTCGCCTCGCGGGTCGTGCCGCTGCCGCCCGACTTCACGCCGGGCCAGCTCCTGGACGCGCTCCAGTCCTCGATGCCGGCCAGCCAGGACCTGGTCGGGGTGGGCATCGGCATGGTCGGGCCGCTCGACCACGCCGCCGGCATCGTCCGGGACGCGCACCGGCTGCGGCACTGGCACGACGTGCCGCTGCGGCAGCTCGCACAGGAGGCCCTGGCGCTGCCGGTACACCTGGACAAGGACGTCACGGCGGGCGTCACGGCCGAAGCGTGGCGGCGCGGACCCGCCTTCCGCGACGGCGCCCTGATCATGGTCGAGTCCGGTGTCGGCGCGGGGCTGTGGCTCGGCGGCGCCGCCTACCGGGGCGCGCACACCAACGCGGGCGAGTTCGGGCACACCGTCCTCCAGCTCGACGGGCCGCGCTGCGTCTGCGGGCGGGCGGGCTGCCTGGAGATCCTGCACGACACGGCCTTCGCCGACGGGCGCGTGGACGACGCCGCGGGGGTGCTCGCCGCGGGCATCGTCAACCTGCTGCAGACCACCGACGTCGGTCACATCGTGCTCGCCGGTGCCGACCTGCTGCGGTTTCCCGAGGTGTACCGCACCGCCACGCGCGACGCGATCCCCACCTCACACTGGCTGGACGTCTCGGTCACGCTCGCCGAGCTCGGCGCCGACGTCATCGCGGCCGGCGCGGCAATGCAGGTCCTCGACGCCGCGTATGGCATCCCTTCAAAAATGGGTGTTCGTTCATTATTCTGACGGCGTGATCGACCGCAGCAGCCGCACCGCCGAGCACGTCGCGGGGTTCCGGGCCCTGGAGTCGGCACGGCCCGGCGGGGGCCTCTTCCGCGACCCCCTGGCGTGGCGCCTCCTCGCCCCGCGGCACCGTCCCGTGGTCGCGCTGTGCCGCCTGCCGGGGGTGCACGCGGCGCTGGTGCGGTACATCGACCGGCGCTGGTCCGGCGGCCCGCGCGCCTCGGCGGTGGTCCGCACCGCCCTCATCGACCGCTGGCTGCGCTCCGCGCTGTCCGGAGGCGCCCGTCAGGTGGTGCTGCTCGGCGCGGGGTTCGACAGCCGCACCCACCGCCTCTCCCCCGGCGCCACGTACTTCGAGGTCGACCACCCCGCGACCCAGGCCACGAAGCGGCGCCGCCTCGGCCGCCACGCCCGGCCGGGTGTCGTGTTCGCCCCGGCGGACCTCATCACCGACGACCTCGCCACGGTCCTGCGCGCCGCCGGCCTCGATCCCACGCTGCGCACCGTCGTGATCTGGGAAGGCGTCACCAACTACCTGTCGGCCGACGCCGTCGACGCGACCCTGCGAGCCCTCGCCACGCTGTGCCCCGCCGGCAGCACCGTCATCTTCACGTACGTCGACCGCGGCGTCCTGGACGGCACCGCCACGTTCCCGGGCGCCGCCGAGTGGCACGCCGCGGTGCGCCGCCAGGGCGAGCCCTGGACGTTCGGTCTCGACCCCGTCGCCGTCCCCGCCTACCTGGCCGCCCGCGGCCTCCGGCTCGAGGAGGACCTGTCGGCCCGCGCGGCCGCGGCGCTGCTGCTGCCCGCGCCCCGCCACGCCGCCGAGCCGACCGCTGAGTTCTACCGCGTCGCCAGGGCCTCGGTGACCGGCGCTTCTTCGGTGACCGGGGCCGCTTCGGAGACCGGGCCGGTGGCCGGCTGATGCCGAAGGTCGACGACGCCCACTTCGCCGCCCGCCGCCGGCAGATCCTCGACGCGGCCGCCGCCTGCTTCGCCCGCGAAGGCTTCCACCGCACCTCCGTCCAGGACATCGTCCGCGAGTCGGGCGTGAGCGCCGGCCTCGTCTACCGGTACTTCACCAACAAGGACGACATGATCGCCGCCATCGCCACCGAGCGCCACGAACAGCGCGAGCGCCGCCTCCGCGAGGAGGACCCGGTCACCGCGTACACCGCCCTGCTCCGCGACCTCGGCGACCCCGGCACCCGCGCCGCCCGCCAGCTCTCCCTGCAGGTCTGGGCCGAGACCGTCCGCTCCGACCGCATCCGCGACCTGGTCCGCTCCGGCATCGACCGCCCCGCCCGCCTCCTCGCCGGCACCGCACTGCCACCGGGCGTCGACGCCGACTCGGTCATCAGGATCTTCATCGCCATCTACCAGGGCCTCCTCCTGCAGACCGTCCTCGACGACACCCTCGACCACGCCGCCCTCGCCACCACCGCCGAACACCTCCTCCGCGCCGCCCTCACCCCGCCACCGCCGCCCGGCAGCCGCCCGGCTGACGGGTCAGGCATTCAGGCGGCGGGCGATGGCGGGGATGACGATGGCGGCGGCGATGAGGTGGGTGAGCATGAGCAGGGCCTTGGTTGAGGTGGTGGCGTCGGCGATGGCGTCCGGGACGAGGGACAGTGCGGTGAGCGTGATGGTGGTGCGGGTGAAGGTGCGGCGGGGGTGGCGGGCCTTGTAGGACAGGGCGACCGCGAGGACGACGCCGATGAGGGAGAACACGGCGGTGAGGGTGGCGAACCCGGGCACGGGGATGGGTTCGCCGCTGATGTCCAGGCTGATCCCGGCGGCGGTGCCGGCGGCGGCGACGGCCGTGGTGGCGGCGCTGGCCAGGGCGGTGGCGGCGAGACCGGTCACGACGAGCGCGGTGGTGGTGGTGCGGGGACGGGCGGTGGTGGTGGTGGTGAACGTCGCGGACATGGTGACCTCCGGTGGTGAGATGACCGGCGCGGTGCCGGTCCCTGACCACAGGTCGAACGGCACCCACCCCCGATCGACAACCCCACCGAAGAAATTCAGGGCGCGAGTTGTTCGGCGACGGCGGCGAGGAGGTCGGCGCCGGTGAAGGGCTTCTCGACGAGGTGGACGCCCGGGTCGAGGATGCCGTTGCTGGTGAGGACGGGCTGGGCGTAGCCGGACATGAACAGCACCCTGGTCTCGGGGCGCTGCCGGTGGAGGCGTTCGGCGAGGACGCGGCCGAGCATGCCGGGCATGACGACGTCGCTGAGGAGGAGATGGATGGGGCCGTCGTGGGCGGCGGCGACCTCGAGCGCGTCGGCGCCGTCGGCGGCGGCGAGCACGGTGTACCCGCCACGGCCGAGGATGCGGGTGGTCACCTCACGCAGCGCCTCCTCGTCCTCGGCGACGAGGACCGTCTGGCCCTGGCCGGCTGGGCGGCCGGGGCAGGGCTGCCCGCCGGTGTGGAGCGGCTCGGCGTCGCTGGCGGGCAGCAGGATGGTGATGGTGGTGCCGAGGCCGGGCTCGGAGTACAGGCGGACGGTGCCGCCGGCCTGCACGACGATGCCGTAGACGGTGGCCAGGCCCAGGCCGGTGCCGGCGCCGCTGGGCTTGGTCGTGAAGAAGGGCTCGAACGCCTTGTCCTGCACGTCGCGGGGCATGCCGGTGCCGGTGTCGGAGACGCGGAGCCGCACGTACAGGCCGGGCTTGAAGCCGTCGCGGGTCAGGGAGTGCTCGTCGTCGACGGTGACGGTGCCGGTGTCGATGGTGAGCCGGCCGCCCTCGGGCATGGCGTCGCGGGCGTTGACGGCGAGGTTGACCAGGACCTGCTCCAGCTGGCCGGGGTCGGCGACGACGGTGGGGAGCCGGTCGGCCAGGGCGGTGCCGAGCTCGATGTGCTCGCCGATGGAGCGGGTCAGCATCTGCTCGATCTCGGCGATGACCCGGTTGACGTCCAGCGGCACCGGCCGGATCACCTCCCGCCGGGCGAAGGCCAGGAGCTGGTGGGTGAGCTCGCTGCCGCGCTGGCCGGCCCGCAGGATCTGCTTCGCGTCCTCCTCGAACGGGGTGCCGGCGCCGTCCTCGACGATGAACTCGGCGTAGTTGAGGATGACGGCGAGCAGGTTGTTGAAGTCGTGCGCGACGCCGCCGGCGAGCTGGCCGAGGCTTTCGAGGCGCTGGGTGCGCTGCTGGCGGACCTCGTCCATCTGCCGGTCGGCCTCGGCCCGGAGACGTTCCTGCTCGGCGCCGGCGGCGATCTGCTCGGTGACGTCGCGGATGCCGGCGAGCGTGATGACGCCCTCGTCGGTGGGCAGGACGCTGCGGGTGATGTCGACCGGCAGGAGCGTGCCGTCGCGGCGGCGGGCGGCCGGGCCGGTCCAGCCGTCGACGCGGGCACCCTCCGGCAGCAGGCGGGCGACCGGCATGCCGAGCATGTCGTAGCGGGGGTGGCCGAACAGCCGCTCCGCCTGGGCGTTGGCCAGGGCGACCCGGTCGCGCTCGTCGACGCCGACGAGCGCGTCGGGGGCCGCGTCGATGACCGCCTGCATCTGGGCCTCGGCCCGTTCGCGCTCGCTGATGTCGCGGGTGGTGGTGGTGACGCCGATGGTGCGGCCGTCAGGCCCCTCGAGGGGCGACACCAGCATCGACACGGTGAAGAGCGAGCCGTCGGCCCGGACCCGCAGCGTCCGGTACGGGTCGACGCGCCCGCCGGCGGCGACGATCGAGCGGATCTCGGCCTCGTCGGCGCGGTGCTCCGGCGGGATGATGAGGTCCTTCGACCGGCCGAGCATCTGCCCGGCGGTGTAACCGTAGAGCCGTTCGGCGCCCGGGTTCCACGACAGGACGATGCCGTCGAGGTCGGTGGAGATGATCGCGTCGTGCGACGACTGGACGATCGAGGCGAGCAGCGACCGGGCCCGGTCCACGCCGGTCGCGCCGGTGAGGTCGTGCAGGACGGCGAAGATGTGGCCCTCGACGACGGAGAGGACGACCTCGGCCGAGAACTGGGAGCCGTCGCGGCGGACCGCCCGCAGCGGCTGGCCCTGGCGGCGGTCGGGTTGGAGGACCCCCAGGTACGAGCGGACCCGCTCGGTCATGGTCGGCGTCGAGGGCGGCACGAGCACGTCGACGGAGGCGCCGACCAGGTCGTCGGTGCCGAACATCGCCCGGGCCGCGGCGTTGGCGAACACGATCTCACCGTCGCCGTCGCTCACCACGATCGCGTCCGGCGCCACCTCGAGCAGGCCGCTGGCGAGCGCCTCCGTCCACCGCACCTGACCGCCCCCGCACGTCCGCCTACTCACCCAGAGTAAGATGATCAAAACGGACGGTTGGCAAGTTTCGGAAAGCGGGTGCGGAAGGTGGCAGCGCATGAGCGAGCTCGCGAGCGGATCAGGTCGCAGGCGGGGCTCATGCTGACGCCTGGAGCGCAGCGGAAGGTGCCGGCATGAGCGTCGACCCGAACCGGCCGAGTGCCGCCCGCATCTACGACCACTTCCTCGGCGGGACGCACAACTTCGCCGTCGACCGGGAGGTCGCCGCGCGGGCGTACGCGCTGGTCCCGGACCTGCCGCGGGTCGCGCGGGACAACCGGGCGTTCCTGCGCCGGGTGGTGCGGCTCGCCGCGGCGCGCGGCGTGCGGCAGTTCATCGACATCGGCTCCGGCATCCCGACCGAGGGCAACGTGCACGAGACCGCCCGCGCCGCCGACCCCGGGGCGAAGGTCGTCTACGTCGACGCCGACCCGACCGCGGTGATCCACTCCCGGCAGATCCTCGGCGACGACCCGCTGACCGTGGTCCTGCAGGCCGATCTTCACCAGGCCGGCCGGATCCTCGACGACCCGTCGGTGCGGGCGCTGGTCGACTTCGGCGAGCCGGTCTGCCTATTGTTGGTCGCGATGCTGCACTTCATCCCGGACTCGGCGGACCTGCACGCGGCGCTGCGCCGCTACCGGGACGCCGCCGCCCCGGGCAGCCTCCTCGCGATCACGCACGGCACCGCCGGCTCGCGCACCGACCGGCTCGAGGCCCTCGCCGACCTGTACGTGCGGACCGGCACACCGCTGGTGCTGCGCGACCGCGCCGCGATCCTCGCCCTGTTCGAGGGCTGGGAGCTGCTCGAGCCCGGCCTGGTCCACCTGCCGATGTGGCGCCCCGACCCGGGCGACCCGCCGGTCGAGGACCCGGAGGCGTACGCCGGTCTCGGCGCCGTCGGCGTCCGGTCGTGATCACCGGCGCCGACCTCGACGCGCACCGGGTGGAGCTCACCGGGTACTGCTACCGCATGCTCGGTTCGGCGTTCGACGCCGAGGACGCGGTGCAGGAGACGATGCTGCGGGCCTGGCGCGCCGCCGGCCGGTTCGACGAGCGGCGGGCGACCCTGCGGACATGGCTCTACTCGATCGCCACCAACGTGTGCCTGGACGTGCTGCGCGCCGCCGGCCGCCGCGCGCTCGCCGTCGAGCTGGCGCCCGCGGGCGTGCCGGGCGGCGGCTTCGGGGCGCCGCTGCCGGAGTCCGCGTTCGTCTCCCCCGTCCCGGACGCCAGGGTCCTGCCGCCCGCGGATCCGGCGGAGCTCGCCGTGCGGCGCGAGACGATCCGGCTCGCGTTCGTGGCCGCCCTGCAGGTCCTGCCGCCGAAGCAGCGCGCGGTGCTCATCCTCCGTGACGTCCTGGCCTGGTCCGCGGCGGAGGTCGCGACGTTGCTGGACTCGTCGGTGCCGGCGGTGAACAGCGCCCTCCAGCGCGCCCGCGCCGCCCTGCCCTCGGTGCCGCACCAGCGGCAGCCGGCGGGGCGGCTGGATCAGGAGCTGCTGGACCGGTACGTGCACGCGTTCACCAACCACGACGTCGACACGCTCGTGTCGCTGCTGCACGAGGACGCGACGATGTCGATGCCGCCGTTCTCGTGGTGGCTGTCGGGCCGCGACGCGATCGCGGCGACGATGCGCGCCTCCGACGCGTGCCGCGGTGACGTGCTGATCCAGGTGCGGGCCAACGGCGGGCCCGCGTTCGGCCAGTACCGGGACGGCCGGCCCTTCGCCCTGCTGCTGCTCACCGGCGGCCCGCTGATCACGTCGTCGGTCGCGTTCCTCGGCCGCGGGGACCTGTTCCCGCTCTTCGACCTGCCCGCCCACGCCGCCAGCCTGGACCGGGCCTCGTAGGCAGGCCGCACCCCGGCGCACGCCGGCCCTGACCGCGGCCCGCTCACACCACCCTGGACAGGACCTCGGAGCAGGCCGCGCCCCCGGCGCACGCCAACACTGACCGCGGCTCGGCGGCGGACCCGCTCACGCCCACGCCACCCTGGACAGGGCCTCGTAGACGGCCTCCGCCTCGGCCCGCACCTCGGCGCGCACCGTGTCGGGGTCGGCGCCGCCCCGGATCCGGTCGCGGATCAGGACATGCAGGGCCCGGTCGACGCCGGCGAGCACGGCCGCCCGCCACCGCGCGCCGCCCACGACCTCGCTCAGGGCCTCGGTCAGGGCCTCCTCCGCCAGCTGCGCGAGCAGCCGCGCCCGGGCCTGCAGCGCCGGGGAGTCCTCGACGACCTGCCAGAACGCTCCCGCGTCCGGCGACAGGCCGAGCGTCGGCTCCCCCCGGTCGAGCTCGGCCAGGAACAGCCGCCGGACGGCGTCCACCGGCGACTCGTGCGGGGCGCGGCCTCGTACCGCCGCCGCCAACCGCTGCACGACCTGCTCCTGCCGGTCGAAGAAGAGGTCCTCCTTGGTCGGGAAGTAGTTGAAGACGGTGTTCACCGACACGCGGGCCGCCTCGGCCACCTCCGCGACCGTCACCCGGTCGAACCCCCTGGCCAGGAACAACGCGAGAGCCGCGTCCGCGATCGCGGCCCTGGTCGCCGCCTTCTTCTCCGCCCGCAACGCCACGACCAGAATCTTAGCGTCACTTGAAATTTGGTGTGACACCAACTTTCGCCGTACGGTGTCGGCATGGTGAACTTCGGGATCTACCCGGGCGGCCTCGGTGCCGACATGGACGGCGCGCCCACCCCCGGCCCGCCGGAGGACGCGGCGCGCATCGACGAGCGGCTCGACGAGCTGCGCCCGCACCTCGTCCGCGGCTACGTGCACTACAGCGACGCCCGCGGCGGTCATCAGGAGGCGCCGCCGCACCCCGCCCGGCACGCGACCGGCGGGCGGCGGCTCGACCTGGTCGCCTGCTTCCGCGAGCCCGGCGGCGACCTCGGCGGCTGGCTGGCGTTCCTGCGCGGGCTGGTCCGCGCGCACGGCGACGTCCTCGCGACGCTGCAGGTCGGCGAGGAGGCCAACCACGACGGCCCGGGCGGCGACGGAGGGTCTGCGCACGTACGGCGGGCGATCGTGGAAGGCGTTCTGGCCGCCCGCGACGAGGTGGACCGGCTCGGGCTCGACGTGCTGGTCGGCTGCAACTCCACGCCGGTCTTCGACCCCGCGCAGGAGTTCTGGACCGGCCTGGGGCGCCTCGGCGGCGGCGAGTTCCGCGACGCGCTCGGCTACGTCGGCCTGGACTTCTTCCCTGACGTGTTCCGTCCTGTACCGGCGGACGCGTTCGCCGGCGCGGTGATGTCGGTGTTGCGCGGGTTCCGGGACGTCAGCCTCGCCGCCGCGGGCGTCCCCGCGTCGGTGCCGATCCACGTGACCGAGCACGGCTGGGCGACGGGGCCCGGTCGCTCGTACGAGCGCCAGGCCGACGTGCTGGAGACCGTCGTGCGGACGGTGGAAGGGCTGGCGGAGCCGCTGAACATCACGACATACGAGCACTTCTCGCTGCGCGACGCCGACTCGGCCAACCCTTCCACGATGTTCCAGTTCGGCCTGGTGCGCTCGGACTACACGCCGAAGCCGGCGTTCGAGCGGTTCCGGGCGCTGATCGCCGGGCGGGGCGTCACGGCGACTCGCCCAGGGTGACGGTGAGCTGCTGCTCGGCGCCGTCGCGCTTGACGGTCATCTTGAGCTGGTCGCCGGCCTTGGCGGCCTGGATGGCGTTGATGAGGTCGGTCGCGCCCTTGATCTGCGTGTTGCCGATCTTCGTCACGATGTCGCCGGTCTTCATGCCGGCCTTGTCCGCCGGGCCGGCGGCCACCACGCCACCGATCAGGGCGCCGCCGTCGCCGTCGCCGAGCTGCACGCCGAGGTACGGGTGGCTGACCTTCCCGCCCTTCGCGAGCTGGTCGGCGGCGGAGCGGGCCCGGTTGGCGGAGATCGCGAAGCCGACGCCGATGTTGCCGTTGCTGTTCTGGCCGGCGGTGAGGATCGCGGTGTTGATGCCGACGACCTCGCCGGCCAGGTTCACCAGCGCGCCGCCGGAGTTGCCGGGGTTGATCGCCGCGTCGGTCTGGATCGCGTCGGCGATCGACCGCGAGCCCTGCTCGCCCGAGCTGATCGTGCGGTGCAGCGCGCTGACGATGCCGGCGGTCACCGACCCCTGCAGGCCGAGCGGGCTGCCGACGGCGAGGACGGTGTCACCGACCCGGAGGGCGTCGCTGTCGCCGAACTTCGCGGCCGTCAGGCCCGACACGTTCTGCGCCTTGATGACCGCGATGTCGCCGGCGGGATCCGTGCCGACGACGGTGGCGCTGGCGGTCTTGCCCGTGCTGAACGTGACGGTCAGGTTGGTCGCCCCGGCCACCACGTGGTTGTTGGTGATGATGGTGCCGTCGGTGCTCATGATGACGCCGGACCCCTCGCCCTCGCCGGTCGAGATGTCCACGACGCTGGGCAGGACCGCTTCGGCGACGGCACCGACAGAGCCGCGCTCGAGGTTGGGGGCGGCGTTGCGGGTGATGACGGTGGTGGGCGCGGCGCTGTCGCCGGCGAACCTGGTCGCGACCAGCCCCCCGCCGAACGCCGACACGACGGCGATGACGATGCCCGCCACGATGAGCCCGGCGACCCGCCCGCCGCGCACCGGCTCCCGCGGCGGCGCGTAGGCCGGCTGGCCCGAGGCCGGGTAACCGGACACCGGGTAGCCCGAGACAGGGTAGGCCGAGACCGGGTAGCCGGAGACCGGCTGGCTGCCGTGCCCGGAGTGGCCGTTGTGGCCGTTGTGGCCGTTGTGCGGCTGCTGGCCGGGCGCGGTGACCGCGGGGAACGTCGCCGTGCTCGAGCCGATCCCGGGCGCCCCGCCGGCCGGGAACGCGCCCGCCTGCTGCGCCGGCCACGTCTGCGCGCCCGGCGCCGCGTGCTGCGGCTGCCCCGGCAGGGGCGCGGTGTGCGGCTGTCCCGGCAGGGGCGCGGTGTGCGTGCCCGCGGCGTGCTGCGGATGGGCTGGCAGCGGCGCCGGGTGCGCCCCGGCGGCGTGCTGCGGGTGACCCGGCAGCGGCGCCGTCTGCGGCGCGGCGGCGGGCTGACCCACCGACGGCGGGAACGGACCCGCCGGCACCTGCCCGGTCGCCGCGCTGGTCGCCACGGTGCGCGGCTCGTCCCCGACCGGCCTGGCCCAGATCGGCTCCGGCGGCGATGCCTGCGGAGACCCGGCGGGCGGGGCCGGCGGCGACTCAGCGCCTCCGCCGGACGGCGGGAGATCGGAGGCGCCCGGGGAGCCGTCCGCACCCGGCGGCTGGCCGGGCGTCGCAGGGCGTGCTGCGGTGGGCGGTGCGCTCCACTGGCGGTCCTCGTCACTCATGATGTCCACCTTGCACACCACACCTCCGCCCAAACTGGACTTCGGCTGGGAACTCGCCGTGAGCCGTCCCCGCTCGTGTACGGTCGACCGCCATGACCGATTTCGTCCTTCACCCGATCGGCTGGGTGGAGTCGCCGCTGCAGGACCGGGCCGCCGCCCCGAAGCAGGGCGACGAGGGCGCCCCTGACGCGTGGCTGCGGTTCACCGAGGCCGCCGGGCCGGGCCTGCGAGACCTGACCGCCGGCACCGACGTCCTCCTGCTCACCTGGCTCGACCGCGCCGACCGGGACACCCTGACCGTCCACCCGCGCGGCGACCTGAGCCGCCCGGCGACCGGCGTCTTCAGCACGCGCTCCCCCGACCGCCCCAACCCGGTCGGCCTGCACCGCGTCACGATCCTCGCCGTCGCCGGCACCAGGGTGCACGTCCGCGGCCTGGAGGCCCTGGACGGCACCCCGATCGTCGACGTCAAACCGGTCCTGGACCCGATCGGTGACCGCTGACCCCCGTCCGGGGGCGGGTGGAGCTGCCCGAGGCTCCCGCCGTTGCGCCGGCGACAAGCGGCACGCCTCCGGAGAGGCGTGCCGCCGTGGTGCGGTGCGGGACGGTCAGGCGGTCCAGTCGGGCCGCAGCGGGTAGGAGGAGTCGCCCAGGCGGGTGGTCTTCGTGGCGAGGATCTGGTGCAGCTGGATCTGGTTGCGTTCGAAGGCGAACCGGGAGCCCGCCATGTACAGGCCCCAGACGCGGGCGGTGCCGATGCCGACCTCGTCGACGCAGGCGTCCCAGTGCTCCACGAGGTTGCGGTTCCAGCCCGCGAGCGTGTGGGCGTAGTGCATCCGGAGGTTCTCCTCGTGCTGCACCTCGAACGCCGCGTCGTGGACGGCGCTGACGAGCTTGCCGGGGCTGGCCAGCTCGCCGTCGGGGAAGACGTACCGGTCGATGAACGCGCCCGGCCGGTGCGAGGTGCGGTTGTCGGCGCGGGTGATGCAGTGGTTGAGCAGCCGGCCGCCGGGCTTGAGCCGGTCGCGCAGCGTCTTGAAGTACACCGGGTAGTTGCGCAGGCCGATGTGCTCGGTGAGGCCGATGGAGCTGACCGCGTCGAAGTGCTCCAGCGGCGCGTCGCGGTAGTCCAGGTGACGGACCTCGGCGAGGTGGGAGAGGCCCTCGCGCTCGATCGCCGCCTGCGCCCACGCGGCCTGCTCGCGCGACAGGGTCACGCCGAGGGCCTTGACGCCGTACTCGCGGGCGGCGTGGCGGACCATGCCGCCCCAGCCGCAGCCGACGTCGAGCAGGCGCATCCCGGGCTTGAGCGCGAGCTTGCCGGCGACCAGGTCGTACTTGTTGGACTGGGCCTGCTCGAGGGTGTCGCTCGGCGAGCGGTACACCGCGCAGGTGTAGGTCATCGACGGGCCGAGGACCTTCTCGTAGAAGGCGTTGGAGACGTCGTAGTGGTGGTGGATGGCCTCGGCGTCGCGGCCGCGGCCGTGGCGCAGGCCCTGCAGGGTGCGCTTCCAGTTCGGCACGTGCTCCTGCGGCGGGGGCGGCACCGGGCGCAGCCGGTCCCAGCCGAGGCCCCGCACGAGCCGCAGCGCGTCGGCGGGTGACGGCATGCGCAGCTGGAGGCCGTCCTCGAGGGCCTTGAGCGCCTCGTACGGGTCGCCGGGGTGCACGCCGCGCAGCTCGAGGTCGCCGGACACGTAGGCGCGCGCCATGCCGAGGTCGCCGGGGGCGGTGAGCAGGTAGGTCAGGCCGCGTTCGGAGGCGACGTGCAGGCCGATCGACGCCGTGACGGGCCCGACGGCGCTGCCGTCGTAGGCGGTGATGCGCACGGCCGGCTCGCCGCTGGTGACGGCGCGGACGATCTCCGCGACGGTGGGCATCGGCGGACGCTGCCGCGGCGCCGAGGAACGTTTGTTGGTGATGGTCATCGTCGTCCTACTACCTTGTCGTAGAGGTCGGTCAGTCTGTGGTCAGGGTCGTAGCGGTCCTTGACGGCGCGGTACGCGTCGGCACCGTAGAGCCGGTCGAAGGTCTCGCGGTCGTAGTACGCGTCGGAGTACAGCGACTTGTGGCCGCCGAGCTCCGACACCTTGTCCTCGATGGCCCGGTTGACGTCGCCGTCGGCGGCACCGGGCACGATGGGCACTGTTCCCCAGAAGCCGACGTTCACGTACGGCTCACCCGCGTGCATCGGGTACAGGGGCCAGGCCGTCCCTGAGCGCAGCCGCAGCGGGCACAGCCAGATCGGTGCCATCGGCACGTTGCCGGTGAACCAGTCCAGGAACTTGCCGGTCAGCGCGAGGGGCAGCTCGACGTCCTGCACGACCCGTTCCCGGTCCGGGTTGCCCCGCAGCCGGTCGATCCTGGCGGCGACGCCGTAGCGGTTCTCCAGCCGCACGATGCGGTGGTAGACGTCGCTGCGGCGCAGCCTGGTGGGCCAGAGCCGGCGCAGCAGGGGCTGCTGCGCGCCGAACGCGGCCGAGCACCAGAACCAGTCGGTGTCCCACCGCCACAGGTAGTCGTAGGCGGTGAGGTTGTCGGTCGCCTTGGCCCGCAGCGACTGGTAGTAGATCGACTGGCCGGTGTAGTCGCTGGTCGGGCCGGTGCCGCCGAACCGGCCGAGGACGAGGTAGGACTCCCCCGGCCGGAACACGACGCCGTCCATCACGTCGACGTCCACGCCGTCCCAGCTCCCGGTGCGCATGACCACGCCGACGGCTTCGAGAAGCTCCTCGATGTCGTCGAAGCGGATGTTGCGCAGCTCGACCTGCGGCGCGATGGGCTGCAGCTCGATGCGCAGCCGGGTGGCGTACCCCAGGCTGCCCAGCGAGTTGGGGAACGCCGCGAACAGCGCGGCGTGCTCGTTGTCGGGACGAGCGGTGACGATCTCACCCGTGCCGGTGAGAATGTCGAGCTCGGTCACCGACTCGTGCGGCAGTCCGTGCCGCCAGGATGTGGCCTCGATGCCGAGGCCGGTGACGGCGCCCCCGAGCGTGATGGTGCGCAGCTGCGGCACCACCAGCGGCATCAGGCCGTGCGGCAGGGTCGCGTCGACGAGGTCCTCGTAGGTGCACATGCCCTGCACGTCGGCGGTGCGGGCGCCCGGGTCGATCTCGATGACCCCGTCGAGGCCGCTGACGTCCAGGCCGGCCGGGCCGGCCGCGGATCTCGGTCGGAACAGGTTCGATGTCTTCTTCGCCAGGCGGACCGGGCTGCCGTCCGGGACCGCAGCGTACGAGGCGCGCAGCACGGCCACCGCCCGCTCGTGCTCCGGTCTGCCCTTCGGGTTGATCCGTCTCACTCGATCACCTCCTTTCCTGTGAAGGTCCCCGTGACCTTGCACATTCCAGGTGTTCAAGAGTTGAAACTTGCACATTCGGCAAGATCATAAAACAGCAGGTGATCAACCTCACGGCACGCGGCAGTAACTTGACGCAGCGGTACCCCTCCGTTCAGACGGACCGCAGCAGCAGCTCCTCGACACCGCGGAGGTGGGCCTCGACGGCGGCGGCGGGCAGCACGGTCGTGTCGGCGAAGAGGGTGAGATCGAGGGTGCCGGGGACGGCGTTCACGTGCAGGAAGTAGCGGGCGCCGTAGTGCTCGACCCGCTCCCACTCGAGGGTGGTCGCCGGACGCAGCGCCTCGATCGCCCCGGCGGTCACGGTCCCGCCGGCGGCGACCGGGGTCTGCGCGTCGAACCGGCGGTCGTTGAACGACATCGACAGGTCCACCTCGCCGCCGCGCGCCGTGCCGACGGCGGCGAGCAGGTCGTCGAGGGCGGCCGGGTCGTACTGGGCGTGCAGGTATGCCTGCAGCGACGCCTGCATCGTCCGGCCGATGACCGGTGCCAGGTCGTCGTCGCCGACGTCGATGACGCAGAGCCCGTCCTGCGACGCCGGGCCGACCGCGTCGGCGAGCCCGGGGCGGAACCGGTTGCTGACGATCACCTGCAGCACCGCCTCCCGGGCGCCGGTCTGCCGGGCGAGCTGGACGGCGGCCGCGGCGAGGATGACCGCGGACGTGCTGACCTGGTGCCGGCCCGCGAGGAGCGTGACGGCGAGGTCGCCGGCGGGCGAGCTGAGCGTGGCGGCCCAGAACGGCGGCTCGCCCGCGGGCCGCTCGCGCTCGTCCGGAAACCGCCGCAGCGGCACGGTCTCCAGGTGCCGGCTCCAGTACCGCAGCGCCTTCTCGCTCTGCCGGCGGCCGGCCGCCGACTGCTGGTGCCGGGCCTGGTCGTAGGGCTGCCGGTCGCCGGCGTCCGCGAGGGGTTCGCCGCGCAGGCACAGCACGACGTCACGGACGAGCGCGGTCAGCCCGCCGCGGTCGGTGACGAGGTGGCAGATGCCGAACACCGCGTGGGTGACGACGTCGCCGACCCGCACGGCACCGACCCGCAGCGGCCACTCGTGCGGGTAGTCGTACGCGGGCGCGGTCAGCCGCTCCTGCAACGCCTTCGCCGCGGCGGGCGCGGTGCCGGCGGTGGCGTCGACGACGTGGACCTCGATCGTGCCGGCGGCGGCGAGGTCCTGCATCGGCGCGCCGTCGGCACCGGCGCGGACCCGGGTCCGCAGCGACTCGTGCCGCTCCATGACGGTGCGGACGGTGCCGGTGATCCGCGACAGCGGCGTGCCGACGGAGATGCCCTCGCCCTCGAGGTCGGTCACCCAGCTCATGTTGAGCGCCGCGTCGTCGGGGACCATCCGCTGGATGGCCCGCCAGATCGCGACCTGCCCCCAGCTCAGCCCGCAGACCCCGCCCCGGCTGCCGCTGAACTCGACCAGCGTTGCTGTCATGAGTCGGAATTCAAGCCGCCCAATTCAATCAACGTCAATACATGGCCGTCCCGACCATCGCACGCACGGCCGTCCTGCCGCGCACGGCCGTCCTGTCACGTGCGGCCGTCCTGGCACGCGCGCAGCCCGTCGAAGATCAGGTCGAGGGTCCGGTCGCGCAGGGCGTCGTCCCACTGGTTGCGCTCCGCGCCGAGGCAGGCCGCGCCCAGCAGGGCCAGCAGCTCGGGCATCGCCAGGTCGGCGCGGACGCCACCGGCCGCCTGCGCCCGCAGGAGCAGCGCCTCGACAGCGGCGCGCATGTCGCCGCCGATGCCGCCGAGCCCCTCCTTCGGGTCGAGACCGGCGCCGGTGACCGCGTCCGCCAGGGCCTTCTTGCGGGCGGACACGTCGACGATCCGGGCGAAGAACGCGAAGAACGCCCCGACCGGGTCGGCGGCGGCGAGCAGCGGGCCGGCGGACTCCGCGAGGCGGCGCATCCGCTCCACGACGATGGCCTGTAGCAGGGCCTCGCGGGTCGGGAAGTGCCGGTAGATCGTGCCGAGGCCGACCCCGGCCCGCTCGGCGACGGCCCGCATCGACACGGCGAGCCCGTCCCTGGCCAGGACCTCCTCGGCCGCCTCCAGGACCCGCACCCGGTTGCGTTCGGCGTCGGCCCGCACGTGCACCACCCGTCGTTGACAAACGGAACGTGCGTTCCGTATCTTTCGGAACGAGCGTTCCGATTCGCTGCGATGATACGGGGGCCGGGCATGGGGTTCGCCACGTTGGGCGCGTCCGGGCTGCGGGTGTCGGCGGCCGCGCTCGGCACGATGAACTTCGGCACCACCGGCGGCATCCGGGGCTGCGACGAGCCGGAGGC
The DNA here is from genome assembly GCF_042898305.1 of Dactylosporangium sp. NPDC000521. Taxonomy (NCBI): domain Bacteria; kingdom Bacillati; phylum Actinomycetota; class Actinomycetes; order Micromonosporales; family Micromonosporaceae; genus Dactylosporangium; species Dactylosporangium sp. NPDC000521. The sequence goes on from NZ_JBIAYW010000016.1 coordinate 174,446, forward strand.
CGCCCGGATCGTCGGCGCGTTCCTCGACGCCGGGCACAACCTGATCGACACCGCCGACGTCTACGCGGGCGGCGAGTCCGAGCGGATCGTCGGCCGGGCGATCCGCGGCCGCCGCGAGGAGGTCGTGCTCGCTACGAAGGCCGGCATGCCGCAAGGTCCGGGCCCGAACGACCGCGGGCTGTCCCGGCGGCACCTGACCCGCGCGCTGGAGGCGAGCCTGCGCCGCCTCGGCACCGACCACGTCGACCTCTACCAGTGCCACCAGTGGGACGCCGGCACGCCGGTCGAGGAGACGCTGTCCACGCTGGACGGCTTCGTGCGGGCCGGGAAGGTGCGGTACCTCGGCTGCTCGAACGTCACCGCCGCGCAGCTCACCGAGGCGCACTGGACCGCCCGGGCACTGCGCGCGACACCGTTCGTCAGCGTGCAGCAGGAGCTGTCGCTGATCGCCCGCGACGCGCTGACCGAGCTCCTGCCGGCCGCCGCCAGGCTCGGCGTCGGGGCGGTCGTGTGGTCCCCGCTCGGCGGCGGCGTCCTCACCGGCCGCTACCGGGGCGGGACCGTCGAGGACGGCTCACGGGTCGCGCGGCTGCGGGACATGGGCACCGCGGCGGCGCGAGGCTGGGCCGATGCGATGCTGCTGCCACGGTACGACTGGCAGGCCGGCCTGGCCGCCGCCGTGGCCACCGAGCTCGGCACCACCCCGGTCGCCGTCGCCGTGGCATGGGCGAGGCGCCAGCGCGGCGTCACGTCGGTCATCATCGGCCCGCGCACCGTCGACCAGCTCGCGGACAACCTCGCCGGCTTCGACCTGGACCTGCCGCCGTCGGCGGTGGCCCGCCTCGACGAGCCGGGCGACCCGGCTGACCTCGTGCGGCGGTACTTCGAGATGTGGCGCACCGGTGACGCGTCCACAGTGGACACCCTGCTGGCACCCGGCTGGACCGACCACGGCCATCCGTCGGTGCGCACCCCCGCCGACGTGGCGGCGGCGGTCCGGGCCATCGACGTGCGGCTCGACATGGTCCTCAGCGACGGCGCCACGGTCACCGCCACCGGCCGGGTCGGCGACACCCCGCTGGTCTGGGTCTTCCGCACCGACGCCGGCCGGCTGGCCTCCCTGCGGACCTACCGTGGCCTGTAGTTGAATGGCCCGGTGAGCAGAGACTGGGTCGAGTGGCATCAGTTCTACACGACGCCCGGCTCGCCGCTGGGCAAGCGCCTCGAAGTGGTCCGGCGGGACCTGCGCCGGGCGTTGAGCGCCGCGCCCAGTGAGCCCGACGGTACCCGGCGGATCATCAGCATCTGCGCCGGCGACGGCCGTGACGTCCTGCCCGTCGTCGCCGAACACGACCGCAGGGCCAGTGCGCTGCTGGTGGAGCTCGACCCCACGCTCGCCGCCCGGGCCCGCGAAACCGCCGACGACCTTCTGCTGTCCGATGTGGACGTCCGCATCGCCGACGCGGGTGACGCCCGGACCTATGCCGGCGTCCAGCCCGCACACATCCTGCTGACCTGCGGAGTGTTCGGCAACGTCGACGCGGCCGACGCGCGGCGCACCGTCGCGGCCCTGCCCTCGCTCCTCGTCGCGGGCGGCATCGTCATCTGGACCCGCGCCGGCGACGCGAGCCTGGAGATCCGCGCCATGTTCGCCGAGCACGGGTTCACGGAGCTGTCGTTCACCGCCCCCGGCGACGCCCCCTTCCGGGTCGGCATGCACCGGCTCGCCGGCCCCGTCCTTCCCGGCCCGCTCACCGGGCGGCTCTTCACGTTCCGGTGACCTCCGTGAGCCAGTCCCGCCAGGCCTTCTCGAGTGCGGCCGGGTCGGCGCCGCCGAAGTGGTGGACCGCGACCGCGTCGACGCCACCGAACGCGGACCGGCCGAAGCAGCGGATCAGCGCGTCGCCGGTGCGGATGCCGACGAAGTTCGGGTGCCGGTAGTCCAGCACGCCCTGGACCCGCCCCACGTGCGGGAGGCGGAGATCGACCGGGCCGCCCTGCGGGGTCGCGGCGGTGCCGAGCGCCGCTCGCACCGGGGCGAAACCGGCGTCCGCGGGAGCGTCGACCGTGACGTAGGTGACGGGACGGCCACGGAAATAGAGCATGAACTGCCCGAACGTGTGCAGGTAGAAATCGGTGTGCTGACTGGCGCCGTCGTACTGCTGCTCCCAGTCGTCGACGAAGATGCCGCTGTGCACGTAGCGCCACGTCGACCCGCCGCCCGGCGCCTCCTCCACGACGTGCTCCAGCTGGTTGAACCAGCCGTCCGGCCCGTCCATGCGGCTCACCAAGCGGTGCGGCGGATCCCAGACCGTCACGGTGCCACCGAACGCGGCGGCGCCGCCTTCGCGGTGCTCGTACTCCATCGGCCACAGCCAGCCCGCGGTCCCGTCGACGAACCCGTCGAACACCGCGACCTGGTCCACCGGCAGCGCGCCCTCGCGCACGATCTCGAACTCCTTGCCCATCCCCCGATCCTAGGTTTCCGCGCTTTCACCCGGCGCGATCTCGCCTGGCCTGGCCCGCTGCGGCCTTTCACCTGGGCCGGGCGAGTCGGCGCGCTCCCCCGGCGGGCGACGGTGGGCGCATGACGGTGAAGGATCTGGCCACCCTCACGCCGAGCGGCTACCCGGCGGTGTCCCTGCTGATGCCGACCCACCGCACGCCGCCCGCCAACCAGCAGGACCCGATCCGGCTGCGTAACCTCCTCGCGGAGACGCGCCGCCGCCTGGAGGCCGACGAGTCGATCCCTCACGACGTCGCCACCGCCGTGTACGACGAGATCGCCGAGGCCGCCGCGCACGTCGACCTGCGGCAGGTCGGCGACGGGCTGGCGCTGTTCGCCTCGCCAGGGCAGGTGCACGTCCGCCTCCTCGACTCCCCCGTCAACGAGCGCGTCGTCGTCGCCGAGACCTACGAGATCCGCGACGTCGTCGCCGACGCGGCCCGCCGCCACCGGTACTGGGCGCTGGTCCTCTCCGAGCAGCCGACCCGCCTCTGGAGCGGCGACGGCGCCAACCTGGTGGAGGTGACGACGCACGGCTTCCCGTTCACGCACGAAGGCCCCGGCGGCACGCTCGGCCTGCCCCGCGACTACGGCCAGCGGCCCAGCGCACACCGCGACGAGCGGCACCGGCAGTTCTTCCGCGACATCGCCACCGCCCTCGCCCAGGTCGACGCCCTCGACTCGCGGCCCGTGTTCGTCCTGGGCGTGGAGCGCTACCTGGCGTTCTTCGCCGAGGAGTGGCACGCCCCGATCGCCGGCACCGTCCCCGGCAACTACGACCACGCCGGCCCGCACGACCTGCACAAGGTGCTCGCCTCGCACCTCGCCGCCTACCACGCCTTCGAGCAGATCGCGGCGCTGGAGCACCTCGACGTCGCCCGCGGCGCGCACCGCGTCGCCGCCGGCCTGCCCGAGGTGTGGCAGCTGGCCCGCCAGGGCCGCGGCGCGCACCTGCTCGTCGAGGAGAGCTACCACACCCCCGCCTGGATCCACGGCGACCACCTGCACCCCGCCGAGCAGCAGCCGAGCCAGGGCCCCGCCGGCACCCTCGTGGACGACGCCGTCGATGACGTGGTCGAGCTCGTCGCCCGCCAGTCCGGCGAGGTCACCTTCGTCGGCGACGGCAGCCTTGCCACCGACGGCCGCATCGCCCTGATCCTGCACTACTGAAGGCTGTTGCCCGCCTGTGGCCTTCGTGGCTGTTACCCGCCTGTGGCCTTCGGCCATGGGCTCGCCGCCCCACCGCTGGCGCGGCGGGTCCCGCCGGGGGATTCTCACCCCGGACCCCCAATGCTCGCTACGCTCGCACTGCCAGCGCTCCGCGCGGCAGGATTCCGCGTGCGCGGCATCCGGTGGCCGGTCGCCGCGGTGGCCGATGCGGGCCTCCCATGATCCGGTGATGCTTGACCGCCCGGTGATGCGTGACCACCCGGGGGTGCGCGAGGTCTTCCGGATCACGGATTAGCGGCCTGCGGCCCGGTTCCGGCGGGCACCGGGACCGGGCCGGACCGTCGCGGCCGCCCCCAGGGAGGCGGGGCGGCCGCGGACGTCACCCGCTCGCCCGGGAAGTCCCTCGTCGACCCGGATGCGGAGTGTTGTGCCCGGATCCGGCGGCCAACCGGATCCGGGCCGGACACCCTCGGCCGCCCCAAGGAGGCAAGGCAGCTTCGGGTGTCACAGCATGCCCGGGAAGTCCCTCGTCAACCTGGGCATTCGCGGGTGTCGGTCGACTAGCTGACGCCGAGGCTGCCGAAGTCGACCTGGCCGTAGTACTGGCTGATGTAGACGTTCGTGAGGCGGGGGTTGCGGTAGTTGAGGGCCTTGTCGTAGGTGAACGGGACCAGGACGGCCTCGTCCATGACGATCTTGTTGATCTGGGACCAGATCTGGGCGGCCTTCTTCGCGTCAGGCTCGGCCTTGGCCTGGTCGATGAGGCTGTTGACCTCGGCGTTGTTGAGCTCGGGGTAGTTGTTGTTGCCGCTGGGCAGGATCAGGCGGCCGTCGACGAGCACCGCGAGGAAGCCGGAGGCGGTCGGGAAGTCGGCGCCCCAGCCGGCCATCATCAGGCCGTAGCCCTTGGCGTGCGTGTTGGACGGCGCGCCGATGGTCGAGCGGAAGTACAGCGAGGCGTCGGTCGGGTCGAGGCGGGCGTTGATGCCGACGTTCTTCAGCGCGGCCTGCAGCGCCTCAGCGGTCTTCGGCTCCTTGCCGGCGTTACGGGTGGCGATGACGGTGTCGAAGCCGTTCGGCTTGCCGCACGCGGCCAGCTCCTCCTTGGCCTTGTCGACCTGCGGCTTGCCCGACTTGGTGTTGAACGGGTCCAGCGCCGCGTCGTGGCCGGCGATGTTCGGCGGGAGCATGTTGGTGGCGATGTCGCCGCCGGCCTCGGCACCACCGCGAGCGGTCTGCATGCTGATCTTGTCGGTGGCGTACTGCACGGCCTTGCGGCAGTGAATGTTGTCGAAGGGCGGGACCTTCGTGTTGATGGCGAAGAAGCGGATGAAGCCGGTGGTCGGCGCGTCCGCGTTCTTCTTCACCTCCGGGTTGAGCAGGATCTTCGGCTGCGAGCCCTGCTGGACGCCGGTCTGCGCGAGGTCGAGGTCGATGTCGCCGGCGAGGAGCTGGTTGTCGATCTCCTCGACGGCGATGCCGAAGGTGACCTCGATGCGGTCCGGCAGCGCCTTGCGGACCGTGTCGGTCTTCGGGTCCCACTGGTCGTTGCGGACGAGGACGGCCTTCTTGCCCTGGTCGTAGGACTCGAACTTGTACGGGCCCGACGAGACGGGGCGGTTGCCGTACTGCTCGCCGTTGTCCTTGGCCTTCGGCACGGGGCCGGCGCCCGGCATCGCGAGCAGGTACGGGAAGTCGCTCAGCGGCTCCTTGAGCGAGAACACGATGGTCTTGTCGTCGGGGGTCTGCACCGACTTCAGGCCCAGCTTGTCGGGGTCGGTGTCCTTGTACGGGCCGGGGTACTTCTGGCCCTGGTCGAGCACGTCGATGAGGTAGCTCGGGCCGCCGGACAGCACGTCGGAGGCGAAGACGCGCTCGACGCCGTACTTGACGTCCTTCGACGTGATCGGCGTGCCGTCCTCGAACTTCAGCCCGTCGCGCAGGGTGAAGGTGTACTTCTTGCCGCCGTCCTCGACCTTCGGCAGCTCCGCGGCCAGGTCGGGGGTGAGCACGAGGCCGTCCTCACCGGGCTTCGCCTGGTTGGTCAGCAGCGTCCGGACGAAGTACCCCTTCATGAAGTTCCAGACGTTCGCGTAGTACGTCCGCGCCGGATCGTACGAGTCCGGGTTGTCGTGGTTGGTGAGCTTGAGCGTGCCGCCCTTCTTGTCCGAGGGGTTGACCACCCCGGTCAATGCGGCGTTGAAGCCCGCGGCACCTTTCTGACCCGCGCCCTTGCTGGTATCGTCGCTGCTTGGACCGCCTCCGCAGGCGGACAGCACGAGCGACGCGGTGACCGCTCCGGCCACCAGCGCACCTGTTCTGATATTCACGTGTGTTGAACCTTCCCGGATGTCACGACTGTGCGGTCGTGGGGGTGTTTCGGCACACGGGCAGCACGCATCGCCAGGCGTCCACGATGGACCCTCTACAGTGGACGGGCACGGGCATGCACCGCGCCCACCATGTGGGTCGTCGAGTCGTCTGTACGGGGTTACGTTCCACTGCTCGCGTAACGGCGATGTGCGTCGCCGTTCATTGAGCAAAGACCTCGGGCACGGCGAAGCGGTTGCGGTGGGTCAGGTCACGCTTTGGTCAAGCAGCGCCGCGTCAGCTCAGTCGAGGAGCGCGATGTTCGCCGACTCCTCCGGGTCGGGGTCCTCGACGGCGAGAAACGCGGCGAGGACCTCGACCGCGACGTCGGGCGCGAGCCGCTTGAGGCTCATCGCGAGGACGTTGGCGTCGTTCCAGAGCCGGGCACCCCGGGCGATCCACGGGTCCCAGGCGAGCGCGGCCCGGACACCCGGCACCTTGTTGGCGGCGATCGCCGTGCCGGTGCCGGTCCAGCACATGACGACGCCGAGGTCGGCGCGGCCCTCGACGACGGCGCGGCCGACGGCGGTGCCGAGGTCGGGCCAGGGCGCGCCGGGCACGGCGACGTCCAGCACCTCGTGCTGCTCAATGAGGTGCTGGACGACGGCCGCGGTGGTCTCGTTGGAGTCGTCTGCGGCGAACGCGATACGCACGCCTCAAACCTAGCCGTCAAACGCGATGCTCGCCTTCGAACCTGGCCGTCAGTCGTCCGAGCCGCCGCCCGACGAGGACTCCTTCAGCGACGACATCATCGACTTGGCCGCGGTGATGAAGTCGGCGCGGACCTTGTCGGGGGTGAGCGTGGTGCCGGCCGGTGCGGTGATGTTCAGGCTGAGGTAGAGGTTGCCGTCGTACAGGTCGAGCTCGTAGAGCAGGGCCTTGTCGGCGGTGGTGTACATCGAGAACGCCTTGGTGCCGATGCCGGACACGTCCGCGACGGTCGCGCCCGCGGCGACGCTGGCGTCGGCGGCCTTCTTCACCGTGTCGTAGTGGGTGCGCACGTCCGACTCCGACGACGGCACGTCGATCATGACGGTCAGGGTGCCGGCCGTCTCGTACGTGACGATGCAGCCCGGGTAGGTGCGGCCGAACGCCTTGGTCTCCTTCGGCTGCTGGTCCTTGACGGTGCCGAACGCGGACAGGCCCTGGGCGGCGGAGACGGTCGCGCAGGCGTCGGCGGGCTTGGCGTAGGAGGTGGAGTCGGCAAAGAAGTACAGGGCCACGACGCCGCCGCAGCACAGCAGCAGCAGCGAGCCCATGATGATTCCGATGATGAGGAAGGCTTTCTTCACACGGTGATGCTGGTGTACGGCTCAGCGAAGATCAGTCGCGTAGCGGCCAATGTCGTCAACCCGCCTGGAAACCCCGGAGGCCGAAGCGGCCGGGGAGGCAGGCACCGCCGGTGCGGCCGGCGAGGGCGCGGAGCCGGCGCGGAGCCGCTGCGTGAGGGCGACGCACACCAGCACGACCACCGCGGCGGCGACCGCGCCGGGCGGCACGGACTCGTGCAGCAGCAGCGCCGACCAGGCGAGGGTGAGCACCGGCTGTGACAGCTGGAGCTGGCCGATCTTCGCGACGCCGCCCCGGGCGAGCCCCGAGTACCAGGCGAAGAAGCCCAGGAACATCGAGACCACGGTGAGGTACGCGAAGCCGGCCCAGGCGCCCGCGGACGCGTGCGGCGGCTGCCGCCAGGCGCTAACCACGGTCACGGCGACGGTGACCGGCAGCGACAGGACGAGCGCCCAGCAGATCGTGCGGGCGCCGCCGAGGTCGCGGGCCAGCGCGCCGCCCTCGGCGTAGCCGAGCCCGCACAAGGTGACGGCGGCGAGCAGGAACAGGTCGGCGGGCCCGACCGCGCCGCGCACGGCCCCGCTGGCGACGAGGAACACCAGCACGGCGGCGAGCCCGGCGCCGCCGGCGACCCAGAACGCCCGCGCGGGACGCTCGCCGCTGCGGAGCACGGCGAAGCCGGCCGTGATCGCGGGCAGCAGCCCGACGACGACGGCGCCGTGCGACGCGGTGCTGGTGACGAGCGCGAGGGAGGTGAAGAGCGGGAACCCGACGACCACCCCGAGCGCGACCACGGCGAGCCGCCGCCACTGTTCCCGAGAGGGCCGGGGCGCGCGGGTGACGGCGAGATACCCGCAGGCGAGGAGCCCGGCGCCGACGGCCCGGCCGAACGCGACGAACCACGCGTCGAGATCGCCGACGGCGATCCTGGTCGCGGGCAGCGACATGCTGAACGACACGACGCCCAGCAGCCCCAGGACCACACCCGTTACCGCGCCGGAGCGGGTAACGCTACTCTTGTCTCTCATGAATGACGATAACGCAGCCGTCCGCGTTATCCAAGATCTCCGGGCGCTGACGGCGGCGCAACCCCCGGGGTCGCGGCTGCCGACGGTGCGCGAGCTCAGCGCCCGCCACCAGGCGTCACCGGTGACCGTGACCCGGGCGATCCGCGCGCTGACCGCCGAGGGGGTCCTGGACGCGCAGCCCGGCCGCGGCACGTTCGTCGCGCGCCGCCCGCGCGCCACGCAGGCGCAGGACCTCGGCTGGCAGTCGATCGCGCTCGGCGCCCGGCCACCCGGCGAGGACGCGATGCAGGCGCTCCTGGCCGTGCCGCGCCCCGGCATGATCCCGCTGTCCAGCGGCTACCTCGACGCGGACCTGCAGCCGGCGGCGGCGCTCGGCGCGGCCCTCGCCCGGGCGGCCCGGCAGCCGGCGGCGTGGCAGCGCGGACCGGTCGAGGGGCGGGAGGACCTGCGGGCCTGGTTCGCCCGGACGGCCGGCGGCGAGCTGCGGGCCGAGGACATGAACATCTGCCCCGGCGGGCAGTCGGCGCTGTCGACCGCGTTCCGCGCGCTCTGCGCCCCCGGCGACCCGGTCCTGGTGGAGGCGCCGACGTATCTCGGTGCGCTCGCCGCCGCGCGGGCCGCCGGCCTGCGGGTCGTGCCCGTGCCGGCCGACGCCGAGGGCGTGCGGCCCGACCTGCTCGAGGCCGCCTTCCGGCGCACGGGCGCGCGGCTCTTCTACTGCCAGCCGCTGTACGCGAACCCGCACGGCGCCACCCTCGCGGCGGCCCGCCGGCCGGAGGTGATGGCGGCGGTCCGGAAGGCCGGCGCGTTCCTGCTGGAGGACGACTACGCCCGGGACCTCGCGATCGACGGCGACCCGCCGCGTCCGCTCGTCGCCGACGACCCGCACGGGCACGTGGTGTACCTGCGGTCGCTGACGAAGTCCGCGGCGCCCGGGCTGCGGGTGGCGGCGATCGGTGCCCGCGGGGCGGCCGGCGCGCGGCTGCGGGCGGCACGGGTCCTCGACGACTTCTTCGTCGCCGGCCCGCTGCAGCAGGCGGCCCTGGACCTGGTGACGTCGCCGGCGTGGCCGCGGCACCTGAAGTCGTTGCGCGCGGAGCTGCGGGCGAGGCGCGAAGCGCTGACAGAGGCCCTGGCGGTGCACGTACCGACGCTGCGGACGCCACACATTCCAGCCGGTGGCCTGCACGTGTGGGCACGGCTCCCGCACGGCATGGACGACGTGGCGGTCACCAACGAGGCGGCGGCCCGGCAGGTGGTGGTGTTCCCGGGGCGGCCGTGGTTCGCGGCCGAGCCCGACGGCGCCTACCTGCGGCTGACGTTCGCCGCGGCGCCGCCGGACCAGCTGCGGGAAGGCGTCCGCAGACTGAAGGGGGCCGCCGGATAGGTCCGGCGGCCCCCTCGTCGGGCGGGTGCTACGGGTTGATCACCAGCGTGAAGGTGCTGGTGGTGTTGCGGATGTTCTCGACGTTGTTCGAGAACGTGAGGTTGCTGAACGTCGCGGTGCCGACGGCCGGGCCCTGGCCGGGCTCGGGCATCTCGTTGACCCAGATGCCGATGCCGGACTTGGCGTCGAACGCGTCACCGCTCTTGCGCGCACCACTGATGTTGATGTTGGTGAACACGGTGTCCTGGACGGGGTTCTCCGGCGAGCTGCCGGTGTACTTCGTCTGGAACATGATGCCGGAGTACGTCGGGTCGGTGATGTCCACATCGGACACCCGGATCGCCCGGAAGGGCTTCGAGGCCGAGAAGACCCAGATCGCGCCGAACGCCTGGTTGCCCCAGAAGTGGCCGCCGGAGCGCACCAGCGAGACGTTCTGGATCACCGTCGCCGGGGAGTTGAAGCCGACGAACGGGTACCCGAAGTCCAGCGAGCTGATCGTGATGCCGGAGTAGGTCAGCATGTCCGCGATGTACAGGTTGCGGAACGTGTTGCTGTAGCCGCCGTACACCGCGAGACCGGCCGCGCGCCAGGTCAGCGTCGCCGACAGGTTCTCCCACAGGTTGTCGTGGTTGCCCACCGAGCCGCCGCCGTCGGTCGCGGAGAACAGCGCGAACGAGTCGTCACCCGTGGAGCGGGCGTCGATGTTGTTCAGGTGGGTGTTGGTGGTGTCGTTGGTGAAGTTGATGCCGTCCGCCCAGGTGTCACGGATGCGGCTGTTGGTGATGGTGATGTTGTTGTTCTTGACGCCCCAGTACATGCAGACGGTGTGCTCGACCCAGACGTTGTCGATGGTCAGCCCGTTGATGTCCTTGAGCTCGCCCCACACCTTGCCGGGGCCGTCGATGCGCGAGGTGTAGTTGCCGAAGAACGACAGGCCCGAGAAGGTGGAGCCGTTGGCGCTGGTCTCCAGCCGGAAGCCGGCGTCGGTGTTCTCCTGACCCTGCGGCGTCTGGAACCTGGTGTACCAGGGGCCCGCGCCGACAACCTTGATCGCCTTGCCGTAGACGCCGATCTTGCTGGTCGTCTCGTAGGTGCCGGCGGGCAGGTAGACGCCGACCGCAGTGGCGCTCTGGCGCGCGGTGTCGAAGGCGTTCACCACGTCCTGGTGCGTGAAGCCGGCCGGGACGATGTACTTCGTCGGGTCCGGGTTCGCGATCGGGGAGACCTGCTCCAGGTTGATGAAGTCGACGGCGATGTTGCCGCCGTTCGCCGCGTCCTTCTGCAGCTTGATCGTGCTGCCGGCGTTGACCGTGCCGTTGAGCATGACGTTGGCCTCGTCGTAGATGTGACGCGGCCCGGCGCCGGGCGAGTTGGTCGGCGAGGCCTCGTTGCCGTACAGCCACGAGTACTTCGACGTCAGGTTGATCGCCTTGTGGAAGGTGCCGTTGACGTAGATGTTCAGCGAGGTGGTGGTGCCGTCCGGGATGGACGCCCGCACGACGAGCGTGTTGGTGTTGGCCCGGGTGGTCCACTGCACGTAGGCGCCGGTCGAGTTGAGCGTGACCGCCTTGCGGCCGGACGCCTCACCGGCGACGTCACCGATGGTGCGGTTCGGGCCGACGACCGACGCGCCGCCGCCGACGCTGCCGTCCTCCGCCTCGTACATGTCGTACGGCATGTTCGCGCCACGACCGACGAACAGCTGCTGGACGGAGGTGTTGTTGGCCTGCTTGACCGACAGCTCGTTGGTGTCCGCGGCGATCACCGTGGTCACCGTGTACTTGCCGTTCGCCGCGGTCCACGTGCCCAGGTTGACCGGGGCGGTGGTGGCACCGGCGTTGATCACGCCGGTGTAGGAGCCGGTCAGCGTCTTGACGGTCGCGCCGCTGGTGGCGTCCTTGATGGTCACCGTGATGCCGTGGGCGCCGCCGGCGGAGGCCTGGGTGCCCTGGTTCTTGATGGCGACGGTGAACGTGACGGTGTTGCCGGCCGACGGGTTGCTCGGCGACCAGCCCGACGGCGACGCGAGCAGGTCGGACGTCTGCACGGGCGCGACGGTGAACGCCGACCCGGTGAACGTGTTGTTCGTGTCGTCCTGCTCGACGACCGTGTTGCTCTCGTCGACCTTCGCGATCGGCGTGTAGGAGCCCGCGTCGCGGGCGCCGATGCCGGCCGTCACGTTGGTGCTGGCACCGGCGGCGAGGGCGCCGACGTTGGCCGTGCCGACGAGCGTGGTGCCGAAGTAGAACTTGACGTTCGTCGCCGCGGAGCCGGCCGTGCCCTGGTTCTTCACCGTGGCCGTGAGGCTGACCGCGTCGGTCTCGATCGGGTTCGCCGGCGAGCTGGAGATGGCGGTGACGACCAGGTCCGGGTTCGGCGCCGCGACGCCGTAGACCTGGAACTCCGCGATCTGGCCCGACGGGGCGCCGGTGTTCGAGTTGATCTTCAGCTGGACGTCCGCGACGCGGGCGGTCAGCGTGATGTCGACGCTGTTGCCGCTGGCCGGGTCGAAGCGGTAGTCGCGGGCCGGCACCAGGCTGGTGAGGCCGGTTGCGCTCTGCTCACGGCCGAGGACCTCGATGTTCTGGGTCCGCGCGCCCCACGCGGTGCTGGGGTCGAGCTTGAGCGTGAGCTTGCTGATGTCGGCGTTGGCGCCCAGCGTCGAGGTCAGGGTGGCCGGGAAGCCGCCCGCACCCTCCCAGTAGGTGGTGACGCTGTTGTCGTTGGCGTTGGCCGGGACGAACGTGAAGACCGAGCCGTTGGCGGTGATCGGCTTGCCGAGGGCCAGGTTGGTGCCGGGCGGCGGGTTGCCGGTGCCGGTGCGGGTGACGGTGTTGCTCGCCGCGCTGTTATTGCCGGCGCCGTCGACCGCCTTCACCTGGTAGGACACCGTCGCCGTGTCGGGCTGGTTGTCGGTGTACGTGAGGACCGTGCCGGCCACGTTCGCCCGGTAGGAGCCGTTGGCGTAGATGTCGTAGCGGGCGATCGAGCCGCTGTTGTCCGTCGACGCGCCCCAGGTCAGCTTGATCTGGCCGCTGGCCGGCTGGGTGTACGCGAGGTTGGTCGGCGCGGTCGGCGCCTGCGTGTCGACGACGGTGCCGGTGCGGGTGACCGTGTTGCTCTGCGCCGACTGGTTGCCGGCCGCGTCCCGCGCCTTCACGAAGTACTGCACGGTCGCGGTGTCGGGCTGCGAGTCGGTGTAGGTCAGGACGGTGCCCGCGACGCTGGTGCGCAGCGCGCCGTTGGCGTAGACGTCGTAGCCCGCGATCGAGCCGCTGTTGTCGGTGGAGGCGGACCAGGTCAGCTTGATCTGGCCGCTGGCCGGCTGGGTGTACGCGAGGTTGGTCGGCGCGGTCGGCGCCTGCGTGTCGCCGGTGGACGGCCCGTACACCTCGAGCTCGGACAGCTGCGCGGCGGCCCAGCCCGTGTTCGCCGAGATGCTCACCCGGATGTAGCGGGTGGTCAGCTGGGTGAACGGGATGGTCACCGTGTTGCCGGTGCCCTGGTTGAACTCGTACGGCGCGGAGCCGAGGATGTTGGTGAAGGTGCTACCGGTGGTGCTGCCCTGCAGGGTCAGCGTCTGGGTGCGGGTGCCCCAGCCGGTGGGCAGCTTCAGCACGACGGAGCTGACCGGCACGGCCGAGCCGAGGTCGACCTGCAGCCACTGCGGCAACGCGCCGGTGCTCTCCCAGTAGGTCGCCTGGTTGCCGTCGCCGGCGTTGGCGGCCGTGTACTGGCCGTTGGTGCTGCTGGAGGAGAACGTCTTGCCGGCGGCGAGGTTGGTGCTCGACGACGCGACGCCGTAGATCTCGAACTCGGAGACCTGCGCGGCCGGCCAGCCGGTGTTGGCGGTGAAGTTCAGCCGCACGTAGCGCGCGTTCGACGCCTGGAAGTCGATGGTGACGGTGTTCTGCTGGGCGGGGTTGAAGCTGTACCCGACGGAGCCGACGATCGTGCTGAACGAGGTGCCGTCCTGGCTGCCGGTCACCGACAGCGTCTGCGTCCGCGTCGCCCAGGCGGTGTCGTTGGGCAGCTTCAGCTTGATCTGGTCGATGTTCTTCGCGCTGCCCAGGTCGATCTGCGCCCACTGCGGGAAGGCGTTGTTGGCGCTCTCCCAGTAGGAGGCCTGGTTGCCGTCGTTGATGTTGCCGATGCCGTTGGCGCCGTTGGTGCTGCTCGACGTGGCGGGTCGGCCGCTGGCGAGGTTGGGTCCGCCGGCGGCCTGCGCCGGCAGGGTGTGAGCCGTAACCGCGACCAGGGCTGCCACGGCGAACGCCGAGAGCACCCTTCGCGTCACGTGCCTCTTGCTCATCGCGATCCTTCGTTCAGGGGTGTGGTGCGGTGCGGGGAGTTGGCGGCTCCGCGAGGGACGTTGTGGACCCCTCGTGCAGTGGCGGTGCGATCTGCTGTCAACGGCGGCTGACCCGGTCTGCGGACCGGGTGTGAGGTGGGGCGCGAACGGGCACTGTGGTGCCTCCGGAGACGGGGGATGCGCCGGCGACCTGTTGGCGGACGGGTCGCGGCGCGAGTCTGACGGCGTCTTGTTGGAATCTTGCATCGGGTTGGCCCAAATGTTGCAGACATGCTACCGATAAGTCAACGGGTGTCACTGGAATCCCGCAGCGCGCGGTTGTGTGGCTTCCCGTGGGGTTCCTGCGTTGGATCGTGGGCACCTCGACACGCAGGCTGAACAGAGTTTCGAAACGTTCTGGATTCGTTGCCCGCAGGGCTGGTGTTGCCGGGAGGTTTCGTGGTTGATTCGTCGGACCGACCGACGAATGAGCTGCGTCGATGGTCCTTTCGATGGGGGTGTTCGATGGCTAGCAAGGAGCGGGCCGGCGCCGGTTCCGTCGACGAGCCCACGGACCAGCTCGCCCTGCGCCGCGCCAACCTGAGCCGGACCCTGCGGCACATCCGCACCAACGGACCGCGGTCCCGGGCCGCGATCGCCGCCGCAACCGGTTTGCACAAGGCGACCGTGTCGAGCCTCGTCGACGAGCTGCTGAGCCGGCGGCTCGTGCGCGAGATCGGCACCGAGCACTCCGGCAGCGCCGGGCGCCCCGGCCGCGGCATCGCCCTCTCCCCCGACGTCGGCGCCGTCGGCATCGAGATCAACGTCGACTACCTCGCGGTGCACGGCAGCGACCTCACCGGGCGCACCGTCATCGAGAAGCGGGTCAGCTTCGACGGTAAGGGCCGCGACGTCGAGCGCTGCCTCGACGACCTCACCCAGGCCGCCCAGCGGACCCTGGCGGAGCTGGTCCGCCGCGGCGTGACCCCGGTCGGGCTCACCGTGGCGGTGCCCGGCCTCGTCGACGTCGCCCGCGGCGTGGTCGTGCTCGCCCCCAACCTCGGCTGGCGCGACGTCCCGGTCGCCACCCGCCTCGCGCACGGCCTCGACCCGGACCTCTGGATCATGGTCGACAACGACGCCAACCTGGCCGCGCAGGCCGAATACACGTGGGGGGTCGCCGCCGGCACCGACGACCTCGTCTACCTCACCGGCGAGGTGGGCGTCGGCGGTGGCGTGATCGTCAACGGCAAGCTGCTGCGCGGCGCCGACGGCTTCTCCGGCGAGGTCGGCCACCTGCCGGTCGAGCCGGGCGGGTCGAAGTGCGGCTGCGGCCGCACCGGCTGCTGGGAGACCAAGGTCGGCCTCGCCGAGCTGGTCCGCCGCGCCACCCCGGACGTCGCCTACGGCCTGGAGCAGGGGCCCATCCCGGACCCCGAGGAGCGGGTCGCCGAGGTGCTGCGGCGGCTCGCGCGCGGGGACAAGGCGGTGGCGGCGGCGGTCGCGGAGGTCGGACGCTGGCTCGGGCACGGCGGCGCGATCCTGGTCAACCTCTTCAACCCGCGGGTGATCGTGCTCGGCGGCTACTTCGCGGAGCTCGCCGACCACCTGATCCCTTCCGCACAGGCGAACCTGGCCCGGATGGCGGTCGCCAGCACCGCGGCGCGCTGCCATTTCGTGGCCTCGCACCTGGGCTTCACCGCGGCCGCTCGCGGCGGCGCGGGAGTGGTGGTCGAGCGGATGATCGAGGACCCGACGGCCGTCTCGCTCGCCCCCGCGCCTACGCTTGCGGTCGCACGGTGATCATGAAGTCTCTGAGCTCGTAGCTCGAGATGTCCGGCTTCTTCGTGACGCGCGGCGGTTTGAGCATGCGCAGATGCGGCTGCGCGAAGAGCTTGCTGAGGAAGATGTCGGCCTCCTGGATCGCCACGTAGGCGCCCGGGCACTTGTGCGGGCCGTCGCCGAAGGACAGCCCCGGACCCTCGTCCACCCGCTCCAGGTTCGCGGTGCTGACGTCGATGTCGACCAGCGTGCCGTCCGGGATGCCCTCCAGGGGCCTGGTCGTGCGCCGCTTGAGGTTGCCCACGACGGGCTCCAGACGCAGCAGCTCGTGCAGCAGCGCCACCCTCGTGTCGTCGTCGCCGCTGGTGTACCGGTGGCGAAGGGCGTCGTCGGTGAACAGATGCCAGGCGACGACGTTGACGAATTCGCGGGTGGTGACCATGCCTGCCGCGGCGAAGGTCAGGCACTCCCCGAGGATCTCGCCGTCGCGGCACCCCTCGTCGATCAGGTGCGAGATGAGGTCGTCCCTCCTCTCCTTGCGCCTCTTGCGCACCGCGGGACGCACGTCGGCGAGGTAGATGCCGAGGAACTGGAGGTTCTGCCTGAACACCCACGCGATGCCGGTGAGGCTGGTGAACCCGGGCCTGCCGAACTTCTCCGGGAAGAACCGGTCGAGCCGCTTGTCCAGGCCGGGGCGGCTCTCCGTCAGGCCGATCACCGCGCACACGACCTCGATCGCCATCCGGAAGCTGAGCCTGGCGAGATCGACCGCCTGCTGCTGCCGCAGCGTTTCGAGCTGCCGGTCCGCCGCCCGCTCCATGAGCTCGCGGTAGTGCTCGTCGACCCGCCGCGGCGTGAAGTACCGCGCGGTCTGCCGGCGGTGCTCCCGGTGCTCCTCGCCGTCGCGGTACAGCACCGGGCGGCGGATGCTCGGCGGCAGCTTCTCGACCGTCTCCACACCGAGCCCCGCCTGGACCGTGTCCGTGCTGCGCAGCACCGCCCGGGCCCGCGCATACCCGGTCACCCGGACGGCCTCGGCGTCGGGTTCGTAGCTGCGATCGATCTTCCGGCTACTCATGGTGACCCATACGATACGGGTTCGGCGCCCCCGCGTGTTCCTCGTACGTCTGTACGAATGCGGGTGTAGCATTGATCGCATGATGGACGTCGCGTACCAGCCCTCGATGCTGGACACGGTCATGCCCGCGGTGGGGCCGCTCGCCGGGGGCATGGTGCGTCACGAGCTCAGCCACGGCGCCTGGGTCGACCACCTGCCCGGCTGGGTCCTCGGCTCCGACTCGGTCCTCTCGACGCTGCTGCACGAGGTGGACTGGCGCGCCGAGCGCCGCAAGATGTATGACGGCGTCGTCGACGTCCCGCGCCTCCTGCGGTGGTATGGCGAGCGCGACGAGCTGCCGCACCCGCTGCTCACCGAGGCCCGCCGCGACCTGACCCGGCACTACGTCGAGGAGCTCGGCGAGCCCTTCGTCACCGCCGGCATGTGCCTCTACCGCGACGGCCGCGACAGCGTCGCCTGGCACGGCGACACCATCGGCCGCGGCGCCCGCTTCGACACGATGGTCGCGATCGTCTCCTTCGGCTCGCCCCGCACCCTCCTGCTTCGCCCCCGCGGCGGCGGCGACAGCATCCGCTTCCCGCTCGGCCACGGCGACCTGATCGTCATGGGCGGCTCCTGCCAGCGCACCTGGGAGCACGCGATCCCCAAGACCGCCCGCCCCGTCGGCCCCCGGGTCAGCGTCCAGTTCCGCCCCACCGGCGTCGCCTGACCGAGGCTCGTCGTCCGGTTCGATCTTTCGATGGATGCGGGAGCCGCGCACATCCCGTATCATGAGAACGGCTCGAAGGCGAG
Source organism: Dactylosporangium sp. NPDC000521 (assembly GCF_042898305.1). Classification (NCBI taxonomy): domain Bacteria; kingdom Bacillati; phylum Actinomycetota; class Actinomycetes; order Micromonosporales; family Micromonosporaceae; genus Dactylosporangium; species Dactylosporangium sp. NPDC000521. Next base: position 192,140 of record NZ_JBIAYW010000016.1, read on the forward strand.
AAGGTGAGCCAGATGAACGAGGTCGATCGTTTCGCAGTATTCCCGGAGTTGCACATCACGGTCGACCCGTTGCCACACCAGGCGCTTCGCGTCAGGGTCGCGGGCGAGGTCACCCTCGAGAACGTCGCCCAGCTACGCACCGTCCTCCACCGCGCCATCGACGATGTCCGCGCCACCGCCGTCGAGGTCGACCTGAGCCTCGTGACGTTCATCGACTCGACCGGCATCGGCAAGCTGGTCGCCGCCCGCGCCCACGCCCGCGGCAACCGCAGCGACCTGTACATCGTCCACCCCAGCCCCGGCGTCCGCCGCGTGCTCAGCCTCCTCGGCCTCCTGGAGATCCTGAGCACCCCCGACGCCACGGGCAACGCCGCCTGACGGAAGGTGCCGGGTCAGCCGCCGGCAGACCCGGTGTCCTGACGTGCTCCCGGCCCGCGCTCAACGGCGGACGGCCTCACGGGGCTCCGCCCTGCCGCGTCGCGGCCTCGCGCTGCCGCCCTTGACCGTTGCTCAGGGGCGGCGACCGGGGTGACGCCGCGGACGCCTCCGACCGTATCGCCGCGGACGCCGCTGGCCGGGTCGCCGCAGACGCCGCTGACCGGGCTGCCGCGGACGCCGCTGGCCGGCGGCGGTGGTGACGCCCTCCGGCGAGCTGTTCATCATCGGCGGCTGGACGGCGGCCGGCGCTGCCCGCGGCTGTCCTTGCCGCCCGCGTAGACGATGCCCTTGCCGTCGAAGACCGCGGCGCCCGCCTGCCGGGGCGGTCGCCGCGGGTGCGTCCGATCCGGCTGCACCGGCGGCGCCGGCCCCATCGACGACGCCGGTCGTCGTGGCCTTCTTCCCGGGCTCAACGGCGACACCGATCCGCCCGAAAGCAGCCCGACGGCGAAGCCGGTGAGCGCGGAAGCCACACCTGCCCACCGTCCCCGTCGCAGCCATTCGAGGTCGTTGCCGGCGTTCACGACGACGGCGGCCAGGTAGGCGCGTGCCCCACCCAGTTGCCGAAGGCGCGGAGGCTGACCCCGTGAGCGGCCAGCGGGCGGCCGATGACCCGCCGCGCCCCCGTGGTTCGGCACGTCGGCGAGCTCCGCAGTGCCACCGACGACGGCGGTCGTGCGGAACAGCGTGCCGACGGTGCCCGTCCGGGCGCTCGTCGCAGGCACGGATCTGTGCGTGAGCATTGGTTCACCGCCTCCCACCGGTGCAACAGCTCTGGCGGCGACGGGGCTGTCCGCGTACGGTTCGCCGATCCATGTGGGACTTCGCAGTAGCAAGCCAGCGCGGAGGGTGGGCTCCTCCCGCCCGGCCCGGGACCGGACGCCAGCTGGCGTGGTCACCGCCCGTGCCGTGGTCGCGGTGATGTTCCCCCGACACCGTCCTCACATGATCCAGCGCCGTCAAGGGCGTCATTCGGTGCTTCCACACCGCCGTTGGCTGTCACGACCAGCGCATGCCACACCGACCGCCGACGCCGCACCCACCGTCGTGATTCTCCGCCACCTCGGCCGTGATCCAAGTCGCGTGGTGGTCATCCGGGCGACCAGGGCCGTCCTTCGATCAAAACCGGGCGTGGCCAGAGCGGTTGCTGCCGGTGCTTCCACACCGCCGTTGGGTTCACGGCCCGCCCCGCCGTCGTGGTCGACAGCCCGCCCCGCCGTCGTGATTCTCCGCCACCTCAGCCGTGATCCAAGTCGCGTGGTGGTCATCCGGGCGACCAAGGCTGTCCTTCGATCAAAGGCCGGGCGTGGCCGGAGCGGGTTGCTGCCGGTGCTTCCACACCGCCGTCGTGGTTCACAACCCGCCCGCCGTCGTGGTCGACAGCCCGCCCCGCCGTCGTGATTCTCCGCCACCTCAGCCGTGATCCAAGTCGCGTGGTGGTCATCCGGGCGACCAAGG
>NZ_JBIAYW010000016.1:194135-201706 GCF_042898305.1 Dactylosporangium sp. NPDC000521
CTGTCCTTCGATCAAAGGCCGGGCGTGGCCGGAGCGGGTTGCTGCCGGTGCTTCCACACCGCCGTCGTGGTTCACAACCCGCCCCGCCGTCGTGGTCGACAGCCCGCCCCGCCGTCGTGGTTCTCCGCCACTTCGGCCGTGATCCAAGTCGCGTGGTGGTCGTCCGGGCGGCCAGGGCTGTCCTTCGATCAAGGCGATCGCGTCGGTCCGGGTACCAACGGCCCGAGGCTCCGCCCGCGCCGGGGGGCGTCGGCGCACATGGTCGTGGGTCCCGGTGTCGATCCGGGCACACCGCCTTTATGAGGGGCGGGCAGGCAGCCAGCGCCTGAACCCACGAAGTCAGGGTCCACAGTGGATGGCACGAGAGGGCGATCGCCGGGAGTCGAACCCGAACCACCAGGGCCACAACCTGGAGTGCACAACCGGTACACCACGAACGCCATGGAACAGTGGAACTGTTTGCGTGTCTGGAAACCATCGCGCCCCGTGCCGGATTCGAACCGGCGATCTCCGCCTTGACAGAGAGGCGTCCACTCCTGACTGGACCGACAGGGCAAGTCGTGCATCTGAAGCTGGGAGCGGAGGATTCGAACCCCCACAGCGAGGACCAAAACCTCGTGGCCTGCCGTTAGCCGAGCTCCCAAAGCCGCGTGGAGAAGCGGGGAATCGAACCCCGGGCCTTCGGTCTGCCGCACCGACGCTCTACCGACTGAGCTACAACCCCATGAAACAGTCGGGAACCGGGGAATCGAACCCCGCGCTTCCTGGCCCCAAACCAGGTCCGGTCACCAAGCCGGGCGTTCCCGAACGCACATGCCAACCACTGTGGAGTTGTCAAACAGCACGACGCAGGGGCGACAGGATTCGAACCTGCAGCCGTCGGTTTTGGAGACCGGTGCTCAACCAGTTGAGCTACGCCCCTATGGGAAAAGAAAACCGCCCGGTCCCTGGATCGGGGCGGGCGGCGGGGAGGCTGAAGAATCTAGCCTCTGCACCATCCCGCGGTGTGCGGCATGTCGGCCCGGTGAGCGACGGGGGCCATGGGCAGCGCGGCGGCGAGCGCCGGCAGCTGCCGGGCTTGCTGGGCGGTCCAGTGCCTCATCATCGTGACTCCCTGGGTTGCGTTGTTGACATGAACGACGATAGGCGCGCCCAGCGACGCTGCCAACCGATTAAAGCGCGTGCAGGGCGCGGTGGACGACGCCGCCGGCGGCGCGCAGGGCGCGGCGGGCCGAGTCGACGTCGACGCGGGCGAGCAGGGTCACCAGGGCCACCTTGGCCTCGCCGCCGGCGGCGGTGAGCGCGGCCTGGCAGGTGTCGGCGGGCAGCCCGGTCGCCTGGACCAGCATGCGGACCTGCCGCACCCGGAGCTTGGCGTTGCTGGCGACCATGTCGGTCATGAGGTTGCTGTACGTGCGGCCGAGGCGCACCATCACGGCGGTCGACAGCGCGTTGAGGACGAGCTTCTGCGCGGTGCCGGCCTTCATGCGGGTGGAGCCGGTGACGACCTCGGGGCCGGTGTCGACGGCGAGGTGGATGTCGGCGTACTCGGCGAGGGCCGCGTTGGGGTTGGCGGAGAGCAGGACGGTGCGCGCGCCGCGGTCGCGGGCGGCCCGCAGCGCGCCGCCGACGAACGGGGTGCCGCCGCTGGCGGTGACGCCGAGCGCGACGTCGCCGGCGGTGAGCACGTCGCCGGCGGTCGCGAAGCCGGTCTCCGCGTCGTCCTCGGCCGCCTCGACGGCGTCGGTGAGGGCGCGGTTGCCGCCGGCGAGGTGGGCGACGACGTGGCCGGGCTCCACACCGTACGTGGGGCGCAGCTCCGTCGCGTCGAGGACGGCCATCCGGCCGGACGTGCCGGCGCCGAAGTAGTGCAGCCGGTGCCCGGAGCGCAGCGCGTCGACGCAGTCGTCGACGGCCTCGGCGAGGTCGGGGAGCACGGCGGCGACCGCGGCGGCGACCGTCGCGTCCTCGGCGTTGATCAGCTCGAGGATCTCCAGGGTGGGCAGCTGGTCGATCTGTTGGGTCCGGGCGTTGCGTTGCTCCGTCGGGGCGATCGGCGGCGAGACGGTCACCAGGGTCCCCGCTCCGGTCGCACCCGCCGGCTGCGGACCGCCTCGCGGGTCTTCTCCACGGCCGCCTTCGTCTGCGCGTACGTCTTCTGCGCGACGCCGACGAACACGCAGTCGACGACGGTGAGCTGCGCGAGGCGGCTGGCCATCGCCCCGGACCGGAACGTGGTCTCGCGGGCGGCGGTGGTGAGGGTCAGGTCGGCGATGCGGGTGATCGGCGACTTGGGGAAGTTGGTGAGCGCGACGGTTGTGGCGCCGCGCCGGCCGGCCTCCCCGAAGGCCTCGATGGTGTCGACGGTCGTGCCGGTGTGGGAGATGCCGATGGCCACGTCGCGCTCGTCGAGCAGCGCCGCGCTGGTGAGCGCCAGGTGCAGGTCCGACCAGGTGTAGGCGACGAGCCCGACGCGGTGCAGCTTCATCTGGAAGTCGCGGGCGACGAACGCGCTGGCGCCGACGCCGTAGATGTCGACCCGGCGGGCGGCGGCGACCGCGTCGATGACCCGCTGCAGGATCTCCAGGTCGAGCTGGGCGGCGGTGTCCTCGACGGCCCGGGCGTCGGCGAAGGCGATCGTCTTGACGACGGTGGCGAGGTCGTCGGTCTGGCTGATGTCGCTGCCGGGCGCCTCGCCCGGGGCGCCGTCGTCCTGCGCCCGCCCCGCCTCCGCCGCGAGTCTCAGCCGCAGCTCCGGATACCCGGAGAAGCCGATGGCGCGGCAGAACCGGATGACGGTCGTCTCCGACGTCTCCGCGCGCTTCGACAGCTCCGTGATGGTCAACTGGGCGGCGGTGGCGGACTCGTCGGCGACGATCCGTCCGACCCGCTGCTCCGCCGGGGAGAGCGAGGGCAGCAGCCCCCGGATCTTCACCGCGGTGGACGTGGCGCCGCCCTCGGCGGACTGCCGGCTCACCTTCATGTGGGAAAGTTTCCGTTCTCACGCGCTTTTCGTCAATGCAGTACGGTGTTCCGGTGCGAGCACCCCTGGTAGTCGGCGTGGACGCGGGCGCCACCAGCACCCGCTGCGTCGTCGCCACCCTCGACGGCGCGGTCCTCGGCCGTGGTCGCGCGGCCGGCGCCAACCGCAACTCCAGCGGCGGCCGCCCGGCGCAGGCCTTGGAGCAGGCGCTCCGCCACGCACTCAACGGTATCGACCCGGCCGCGGTGGCGTTCGGGGTGGTCGGCGCCGCCGGCGCGGCGGCCGCGGGGCGGGCCGAGGCACGGCGGGCGGCCGAGGATGCCTGGCGGGCGGCCGGCGTGGCCGGATCGGTCAGCAGCGTCACCGACCTCGAGGTCGCGTTCGCCGCCGGCACCCCGGACCGCGACGGCCTGCTGCTGCTGTGCGGCACCGGGGCCGCGGCGGTGGCGTTCCGCGACGGCAGGCCGCACCGGCGCTGCGACGGCTACGGGTGGCTCCTCGGCGACGAGGGGTCGGCGGTGTGGCAGGGCCGCGAGGCGCTGCGGGCGGTGCTGCGCGCCCTGGACGGGCGCGGCCCCGCGACCGGGCTCATCGGACCCGTGACGGAGGCCCTCGGGGCGGACGCTCCCGAGGACCCGGAGGAGCACGCGCAGGCGTTGATCAGGGTGGCGTACCGGCAGCCGCCCGCCGCCCTCGGCCTGCTGGCACCCCTGGTGGGGCGGGCCGCCCTGGACGCCGACGCCGTCGCGCGGGAGGTCGTGCACGACGCCGCCGGCCACCTGCTGCACGCCCTCGACACGGCCGCCGGCGGCCCCGAGCGGCGGGCGCGGCCGGTCGTCCTCGCGGGCTCCGTGCTGCTCACGGAGGGTCCGGTCGCGGATCTCGTGCGGGAAGGGGTCCGGCTGCGGTTCCGGGTCGAGCCCGCCGAGGCCCGCGACGGCGCAGCCGGCGCGGCCGCCCTCGCGATCGCGGCCCTCACGGGAGCGCCGGTGGCACCCGTCGTACACACGCGGCTGACGGCGTCGGGCAACGATTTCGTCAATATTTGAGCCGATTGCCTGGCAGGAACCTTCCTACTCTTGAAACTTCCGTTGGAAACCTTCATCCTCGTTCCAACGAGCGCCCCCTCGACCCCCAACGAAGGAGCACGACGGATGAACACGCTGACCCGCAGGGGCGTCCTGCAGACTGCGGCCACAGCCGGTCTGCTGGCCACCGCCCCGGCCGCGCTGAGCGCCTGTGCCACGGGCGGTGGCGGCGGGGACTCCAAGGCCGCCCAGGGTGACAAGAGCAACGTCAACCCGCTCGGTGTGAAGGAAGACGCCCCGCTCGAGGTCGTCATCTTCAACGGCGGCTTCGGCGAGGACTACGCCAAGGCCCACGAGGCCATGTACAAGGAGAAGTACCCGAAGGCGGAGATCAAGCACTCCGCCACCCAGGAGATCGGCAAGACGCTGCAGCCGCGGTTCGTCGACGGCAGCCCGCCCGACATGGTCAACAACTCCGGCGCCGCCCAGATCGACTTCAACGGGCTCGTCTCGCAGAACGCGCTCGCCGACCTCACCCCGCTGCTCGACGCGCCGAGCCTCGACATCCCGGGCAAGAAGGTCCGCGACACGCTGCTGCCGGGCTCGCTGCTGCCGGGCACCTACAACGGCAAGGTGTTCGCGCTCAACTACGCCTACACCGCGTACGGCATCTGGTACGACGAGAAGCTCCTCGCCGACAAGGGCTGGCAGTACCCGAAGACGTGGGACGAGATGATCGCCCTCTGCAAGACCATCAAGGCGGCCGGCATCGCGCCGTGGACGTACCAGGGCAAGCACCCGCGGTACATGAGCTGGCCCATCCTGGCCGCGGCGGCGAAGCTGGCCGGCCCGGAGGTCCTGCTCGCCATCGACAACCTCGAACCCAACGCGTGGAAGCACGAGGCGATCAAGACCGCCGCCGACGCGTACTCGCAGCTCGCCGTCGACGGCTTCATCCTGCCGGGCTCCGAGGGCCTGGACCACATCCAGTCGCAGACCGAGTGGTCGAAGGGCAACGCCGTCTTCATCTCCTGCGGCTCGTGGCTGGAGAGCGAGCAGAAGAAGGTCACGCCGCCCGCGTTCAAGATGGCGATCGCGCCGACGCCGAGCCTGAGCAGCGGTGACAAGCTGCCGTTCGAGGCGCTGCGGGGGACCGCCGGTGAGCCGTACATCGTGCCCGCGAAGGCCAAGAACGCCAACGGCGGCATGGAGCTGATGCGCATCATGCTGTCGAAGAAGGGCGCCGCGGACTTCACCCGCAAGACCTCGAGCCTGACCTGCGTCGCGGGCGCCGAGGAGGGCGTCGAGCTGCCGCCCGGCCTCACCAGCGTCACGAAGGCGCTCAAGGCGTCCGGCGACAAGGGCTTCAACTGGGTGTACAACTCCTTCTACCGCAAGCTGGAGCGCAACCTCGTCGACGCGGCCTGCGGCGACCTGTTCACCAAGCGGATCAACGCCCAGCAGTTCGTGGAGGCGTGCCAGAAGGGCGCCGACGAGATCGCCAAGGACTCCTCGATCACGAAGTACAAGCGGAGCTGACGCATGCGGCACGGTCGGCGCCTGTTCGTGCTCACGTTCCTGCTACCGCCACTGGCGCTGTACGCCGTGTTCGTCATCTCGCCCTACCTGCAGGCGTTCCAGATCTCGCTGACCAACTGGCGGGGACTGTCGCCGGAGTACGACTACGTGGGGCCGGAGAACTTCGGCCGGCTCCTGCAGGACCACTACGTGTGGAACGCGCTGAAGAACAACGCCATCATCCTCGTGGCGCTACCGATCCTCACGATCGTGCTGGCGTTGTTCTTCGCCTCGATGCTCAGCGTCGGCGGCCGGTCCGGCAGGGCCGGCGTGCGGGGCGTGCGCGGCGCCGCGTTCTACCGCGTCGTCTACTTCTTCCCCCAGGTGCTGTCGGTGGCGATCATCGGCGTGCTGTGGAAGGAGGTGTACGCCCCGCGCAGCGGCATCCTCAACGGCTTCCTGCGCACCATCGGGCTCGACGGCCTCGCGAAACCCTGGCTCGGCGACCCGGACTTCGCGTTCTGGTGCGTCCTGGCGGTCATGGTGTGGAGCAACGTCGGCTTCTACGTCGTGCTGTTCAACGCCGCCATGCAGTCGATCCCCCGCGAGATCTACGAGGCGGCGATGCTCGACGGCGCCGAACGCGGCGAGACCCTGCGCAAGATCACCGTGCCGCTGCTGTGGGACACGATCCAGGTGGCGTGGGTGTACCTCGCGATCCTCGCCATCGACGGCTTCGCCCTGGTGCAGATCGTCACGCTGGGCGGTCCGGGCAACAGCTCCGACGTCATCGGCCTGCGCCTGTACGACACGGCGATGGGCGAGTACAAGTTCGGCTACGCCTCCGCGATCGGGGTCGCGATGTTCTTCCTGACGCTGTCCGTCGCGGTCGTCGCGCTGCGCCTCTCCCGCCGGGATCGGATCGAACTGTGAAAAGCCGCTTCCGTGTCGCCAACGCCTTCTCCCACACCGTCCTCGTCGGCTGGGCGGTGCTCACCACGTTCCCGCTCCTCTGGGCGATCCTCAGCGCGTTCAAGGACGACAACGAGATCCTCACCAGTGCGTGGAGCCTGCCGTCGACGCTGCGCTTCGAGAACTGGAGCCGGGCCTGGAACGAGGCCCACCTCGGCCGCTACTTCCTCAACACCGCCATCGTCGTCGGCGGCGCCCTGCTGGTCACCATGCTCTTCGGTGCGATGGCCGCCTACGTGCTCGCCCGGTACACCTTCCGCGGCAGCCGCCTCGTCTACTTCCTGTTCGTCGGCGGCATGATGTTCCCGGTCTTCCTGTCGCTCGTCCCGCTGTTCTTCGTGGTGAAGAACCTCGGCCTGCTCTCCACCCATCTCGGCCTGATCCTCGTGTACAGCGCCTACTCGCTGCCCTTCACCGTCTTCTTCCTCACCGCGTTCTTCCGGACCCTGCCGAGCGAGGTCGCCGAGGCCGGGATGATGGACGGCTGCTCGCACTGGGGCCTGTTCTTCCGCGTCATGCTGCCGATGGCCCGGCCCGGCCTGATCAGCGTCGGCATCTTCAACCTGCTCGGACACTGGAACCAGTACGTGCTGCCGATCGTCCTCATGCAGGGCGAGGGCGCGGAGAAGAACTGGGTGCTCACCCAGGGTCTCACCGCGCTCGCCGTCAACCAGGGGTACGCGGGCGACTACAGCGCCCTCTTCGCCGGCCTGGCCATCGCGATGCTGCCCGTCCTCATCCTGTACCTCGCGTTCCAGCGCCAGGTGCAGTCCGGCCTCGCCGCCGGTCACCTGAAGTAGGCCGCCTGCCCTTACGATCACCGGATGACTGTGCCGTCCCCGGCCCGCTTGGTCGACGACGCGGTGCGCCGCCGGCTCACCCCGCCCGGACCCGCCACACCCGGTTTCTGGCTGGCGGCGATCCTGGTCACCGCGATCGGGCTGCTGCTGCGGATGGTGAACCTGGCCCATCCGCGGGAGACGATCTTCGACGAGGTCTACTACGCCAACGAGGCGTGGGACCTGCTGCAGCACGGCGTCGAGTGGAACCCCGAGGACAACACCCCGCAG
>NZ_JBIAYW010000017.1:0-137731 GCF_042898305.1 Dactylosporangium sp. NPDC000521
GGGTCCGCGTTCCTGGCGGTACGGAACGCCACCTCGATCCAGTCGTTGCCGGTGGCCTGCAGGTTGGACTGCCGGCGGCTGCCGTCCTCGTTGAAGGCCTCGTTCACCACGTCCCAGTAGGCGAGCTTGCCCTTGTAGTGGCCCATCACCCCGTTGATGTGGTCGATCATCGCCTGCCGCAGGGTGGAGCCGCTGATCCCGCCCCACCAGCTCGGCTGCTGCGAGTGCCAGGCCAGGGTGTGACCCCGGACCTTCATCCCCCGCTGGGTCGCCCAGTTGTAGATCTGGTCACCGGAGCTGAAGTTGAACACTCCCCGCTGCGGCTGCGTCGCGTCCGGTTTCATCTCGTTCTCGGCCGTGATCATGTTGAACTCACGGCCGGCGATGGTGCTGTACGTCGAGTCGCCGAGCCGGCTCGCGGCGATCGCCGTTCCGAAGTACCGGCCGGACTGCGCCGCCGCCGCACCCAGCGTGCTCGCCGCCGCGTCCGCCGCCGGCACCATCACCGCAGCCACCGCCGCCACCACGACGCCGACCACACCGGCGGTCAGCGCGATCAACGGCGGGCGCCGCCGTGGGCGTCGATGGGCGAAGTGATTTTCCGCCATCCTGAACTCCTTGCGTCACCAGGACGCCCAGACGTTTCGGCGGAACGGCTGGACGTCGATTCGGGATTGATGTACGGCGATCATGTGTCGCCGCACCGGTTCCGACAAGGTTTTTCGCAAAAACTCGATCAGCACCCTTGCGACCTGCGGAACCGGTGCGGCATAACACGAATTACGAAATCAGTAGCGACGCGTCGTCGAGATAGAAGTTGTCGGTGCCCGCGGTCGTTTCGACGTAGAAGGTGGCGCCGGTCAGCGTGCCGGTCCAGGAGACGGTCGCGGTGCCGGACAGCTGCGTCCAGCCGCCCGCATTCACGGCGGTCGCCGGGGCCAGCTGCACGTAGCTGGTCGTGCCGCCGGCGGTGACGGCCAGCATGACCTTCGCGCTGGGCGTGCCGCTCGCGCTGCGGACCCAGGCGCTCGCCGTGTAGGTCCTGCCGTTGACCAGCTTGCTGGTCACATCCTGGGCTGGGCCGTTCCACGCGGCGGTGCGCCCGGTGACCAGCAGCGACTGGCTGCCGCCGTGCGCGGTGCCGCTCGCCGACAGCGTGCCGCTGCCGAACATGCCCCACCCCGACGTGCCGCTCTCGACCGTGCCGTTGACGAGCAGGTTCCCGCCGCTGCCGCCGCCCCCGGTGAACTGCCACCAGTTGACGTTGAACAGGTTGCCGCTGCCGCCGGTGAACTTGAGGTACAGGTCGTGGGTGCCGGTCGCGCCGCTCACCGGGCAGGTGACGCTGGTCCAGGTCTGCCAGCCGCCGGTGCCGGCGACGGTGCAGGTGCCGACGAGGGCGCCGTTGACGCTGTCGAGGTGCAGCTCGATGCGGCCGCCACTGGTGGCGGAGGCGACCCTGGCGGTGAACGACGTGGCGCCGGCGCCGAACGCGACGCCCTTGACCTTGATCGAGTCGTTGTTCTCGATCCAGCCGACGTTCATGCCGCCCTCGCTGGAGGGCTCGGTCTCGACGCCGGTCTCCCACGCGATCGTCTCGGCCTCCTGCCGCACGTACGGGTCGAGGGTGCCGACCTGCGGCGCGCCGCCGCTGGTCATGGTGATCGCCGGGATGGTGCCGTCGGCGTTGTAGCTGAACTTCTCCACGGCCACCGAGCGGGTGTAGCCGCCACCGCCGGGCAGCGCGCCGTTGTGGTAGAAGAAGTACGACCCGCCGTTGAAGTCGATGACGCCGGGGTGGTTGGTGAAGCTGCCGCCCTGCGTCGGCATGACGGTGCCGCGGTAGGTCCACGGGCCGGTCGGCCCGGGGGCGGTGGAGTAGCCGATGAACTCCGAACAGCACTTCGCGGCGAACACGTTGTAGTAGAGGCCGTTGCGCTTGTAGACCCAGGGGCCTTCCTCGTACAGCGTGGGGCGGCTCGCGTTGCCGGTGCGGGTGCCGAAGCCCGACGTGGTGAGCGGGATCTGGGTGACGCCGCCGGAGTAGGAGATCATGTCGGTGTTCAGCCGCACGTACCAGAGGTTCGGGTTGCCCCAGTACAGGTAGGCCTGGCCGTTGTCGTCGATGAAGACGGTCGGGTCGATCTCGTTGTTCTCCACCAGCGGCCGGCCGATGGCGTCGGTGAACGGCCCGGTGGGGCTGCTGGAGACGCCGACGCCGATGGCCATCCGGCCGGTCGAGCGGTTCGTGACCGGCACGTACCAGTAGAACTTGCCGTTGCGGTTGACGACCTGCCCGGCCCACGCGTTGGCGCTGGCCCAGCTGAAGGTCGCGAGGCTCATCGGCGAGCCGTGGTCGGTCCAGTTCACCATGTCGGCGGAGGAGTAGACCCGCCACTCCTTCATGGTGAAGTAGGTGGAGTTGTCCTCGTCGTGTCCGGTGTACAGGTAGACCCGGCCGTTGTACACCAGTGGCGCCGGGTCGGCGGTGTAGACGGTCTGCACGATCGGGTTGTCGGCGCGGGCCGACGGCATCGGGCCCGCCACCACGATGGCGGCGCCGATCAACAGCAGCAGGCCGGCGAGTCGTCGCATCGTCATCCTCTCGTCCAGCGCTGGTTCGCCGCGGCCGTGCACGTCCAGAGCAGGACCACGGTGCCGTTGGCGGTGAGGTTGTGGTCGACGTCCAGGCAGAGCCCGGACGCGGTGCCGCGGACGGTGCCGTCGGCGTTGAGCGTCCACTGCTGGTTCGTCCCGCCGTTGCAGTCCCACAGCTGCACCTTGGCGCCGGCGGTCGCGTTCAGGGGTGCGTCGAGGCACTTGCCGAGCGCCTGCAGCGTGGCGCCGTCGATGGTCCAGCGCTGGTTGGCGCCGCCGTTGCAGTCCCAGATGACCGGCTGCGTGCCGTTGGCGGTGCTGCTGTTCGGCACGTCCAGGCAGCGGCCGGAGGCGGCGCTGACCAGCGTCGACCCGGCCGGCGGCGTGGTGGGGGTGGTGGTCCCGCCGCCGCTCACCCGGTACACGACGGTGCCGTGCGCGGGCACGGTCGCACTGATGCTGCCGGTCGTGGTGCTCGTGGTGTTCGTCCACGCGTCCCGCAGCGTGAACGAGCTGCCCGACTTGCCGGCAGCGGCCGCGGTGGTGCTGACCGTCGTCGCGGATCCGCCCTGGTTGAACAGCGCGACCGCGACGTCACCGTTCGCGAGCCGCTTGGCCAGCACGCGGCGGGTGCCGTCGTTGGAGATCTGGGTCGCCTGCAGGCCGAGGCTGTCCTGGTTGATCGCGATCAGGTTCTGGTTCTTCAGGATCGTCGCGGTCGCGGCGCTCTGCGAGCGGATGTCGTTGCCCGCGATCAGCGGTGACGCCATCATCGCCCACAGGGCGAAGTGGCTGCGCATCTCGGTGTCGTTCATGCCGCCGCGGCCGACCTCGAGCATGTCCGGGTCGTTGAACCGGCCCGGCGCGGCGTAGCCGGCGAGGGGCACGGTGACGTTGACGATGTTCTGGATGCCCATCGGGTAGCCGTTGGTCTGGCCCGAGTCCCAGGTGTTGGTGATGTCCTCGGTGGTGCGCCACAGGTTGGCCACGTCGCCCCAGTTGCGCTGCGGACCGGTCTTCGCGTGGATGCTGTTGGGGTTGATGCTGTACACGATGGGCCGGCCGGTCGCCGCGAGCGCGTCGCGCATCTTCGCGAAGGTGGTCACCTGCTCGCTGATCGTGCCGCTGGGCGAGCACCAGTCGTACTTGAGGTAGTCCACGCCCCACGCGGCGAACTGCCGGGCGTCCTGGGCCTCGTGGCCCTGGCTGCCGGTCGCGCCGGGGTAGCTGCCGAAGTACTGCGCGCAGGTCTTGTCCAGCGGCGCCTGGTAGATGCCGAAGAGCAGGCCGCGGGAGTGCAGGTAGTCGCCGAGGGCCTTCATCCCGTTCGGGAACCGGCTCGCGTTGGCCTGCAGGTTGCCCTGCGAGTCGCGGGTGGAGTTCATCCAGCAGTCGTCGACGACCACGTACTTGTAGCCGAGGTCCCGCATCCCGCTGCTGACGATCGAGTCGGCCATCTGCCGGATCAGCGCGTCGTTGATGTTGCACCCGAACGTGTTCCAGCTGTTCCACCCCATCGGCGGCGTGCGGGCCACGCCGTTCTCCAGGGCCTGCGCGTCCGGGCCGCGCACGACGGCGGCGAGGATGCCCGCGGTCAGCACGGCCACCGCGGCCACGAGCACACCGATACGTTTCATGCTCATCTCCTTGTCCAGCGCTGGTTCGCCGCCGCGGTGCAGGTCCACAGCTGCACGGGGGTGTTGTTGGCGGTGGCGTTGCCGGCGACGTCGAGGCACAGGCCCGACTGGGCGTTGCTGATCGTGCCGTCGCTGTTGAGGTTCCACCGCTGGTTCGTGCCGCCGTGGCAGTCCCACAGCTGGACCTTGCTGCCGGCGGTGGCGCCGGTCGGCGAGTCGAGGCACTTGCCGAGCGACTGCAGCGCCTGGCCGTTGAGCGTCCAGCGCTGGTTGGCCGCGCCGTTGCAGTCCCAGATGATCGGCTGGGTGCCGTTCGCCGAGTTGCTCCCCGGCACGTCGAGGCAGCGGCTGGAGGCGGCGCTCACCAGCGCGGAGCCGGTGCCGCCGGTCGGTGTGCCGGGGCTGGTCGGGGTGCCCGGGTCGCCGATGCTGCCGGGGACGGCCCGCAGCGCGGTGTACCAGGTGGCGGCCATCTTGTCGTAACCGCCGGCGGTGGGGTGCACGCCGTCGATGAGGTCGCCGGTGGTGAGCGCGGCGTGCATGTCGACGAAGTGGACCCGCTTGCCCGCGCTGGCCTTGCTCTGCACCATGCCCGGGATGGTGGCGTTGAAGGTGCGGGCCGCCGACTCCTGCCCGCTGTTGCTCAGCGGGATGATGCTGGCGACGAACACGTCGGCGTTCGGCGCGGCGGCGGTGATGTGGTCGACGAGGGTGGAGAGCCGGCCGGGCGCGCCGGCGACATTGAAGTTCTGCAGGATGTCGTTGGTGCCGATGTGCAGCAGGACGGTGCGCGGGGTGGTGGTGCGCAGCCAGCCGGTGATGTTGGCGTCGATCTGGTCGATCCGCCAGCCGGGGTGGCCTTCGTGGTCGTGGTCCCACAGCGACGCCGGCCCGTTGAACTGGGAGCCGACGAAGTCGTTGCGGTAGCCGCCGGCGGCGAGCCGCTGCCAGAGACCGATGCGGTAGCCGCCGGGGACCTGGGTGCCCTCGGTGATCGAGTCGCCGAGCGGCATGATCCGCACGCCGCCGTTGGACTCCGCCGAGGCGGGTGCGGTCAGGGCCGCGGCGCCCGCCGCGGTGAGTGCGGCGGTCAGGGCCGCGGCGATGAGCCAGTGTCGTGCCGTGCGCATGGCGGTGCCTCCTGAATAGAGACGGCCGGCCGCCCCGAAAGGCGGCCGGCCGTGGAACAACTAACGCTGCAGGGTCAGCACACCCGGGCGGTACGGCAGGAGGCCGTAGTCGCCGCCGGAGCTCGGGGAGCGACCCTGGTACAGCAGCTGCAGGTTGCACGGGTCCACGGTCTTGGTCTGGTCGGGGTTGCTGCGGACCAGGTCGCCGTGGCTGATGTCGTTGGTCCAGGTGGCGCCGCTGTTGGCCTTGCCGGCGAACGGGTTGCTCTCCGTCGCCGCGTTCGGCGTCCACGAGCCGCTGAGGCTGGAGGACGTGAACGAGCGGAAGTAGCGGCCGTTGGCGCCGATCGCCTCGACCAGCATCAGGTACTGGTTCTGGCCCTGCACCTTGTACACCTCGACGCCTTCGAACAGGTTGTTCGTGGTGTCGCTCATGATCTGCGTGTACGAGGAGCCGAAGCTGCCCGGGAAGTTCCCGATCGGCATGCTGGCCCGGTAGATCTTGCCGTTGTCACCGGCGAAGAACAGGTACATGTTCTGGCTGTCACCGATGATCGTCTGGTCGATCGGACCCGTGCCGGAGCCGGAGATGCTGCCGGAGAACAGTGTCTGCGGCGACGACCAGCCGTTCGGGTTCGTCGGGTCGCTGGACGTGCGGTAGTTGAACGCCGCCCCGCCCCACTGGTAGGTCAGGACCCAGATGTTCTTGGGCGCGAAGTAGAACAGCGTCGGCGCGACCGCACCGAAGTTCATGCCGTTCTGCGACGCGGAACCCATGTCCGACCAGTTCGTGAACAGGCCGAAGTTCATCGACCCCCAGGTCGAACCCGTGTCGTGCGTGGTGGCGTAGACCAGGTGCTTACCCTGGTAGACGACGTTGGTGAAGTCCTTCAGCGACACCCACCCGGAGCGCGGGTTGGCGAGGGAGCCCGTCGAGGTCCAGCGGTACGACGACGGCAGCGTGCAGCCGCCGCCGGTGTTGCCCGGCGTGGTGGGCGTGGTGCCGCCGACGCGGACGAGCTGCCACTGCTGGTTGTTGCCGCCCCAGTCGCTGTACTGGACGATGTTGCCGCCGTCCGCGGTCGAGGCGCCCTGCACCTCCAGGGCCTTACCGCTGTTGCGGTTGATCAGCCGCACGTACCCGCCGTCCGAGTCCGCGAGCCGCCACTGCTGGTTCGTGCCGTTCAGGTCCGACCACTGCACGACGGACCCGCCGTCGGCGGTGGAGAAGTTGTACACGTCCAGGACCTTCGAGGACAGCTTCGACTTCAGCCGGTAGTAACCGCCGCCGGAGTCGACGAACTGCCACTGCTGGTTGGAGGCGTCGCTGCGGGCCCACTGGGTGATCCGGGCGCCGTCGTTCGTGGCGAAGTTGTACACGTCGATGGCCTTGCCGCTGTTGCGGTTGACCAGGACGTACGAGGCGCTGGTGTCCACGGTGGCGGCCGCGGCGGTCGTCATGTTGAGGACCACCACGCCGCCGCCGACCAGGGCCATGGCGGCCGCGGCGAGGCCGATGCGGCGTCGTGTTCGATACGTGCTCATGTGCGGGGTGTGCTCCTTCTTCGATGGGGTGTCAGTTGCACGCGGGCTTCGACGGGGTGCTGTCTACACGCGGACGAGCTGCCACTGCTGGTTGTTGCCGCCCCAGTCGGCGTACTGCACGACGTTGCCGCCGTCGGCGGTCGAGGCGCCCTGCACCTCGAGGGCCTTGCCGCTGTTGCGGTTGATGAGCCGGACGTACCCGCTGCCGGAGTCGGCGAGCCGCCACTGCTGGTTGGTGCCGTTGAGGTCGGCCCACTGCACGACGGAGGCGCCGTCGGCGGTGGAGAAGTTGGAGACGTCGAGGACCTTCCCGGAGTGCTTGGAGCGGATCCGGTAGTAGCCGCCGCCGGAGTCGACGAACTGCCACTGCTGGTTGGCGCCGCTGGTCCGCGTCCACTGGGTGATCCGGCCGCCGTCGTTCGTGGCGAAGTTGTACACGTCGACGGCCTTGCCGCTGTTGCGGTTGACCAGCACATACCAGGCGCTCGTGTCGACGCCCGTGGAGCCGGTCGGGCCGGGGTTCGTGCCGGCGTTGAGCGCGTTCAGCGTCGAGGTGTAGGCGGCCTTCTTGGCGCCGGATGCGTTGAACAGCAGCGGGTTCTCGCAGGTACGCCACGAGTCGCTGTCCCTGATGCCCCACACCGTGATGCCCGTACACCTGGAAACGGCGAGACAGGAGCGCACGACCGTCGCGTAGTTGTTGGCCTGGTTGCTGCCGGCGATGTCCAGCTCGGTGATCTGCACGTCGACGCCGAGGTCGGCGAAGCGCTGCAGGTTGGCCTGGTAGTCGCCGGGCACCGAGTTGCCCAGGTGCGACTGGAAGCCGACGCAGTCGATCGGCACGCCGCGGGACTTGAAGTCGCGCACCATGTTGTAGATGCCGGTGCTCTTCGCGTTGATGCCGTCGGTGTTGTAGTCGTTGTAGCAGAGCTTCGCGCCCGGGTCGGCGGCCCGCGCGGTACGGAAGGCGACCTCGATCCAGTCGTTGCCGGTGCGCTGCAGGTTCGAGTCGCGGCGGCCGCCACTGCCGCCGTCGGCGAACGCCTCGTTCACCACGTCCCAGGCGTAGATCTTGCCCTTGTAGTGGGTGGCGACCTGGGTGATGTGGTTGACCATCGCGTTGCGCAGCGCGCTGCCGGACATGTTCTGCGCCCAGCCGGGCTGCTGCGAGTGCCAGGCGAGGGTGTGCCCGCGGACCTTCTGGCCGTGCGCCTGCGCGTGCGCGACGATCTGGTCGCCGCCGGTCCAGCGGAACTGCCCCTGGTTGGGCTCGGTGGCGTCCCACTTCATCTCGTTCTCGGGCGTGATGGAGTTGAACTCCCGGTCGAGGATGCCGGTGTACGTGCTGTCGCCGAGCTTGCCGGCGGCGACGGCGGCGCCGAAGTAGCGGCCCTTCTCCGCCGCGGAGGTGCCGAGGGTCGTGCCGGCGTCGGCGGAGCCGTTGAAGAGCACGGCTGTGCCCGCGGCGAGCACGGTGGCCGCGATCAGCGGCAGGATCACGCGTCTTCTCACGAGCTGTTCCTTTCTACGGGGTGCTTACGGGGTGGTCGTTTCGAAGCGCTTGACGGTGACGGCGCCGCCGAGCGCGCGGGTGGCGTAGTTGAAGACCGCGTAGCGGTAGCCCATGAAGAACTGCCAGGCGTTGTTGAGCGTCAGCGCGGACCCCAGCGGCGTGAAGGTCGTGCCGTCGGTGCTGTAGGAGAACCGCGCCTGCCGCCCGCTGCCGGGCCGGATGTCGGCGGTGGCCCGCAGCCAGATCCGCCCGCCGGACACGGCCGCGCTCGCCGCCTCGGTGCCGGTGCTGCTGGTGCCCCAGCTGCTGTTCATGGTCAGGCCGTTGACCATCGCGACCCGGGTGGTGCCGCCGTCGCGTCGCACGCCGATCCACGCCGACGAGTCGCGCAGCATGGCCAGGCCGGCCCGGTCGCCGTCCGCCATGCCCGAGTAGTCCAGCTCGATGGTCGCGGTGGAGGTCGGCCCCTGGATGCGGTGCGTCAGGGTGTTGCGGGCCTGATAGAGGTCGCCGGTGACGGTGGCGGTCTGCAGCCGCAGCCCGCTGCCGGTGGAGAACTTCGACGTGTCGGGGTTGTGGTTCCACTCCCACTGCGGTCCGAGCGCCGCGCTCGTGAACGTGTCGGCGCCGGTCATCGGCTTGACCGTCTTCGACGTCGTGATGTTCGGCTTCGGGTAGGAGGAGCCCCAGCCGCCGTTGACGGTCTGCACGACCGGCCAGCCGTCGGCGGTCCAGGTGATCGGCGCGAGGGCCGGGACGCGGCCGCCGGGGTACGCGTCGACGAACGCCATGTAGTACCAGTCGCCGTTCTGCGTCTGGACGAGGCCGCCCTGGTGCGGAGTGCCGCCGCCGGAGATCGGGCTCGGCATGTTCAGCAGGACCTGCCGCATCTCGTACGGGCCCCAAGGACTGCTGGATTTGAGGATGTACTGGCCGTTCGCGGGCCTGGTCACGAAGATGTAGTAGCTGCCGTTGCGCTTATAGAACCGCGAGCCTTCGAGGGTGCCGACGCTCGACGGCGTGGTGAACACCTGCTGCGTCCGGACCTGGCTGAGCCCGTCGGCGGACAGCTGGGCGACGCTGAGGGTGCTGTTGCCGTACGCGACGTACATGGTGTCGTTGTCGTCGACGAGCAGCCCCGCGTCGTAGTAGCAGTTGTTGATCTGCGACCGCTTCTGCCACGCGCCGTCCACCGCGGTGGAGGTGTAGACGTAGGTGCGGTTGAACTCGACGCACCCGATCCAGTAGTACGTGCCGTTGCTCTTGCGGTAGTTGAGGGTGGACGCCCAGATCCCCTTCACGTAGGCCCGGCCGCCGCTGAGGTCGTAGTTGCTGGAGCCGAAGTCGAGCCTGGGCACCGAGTGTCCCGCGTACTCCCAGTTGACCAGGTCGTAGGAGCGCAGGATCGGCGCGCCCGGCGAGTAGTGCATGGTGGACGCGGAGTAGTAGTAGGCGTCGCCGACCCGGATGATGTCGCCGTCGGCGAAGTCCTGCCACACCACCGGGTTGGTGTACTGCCCGGACGGCGTGGTGGGGTCGGTGCCGCCGAGCTTCACGAGCTGCCACTGCTGGTTGTTGCCGCCCCAGTCGCTGTACTGGACGATGTTGCCGCCGTCCGCGGTCGAGGCGCCCTGCACCTCCAGGGCCTTGCCGCTGTTGCGGTTGATCAGCCGCACGTACCCGCCCTCCGAGTCCGCGAGCCGCCACTGCTGGTTCGTGCCGTTCAGGTCCGACCACTGCACGACGGACCCGCCGTCGGCGGTGGAGAAGTTGGAGACGTCCAGGACCTTGCCGGAGTGCTTGGAGCGGATCCGGTAGTAGCCGCCACCGGAGTCGACGAACTGCCACTGCTGGTTCGCGCCGTCGCCGCGGGTCCACTGCGTGATGCGGCCGCCGTCGGCGGTGGAGAAGTTGTAGACGTCCAGGGCCTTGCCGCTGTTGCGGTTGACCAGCACGTAGGAGGCGCCCGTGTCGACCGTCGCGGCCGATGCGGTGGTCATGTTCGCGACGGCGACGGCACCGCCGACCAGGGCCACGACGAGCAGGGTAGCGATGCCCGACGCCTTGTTACGGACCGTCATGCGGTGCTCCTCGAATCTGTGTTAGCGCTCACATCCAGTCCGCGAGATTGCCAGACCGAATGCGAACATTCAAGGGGGTAAGGACATGCAATGTCTTTCGTGACGTAACATCGCCGAAATTTTCATCCGCGAATTCCTGCGACGTTTCCGGGGGGCCTTGAATAACAACTAAGAAGTGCGCGAGTTTGTGTTATGTACGGCAGGGACACATGGTCGCGCCCGCCGGATGCTTGACGCGGCGGCCGGTCGTCGGTGACAGTCAACGACCATGCCGGGCGGCTGCACGGTGAATGCTGTGACTGCGATGTGACGATGCGAACCACCGACTTGAAGGAAACGGACCTCGTGCTGGCGGCGCAGGCCGGTGACCGGCGGGCCGTCGACGAGCTCGTCGCCGCCAGCCTGCCGCTGGTCTACACGATCGTCCGCCGCGCACTGGACGGGCACGCCGACGTCGATGACGTCGTGCAGGACACCATGCTGCGGGCCGTGCGGCGGCTGCGGGCACTGCACCAGCCGGAGAGCTTCCGGACCTGGTTGGCGGCGATCGCGGTCCACCAGGTGAGCACCCACCTGCACCGCCGCAGGACCGCCGCCCGGCGGATGGCCCCGCTGGAGGAGGCGGCCGGAGTGCCGGACGTCGCCGCTGAGGTCGAGGACGTCACCGGGCTGCGCCTGGAGCTGTCCGACCAGCGCCGCCAGGTCAGGCGGGCCGCCCGGTGGCTCGACCCCGCCGACCGCGCGCTGCTGTCGCTGTGGTGGCTGGAGAACGCCGGCGTGCTCAGCCGCACCGAGCTGGCCGGGGCGCTGGGCGTCAGCGTCGCCCACGCCGCCGTCCGCGTCCAGCGCATGCGCCACCAGCTCGACCTGAGCCGCGAGATCGTGGCCGCGATGGACGCCGCACCCAAGTGCCCCGACCTCGACGCGCTGGTAGCCGGCTGGGACGGCACGCCCGGCCCGCTCTGGCGCAAGCGCCTCGCCCGGCACGTGCGCACCTGCCGGGTCTGCGTCGCCGCCGCCGAGGGGCTGATCAGCCCGGACCGGTTGCTGCCCGGGTTCGCGCTGCTGCCGGTCCCGGCCACACTCAGCTCGGGCCTGATCGGCAAGGCGACCCTCGGTGCGACCGTCCAGGCCGGGGTGTTCGGTCACCTCGCCCAGATCCTCGCGGCGCACCCCGTCGCCGCGACCGTGGCCGTCGCCGTTGCCGCCGGCGCCGCCGTCACCGTGACCACCCTGCCCGCCGGCCCGCCGCCGTCCCAGGGGCTGCAGGCGGCGACGACGACGGCGGTCCGGGTGCCGCCCGCCACGACCCCGGCCACCCCCGCCGAGCCGGCGTCGAAACCGGCGGCGACCAGCGCCGCCACCGGCTCGCCGTCCCCGCGCACCGCCACCCTGGCCCCCGGGCGGACCGTGTCGATCGAGTCGGCGCACGAGCCCGGACTGTTCGTCACGACCGTCGACGGCCTCGGCGTGCTCGCGGCGGTCCGGGCGGACAGTGCCGGCGCGGAGCGGCGCCGGGCGACGTTCACGGTGCTCGCCGGGCTGGCCGACCCGGCGTGCTTCACGTTCCGCGCCGACGACGGCCGGTTCCTGCGGCACGCGTCCTGGCGGTTCCAGCTCAGCAGGGACGAGGGCACGCCGCTGTTCCGCGGCGACGCCACCTTCTGCGCCCGAGCCGGCGCGACGGCGGGCACGGTCGTGCTGGACGCGCAGATCTACCCCGGCTGGTTCCTGCACCACCGCGGCGAGCAGCTCTGGGTCGACCAGGACGACGGCAGCGCCGCCTTCCGGGCCGAGTGCTCCTTCCGCATCCGGCCCGCCCTCTGAAGGGTGCGGCCCGGTTGCGGATCGGTGAGCGTCGAACCAACCGGCGGACACCAAGCGGGTGGTTCGTGTCGGGTGGCCGGA
Organism: Dactylosporangium sp. NPDC000521; assembly: GCF_042898305.1. Taxonomy (NCBI): domain Bacteria; kingdom Bacillati; phylum Actinomycetota; class Actinomycetes; order Micromonosporales; family Micromonosporaceae; genus Dactylosporangium; species Dactylosporangium sp. NPDC000521. The sequence continues at coordinate 12,413 of NZ_JBIAYW010000017.1, forward strand.
CAGTTCACCGCCGCGAACAGTGGTGCCGCAACCGGCGGCGGTCATGGTGGGGAGGTCGAAAGATCACCTCCAAGGACGGAGCTCCATACCGTGAACATCGCCAAGAGACTGCGGGCCGCCGCGGCGGGCGCGCTGCTGGCGCCGGCGGCGGTCACCCTCACCGCCGGGCAGGCGCACGCGGTCGTCAACGCCGCGGACACGGCGGCGTCGGCGACCACCCTGGCGCAGGTGCGGTCGGTCATCGGCGCCGACACCGGCACCGCGGCGACACTGACCGGCAAGGGCGTCGGCGTGGCCCTGATCGACACCGGTGTGGCAGCGGTGCCCGGGCTGCCCGCGGCGCAGATCGTCAACGGCCCCGACCTGTCGTTCGAGTCGCAGGCGGCGAACCTGCGCTACCTCGACACCTACGGCCACGGCACCCACATGGCCGGCATCATCGTCGGCAACGACACCGCCACCGGCACGAAGGGCATCGCCCCCGGCGTCAAGCTGACCTCGCTGAAGATCGGCACGTCGACCGGCGCCGTGGACGTGACGCAGATGATCGCCGCGATCGACTGGGTCGTCGCGCACCGCAACGACGACGCCGCCAACCCGATCAAGGTGCTGAACCTGTCCTACGGCTCGGGCGGCGCCGGGCAGACGTGGACCGACCCGCTGCAGTTCGCGGTGGAGAAGGCGTGGCAGGCCGGCATCGTCGTGGTCGCCGCGGCCGGCAACAACGGCAACGCGGCCGGCGCGCTGACCAACCCGGCCATCGACGACTGGGTCCTCGCCGTCGGCGCCACCGCCACCAACGGCACCACCACCACGACCGACGACACCCTGGCCACGTTCACCAACCTGGCCTCGACCACCACCGCTGGCGTCGCCGGTCAGGTGGACCTGCTCGCCCCCGGCACGTCGATCGCGTCGCTGCGCGTCCCCGGCTCCAACGTCGACAACCTCTACCCGTCGGCGCGGGTCGGCGAGACCCTGTTCAAGGGCAGCGGCACGTCGCAGGCCACCGCCGTCGTCTCCGCGGCCGCCGCGCTGGTGCTGCAGGCGAAGCCGACCGCCACCCCCGGCCAGGTCAAGGACTGGCTCGTCAAGGGCGCCACCACGCTCGGCATCGGCACCGCGAAGACCCTCGGCCTCGCCGAGCTCAACGTCAACGGCGCGCTCGCCCGCACCGGCACGACCGTGACCGCGCCGGCGCTGCAGCCGTCCAGCGGCACCGGCTCGATCCAGAGCGCCCGTGGCACGAGCAGCCTCACCCTCGACGGCGTGAAGCTCACCGGCGAGCGCACCATCTGGGGCTCGTTCAACAGCACCCAGTGGGCCAAGTCGACCACGCCGTCGTGGTCCGGCGGCTCGTGGCTGGGCTACCAGATCGCCGGCAACGACTGGACCGGCACGTCCTGGGCGTCCAAGACGTGGGCGTCGGCGGCGTGGTCCGCGGCGCCGTGGGCCGGCAGCGCCGCCGCCGGCTGGAACGACCCCGCGTGGTCCGGCCGCACCTGGTCCGGCCGCACGTGGTCGGCGGGCACCTGGTCGGGCCGCACCTGGTCCAGCGACGGCTGGGCCGGCGGCACCTGGTCCTGACCTGTCCGCCACGAGAGGGCGGGCCCGGCATCGCCGGGCCCGCCCTCTCGTCATTCGCTCAGCGTGAATTGCTCAGCGTCAATTGGTCAGCGTCAATTGGTCAGCGTCAATTGGTCAGCGTCATCTGCTCGGCAGCCCGGCCTCCCGCAGCAGCCGGTCGCGCTGCTGCGCCGGGAGCCGGTCGACGTAGACGGTGCCGTCCAGATGGTCGCACTCGTGCTGCAGGCACCGCGCGAAGAACCCGGTGCCGGTCACCGTGATCGGCGCGCCGTCCCGGTCGAAGCCGGTCACCGTCGCGCGTGCGGCCCGCGGCACCTCGGCACGAGGGCCCGGCACCGACAGGCAGCCCTCGGTGCCGGTGTCCGTCCCGGCGAGCGCGGACGCCGCCTGCAGCTGCGGGTTGACGACGTGCCCGACATGGCGGGTGCCCTCGTCGTCGGGGCAGTCGTAGACGAACACCCGCAGGTCCACGCCGATCTGGTTGGCGGCGAGACCGACGCCCTCCGCCGCGTACATGGAGGCGAACATGTCGTCGAGCGGCTCGGCGAGCGGCTCGCCGAAGTCGGTGACGTCGGCGCACCGGCGGTGCAGCACCGGCGTGCCGTAGTGGGTGATCGGTCGGGCCTCGCCCCGGGTGATCGGCATCGTCGCAGTGTAGATACCCGTCAGGGCATGCCGCCCGACACGCCTGGGCCGAGGTGACGGGCCACCATCTCGGCGGCCATGCGCTCGATCGCGGCGGACTCCTCGTGACCCTGACGCTGGTTGCGCAGTTCCTCGTCGGACAGCGAAGGGATCGGCGGGAACGGCGGCATCGCCGGCATCCGGATGTGCTCCGCGGTGATCGTCAGCACCGCGAGCAGGTCGTCGCGGGCCTTCTCCGGCTCCGTGGCGCCGGGGGCACTGGCGAACCCGTGCCGGTCGCGGACCACCTCGGCCCGCACGATTTTGCGCCCTTCCGGACCTTCGTCTGCTCGCGGCTGGACCAGTCGATGATGAACATGATGTCCGCCTGCGGTGCCGGCGCGGCGCTCCACCACTGCCGCCACTCGGCACCCGCGTCCAGCGCGTCGATCAGGCGCAGCTGCGTCAGCTCGTACTCCGGGCTCATCTGGACGCCGAGGCCATACCCGCCGGACCAGTTCAGCCACGCCGGCTGCCACCCGGTGGTGTCGTCCTCGACGGGCCGGCCCCACGCCGGGCTGGTGCCGGTCTCGTAGCTCACCGGCGCCCTGTGCTCCCACGGCCGATCGGTCGCCCGTTCGTAAGCGGTGGACGCCACGAACAGCAGCTCTTCCGCCTCCACGTCCACCAGATGGCGCAGCGACGGCGGATCCTCGACGACGCTTCGGTACACCCGCGACCCGGACAGCACCGCGGCGCAGCGGAGGTACAGAAGTGCGTCACCGTGGTCCACGGCGTGCGCCGGCGTGTCCAGCCGCTGCAGCGCCTCCGCCAGCCGGTCCTCGAAGCCGGTGATGTCGCCCTCCGCCCGGACGGCGAGCAGGTCCACCAGCCGGGCCGCCCGCGCGTCGAACGGCAGGTCCAGGACGCCGTCGATCAGCCGCCAGAAGTCATCGCTGTCCATCACCGCCCAACCTAGTCGGCCACCGTTGCGGCGACGGGCGAATCGGCAGGTTCCCTGCGGGCCGCTGTCTGCAGGACGACGGCGGAGGCGAGCACGAGGGCTGCACCGGTGAGCTGGACCGGGGTGAGAGACTCGCCGAGGAGGACGGCGGCGAGGGCCGTGGTGACGACCGGCTCGAACGTGGACAGGATCGCGGCCGTGGACGGGCCGGTGCGCTGGAGGCCGGCGAAGAACGCCAGCATGGCCGCGACGGTCGAGACGGCCGCGATGCAGCCCAGCCACAGCCACCCCACCGGCGCGAAGCTCAGGTCGATCCCGCCGTTCAGCATGGCGTTGGCGGCGAGGGTACCGGCAGCGCCCGTCATCACCAGTGCGGCCAGCAGCACGGGCGGCATCCGGTGCACGACGGTGTCGGCGACGAGGATGTAGCAGGTGTAGACGACCGCGGAGCCGAAGCCGAGCAGCGCGCCGAGCGGGTGGAAGCTGACGCTGCCGGTGCCGAGCAGGACCAGCAGCGTGCCCGCCGACGCGGCGACGAGGGCCGCCCCGCGGCGGGGGGTGAGGCGTTCGCGGCCGAGCAGGACCGCCGCGACGGTCACCAGAACCGGGAACGTGTACAGGATCAGGGACAGCAGCGAGGCGTCCATGAGGCGCAGTGCCGCGAAGAACAGGCTCGCCTGGGCGGCGTAGCCGATCGCGCCCAGCCCGAGCGCGGTGCCGACGGCGCGCCGCGTCGGCTGGGCACCGCGCAGTTCCGGGCGCAGCAGCAGGACGAGCCAGAGCAGCGCGGCGGCGAGGACGAAGCGGACCAGCAGCAGCGCCCCGGGCGAGACCCCCGCGTCGTAGGCGAACTTGCCGAAGATCGCGAGCGCGCCGAAGCACGCCGCGGAGACGAGACACAGTGCCGGACCCATGCGTCGAGCGTTGACCATGACACCGTGCAGGTCCAGCGACGATTCCCGGTGCTGACTCGTTAGGATTCCCGCATGGTCGCGCTGGATCTGCGCCGGCTGCGCTTCCTGCGCGAGTTCGAGGAGCGGGGCACCCTCGCCGCGGTCGCCGCCGCGCTGGGCTACAGCCCGTCGACGGTCTCCCAGCAGCTGACGCTGCTGGAGAAGGACGTCGGCACCCCGCTGCTGGAGAAGGCCGGGCGCGGTGTGCGGCTCAACGACGCCGGCCGCCTCCTCGCCGGGCACGCGCGGGTGCTGCTGTCGGCCGCCGAGGCGGCGGAGGCCGACCTGGCCGCGCTCGGCAGCGACATCCGCGGCACCGTGCGCGCCGGCGGCCTGCAGTCCGCGGCGCGGCGGCTGCTCGTGCCCGCCGTCGCCCGGATGCGGGCCGAGCGGCCAGGGGTGCGGGTGGAGATCTCCGAGCTGGAGCTCGAGCAGGCGCTGCCCGGCCTGCGGCTCGGCACGGTGGACCTGGTGGTCGGCGACGAGTACGACGGGCATCCACGGCCACGCCCGGCCGGGATGCGCTTCGCGGTCCTGCTCGAGGAGCCGCTGCGGGTGGTGCTCCCGGCGGCGCACCCGCTGGCCGTGGACGGCGGGCCGGTCGCGATCGCCCGGCTGCGCGACGACGTGTGGACCGCGTCCGCCGAAGGCACCGGGCACCACGCGATGGTCCTCGGCACCTGCCGGGCGCTCGGTGGCTACGAGCCCGACGTGCGGCACCGCTCCAACGACGCCGACGTGCAGCTGGAGCTCGTCCGGGTCGGCGCCGCGGTCGCCCTGATGCCGCCCCTCGCCCTGCCGCCCGGCGACCCGGCGCTCGCCGTCCGCGACCTCGCCGAGTCCACCCTCCGGCGCCGCCTGGTCACCGTCACCCGCGACACCCCGCCGGCACCCGCCCTGACAGCCTTCCACGCGGCCGTGAAGGACCTGGCGGCGCACGTGACCCCGGCGGCGCCACCGGACAGGTAGCGGCGTGAGCGGCGGCGAGCGACGTGTCCGGACGCTGTACGACCAGACCCCGCGCTTCGCGCAGCGGCGGGTCCATCCGAGCCACGCGGAGGACGCCGTCGCCGACGCGTACCTGGTCGCGTGGCGCCGCCTCGATCATGTCTCCCACCGGCCCGGCGACGCGCGGACCTGACTGTTCGGCATCACCCGGCACTTACCTGCTCACCACGCGGCGGAGATCTACGCTTCGGCGGGTGTACGAAGGACTGGACGACGTCGACTGGTCGGCGATGCGGCACGCGCACGGCCCAGCCCACGAGGTACCCGGGCTGCTGCGGCGGCTGATGGACCCTGACCCCGAGGCGCGCGAGGCCGCCCTGGACGCGGTGTACCAGAGCATTCACGACCAGGGCGACGTCCACGACCGCACGGTCGCGGCGGTGCCGTTCCTCATCGAGGCGCTGACCACGCCGGGCATCCCGGGCCGGGACGGGATCGCCGGACTCCTCGCGAGCATCTGCGCCGTCGAGTACTGGCCGTTCGACGATCCCGGTGAGGACGAGGAGTTCGCCGCGACGGTCGCGCGGACGGCGCAGGCCCGGCAGCTGGTCAACGCGGCCGCGCCCAGCCTGCTGGATCTCGTCACCGACCCGGACCCCGGCCTGAGGGCCGAGCTGCCGAAGCTGCTGCCGGTCTGCGACGGTGTCGTCGAGCACCTGCTCAGCGTCGCCGCCACGGCGCCGGAGGCGTTCACGGCGGCCGTCGCGCTGACCGCCGCCGCCCGTGCCGATCCCGCCCTCGTGCCGCTCGACGGCGCCGCCGAGCTGCTGGAGCGGGCGTACGCCGAAGCGTCCGCGCCCGTCGAGCAGGCCGGGTTCACCACCGACACCCTGCGCGGCACGGACCGGCGGGTGCCGCACGCGGCGCGGATGGTCGACCGGTTCACCGACGCCCTCGGCCCGCGCGTGCCCGAGCGGGCCGCGATCCTGGCGCGGCTGCTCCGCTCGCCGGACGCCGACGTGGCCGGCGACGCGTTGCACGGCGTCATCAAGCTGGTCGAGGGCTGGCGCGGCGACCACGCCGGCCTGCTCCGGCTGCTCGGGGAGCGGCTCTCTCACCCGGATCCGCGGGTCGGCGGGCAGGCCGCCGTCACGATGCGGCACTGGCTGCCGCTGACCGCCGTCGTCGTCGAGCCTGTGGCGGCGGCGGTGGCCGCGCTGGACGCCCGGCCGCGGCGCGACGGGTGGCCGGCGTGGACCGTCCCGAGCCGGTTCGGCCCGCCCGGCCTGCATCCGACGCTGGAGATCCTGGCCCGGCTGGGCGACGAGCGGGCGCTGCCGTTGCTGCTCACCGCGCTGGATCTGGCGGCACTCCCGCGCTACATCGGGGACCTGCTCGCCTGCTACCCGCGGCACGTCGACCGGATCGTCGCGGCGGTGGTGCCGGCCCTGCCGGCCCATCGCGCCGGCGAGCCGGCCCCACTCGGGTGGTCCAGCATCCACGCCGCGCTGCGGGCGTCCGGGCCGGCGGCGGCTGCGGCCGTGCCGTGGCTGCTCGCGACGCCGATCGACGAAGCATCCGCCACGACGCTGGGCGGCATCGGCGCGGCCGCCGTCGAAGCGGTGCCGGCACTCCGGGTCGCCGCGGTCGGCGACGACGCGGCGCTCGCCGTGGCGGCCGCCGGGGCGCTGTGGCACATCGAAGGTTCGCCGGACGCGGTCCCGCTGCTGACCGTGCGGCTGGACGGGCCGGCGGCCGCGGCGGCGGTGCGGGAGCTCGGCGCGATCGGTGCCGCCGCGGCCTCGGCCGCACCCGCCGTCGCGGCGTTCCTGGACGTCCGGGACGGGACCTGGTGGAAGCCGCTGGGGGCGGCGCTCACGCTGTGGCGGCTCACCGGCGATGCGGACCTGGTCGCGCCGACGCTGAGCGGCGCATGGCGCGGCAACCCCGCCACCCGGCCCAGGATCGCCGCCGCCGTCACCGATGGCGCGCTCGCCGGCGTGCTGGAGCCGTTGCTGCGGGCCGAGCTTGCCTCGCCGCGCCGGTTCCATGCGTCCGGCGGCTGGGTGACCGAGGACGAGCAACTGCTCGCCGGCTGCCGCGCCGCCCTCAGCGGCCAGGCACCCCGGACCCCGCGGTCCCCACTCCCCTGACCGACCGCCCGGACAGCCCCCTGCGACGATCCTGCCTGGACTCGCTCGACGGCACCCGCATCCACACCGTGCAGGCGTCTGTCGCCGAGGGCCACCCTCGACCATGCCCCTGACCGACGGCATTGTCGTCCACGACGTGCACCCGCCAGCCCCGCGTGCGCCGCCCGCGTCGGCGGCGGGCGGCGCGCGGTGTGGTTCAGGCGGCGGGCTGGTAAAAGCGGTAGTCGGCGGTGTACGGGACGCCGGTCGTCGCGCCGTCGGCGCAGGTGCCGGTGGGGGCGGTGCCGCCGCGGGTCGACAGGCGCTGGACGTAGCTGACGTGGCCGAAGACGCCGTCGCCGCGGTTGCGGGTCGCCTGCAGCAGCAGCTGCGGGATCGACCCGGGCACCGGTGACGACGCCACGGGCTTCGCCTCCACCAGCGAACCGTCGTCGGTCGACTCCCAGCTCGGGCCGCGGAAGTGCACGGCGGTGGACAGGGTGCCGGGCCGCTTCGCCCAGCCGGCGAGGTTCGCCGCCGGCTCCACGAACGACCAGGTGCCGCCGGCGCACTGGTACACCTGCACGCCACGCGCCAGGAACGCCCCGACGAGCACGTTGCCGGCCGGCACCTGCACCGCGGCGGGCACCTCCGGGGCGGACCCGGTCCCGGCGGACGCCTGCGCCCCGGCGGTGCCGAGCAGGACGGTGGCCGCGGCGGCGGTGACGGCAAGGTTGCGCATCTTCATGTGTTCGGTTCCCTCGATCCGGAGTTCGGAGTGCTGATGAGGAAAACCGTGCCGGTGGGCGCTGAAAGCGCGCTGAAACGTCAGCCGCCGCTGGTGGTGGTCCCGGAGCGAGGGTCCAGGCCATCGCACGTGACGGTCATGCCGACGGTCCGGTTGCCGTGCACGAAGGTGACGGTCGCGGCGGAGGCCGGCCCCGCGCTCACCCAGTCCGTCCGGAACGGGGCCGTCGGCGCCCACGACAGCAGCTCCGCGACGCCCGGCGAGGCGCACCGGGCCCGGACCGTCCCTCCTTCGGATGCGAACGTCTCCGCCGCACCGGGGCCGGGCGGCGGCGCCGCGCTCGTCGGAGCCGCACTCGTCGGGGCCGCGCTCGTCGGCGCACCGCTGCCCCGTGAAGACGGCGTGACACTGGGCCCTGCGCCGCCGACCGGCCGCGCCGACGGACTCGGCGCCACCGACGCCCCCGACGTGCCGGGGCTACCGGATGCGCTGGCAACTGTGGCGGTTTCGACGGAGGACCGGCTCGCGGGTGCTGCCGGGTTCTGGACGCCGGCCTCCGCCTGCGCCGGTGTCGATGCGGTGTGGTCGGCCGCCGGAACCACGAGCCAGACGAGCAGCCCCGCGGCCGTCGCCCCGGCCAGCCCGGCGGCGAGCCTCGTCCGGCGCCGCCCGGCAACGCCCGGCCCGTCCACCGCGGCGACACTGGTCACGGCCGCTACGGGTACCGGCGCCGCAACGGCCGCCGCGGCACCGTCCGCACCAGGATCGGGCCCGCCGGGTGTGCCTGCCGGGACGGGCACTGCGGCCGCGGCCAGGATGGCGGCCACCTCGGCGGCGGTCGGCCGGTCCGCCGGATCCTTCGCCAGGCACCGCTCGCACAGCTGCGCGAGCTCCGCCGGCACGCCCGGTAACGCCGGCAGCGCCGCCGGCGGTGTGCTCAGGTGCGCCTGGAGCAGGCCGGCCGACCCGGACGCGGTCCACGGCAGGTGGCCCGCCAGCAGCCGGTACAGCAGGACCCCGAGACTGTAGACGTCGGACGCGGGCGTGACGGCGTCCTCGGTCATCCGCTCCGGCGCCAGGTACTCAGGCGTGCCGAGCAGGTCGTCCTCCTCGGCGGCCCCGAACCCGGCCGCGATGCCGAAGTCCACGACCTTCGCCCCCGTCGGGGCGAGGATCACGTTGGCGGGCTTCACGTCGCGGTGCACGAGACCCTCGGCGTGCGCGGCGGCGAGCCCCGCGGCCACCTCGGCGCAGATCCGGAACACCAGCGGCGGCGGGAGCGGCGCGCCGGCGAAGCGCTGGTGCAGCGTCGGACCCGGCACCAGCTCCATCACGATGTACGGCGTCCGCTGCCCGTCCTCGACGGTCTCGCCGAAGTCGTGGACCTGAGCGACGTTCGGGTGCGCGAGCCCGGCGGCGACGCGCGCCTCGACCCGGATCTGCCGCCGCGAGCCGGCGTCAGCGGCGTGCCGGCCCGACAGCAGCTTGACCGCGACGTCCCGCCCGAGCACCACGTCGTGGGCACGCCACACCGTCGACATGCCACCCACACCCAGCACCTCGTCGAGGTGGTACCGCCCTCCGAGCACCCGCCCTTGCACCTGCGCCTCGGTTCCCTTTTCCAACCAGAGGCAAACATCACTGTTCGATAACGTCCAGGACGATGCCTGGAATCGGCTGCCAGGCCGGCGAGCGTCACCGCCAGACGAAGGACCGAGGCCAGTCGTCCAGCCCGGGATCGTTATCTTGACGATGATTGATGTGTGCTGGTGGGTCTGATGGCTGGCTTGGGGGTGGAGTTGGCGTGATGTGTGGTCGTGGCGGTCAACTGAAGAGGTCGTTGGAGAATCCGGCCGCGGGAAGCAGGTCGCCGGTTTCCATCCAGTTGGCGACGGTCTCGACCGCTAATGCCGTGGGGATGAAGCAGGCCGTCGGGATGTCAAGGACGTCGTCGAAGTATGCACGTCTGCACTGTCCGTTCAAGTGCGACTGACGGCGCGTGACGGTCTGGAAGTAGTCGTTGTCGGTGTGGACGATGGCCCAGGCGTCTGGTGCGACGACCAGGCAGAGTGAGTCTTCGGGGTCATCGGCGGTGCGCCAGAGGCTGACGCCGGGCAGCAGGCTGGCGCCTTGGGTGTCGTAGAGTCGGCGGGCCCGATCCACCACGACCAGCACCTCGGCCGCTGTCGAGACGGCGATGGAGACATCGACGTCGTTGACCGGATTCCGGAATGTGGCCTGCATGCTGTGGCTCTGCTCCATGGCTGGCGATGCGATGGCTGGCTCACGTGTCGGTGCACCCACTACGGAGACGAATTTGCAACGATTGCTTCGAAGCGTTCGAGTCCGCCACTCATCAGCTCATCCCACAGCGTTCCAATCTCGAGATACCAGAAGTTTCGCCAATCTTCGAATACCCGCGAGTCCAGTTCAAGCATGCGCCGGGTGCTGCCGGTCAACGCGTCGACCTCGCGCGCGTGCCCGGTATCCTCGTCCCACTCAGCGAGGGGAACATCGCATATCTCATGAAGCCTGCTGCCGAGTAGAGCACGCTCGTCCAGACAAGCAGCGAAACTTGCCACGGTGCTATTGACAAAGGTCGAGGGGCGCAGATGGATCTCACCCTGACGCCTGCGTAGAGGATCGTTCACCTTGGCGTGGCGCACGATACCGGTGCCGGTCGCCACACCATAGATTGCGAATAAGGTCCACCCCGGCAATTTGGTTTGCTCGCCAAGGTAATAGTGCTCCCCCTCGCCAGGAACGGTCACTGTCGCAGAACTTCCAGAACCAGGAAGCCTGAAGAATCCTCGCTCGAGAGCCGAGCAGATGGTTTCCGGCACCTTCTGCCAGGCTGGTATGTCCCAGTCGGCGGTGATGTCAACGAGCGGAACCCTCGATGCGTCAGGCAATGCGTCCCACCCTTTCGGCCGCCCCAGTCGCCGCGGCGATCCAGCGGGTCACGCCGTCGTCGGTGTTGGCGCCGATCACCTGGGTGGCGGCCGCGCGGACCTCGGCCGCGGCGTTCGCGACCGCCAGCGCGGTGTCGGCGACCGCGAACATCGGCAGGTCGTTGAGCTGGTCTCCGAAGCACGTCACCGCTTGTGCCGCCACTTCGGCCTTCAGCGCGGCAACCGCGGCGGCCTTGGTCCCGGAGGTCAGCTCCAGCCACCATTGCCCGGACGAGTAGATGTCCTCGGCCAGGACGAAGTGGCAGCCGCGCGGCGGATCAGAGAGCTGCTCGAACAGCTCCTGCAACCGCTGCCGGTCGCCGATCAAGGAGACGTAGAACACCGATGCCGCATCGATGTCGTCCCGGGTGGACAGGGGCAGCAGCCGGGGGTCGCCGGGCCGGGCGCGCAGAAAGTTCGCCACTCCAGGTGTGATCCGATCAGCCAGCCAGCAGGCACGGTCCCTGCCCTCCCGGATGGCGAACATGATCGGTTGCACGAGCCGTGAACCCTCGGTAAGACGGAACACCTCCTCCACCAGCGCGACCGGCAGGAACTGCGCCTGGCGAGCCTGGCCGGTCACCGGGTCCACGACGACCGCGCCGCCGTACGTCATGACCGGAAGCCGCAGCCGCAACGGCGCGGTCACGCGTGCGGCAGAGGTGTAGGACCGGGCTGTCGCGTAGGTGAACAGTCCGCCACCGGCGATGTACTCGTTGATCACGCTGACCGTGAACGCGCTCAAGGTCGCGTCCGGTCGAAGGAGCGTGCCATCGAGGTCGGAGACCAGCAGCTCTCGATGGTGCCTATACCCCAGCCCTGACATGCGCGGACCTTAACAGCACCGCCGTATGCTCCCGAGGTGGGTGATGACGGCCAGGTCCGCGCCGGCAGCATGGGGAGCGACGCCGACCTGCCTCGGATGGCCGATGTGTTTCCGATGCTCGTGGCCGAGGTCGACCGGCTCTTGAGGCTCGACGATCCGTCGCACCCACTCGCCGGCACAGTGGGGGAATTGCGGTTCTACGGGCGCTGCACCTGCGCGAAGACCTGCACCAACCTTCTGACCGCGCCGGCCGGGTCGGCTGGACCTTACGTTGCTCCGCTGGAGCGGGATGGGATCGACGTCATCTGGCTCAGCGTCGATCCCACAGGTACGACCGTCGTCGACATCAAGGTGCTCGAGCCAACCGGACTCGGCTGCGGGAGCGCAGAACGCGTCCGTTGATGTCCGGAACATGCACCTTGCGCGCTGCACCGTCGGGCGGCCCGGCGAGCGCTCCCCCGCGTCCGGATCGGGTCCCGGGCTGCGACCAGGCCGCGAGTCCTGGACTCGGAGTGCTGCACACGCGGTCGTGGCCTCCCTTATGGCGAGAATTTCGCTGATTGTCGATCTCTCGAACCGTACGTACATTCTGTACACACGTTCTGTACCGAACGTACTCGGGAGGCGTCAGATGAAGATCGACGTTCGCACGGATCTCGTCGACGAGCAGCTCGAACAGGCCTGGCAGCTGTACGAGGCCGCGTTCCGTCACCTCAATGCGCTCACCATTCAACGGCATCTCATGTACCGCTCGGAGTTCGACGACGTCATGTTCGACCGCCGGGTCGAGAAGTGGCTCGTGTACTCCGACGACGGTGTCCTGCTCGGGCTCGCCACGTACACCAACCAGCTCAGCGCCTGGCCGCTGATCTCACCGGAGTACTTCGCGCGGCGCTGGCCGGTCCACTACGCCGAGCACCGGATCTGGTACTGCGGCTTCGTCGCGGTGCCCACGCACGAGCACGGCATGTTCGTGAAGCTCATCGAGGCGATGTACCGCCACGCCGAGGAGCACGACGGCGTCATCTCGCTGGACATCTGCCGGCACAACATCGAGGCGTACCGCCTGGACCGGGCCATCAACACGTGGCTGCGCCGGGTCTCCGACAACCGGGTCCGCTGCGAGACCGCCGACGCCCAGACCTTCATGATCTACGAGACGGCACCCGCCGCGGAGGAGCACCTGCGCGCGGCGTGAAGCTCGGCCGTACACCGCAAGCGCCGTACACCGCCCGCGCCGTCCACCGCGGCCTGCGCGGCACCGGCCGGTGAGACGGAGGGGCCAGGCCCCTCCGTTCCGTTCGCTATGCGACGGGTTCCAGGACCACGACCGGGATCTGCCGGGTGGTCTTGCGCTCGTAGTCGGCGAACCCCGGGTACGCCGCCTTCTGCGCGGTCCAGATCCGCTCCCGCTCCTCGCCGTCGGTCACCCGGGCCACGAGCTGCTGCGTGCCGGTGCCGATCTCGGCCGTGACCCGCGGTTGAGCGACGAGGTTGTGGAACCAGGCCGGGTTGGTGGGCGCGCCACCGTAGGAGGCGAACACGGCGTACCCGCCGTCGACCTTCTGGTACATCATCGGGTGGACCCGCTCCTGGCCGCTGCGGGCGCCGACCGTGTGCAGCAACAGCAGCGGGGCGCCCTCGAAGTTGCCGCCGACCTTGCCGCCGTTGGCGCGGAACTCTTCAATGATCTTGTCATTCCAGTCGCTCATGATCGTAAGTCTTCCACCACTCGCGGCCTGCCGCACATGAGTCGGGACGGATGTGTTTTGAGTCTTGACATAAGAATTGGATCGATGAACGGTCGGTGCCCGGAGCGGGGGCCCTGAACTGCCGGTCGTCCATGCGTGAACGCTGCCGGGGATAGCCGTTGTTTTCGCTGATCCGCGCCCAGTCGCTCTTCCGCCCGGGCCGGCTGGTCGCCACGATCGCGGCGGTCGCCGTGGCCGGCTTCGCACTGCTGGCGCCGGCGCCGGCGGTCAGCGGCAGGTGCTGCGGGTCCGCCCGGTCTTCACCGGCGACCGGGGCCTGTCGAGCATCGCCGACGGGCCGAAGTACCTCTACGCGACGAGGAACGCCCTGGAGTTCGTGCCCGGCGAGCCGTGGGTCGAGGGCAAGAACTACGACGGCTCGTCCCTGCCCAGGCCGTCGGAGATCCACGAGCACGGTCCCACCGGCGTGACCGCGGTGCGCGAGGGCATCACCGGGTACTTCGACCAGGTCGACGCGCTGCCGGTGAGCGACCGCACCGAGGCGGACTGCTGGTCCAGCGACTACTACGCCACCCAGCCGTCCACACGCCCGGGTTGAGGTGGTGCGCGGTGTCGCAGCGCCGCGGGACACCGGACGCCCGATAGGCTGTCCGCGCGACGACGGTGAACGGAAGGTGGGCGGGCTCTGATCCGGCGTGCTGTGCTGATCGGCATCCCGCGCTTCGGCGACGCGGTGCCGCCGCGGGATCCGCTGCCGTTCGCGCCGCAACGGGTGGGCGACCTGGCCGAGGCGCTGCAGCGGTTCGGCTACGAGTGCCGGACCCCGGCGGCCGGCACGATGATCGGGCCGGCGATACACCGGGCGGTCTTCGACGCCGCCACCGGGCTCGGGCGCGACGACCTGCTGATCGTGTATGTGCTCAGCCACGGCGAGGCCACCGCCACCGACCGGCTCGTGGTGATCGACGCCGCCGGGCAGGACCATTCGGTCAACGACGTCAACGAATGGGTCCGCACGTTCGCCGACAGCACGGACCTGCCGTCGACGCTGTTCCTGATCGACTGCTGCTACGCCGGGAACGCGGTGCGCCAGCCCTGGCAGGTGGCGCACCGGCGCACCCGCGGGCGCGCCTGGGCGCTCGCCGCGTGCGGACCGTCGGATCTCGCCTTCAACGGCCGCTTCACCCAGGCAGCGGTCAACGTGCTGAACAGGTTCGCCACGAGCGACGCCGTGGCGGGCACGGAGCACGACCGGATCCCGCTGGACACCGCGGCCGTGGAGATCAGCCGCGAGCTGCACGACCTGGTCGAGGCCGACACCGGGCAGCGGCAGGAGGTGCTCGGCAGCCTGGTCGACATCGCCGAGGAGCGGCCGACGCTGCCGTTCTTCCCCAACCCGCATCACCGCCCGGCCGGCACCGCAGCACACCGGCGCCTGGTGCGCGGCGCGGTCGACGCGGGCACCGCGCCGTTCTTCGACGACGTCGATGAGGGCCTCGACCCGCGGCATTTCGTCCGTACAGCGAGCGGCCTCGGCGGCCCGGCGGCGGACCATGGCGGGTGTTTCCGTGGCCGCAAGGACGAACTGGTCACCCTCGCCGAATGGTTCGACGGGCGCGACGAAGCGCGGGTCCGGGTGCTCACCGGGAGCGCCGGAGCCGGGAAGTCGGCCATCCTGGGGATGCTGGTGTGCGCCGCACATCCGGTGCTGCGGCAGGCCACGAAGCACGTCTGGAGCCACGCACACCGGGTGCCGGTGCCGCACGACCGGCTCGCCGCGGTGCACGCCCGGCAGCGGGCGCTGCCGGAGATCGTCGCCTCGATCGCCCGCCAGCTCGGCTACGGCGGCCCCGGCCACGGCCTGCGGACCGCCCGCGAGCTGCTGTCAGCGCTGCGGGACGCCGACGAGCCGCCCGTCGTCGTCATGGATGCCCTGGACGAGGCGATCGGCCACGAGGAGCTCCTCAACGGCCTGGTGCTGCCGCTCGCGACCGCCGAACGGGCCGACGGCCGCCCCGTCTGCCGGCTGCTGGCCGGGGCGCGCAAGTGGCCCGAGTTCGCGCCCCTGATCGAACTGGCCGGCACGATCGACCTTGACCATGTCGACGCCACGCGCCTGCGCCGCGACCTCGAGGACTACGTCAGCGATCTGCTGCGCCGGCACGATCCGTACGACGACGAGCGGTACGTGGCGGCCCGCCAGCGCTTCGCGCGCGCCGTCGCGGCCCGCCTGACCGGCGAGGCGCACCGCGCGGACGAGCACCGGTGGGGCGAGTTCCTGATCGCGGGCCTGTACGCCAACCATTTCCTTGCCGCACACACGCCGGTCGACGACCCGGACGAAGCGGCCCGGATCGGGTGGGGCGTGCCGCGCGCGCTGCCGGACGTCTTCGAGCTCGACCTCGCGGGCCGGTCCGGTGCGGCGCAGCTGCGCGCGGTGCTCGCCGCCCTCGCCCACGCGCACGGCGAAGGCATGCCCGCGCTGATGCTGCGCCGCGCCGCGGCGGCGTTCACCGGCACCGACGGGCCGCTGGACTGGGCAGCGGTCGCCTCAGCGCTGGACGAGGGCGGCTTCTACCTGCGGCGATCCACCGACACGGATGGCACACCGCTGTTCCGCCTGTTCCACCAGGGGCTCGCCGACCATCTCCAGCGGCACCCGGTGACCGCCGGGTCCGCTGAACCGGTGGAAGCCGGCGCCGCACGGATGTTCGAGGCGCTGCTCAAGCCGCTGGCCGCCGCGCCTGGCGGCCGGCGGTGGGACACGGCCGAGCCGTACCTGCTGCGGCACGCCGCGTCGCTGGCGTCATCGCCCCAGCTCCGCGACGACCTGGAGTTCCTGGTGCACGCCGACCCCGACGACTGCACCGGCGTGCCCGTCGCGTGGCTGGGCCGGGACCGCTGGGTCGCCATCGCCGCCCGGAAGGAGGACCGCCGCCAGTTGCTCGCGCTGGAGGCGGCCCGCAACAACCGCCCGGACGAGGCGCGGCGCTTGTGCCGCCCGCCTCTTGCCTGGCAGCCGGTCTGGTACAGCCCTGCGGCGACGAGCGTGCGGCACCTCGACGAGCTCGGGCTGTCCGTGCTGGGTCACCGCGACGGCCGGGTCGAGGTCCGCGACTGGTCCGGCCGGAGCCGGGTGGAGCGGAGCACGCTGGACAGCGGCGTACCGCCGACGCAGGGCAGCGGCGCCCGGTTCGTGCTGCAGGGGCGCCCGCTGGTCGCCGGCGCCGCGGCGGGCGACGCCGAGCGGCTCACCGTCCGGGAGGAAGGCCCGGACGGGCCAGAGCTGCTCGGCTTCCAGCTCGACGCGCCGATCGCCCGCGTCAACGCCACCACGAGCGGGCACCTGGCGGTCGTGACCCGCGACGGCGTGGTCTTCTTCGAACAGACCCTGGAACCGGTGGCCTCCCGCGGCGCCGCCGCCGTGAAGGTCTTCCTCGGCGGCGGCTTCGGGGCCGGCAAGACCACCGCCGTGGGCGCCGTCACCGAGGTCATGCCGCTGGTGACCGAGGCGTTGATGACGGTGATGAGTGTCGGGGTCGACGACACCCGCTTCCTGCCGGACAAGACGACCACCACGGCACTGCTGGACTTCGGCCGGGTCACGCTCGCCGAGGACCTCGTCGTCTACCTCTTCAGCGCGGGCGGTCAGCCCCGCAAGTGGCCGTTGTGGTTCGACCTGGCCCGTGGCAGCGCCGGCGCCGTGGCCCTGGTCGACACCCGGCGCCTCGAGGACGCCTTCGCGGCCGTCGACTTCTTCGAGGGCGCCGGGGTGCCGTTCGTCGTCGCCGTCAACTGCTTCGACGGCGTCCAGCACCACACCACCGACGAGGTCCGGACGGCGCTGAACCTGTCGCCCGGGATCCCCGTCGTCGCGTGCGACGCCCGCAGCCGGGCGTCGGTGCTGGACGTGCTGATCCGCCTGCTCGAGCACGCACTGCGGAAGGTCCCCGGTCAGCGGGCGGCGTCGACCCAGGGCGCCACGGCGTCCGCGGTGACGGGGCACGCCAGGTAGCGGATCACGCGGTGGAAGTCGAACGCGGCGATCGACACCTCAAGGTCCGCGTCGACACCGTGGAAGCGCTGCGACAGCAGCCGTGGCACCGCCACGAGGTCCCCGCGGTCGGCGATGTTGACCCAGCGACGCACACCGGCGGGCCGGGCTCCAAGGCCCGCGACGGGTGGCGGGTCGAGCCGGTCGAACACGACGTCCGGCATGCCGAGCGGCGACCCCAGCGTCACCAGCAGCTCCACCGGTGGCAGCTCACCCGCCGCGAGGACCTCGTACGCGACGACGGACCCGAGCGAGTGCGCGATCACCACCTTCGGGCGGTGCTGCGCGATCACCCGCCGCACGTCGTCCCGGACCGCCGAGCGGACCCGCTCGTCACCGAGGTACCTGGCGACCTCCACGCAGTACCGCGTCACGAACCACGCGACCATCCTGTGGTCCAGCCCGAACCTGCGGGCGATCCAATCCAGCACGTACCGCGCGGGCAGGGTCAGCCGTCCCTGGCTCTGCTCGGCCGGCATGCCCAGCGCCCGCGCCCAGCGGTCCAGCACGGCGACCGCACCGGGCACCGCCTCGATGTCCGCGGACCCCTGCGGGGTCTCCCCACGCAGCCGCTCCGCGTAGTAGGCCACCAGGACGTCAACCTGCCGGTGCGGGCCGAGCCCGGCGGCGAGCGCCTCCGTCCAGGTCTTGCTCAGCGCCTCGGCGGCGTCGTCGCCGGTCCGCTCGTCGTCGTGGTTGCCGATACCGTGCACACCGACGACAGCCGCCGGCCGCTGCTCACGCATCGATCCAGTCCCATGCCATGCCACAGATTCTCGGCACCCGCACCGCACCGCGGATCGGCACCCCTACCCGATCGCCTCTAGGTATCCCGACTCAGATTCGGAACGGCGTGCCCCGTTCAGCAGCCGATCCGCTGCCGCCCCAGCGCGATGTCGTCCAGGCGCACGTCGAAGCGGGTCGGGGCCGGGCCCGGCCAGCACCACGGTCCGCGGCCGGGCGACCGAGCTCAGCAGGCGCGCCCGAAAGTCGCTGTCCCGGCCGCTTCGCCCGGTGGTACACACCCGTCGTGGAGTTTCCCGAGCTGCTTCGGCTGATCGACGAGCGGTCCGCCGCCTTCAGCGCCGCGGTCGCCGCGGCCCCCGCCCTCGATGCGCAGGTGCCGACCTGCCCCGGGTGGACGCTGCTCGACCTGGCGCACCACCTGGGTGAGGGCCGCCGGAAGTGGGCCCTGATCGTCGCCGCCGGCCCTGCCTCCGCTCCCCCACCGCCGCCCGTGCCGGCGGAACCCGCGCCGCAGGACCGCGCGTCCCTGCTGTCCTGGCTGGCCGCCTCGACCCAGCAGCTGCTGGACGCGCTGCGGTCCGCCGGCCCGGACCGCGGCTGCTGGACCTGGTGGGCGGCCTCGGAGTCCCCGCAGACCAGCGGCGCCGTGGCCCGCCACCAGCTTCAAGAGGTCGCCGTGCACACGTACGACGCCCAGCTCACCACCGGCGCCCCGGAGCCCCTTCCGACCGCCGTCGCCCTCGACGGCGTCGAGGAGTTCCTGGCCACCTGCTGTGCCGGCGCCTACCGCTGGCCGCACGCTCCCGCCGCCCTCGACTACCACGCCACCGAGGGCCGCTCCTGGCGCCTCTCCCTTGCCGCCGACGGCGTCCGCCTCAGCCGCTCCCCCGCCCCGACCCCGGCCGACGCCTCCCTGACGGCCACCGCCAGCGAACTGGTCCTCACCCTGTACGGCCGCATTCCCTTCGACTCGCTGCCTCTCACCGGCGACCGCCGCCACTTCGACCTGCTCGTCGCCTGGGACCCCGACGAATAGCAATGGACTTCCCACGCTCGGAGCCGATCACGGCCACAGCCACGAGCCTCAATGCGGTGGAAGCCGAGCCGGGGGTGGCGCTCCCGCCGGAATACCGTGTGTTCATGCTCGGCCGGCTACGACGGCCGAAGGGACCGCACTGAGCGCTCCACCGCGGGTGGATCGGCGGACACGCCTCAGTAGGGGTCGCCGCAGACCCGCCGAGACGGATTACATGCGCTTCGCGCCGTCCTTGATGGCGGCGCGGATGCGGGGGTACGTGCCGCAGCGGCAGATGTTGCGCAGGGTGTCGAGGTCCGCGTCGGTGATGTCGCGGCCCTCGGCGGCGGTGCGGCGGACGAGGTCGACGGCGGCCATGATCTGGCCGGGCTGGCAGTAGCCGCACTGGGCCACGTCGTGGTCGAGCCACGCCTGCTGCATGGGGTGCAGGTCGCGGCCGACGGCCGCGGCCAGGCCCTCGATGGTGGTGACCTCGTCGGTGGGGGCGAGGTCCTTCACCGGGATGGCGCACGGGTTGACGGCCCGGCCGTTGAGGTGGCTGGTGCAGGCCTTGCAGACGTTGATGCCGCAGCCGTACTTGGGGCCGGTGATCCCGAGGAGGTCGCGCAGCACCCACAGCAGGCGCTCGTCGTCGGCGGCGTCGACGGTGACCTGCGAACCGTTGACGCGGAAGGTGTGCTGGGGCATGCGAGCGGCTCCTAGGCAAGCCCGTCGGTGGGCGACGGCGGGATCGGCGGGACGGTCGGCTTGGGGGTGAAGGACAGCGTGCCGTGGTTGATCGGGAAGGTGGTCGGCATGGTGCCGGTGGCCCGGCCGTAGGCGCACGCGACCGCGGCCATCGACGCGGCCACGCCGAGCTCGCCGGCGCCGCCGGGCTGGTCGGACGTGCTGGGCATGACGATCACCTGCAGGTCGGGCGGCGTGTTCCACTGGCGGGTGTAGAAGTAGTTGTCCCAGCTAGCCTCGAGGAAGTACCCGTCGCGCAGGTGCAGGCTGGACGTCAGGGCCAGGGCGATGCCGTCCATGACGCAGCCCATCATCTGCGCCTCCAGGCCGCGCGGGTTGACGGCGAGGCCGACGTCGACGGCGATCACCGCACGGACGACGCGCGGGCCGGCGACGCCGTCGCGGATGGGGCGGTTGACGGTGGCGGGGCGGCAGTCGAGCTCGACGAGGACGGCGCTGACGGCCTTGTACTCGGCGTGGAACGCGATGCCCTGCGCCACGCCGGCCGGCAGGGAACGCCCCCAGCCGCCGGCGGTGGCGACCCGGTCGAGGACGGCGCGGGACCGGTCGTCGCGCAGGAAGGCCCGCCGGAACTGGTACGGGTCCCGGCCCATGCGGGCGGCGAGCTGGTCGACGACGAGCTCGCGGGCGCAGGTGACGTCGGGTGAGTAGACGTTGCGCATGCTGCCGGTGTTGAAGCCCTTGTCGGTCTCGTTGAGCAGCCGGCTGGTGACGCCGAAGTCGTAGGACATGGTCTGGCTGAGCTGGAAGAACGTCTCGGAGAAGCCGATGTCGCCGACGGGCAGGCGGGCGGCGAAGGCGGTGATGATCTCGCCGAGGCCGTGGCTGAGGTCGGTGGCGACGCTGGTGTGCCGCTGGTCGTAGCTGAGGACGGTGTTGCCGAGGTACGCGGCGCGCACCCGGGACGTGGCCATCGGGTGCACGCGGCCCTGGCGGGAGTCGTCGGCGCGGTGCCACATGAGCTTCACCGGCCGGCCGATCTTCTGGGACACCTCGGCGGCCTCGAGGGCGGCGTCGAAGAACAGTTTGCGGCCGAACGAGCCGCCGCCCTCGGTGACGTGGACGGTGACGGCGCCGGCCGGCAGGCCGAGCTTGGCGGCGATCGCCTGTTTGGCGACAATCGGTGACTTGAGCGCCGACCAGATCTCGGCGCGGCCGGCGCGGACGTCGGCGATGGCGCAGTTGGGCTCCAGGGCGCTGTTGTTGCGGAATTGGAAGGTGAAGCGGGCGTCGACGACCGGGGTCGGCGGCCGCAGCCCGATCGGCAGCTCGGCGACGGCGAGCTCCTGCCGGACGGTCTGGTCGGACTTGCCCTCGGCGGTGCCGGGCCGCCAGGTGACGCGCAGGGCGCGGACGGCGTCGATGCACTGACCGAACGTCTGGGCGCGGACGGCGACGCCGGTGCCGATGACGACGACGTGGGTGACGCCCGGCATCGCCTGGACCGCGGCGAGGTTGGCGACCGAGCCGACCTTGCCGTTGATGGTCGGCGGGCGGCACACCATGGTCGGCTTGGCGTCGGGCACGTCGAGGTCCATGGCGAAGCGCTTGCGGCCGGTGACGGCGTCGCGGGCGTCGACGCGGTTGTGGGGCTTGCCGATGACGGTGAAGCTCTCGCGGGCGGTGAGCTCCACCGCCACCTGCGTCGTGCGGGTGCTCGCCGCCGCGACGGCGAGCGCACCGATGTCGAGGTGCCGGCCGGAGCGATCGGTGATCACTCCGGCCCGCAGGGTCAGGTCGGCCACGGCGGTGCCGAAGGACTGCGCGGCGGCTTGCAGGAGCCGGGTCCGGGCGATCGCGGCGGCGACCCGAATCGGCGTGTAGGTGGCGATGGTGGTGTTGGACCCGCCGGTCAGCTGGTTGAACAGCAGCTCCGGCCGGGCGTCGGCGAGCGTCACCCGCACCCGCTCCAGCGGCACGGACAGCTCCTCGGCGATCAGCATGGCGCTGGAGGTGGTGATGCCCTGCCCGACCTCGGCGCGGGGCAGCGCGAACGACACGGTGCCGTCCGGGTTGACCTCGACGGAGATCAGCCCCGACGTCGGCAGTGCGGCCACGGTCATGAGGTCGTTGAGGTCCACGATGTCGGTGACGTCAGTAGCGGCGGAAGCCGGCGTCGGGGCATCCAGCGATGCGGCGGTCACCAGTACAGGAGCGGCGACGACGAAGCCGATGAACTGCCGCCGCCGGATGCCCTCGCTCACGACGGCCGGTTGATGGTGGGGATCTCGATCTTCGTCTCCTGGCCCTTGGTGAGGTAGAAGAGGATGTACTGGCGGACCGCCTCGTCGACGACCCACGCGGCGGCGGGGACGAGCGGCAGCGGCATGAGGCCCTCGCGGAACTTCACGAGCGGCGGCCAGACCGTGGCGATCAGCGGGTCCCACACCGGCTCGCGCGGGATGGCGTCCCAGTCGGCGACCTGGTTGCCCACGAGGTACCGGGCGAGCGCGTTGCACAGCGGCCGGCTGACGCTGCCGGGGCTGGTCTGCTCGGCGAGCTGGCCGAGCAGCACGTCGGTGAGGATGACGCCCTCGGGGGTCGGTCCCATGTTGCGGGGCAGGACCTGGTCGGACTGGGCGTTGGCGGCGGCCCACGTGGCGGGGATGTACTCGTCGCGGATGCCGAGCATGTGCGCGGTGACCTGCCAGACGTGCAGGTAGGCCTCGGCGTCGGCGGCGGGGATCGGCACCTTCCACTCGCGCATCTTGCGCATCGCGAAGGTCGGCAGGGTGTGCCAGGTGACGAGCATGTCCTCCTGGCTGATCGGGATGGTGCCGTCCCAGTGCGGGGACTGCTGCAGCAGGTGCCGGACGGCGGCGTGCACGAGGCGGGTCTTGACGGCGTTGACGATGCAGTTGCCGTCGGGGCGGTAGGCGTTGAGCGCGCCGACGGCGAAGCCGAGGATGCTCGTCTTGGCGACGCGGTCCTCCATGTCGGCGCCGCCCTTGGAGTAGTAGACCGCGCGGGCCTCCTTGGGGATGGCGGTGCTCAGCATGCCGCCGCCGACGCCGTTGAGCAGGTTGAGGTAGAGGCCGCGGGACTTGTTGAACGTGGCGGCGGCCTCGAGCTTGCCGCGGTCGGCCCAGTCCGGCAGCTGCCGCGCGTGGTCGATGAACGCCTTCACGTCGGCGGGCAGACCGGCGGGCGTGGGCTGGTCGTTGCGGGTCCAGTCCCACAGCAGCCGGTTGACCTCGGGGACGCCGCCGCGGTCGAGCAGCGACGCGACGAGCGGGTCGGCCTCCTCGTCCCACACCCACCGCGGGTCGGCGCCCACGCCGGCGCCGGCGATCGACCCTTCGGGGGCCCAGGTCCAGGCCGGCGTCGCGACGCTCAGCGCGCCGAGCGCCCCGAGGGCGCCACCGGCCATCAGGACTTTTCGTCTGCTCAATTCCGTCATATCGAATGTCTCCAATTTACGAGGGGCGGTTGGTCTGTGGGATTTCGATGCTGATCGGGCCGGCGTCGGACAGGAACAGCAGCGCCGCCTTGCGCAGGAACTCGTCGAAGAGCCAGTAGGCCTGCGGCGCGAGCGGGAACGGCAGCAGCCCTTCGCGGACGGCGATGAACGGACCCCAGGCGACCTTGAGCAGGTTGTCCCACAGCGGCTCGCGCGGGACCCGCAGCCACCCGGCGATCTGGTCGCCGAGCATGAAGCGGGTGAACGAGCCCAGGATCGGCTTGGTCAGCAGGCCTGCGTCGATGACCGCACCCAGACCGAGCAGGATGTCGGCGAGCTTGATGCCCTCCGGGGTCGGCGCCAGGACCGGGGTGAGGACCTGGGCGGCCTGCGAGTTGGCCTCGGCCCACGACGCGGGGATGTACTCGTCGCGGATGCCGAGCATGTGCGCGCCGACCTGCCACGAGTGCAGGAACGCGTCGGACTCGGCGGCGGGGATCGGCACCCGCCAGTCGGTCAGCTTCTGCATCACGGTGGTCGGCAGGCTGTGCCAGGTGACCATCATGTCGCGCTGGCTGATCGGGATCTGCTCGTCGGCGGTGCCCGGCCAGTACGGCGACTGCGGCAGCAGGTGGCGCACCGCGGCGTGGACGAGGCGGGTCTTGACGCAGGTCACGATCATCTCGCCGTCGGGCTGGTATGCCTTGAGCGAGCCGATGTCGTAGCCGAGCTTGGCGGTCTTGGAGATGCGGTCCTTCATGTCCGCGCCGCCCTGGGAGTAGTACACGGCGCGGGCCTCGTGCGGGATGACGGTGCTCATCATGCCGCTGGCCAGGCCGTAGAGGACGCCGAGGTAGAGGCCGCGCTTGCGGTTGAACTCCACGGCCAGGGCCAGCTTGCGCTGGTCGGTCCACGCGGGCAGCTGGCGGGCCCGCTCCATGAAGTCGCGCAGGTCGGCCGGCAGCCCGTCGGGCAGCGGCTGGCCGTTCTTCTTCCAGGTGCGCAGCAGCGCGTTGACCTGCGGGACGGCGCCGCGGTCGAGCAGTGACGCGACGAGCGGGTCGGCCTCGTCGTCCCATACCCAGCGCGGGTCGGCGCCGGGTCCCGCGCCGGCCACCGAGCCGGCGGGCGACCAGCTCCAGGCCGGCGTGGCGATGCTCAGCGCGCCGAGCGCGCCCAGTGCAGTGCCGGAGGTCAATACTTTGCGCCGGCTGATGTTGCCCATGCCTTCGCCTCCTTCGAGTACCGGACCGGCAGTGATACGATGAAACGCATCACGAGTCCGTGTATCATCGATGACAACACATGGTGTCGGCAATCACAAGGCATCCAGTGACATCGACTGCCGGGCAGGGCAGAATCGGCACCAGCAGGAGGTGATCGTGGACCCGGACCAGTCGTTGCTGGAGCGCGCCTACATCGACGCCGTCGAGCGTGTCGACGACCTCGACGAGGCCCGCGGCCGCATCCTCGACGCGGCCTACGAGCAGTTCTGCCGCATGGGCATCCAGCGGTCCACCATGGAGGACGTGGCGCGGCGGGCCCGCGTCTCCCGGATCACCGTCTACCGGCGGTTCGCCACCAAGGACCTCCTCGTCGAGCACGTCGTGCGCCGCGAGTTCCGGCGCTACTTCGATCAGTTCCTCACCGACATCCAGCAGGCCGAGACCGTCGCCGACCGGGTCGTGTTCGGCTTCGTGAGCTCGCTGCGGGCGATCCGGCGCAACCCGCTCATCGGCGGGCTCATGGCGGCCGAGCCCGACCTGCTCATGCCGTCGATGCTCGGCGACGGCGGGCAGACCCTCGCCACCGTGCGGCAGTTCGTCGCCGGGCAGCTGCGCCAGGAGCAGCGCGCCGGCAACCTGCCGGGCGACCTCGACGCCGACCTCGTCGCCGAGATGATGGTCCGGGTCTCGGCCTCGTTCCTCGCGATCCCGAGCAAGGTGGTCGACCTCGACGACGACGAGCAGCTGGCGGCGGTCGCCCGCCAGTTCCTCGTGCCGATGCTGCACTCGGACTGAAGCCATGGACGCCGACCTTCCCCCCGAGGTGGCACTGCTCGCCCGCGGCCTGACCCGGATCGGGCTCAGGCCCGGCGGCAGGCTGCTGATCGTCCTGCCCGGCCGGGCCGAGCAGTGGCTGATCGACCTCGCCGCCGCCTCGCTCGGCGCGGTGCCGGCGGCGATCGACCCGGCGACGCGCACCGACCGGCTGCGCCACCTCGCCCGCCATGCCGCACCGCAGCTGCTCGTGCTGGAGTGCGCCGCCGAGCTGGACCGGTGGCGGCCGATCCTCGCGGACCTGCCGAGCCTGCGCCGGATCGTCCTCGTCGACGATCCGGCGCCGCACGAGCTCAGCCTGGCCACGGTCTCCCTGACCCAGGTGCGGGAGGCGGGTCTGCTCACAGCCCCAGCGACCGGCCGATCACTTCCTTCATGATCTCCGTGGTGCCGCCGTAGATGGTCTGCACCCGCGAGTCCAGGAACGCCTTCGCCACGGGATATTCGCGCATGTACCCGTAGCCGCCGTGCAGCTGCAGGCACCGGTCCACGGTGCGCTGCTGCAGCTCCGTGCACCACCACTTGGCCATCGCCGCCGTCTCGGCCGTCAGCGCCGGCTCGACCAGGCAGCGGTCCACGAAGACCCGGCCGAGGCGCAGCTCCGTCGCCAGCTCCGCCAGCACGAACCGGTTGTGCTGGAAACCGCCGATCGGCTGCCCGAACGCCTGCCGCTGCTTGCAGTACGCCACGGTCTGCTCGAACACCGACTCGGCCGCGGCGAGCGCGGCGACGGCGATCGACAGCCGCTCGAAGGGCAGGTTCCGCATGAGGTACGCGAAGCCCCGCCCCTCCTCGCCGAGCAGGTTCGCGGCCGGCACCCGTACATCGGAGAAGAACAGCTCGGCGGTGTCCTGCGCCTTCTGCCCGATCTTGTCGAGGTTGCGCCCACGCTCGAAGCCGGCCATGCCGCGCTCGACGACGAGCAGGCTGATCCCCCGGTGGCCCGCCGCCGGGTCGGTGCGGGCGACGACGATGACGAGGTCGGACAGGATGCCGTTGCTGATGAACGTCTTCTGCCCGTTGAGGACCCACGCGTCGCCGTCGCGGACCGCGGTGGTGGTGATCCCCTGCAGGTCGCTGCCCGCACCCGGCTCCGACATGGCGATGGCGGTGATGATGTCGCCGGAGCAGAAGCCCGGCAGCCACCGCTGCTTCTGCTCGTCGTTCGTGAGGTCCGTCAGGTACGGGCCGATGATGTCGTTGTGCAGGCCGAACGCGGGCCCGGTCGCGCCCGCGCGGGCGAGGCCCTCGGTGAGGACGGCGCTGAACACCCGGTCGGTGACGCCACCGCCGCCGTAGCGCTCGTCGACGAAGAACCCGAGCAGGCCGGCGGCGCCGGCGGCCCGCCACACGTCCCGGTCGACGACCCCGTCGGCCTCCCACCGCTCGTGGTGCGGGGCGATCTCCTTGTCGATGAAGGCCCGCACGAGCTCGGCGAACGCCCGGTGCTCGGCGGTGAAGACGGTGCGCTCCATGGCGGCTCCCTACTGGGTCATGGCCTTGACGGCGGCGATCAGGCGGCGCGGCTGCGGCCCGAGGGGCGTCACGTTGAGGATCGTGACGCCGGCGTCGCGGTATGCCTGCACCCGGTCCCGGACGTAGCCCTCGGGCCCGATGAGGCTGGTCCGTTCGAGGAGTTCCGCCGGTACCGCGGCGGCCGCCTCCTCCTTGCGGCCGGCCAGGTACAGCTCCTGGATGCGGTCGGCCTCGGCGGCGAACCCGTACCGGCTGACGAGGTCGTGGTAGAAGTTGCGGTCCTTGGCGCCCATCCCGCCGACGTAGAGCGCGATCAGCGGCCGGGCCAGGTCCCGCAGCCCGGTGACGTCGTCGCCGATCGCGAGGGGCCCGCCGGCGGCGATCTCCAGCGGCCCCAGCGCCGGGTCGCGCTTCGCACCGCCGTCGGCCAGGGCGGCGCCCCACACGTCGGCGGCGCGGGACGGGTCGTACAGGAACGGCATCCAGCCGTCGGCGAGCTCCGCGGTCATCCGCACGTTGCGGTCACCGAGGGCGGCGACGTGGATCGGGATGCTGTCACGGACCGGGTGGCTGAGGATCTTCAGCGGCTTGCCGAGGCCTGTCCCGGCACCAGGCGGCAGCGGCAGCTGGTAGGCGCCGTCGTTGACGAGGGTCTCGCGGCGCCAGACCCGGCGGCAGATGCCGATCAGCTCGCGGGTGCGGGCGAGCGGCTTGTCGTACGGGACGCCGTGCCAACCCTCGATGACCTGCGGACCGGACGCGCCGACGCCGAGGATGGCGCGGCCGCCGGAGACCGCGTCGAGGCCGGCGGCGGTCTGCGCGATCAGCGCCGGGGTACGGGAGTACAGCGGCAGGATCGAGGACCCGATGCTGAGCCTCGTCGTCTTCGCCGCGAGGTAGCCCATGACGGTCGGCGCGTCGAACCCGTACGCCTCCGACACCCACACGACGTCCAGTCCGTCGTCCTCCCAGGCCGCGACGCGGTCGACGGCGGCCCTCGGGTCGGCGTCCACCGGTAGTGCGGTGGCGATGCGCATCAGGAGCCTCCCAGCCAGTCCTTGAGGACCTCGTCGGTGTGCTGGCCCGGCACCGGTGGCCGGCCGGCGATCGCGCCCGGGGTGTGCGAGAAGCGGGGTGCGACGGCGGGCTGCACGATGCCGTGGTGGACCTCGAAGGTGCCGCGCGCGACCAGGTGCGGGTGGCCGGCGGCCTCGGCGAGGGACAGCACCGGCGACACGCACGCGTCGGTGCCGTCGAACACCGCGCTCCATTCCGCTCTGGTACGGGTCGCGAACACCGCCGCGAACCGCTCCTGCAGCACCGGCCAGCCCTTGACGTCGTGCTGGGCGGGCAGGTCCGCGTCGGCGTCGAGCCCGAGCAGGCGCAGCAGCTCGGCGTAGAACTGCGGCTCCAGGGCGCCGACGGCCATGTGCCCGCCGTCGGCGGTGGCGTAGACGGCGTAGAACGGGGCGCCGCCGTCCAGCAGGTTCCGCCCCCGCTGCGGGCGCCAGGCACCGGCGGCGAGGAGCCCGGCGAACATCGTGGTGAGGTGTGCGGTGCCGTCGACGATCGCGGCGTCCACGACCTGCCCCACGCCGGTGATGCGGGCGACGTGCAGCGCGGCGAGGCAGCCGACGACGAGGTACAGGGAGCCGCCGCCGAAGTCGCCGACGAGGTTGAGCGGGATCCGCGGCGGGCCGTCGGCGGCGCCGATCGGGTGCAGGGCACCGGCGAGCGCGATGTAGTCGACGTCGTGCCCGGCGGTCTGCGCGAGGGGCCCGTCCTGCCCCCAGCCGGTCATCCGCCCGTACACCAGGGCCGGATTGCGCTCGAGGGCCGCGTCCGGGCCGACGCCGAGGCGTTCGGCGACGCCGGGGCGCCAGCCCTCCACGACGATGTCGGCCTTGGCGGCGAGGTCGAGCACGCGGCTGACGCCCGCCGGGTCCTTGAGGTCGACGACGATCGAGCGCTTGCCGCGGTTGAGCAGGTCGGTGGCGGGGTCGCCGCCGGCCAGCGGGCCGGGTTCGGGACGGTCGACGCGCACGACGTCCGCGCCGAGGTCCGCCAGCAGCATGGCGGCGAACGGTCCTGGCCCGATCCCGGCGAGTTCAAGGACCTTCACACCGCTCAGAGGCCCGGTCATGCCGCCACCTCCGCTGCGCTCCGGCGTCGGCCTGACCCACACCTGCAACGCCGACTCGCGGCTCCTCCACTGCGCTCCGGCCCGGTCATGCCGCCACCTCCGCTGCGCTCCGGCGTCGGCCTGACCCACACCTGCAACGCCGATTCGCGGCTCCTCCGCTGCGGCTCCGGCCCGCTCATGCGTCCCACCTCGGGGCGGTGCCTCGTGCCAGCGCCGCAGCCGCCGCGAGGAAGTCGGGGCCGGACAGGGACTCCCCCATCAGGCGGACGGCGTCGGCGGTCGCGTCCTGCGCGGTGCTGTCCAGGCCGGCCCACACCTGGCGCCGGATGACGGCCATCGACGACGGCGCGCAGTGCACGGCGAGGTCGGCGGCGTAGGCCTGGGCGGCGGGCAGCACCTCGGCGCGGGGCAGGACCCGCTGCGCGAGGCCCATCCGCTGCGCCTCCGCCGCGTCGATCTTTCGGCCGGAGACGAGCAGGTCCATGGCGTTGCCGACGCCGATGAGGCGGGGCAGCAGCCAGGCGCTGCCGTACTCGGCGATCAGGCCGAGCCGGCTGAACGCGGTGGACAGGCGCGCCTCGGCGGCAAGGAACCGCACGTCGGCGTAGAGGGCGTGGACGAGCCCGAGGCCGGCGGCGCCGCCGTTGACGGCCGCGACGATCGGCGTGCCGAGGGTCAGCGGCAGGTGCGGCTCGAAGCCGAGCTCGTGCAGCAGCCGGTCGCGGTGCTCGGGGTCGAGCAACGCCTGCAGCGCGGCGGGATCGGCGCCGGCGCAGAACCAGTCGCCGGCACCGGTGACGACGATCGCGCGGACCGCCGGGTCCGCGTCGGCCGCCTGGAGCGCCGCGTAGTAGCCGCGGAACATCTCCCACGTCATGGCGTTACGGTGGTCGGGCCGGTCGAACCAGATCGTGTGCACACCGTCGCGGGTCTCGACCCGGAGGCCACTGCTCATCGCGCTCCCTCTTTGACTTTTGACATTTGATACTCTTTGCGCCATGTCCAACCTGTCAGACGGCCGCCCGCAGTTGTCGGAGACCGTGGCGAGCCTGCTGCGGGACCGGATCATGTCCGGGCAGCTGCGGCCCGGTTCGCGGATCCGGCTCGAGCAGGTCGCCGAGGAGACCGGGCTGAGCATCACCCCGGTCCGCGAGGCGCTGCTGATGCTGCGCGCCGAGGACATGGTCGAGCTGCAGCCGCGCCGCGGGCACGTGGTCGCGCCGCTGTCCCGGCAGGACATCATCGACGTCTTCGGGCTGCAGGGGCACATCGCCGGGGAGCTGGTCGCCCGGGTCGCCGCCGTCATCACCCCGGCGCAGCTGGACGAGCTGCGCACGGTGCACCAGCGGCTGGCGAAGGCCGCGCAGGCGCGGCAGGCGGGCAAGGTGGAGCAACTGGAGTTCGAGTTCCACCGCAGCATCAACCGGCTCGCCGACGCCCGCAAGCTGTCGTGGCTGCTGCGGGCCGCGACCCGCTACACGCCGACCCGCTTCTACGCCGCCGACGCGGCCTGGCGCGCCGCCATGACCACCGACCACGAGGCGCTGCTGGCGGCACTGGAGGCCAACGACCCCGACGCGGCCCGCCCCGTCATGGCCCGCCACTTCACCGACGGCGCCGAGCGCCTGGTCAAGCACCTCGACGGACTCGGCCTCTGGACCGCCTGACCTGGCCTTTTGCTGCCCGGCGACACTCGTCACGGTGAGTGATACGGTGACAGCACGCGTGACCTGCCGGTTTGGAAAGATGCTGTAAGGTGCTCTGAGAGCGGAACGCAGCACACCGGAACCCACCCGATCACGACCTGCCGCCTCGCCGCTGGACGAACTGCTCAACGACCTGCTGGGCGAGCTGCTGAACGGCCTGCCGGACGGGCTGCGGGACGAACTCCTGAACGGACTGCCGGACGAGCTACGCAACGGCCGCCTGGACGGCCTGCCGGACGGGCTTCGGGACAGGCTGCTAGACGGGCTCCTGGACGGGCTTCGCAACGGCCGACCTCACCCGCGCCCGTGACGCAGCTTGAACATGGTCAGCGACGTGCGCATCGCCTTCTCGGCGGGCTGCAGGGTCAGCAGGTCGATCGGCGCCCGGAAGCGCTGCCACGTCACGGACTTGGCGCGGCTGAACTCGCGCAGCCCGTCGGCGCCGTGGACCCGGCCGAAGCCTGAGTCGCCGACGCCGCCGAAGGGCAGCGCGGGCACGGCGGCGTAGCCGAGCACCGAGTTGACCGAGACCGCGCCCGCCCGCAGGCCCGCGGCGAGCGCCCGGCCGGTCGCGCGGCGGCGGGTGAAGATGGAGCCGGCCAGCCCGTAGGTGGTGGCGTTCGCCCGGCGCAGCGCCTCGTCGGCGTCGGCGACCCGGTTGACGATCAGCACCGGCCCGAACGTCTCCTCGGTGACGGCGGCGCTGTCCTCGGGGACGCCGGTCAGCAGCACCGGGTCCACGAACGGCGGCCGGACCGAGTCGGCGCCGCCGACGACCGCACGGCCGCCGCGGTCGATCGCGTCGGCGATGTGCCGCCGGACGATCTCCGGCTGCCCGGGGGTGGTCATCGGGCCGTAGTGCGCGCTCTCCTCGGCGCCCGGCCGTACGTCGCGCAGCAGCGGGGTCAGTTCGGCGAGGAACGCGTCGTGGACGGCGTCGACGACGTAGATGCGCTCGACGCCGGCGCACGTCTGGCCCGCGTTGCCGAGGCCGCCGAACACCGCGGCGCTCGCCGCCGCCGGCAGGTCCGCGTCGGCGGTGACGATGAGCGCGTCCTTGCCGCCGCCCTCGATGACGACCGGGGTGAGCCGTTCCGCGCAGGCCGCCATGACGCGACGGGCCGTGGCGGCGGAGCCGGTGAACGCGACCTTGTCCACGCCCGCCCGGCACAGCGCGGCGCCGGTCGCGCCGTCGCCGGTGACCACCTGCAGGACCGGATGCTCGGGCAACAACGACGCCCACTGCGCCGCGAGCCACGACCCGACGCCCGGCGTGAACTCGCTGGGCTTGAACACGACGGCGTTGCCGGCGGCGAGGGCGTGCGAGATGGAGCCCATCGGCGTGTAGAAGGGGTAGTTCCACGGGCCGATCACGCCGACCACCCCGAACGGCACGTACTCGACGGTGCTGGCCTGGTTGAAGGCGAGCAGCCCCGAGGACACGGACCGCCGCCGCAGCACCCGGCCGGCGTGCCGGGCGGCCCAGTCGAGGTGCTCGACGGTGAGCATCACCTCCAGCAGCGCCCCCGCGAGAGGCTTGCCGGTCTCCTCGCGGATCAGTGACGCGAGCTCGGTGACCCGCCGGGCGATCGACGCCTTGAACGCCAGCAGATGGCGCCGCCGCTGCCGGGCGCTGAGACCCGCCCACCAGCCGGCGGCGTCGCGGGCGCGCCGTACCGCTGCCTCAACAGCCACCTCGTGCGCGACGGTCGACGTCATCAGACCTCCCTGACATTTGATATTCGATAGTTTAGCCTCGGTGTCAATCCCCGCGTTCACACCGGCAACCATGGAGGACCCAGCTGTGGAATACAACGATGAGCAACGATCCCTGGTGGCCGCGGTGCAGGACTTCTGCCGCCGCGAGGCCGGCAGCCGGGAGCAGCGCCTGGCGCTGACCGACGGCGGCAGGGAGAACCACAGCCCCGAGCTCTACCGCAAGATGGCCGACCTCGGCTGGCTCGGCATGGCGCTGCCGGAGGAGTTCGGCGGCGGTGGCGCCGGCATGGTCGACCTGTGCCTGTTCCTGGAGACGACGGCGAAGGCGATGGCCCCGATCGGCGGCTTCACCACCTCGATCATCGTCGCCGCCGCGTACGAACGCTTCGGCTCGCCCGAGCAGAAGAAGGTCGTCCTCGGCGGGGTCGCCCGCGGCGCCATCGAGGCGATCGCCATGTCGGAGCCCGAGGCCGGCTCGGACGTGGCGAACCTGAGCTGCCGCGCCGAGCGCCGCGGCGACGGGTGGGTGGTCAACGGGCAGAAGACGTGGTGCTCCAACGCGCACCTCGCCGAGCGCATCCTGCTCGTCGCGCGGACCAGCGGCCGCGCCGGCGACCACAGTGGACTCACCATGTTCCAGGTGCCCACGACGGCCGCCGGCCTGACGGTCTCCGGCATCGGCACGATGGGCGGGCGGGAGGTCAACGACCTGTACTTCACCGACTGCGAGCTGCCCGCGGACGCCGTCGTCGGCACGCTCGACGCCGGTTGGCGGCAGCTGATGGCGGGGCTCAACCTGGAGCGGCTGATCCTCGCCAGCCTCATGCTCGGCACCGCGCAGCGCGCGTTCGACGACGTCCTGGACTACGTCAAGGGGCGACGCCAGTTCGGCCGGCCGATCGGCTCGTTCCAGGTGCTGCGGCACCGCCTCGCCGACCTCGCCACCGAGATCGAGTGCGCCCGGCTCCTCGTGTACGCGACGGCCGCCCAGGTCGACCGGGCGCCGAACACGGTGCTGCCGCGGGAGACGTCGATGGCGAAGCTGAAGGCGACCGAGACCGCCCGCCGGGTGACGCTCGACGCGATGCAGATGATGGGCGGCTACGGCTACGCCACCGAGTACGACATGGAGCGCCTGGTCCGCTCGGCGATCGTGTCCACGGTGTACGGCGGCACCAGCGAGATCCAGCGCGACATCATCGCCAAGACCTACGGCCTGGCCGAGGTTGTTAAGAAAGATTCACGGACGAACTAGAGGCGGACTTCCCAATAAGTTAGCCGTCGTTTACAGTGCCTCGTACGCGATCCACGGGCGTCGCCGCGATGACGGCGGCGCCCATGGGCGTCGCCGGGAAAGCCACGCCGCGACGCCCCACGGGCGTCGCCCGGAAAGCCGCCCCGCGACGCCCCACGGGCCCCCGCCCGCCCCCTCGAGGCAACCCATGTGATCGAAGTGGAGTTCCCATGCTCCGAATCAAAGCCCTCGCCGCCGCCGCCATCGTCATGATCACCGCCGCCTGCGCCGAGGACACCGCCGAGCCGCAGCGCGCCGCACCCAGCTTCGCCAAGCCGCCGATCACCGTCGGCTTCCTCAACCCGAACGGCGGACCGGTCCCGCAGCCCGGCACCGACACCGGCGTCAAGGCCGCCCTCAAGTACGTCAACACCGAGCTGGGCGGCATCAACGGCCACCCGCTCGAGGTCGTGTACTGCGACACCGACACGACCCCGGAGAAGGCGCAGTCGTGCGCCAACACGTTCGTGGAGAAGAAGGTCGTCGCCGTCATGGACGGCTACAACCTGTCCTCCAGCGCGACCCTGCCCGCGCTGACCGCCGCGCAGATCCCGCTCGTCGGCATGATCCCGTTCGACTCGGTCACCGGCGCCAAGGCGGAGAACCGGGTGTTCTTCGCCGCCCCGCAGGCGTCGTTCCTCATCGGCGCGCTGCAGGCGTTCAAGACCGCCGGGAAGACGTCGGTGACCCTCGCGCTCGTCGACACCCCGTCGTCGCACCAGACCATCGACAACCTGCTGCCCGTGCTGGCGAAGACCCTCGGCATCAACGCCAAGGGCATCTACTTCTCCGCCACCAACCCCAACTTCACCGCCGTCGCCTCCACCATCGCCCAGGACAAGCCCGACGTCGGCGGGCTCGTCGCCTCCCCCAGCGAAGCCGTGTGCACGGCACTGGTGAAGGCGCTGCGGCAGCTGCAGTACAAGGGCGAGATCTTCACGGCCGCCTGCACCGACTACATCAAGGCCGGCCCCGCGCAGGCCGCCGGCGGGGCGCTGTACTCCTCCAACTGGCTGCCCGTCGCGGCGAAGTACGTGCCCGCCGAGCTGCAGCGGGAGCTGACCCTGGCGACGAAGTACATCGACGGTGTCGAGGGCGGCACCGGCGGCTACTACGCCGTCGGCGAGTTCGCGCTGCTGGTGAACTTCGCCAAGGCGATGTCCGGCGCCGCCGAGACCGACCTGACCGGCCCCGGTGTGCTCAAGACACTGAAGGGCCTCAAGGACTTCCCGAGCTTCCTCGGCCCGAGGCTCAACTGCGGCAGTGCCACCTCGCCGAACTGCACGACCCAGATCCTGCTGTACGTCGTGCAGCCCGACGGCTCGGCGAAGCCCGTCACGGACACCTGGATCACGCCGGTCCCGCAGGTCCTCGCCGCGATCCCGGGCGCGGTGTAGCAGCACCATGGATCAGGTCCTGCTCTTCGTCACGCTCGGCTTCGCCGCCGGCGCCGTGTACGCCGTCATCGCCACGTCCATCGTGGCGCTGCACGTCGCCACCGGGGTCCTCAACTTCGCGCAGGGTTCCCTCGCGCTGTGGGGCGTCTGGGTCGTCGCCGAGCTGCGCCGCAGCGGCACGCTCGTGCTGCCGGTCGGGTCGGTGCCGCTCGCCGCCGGGCCGCTGCCCGCGTGGACCGCGGTGACGCTCGGGGTGCTGAGCACGGCGGCGCTGGCGTTCGCCGCGCACTGGCTGGTGTTCCGGCCCCTGCGCACCGCGCCGCCGCTGTCGCAGGTGGTGGCGTCGGTCGGGCTGATGCTCGCGATCGCCTCGCTGGTGCCCCTGCGGTTCCGGACCGACGGTGCGCTCGCGGCGCCGCTGCTCACCGACCGGACGCTCGGGCTGGCCGGGACGCGGCTCAACGTGAGCGACCTGATCCTCCTCGCGGTGGCGCTGACCGCGACCGTGGCGTTCACGGTGTACTTCCGGCTCACCCGCTGGGGAGTGGCGACCCGGGCCTGCGCCGAGGACGAGCGGGCCGCCCGGCTCACCGGCCTCTCGCCGGACCGGCTCGCCGCCGTCGCGTGGCTGTCCACCGGCGCCGCGACGGCACTGGTCGCGGTCCTCGCCGCGCCGACCGTCGGGCTCGACCCGATCGGCTACATGTTCTACGTCCTGCCCGGGCTCGCCGCGGCGCTCCTGGCGCGGCTCACCTCGGTCGTGACCGCGGGTCTCGCCGGCGTCGGCATCGGCTGCTTCCAGTCGCTGCTGCTGCTGGCGAGCACCGTCGACGGCTGGCCCGCCTGGGCGCAGGCCGGGCTCGGCGACGCGGTGCCGTTCGTGCTCGTCGTCGTCGCGCTCGTCGTGCTCGGCCGCGGCATCCCCGCCCGCGGCGCGCCCGGCGCGGACCGGATGCCGGCGGTGGCGCTCCCCCGGCGCCGGCTGCGGGCGGGCCTGCTGCTCGCGGGCGCGGCCGGCACCGCGATCGCCCTCACCTCCGGCAGCTGGCGCTTCGGGGTCGTCACCTCCGTCATCATGGCGCTCATCGCACTGTCGCTGGTCGTGCTCACCGGCTACCTGGGGCAGATCTCCCTCGCCTCGATGGCGTTCGCCGGCACCGGCGGCTTCGTGCTCTCCAGGGCCACCGTCGCCTGGGGACTGCCCTTCCCGCTCACCGTCCTCGTGTCGGCGGGCGTCGCCACGCTCGTCGGCGTCGGCCTGCCGGCGCTGCGGATCCGCGGCGCCCAGCTGGCGGTGGTCACGCTCGCCGGCGCGATCGCGATCCAGCAGCTCGTGTTCGCCAACCCGGCGCTGACCCCGTTCGAGGGCAACCTCATCGACGGGCCCACCCTCCTCGGCTGGAGCCTCGAGGTGCGGCGCGGCACCGACCTCACGACGACCGCGTTCGCCGGCACGGTCGTCGTCATCGTCGGGGTGCTCGCCGCCGCCGTCGCGCGGCTGCTCGCCGGCTCGACCGGGCAGGCGTTCCTCGCGGTACGCGCCAACGAGCGCGCCGCGGCCGCGGCCGGCATCGACGTGGCCCGCACGAAGCTCGCCGGGTTCGCCGTCGCCGCGTTCCTCGCCGGGGTCGGCGGCTGCCTCATCGGGTACAGCCGCTCGCAGCTGTCCGCGGAGTCGTTCAACGTCGTCGTCGGCCTCGGTGTGCTGTGCATGACGTACGTCGGCGGCATCACCCGGATCAGCGGCGCCGTCATCGCCGGGCTCGTCGCGCCGCTCGGGGTGCTGTACACGCTGCTCAACACGACGTTCGGCCTCGGCCGCTACTACACGCTCATCGCCGCGTGCGCGCTCGTCGTCACCGCGGTGCTCAACCCCTCCGGCATCGCCGGCAGCCTCCACCGCCGGAAGGTGGCGGCATGACACTCCTGGAAGCCACCGGACTGACGGTGCGGTACGGCGGCGTCCTCGCCAACACCGACGTCACCCTCCACGTCGACGCCGGCGAGGTGGTCGGGCTGATCGGGCCGAACGGCGCCGGCAAGACCACGTTCGTCGACGCGGTCACCGGCTTCACCCCGGCCGGCGGCTCCGTCACGCTCGCCGGGCGCCGCCTCGACGGGCTCCCACCGCACGCCCGCCGCCGCGCGGGCCTCGCCCGCACCTGGCAGGCGGGCGAGCTCTTCGGCGACCTGACCGTGCGGCAGAACGTCGCCGTCTCCGCCGCCCGGGGACCGCTGCGCAACCTGTGGAGCGACCTGACCGGACGGGCGGTCCGGGCCGGCGACGTGGACGCGGCACTGGAGATGTTCGGCCTGCAGTTCGTCGCCGACCGGCGCCCCGGCGAGCTGAGCCTGGGCCGGCAGAAGATCGCCGGGGTGGCCCGCGCCCTCGCCGGCGGGACCCGCGCGGTCCTGCTCGACGAGCCGGCCGCCGGGCTCGACACCGACGAGAGCGCCGAGTTCGGCGGGCACGTGCGGGCGATCGCGGCGGCGGGCCTCGGCGTGCTGCTCATCGACCACGACATGAACCTCGTCTTCGACGTCTGCGACCGCGTGTACGTCCTCGACTACGGCGCCGTCATCGCCGCCGGCACGCCCCACGCGGTCCGCGCCGACCCGGCCGTGCGGACCGCGTACCTCGGCGCTCCGACCGAAGCCGGCGCTCCATCGGAGGTGGCTTCTTGACCGTCGTGCTGAAGCTCGCGGGTGTCACCGCGGGGTACGCGGGCGTCCCCGCCGTGCGGGACCTCGACCTCGAGGTCGCCGAGGGCGAGGTCCTGGCGCTGCTCGGCCCCAACGGTGCCGGGAAGACCACGACACTGCTCACCGCCGCCGGAGTCATCACCCCGACCGCGGGCACCGTCACCGCGTACGGGCGGCCGCTGCACCGGCGCGTCGAACGCAACGCCCGCGCCGGGCTCGTCCTCGTCCCCGACACGCGCGGCGTGTTCCACGGCCTGACCGTCCGGGAGAACCTGACCCTCGCCCGGCGGGCCGACCTCGGCCGGGTGCTGGAGCTGTTCCCCACCCTGGAGCCGCTGCTGGGCCGCCGGTGCGGGCTGCTGTCCGGCGGCGAGCAGCAGCTGCTCGCCATCGCCAAGGCCCTCGTCGGCATGCCGCGGATCCTGCTCGTCGACGAGCTCAGCATGGGCCTGTCCCCCATCGCCGTGCAGGCGATCCTGCCGACCGTCCGCGCGCTCGCCGACCGGCTCGGCGTCGCCGTCGTGCTCGTCGAGCAGCACATCGACCTCGCCCTGACCGTCGCAGACCGGGCCGTCGTGCTCCACCACGGCCGCGCCGTCCTCGCCGGACCCGCCCGCCGGCTGCGCGCGCAGCGGCACACCGTCGCCGAGGCGTACTTCGGCGCGTCACCTTCGACGACCGGGAAGTCCTGATGGAACTCACCGCCAGGCAGCGCGCCGCGCTCGCCAGCATCTGCGACACGTTCGCGCCCGGCGACGGCGACGGCATCCCGTCGGCTCGCGAGATCGGCGCCGTCGACATCATGGCCGGCCTCGTGCTGGGCAACCCACGCGCCGCGGAGACGAAGCAGTTCCTGCAGCTGCTGTCGCTGTGGGACACGCCGTTGGCCGCGCCGCTGCGCGGTGGCGGGCCGCGCCGGTTCTCCCGGCAGCCGCAGGCCCGGCGGGAGGCGATCCTGCTCGGGCTCGCCGGGTCCGGCAACGCCCGCAAGCGGGCGCTGTTCCAGGCGCTCAAGGGCGCCGCGACGCTCTCGTACTACCTGGCGCCCGGCCCGACCGGGCACTCGCCGCTGTGGGACGCGATCGGCTATCCGGGCCCCCTCGGTACACGAGCCGACGCCGCCGAACCGCCGCTGAAGCCGCTCCGCCCGGCCGGGCCGACCGAGCTGGACTGCGACGTAGTCATCGTCGGATCCGGTGCGGGCGGCGGGACCGCGGCCGCCGTCCTCGCCGCCGCCGGGCTCGACGTCGTCGTCGTGGAGAAGGGTGGCTACCACGACGACCGCGACTTCGACGGCGGCGAGCTGTCCGGCCTGTCCCGGCTCTACGCGCCCGGCCCCGCCGCGACCGCCGAGGGGCAGCTGAGCCTGCTGCAGGGCCAGGGCGTCGGCGGCGGCACCGTCGTCAACTACACCACGTCGTTCCGCACCCCCGCCGGGGTCCGCGACGAGTGGGCCTCGCACGGCGTGCCGCAGTTCGCCACCGACGAGTACGACCGCTCCCTCGACGCGGTCTGGACCCGCCTCGGCGTCAACCTCGACCACGGCGCGATCTCCTCCCGCGACGCGCTCATGCAGGCCGGGCTCACCAAGCTCGGCTGGCACGTCGCGGAGATGCCGCGCAACGTCATCGGCTGCGACACCGGCATCGAGTGCGGCCGGTGCGGCCTCGGCTGCCGCATCGGCGCCAAGCAGTCCGTGGCGAAGACGTGGCTCGTCGACGCGCAGCGGGCCGGCGCGCGCCTGCTCGTCGGCGTCGACGTGCGGACCGTCACCGTCGCGGCCGGCTCCGCCACCGGCGTCGCCGGGCGCACCGCCGACGGCTTCCCGGTCACCGTGCGCGCCCGGGCGGTCGTCGCCGCCGCGGGCAGCATCCAGACGCCGGCGCTGCTGCGCCGCTCCGGTCTCACCAACCCGAACATCGGCCGGCACCTGCACCTGCACCCGGCCACCGGCGTCTGGGGCACCTTCGCCGAGGAGGTCCGCCCGTGGGAGGGCGGGATGCAGACGCGGTACTCCACCGAGCACGCCGACCTCGACGGCCGCGGCCACGGCGTCATCTACGAGACGGCCGCCACCAACCCGGCGATCGCCGTGTCGTTCATGAGCTGGCGGGGCGCGCGGTCGCACCTCGCCCAGATGCGTGCCCTGCCGCACCTCAGCGGCGTCGGTGTCATCACCCGCGACCGCGACGCCGGCCACGTCACCGTCGACCGCGACGGTGAGCCCGTCGTGCACTACCGGCTCTCCGCGTACGACGCCGCCCACATGCGGGCCGGGATCGCCGGCGCGGCCCGCATCGTGGAGGCGGCCGGCGCGCTGACCGTCTTCTCCGGCCACCAGCGCGGCCTGACCTGGGAACGCGGCAAGGGCTCGATCGACGACTTCATCGCGTACACCGACGGCCTCGGCACCGCGCCCGGCGAGCTGTCGATGGCGGCGCTGCACATCATGGGCGCTGCGCGCATGGGCGGCTCCCGGGCCACGTCGGCGACGAACCCGGACGGCGCGACGTGGGAGGTCCCGAACCTCGTCGTCGCCGACGCGTCCTGCTTCCCCTCCTCGTCCGGCGTCAACCCGATGATCTCCGTGGAGGCGATCGCCCACATGAACGCGGGCCGCCTCGCCGCGGCGCTGAAGAAGTAGGATCGTCGGCGTGACGCTGCCGCCCCCGACCGTGGAGCGGCTCGCCCACTCCGTCGCGGTCTTCAACGGCTACGCCAACGCCGACCGGACCTGGCACGACTTCGTCGCGCGGACCGCGCCGGGCCCGGACCTCGACCGGCCGGAGCACCGGCGGCTGCTGCACCGCTGGCTCAACTCGTGGGGCTGCCGCATCCGGTATCCGCGCGACGGCGAGCCGGACCTGTTCGACGCCGGGATCGCCGGCTGGTGGGCCGCGTCCGGCGCGACGCTGCCGGCCGGTCCGCTGCGGCTGGCCTCCGACGGCGACCTGGCCGCGCTCGGCACGGCGTACGCCACCCTGGCCGCCGTGCCGGCCGGTCCCCGCCGCACGCTCGGCCCGACCGCCGCCGCCAAGGCCCTGTACGCGCTGCGCCCCGACACCGTGATGCCCTGGGACGCCGCCATCGCGGTCACGCTGCACGGTGCCCGTGACGGCGCGGCCTTCACCCGCCACCTCGCCCTGGGCCGGGCCTGGGCCGCGGCCCTGGTCGCCGCGACCGGCACCGACGACGCTTCGCTTCCCGCGTTCCTCGGCCGCCCGTCGGTCACGCTCGCCAAGCTCCTCGACGAGTACACCTACGTCAGCATCACGCTGGGACACGAGCCGTGCTGACCACGTGACGCGAGCACGACCGCCCATCGCACCAGGCGGCGGTGTCAGACCAGCAGCTGCGCCGGGATCCGCACGTCCGCCACAGTACCGCCGGCGGGGGTGGGGAACAGCCGGACCGTGATGCCATGGCGCGCCGCCAGGTGGCTCACCGCGTAAAGCCCGACCATCCTGTTGGAGGAGGGCGGGCCGGGGCGGGTGAGCTGGTCGTTGAGCTCGAGGAGGTGGCCGGGCGAGATCCCGATTCCGGCGTCCTCGACGGTGATGTGCAGGCCGTCACCGATCCGGCGAGCAGTGACGTCGACCATGGCGTCGGGCGGGGAGAACGTCGTGGCGTTGTCGAGCAGCTCCGCGATCAGGTGGACCACGTCGAAGACCGCGAAGCCGGCGATGTTCGCGCGCCGGTCGAACACCATGAAGCGGAGGCGGGTGAAGTCCTCGATCTCGGACTGCGCGCTGAGCAGCACGTCGGCCACGGATGCCGGTTCATGGCGGGAACGAAGCGGATCGGCGCCCGCGAGGGCGAGCAACGTCTCGCCGGACCGGCGGATCCGGCCGGACAAGTGGTCCAGCCGCAACAGCTCCGTCAGCCGGTCCGGGTCCTGCTCCCGGTCCGTCAGCTGGTGCAGCACGGTGCGCAGACGGAGGCCCAGGTACTGCGACCTGCGAACCATGGTGCCGAACACCTTCGATGTCATGGCCTGCGCCTCGGCGCCACGCAGCGCCGCCGTCGTGCGAAGCAGGTGAACGTAGAGGTCGACGGCGCCGGGATGGTATCCGCGCCGTACCGATGGGAAGACCGGCGGGTCGGGGATCAGCACCGATCCGGCGGTGAGGGCAGCGCGGGCACGGTCGAAGTACTCGTCCACCGCCGCGGGGTCATATCCGCGGCCTTCGGTGAGCAGGCCCGGCTGCGGCGGCAGGTCCAGCCCGGAGGGCTCCCAGGCGGGATGCGGGAAGGGCACAGGCGGGGGCGGGCCGTCGACGTCGTCGCCGAGGAGCCGCCCTGCCGCGGCCCGGCTGCCCATCGGGCCGCGGGTCACCTCCCGGTGCCGCCGCGCCGCAGTCTCCTTCCGGGCCGCCGCCTCGTTCATGGACGCCGTGCGCAGCGCCCGGAGGTGAGCCACTTCCTCCCCGATCGCGGCGGCCTCGGCCTTCGCCTCGTCCGCGGCCTGCTCGGCCGCCCGTAGCCGCTGCTCCGCCTGCTCGGCGGCGTGCACGGCGAGGACCGCGTCCTGCTCGGCCTTCGCCCTGGCGAGGGTGGCCGCCTCGACCTGGGCCTTCGCCTCGGCGATGATCTCGTCGTACTCCTGCTGGGCGGCACCGACGATCTGCTCCGCCTCGGCGCGGGCCGCGTGCACGCTCTGCAGGTCGAGGGTGCCGTCCTGCGGCGCCGGCGGTTCGTCGGGGCCGGCATCGGCGGGGTGCGCCGACAGCAGGGCCCGCGCCGCCGCGACGACCGGCGGGATCTCCTGGCCTGCCAGCTCTTCCAGCACCCGCCTGGCGGTCACCGCACGGCCCGGCGAGCCACCGAGCCACTGCCCGAGGGTCGTCACGGCGCCGAGCCTGACCTCAGGGTGCTGGCTGTCGAGGGCGGTGCGCAGCGAGGCCGGCAGCGGCACCGGCTTGATCACGGCGCCGGCGAGGCTGCGGGCGAGCACGATCTTGCCCTCGCCGCCGAAGATCCACCGCTGTGGCGTCTGTGCCGCCTGCCGCCTGCGGACGTACTCGAACGCGTAGGCGTAGGCGTCGTCGACGCAGATGTAGCCGTCCCGGTCGGTGTCCGCGTCGCCTGACCGCAGGCCCTCGATCATGCCGGTGGTGAACACCGACCCGGCGACGAGCGCGCCCGGCAGCACCTCGCCTTCGAACGAGTACTCGCCGGCCCTGGACGCGGTGAGCACCGCCCGGCCGCGACCGCTGCTGCCGATGAGGTGCCGTTCGAGGTTGACCTCCGGCTCGCCCTTCGCCCCGTCGGAGAACGCTCCGCTGAAGCAGCAGTCGAGGATGACGACCTGGCGGGCTCTGCACTCGTCGAGCTGTTCGAGCAGCCACCTCGACTCGATGCCGGTGGAGCCGAGGTGGGTGGTCCGGGAGTCGGTCGCGGCGAAGTACAGCCGTCCGCGCCGGTCCCGCACGCCGTGGCACGACAGGTACACGACGACCAGATCGTCGGGTTCCCGGCCGGTGAGGAAGTCCTCCACCTCGACGCGGATGTCGTGTGCGGTCCGGTCGATGAGCGACGACACCGCGAACGCGCCGATGGCGGGGTCGGCGAGGACCTCGGCGAGGCCGGCCGCGTCGTGGGCGGGCGCGCGCAGCTGGCTCAGTGCGGGATCGGCATACGTCGCGGTGGCGATGACCAGGGCGAACCTGGGTCCAGGGGGCAGTTCAGGGGCGGGTGCTCGGCCGCGCACGCCGGACCTCGTCGCTCAGCACTCCGACAGCACGGTGCACGTCGATCACCAACCGCCCTCCTCCGCGTCACCGTCCGTTGTATCACTCGCAGGAAGGGCACGGCTCACCGGAAGGGCACGGCGCGGCAGAGGGTGCGGGGCTGGACCCCGCACCCTCACGACGGCTATTCGAAGCGTTCGCCGCGGGCGGCCTTGTCGAGCAGGAGCTGGGGCGGGTCGAAGCGGCCGCCGTAGCGGGCGGCGAGCTCCGACGCGCGGGCGGTGAAGCCGGGCAGGCCGCCCCGGTACTGGTTGGCGTACTGCAGGACACCGCCGGTCCAGGCCGGGTAGCCGATGCCGAGGATGGAGCCGACGTTGGCGTCCACGGCCGAGGTCAGGACGCCCTCCTCGAGGCAGCGAATGGTTTCAAGGGTCTCGATGAACAGCATCCGCTCGATGAGGTCGGTGAAGGGGACGTCGAGGTTGGTGC
This sequence comes from Dactylosporangium sp. NPDC000521, assembly GCF_042898305.1. Classification (NCBI taxonomy): domain Bacteria; kingdom Bacillati; phylum Actinomycetota; class Actinomycetes; order Micromonosporales; family Micromonosporaceae; genus Dactylosporangium; species Dactylosporangium sp. NPDC000521. The sequence continues at coordinate 56,519 of NZ_JBIAYW010000017.1, forward strand.
CGCCGAAGGCGTCGCGCAGGCCGGGCCAGAGGGTGGAACGCCGGCCGGCCTGGTAGTCGTAGAAGCCGGCGCCGCCGGAACGGCCGGGCCGGCCGGCGGCGATCAGGTGGTCGATGACGGCATCGGCGGCGTGGGGGGTCCAGGTGCCGCCGCCGGCGACGATCGCGGCCGCGGTCTCCTGGCGGATCTTCTGGGGCAGGGTGAGGGTGAGCTCGTCCATGAGGGCGAGGACCGGTGCGGGGTACCCGGCCTGCGAGCTGGCCTGCTCGATGGTGGCGGCGGGGATGCCCTCGGCGAGCATCGAGACGCCCTCGTTGGTGAATGTGCCGATGACGCGGCTGGTGAAGAACCCGCGGCTGTCGTTGACGACGATCGGCGTCTTCTTCAGCTGCCGCACCACACCCAGTGCCCGGTCCACGGCGGCGTCGGACGTCTCAGCGCCCTTGATCACCTCGACCAGGGGCATCTTGTCCACGGGTGAGAAGAAGTGCAGCCCGACGAAGTCCTCCCGGCGGGTCACCCCTTCGGCGAGGGCCGAGATCGGCAGCGTCGAGGTGTTGGAGCACAGCAGCGCGTCCGGCGCTACGACGTCCTGGATCTCGGCGAACACCTTGTGCTTCAGGCCCGGGTCCTCGAACACCGCCTCGATGACCAGGTCACACCCGGCCAGGTCGGCGGCGTCGGCGGTCGGGGTGATCCGGGCCAGGATCTCCTCAGCCGGCAGGAACGGCTTCTTCGACAGCACGCGCACCGCGTACTGCTTGCCGCGGGCGGCCGCCTCGACGGTGACGTCCTTCAGCAGCACCTGCATGCCGGCCTTCGCGCACACGTACGCGATCGCCGCGCCCATCATCCCCGCGCCGAGGACCGCCACCCTGCCGAACGTCTGTGACCCGGCGCCACGCGCGTTGGCGGCCTGCACGTCGAAGAACAGCGCCTTGATCATGTTCTTGGCGATCTGGCCGGTGGCGAGCTCGATGAAGTAGCGGCCCTCGATGACGAACGCCGTCTCCAGGTCGACCTGGGCGCCCTCGACAGCGGCGGCGAGGATGTTGCGTGGCGCCGGGTACGGGGCGCCCTTCAGCTGCTTGCGCAGGGTCGCAGGAAACGCCGGGAGCTGGGCCGCGAGCGCGGGTGTCGCGGGTGTGCCGCCGGGGATGCGGTAGCCCTTCACGTCGTACGGCTGGACCGCGCCCGGGTTCGCGAGAATCCACGCCTTCGCCCGGTCGAGGAGCTCCTCGCGGGGCGCGACCTCGTGCACCAGGCCGTGTTCGAGCGCGGCGGAGGGCCGGTGCCGCTGCCCGCGCACGAGCCAGTTGGTGAGCGCGTCGGCGATGCCGAGCAGCCGCACGGTGCGCACGACCCCGCCGGCGCCGGGCAGCAGCCCGAGCGTCACCTCGGGGAACCCGATCTCGACGCGGGCGTCGTCGGCGGCGACCCGGTGGTGGCAGGCGAGCGCGATCTCCAGCCCACCGCCGAGCGCGGAGCCGTTGATCGCGGCGACCACCGGCCGGCCGAGCGTCTCGAGGCGGCGCAGCGCCTGCTTGAGGCGGCGCGTGTCGGCGTCGATCGCCGCGGCGTCGTCGAGCCGCAGCAGCGACTCGAGGTCGCCGCCGGCGAAGAACGTCTGCTTGGCGGAGGTGAGGATGACGCCGGTGATGTCGTCGCGCTCGCGTTCCAGCCGGTCCACGGTGGCGACGAGGCTCTCGCCGAACTCGTCGTTCATCACGTTCGCGGAGCGCCCCGGGTGGTCGAGGGTCAGCAGGACGATCCCGTCCTCGCCGCGCTCCCAGCGGATGGTGTCAGCCATGTCTGTGTCCCCCTACAGGCGTTCGATGACGGTTGCGATGCCCATGCCGCCGCCGACGCAGAGCGTGGCGAGGCCGTAGCGGCCGCCGCGCCGCTCCAGCTCGTCGGTGAGGGTGCCGAGGATCATGGCGCCGGTCGCGCCGAGCGGGTGGCCCATGGCGATGGCGCCCCCGTTGACGTTGACGATGTCCATGCTGAGCCCCAGGTCGGCGACGAACCGCAGTACCACGGCCGCGAACGCCTCATTGATCTCGACGAGATCCAGGTCGTCGACGCCGAGGCCGGCCTTCGCGAGGGCCTTGCGGGCGGCGGGTGCCGGGCCGGTGAGCATGATGGTCGGGTCGGCGCCGCTGACCGCGGTGGCGACGACGCGGGCGCGTGGCGTGAGGCCGGCGGCGGTGCCGGCCGCCTCGTTGCCGATGACGACGAGCGACGCGCCGTCGACGATGCCGGAGGAGTTGCCGGCGGTGTGCACGTGCTCGATCCGCTCGACCCAGTGGTACCGCTGCAGCGCCACCGCGTCGAAGCCGCCCATCTCACCGATCGTCGCGAACGACGCCGGCAGCTGCCCGAGACCCTCCAACGTGGACGCTCGCAGGTGCTCGTCGCGGTCGAGGACGACCAGCCCGTTTCGGTCCTTCACCGGCACCACGGACCGGGCGAAGTAGCCGTTGGCCCATGCCTTCGCGGCGCGGGTCTGCGACTGCAACGCGTAGCGGTCGACGTCTTCGCGGCTGTACCCGTCGAGGGTGGCGATCAGGTCGGCGCCGATGCCCTGCGGCACGAAGCCGGTGTCGTAGTTGGTCTCCGGGTCGAGGGCCCAGGCGCCGCCGTCGGAGCCCATCGGCACCCGCGACATCGACTCGACGCCGCCGGCGAGGACGAGGTCCTCCCAGCCGGACCGGACCTTCTGCGCGGCGAGGTTCACCGCCTCGAGGCCGGAGGCGCAGAACCGGTTGAGCTGCACGCCGGCGACCGTGTCGGGCAGCCCGGCGGCGAGGGCGGCGGTCTTGGCGATGTCGGCGCCCTGGTCGCCGAGCGGTGACACGACGCCGAGCACGACGTCGTCGATCCGGGCCGGGTCCAGGCCCGGCGCGCGGCGCAGCGCCTCCTCGATCAGGCCGCTGACGAGCGACACCGGCTTCACCGAGTGCAGTGCTCCGGTGGGCTTGCCGCGGCCGCGCGGCGTGCGCAGCGCGTCGTAGATGTACGCCTCGGGTGCCATGGCCGCTCCTCGCCTAGACGCTCTCTGATGCGAATCCCGCCTAACTTTCTGTGCCGGTGCGCTCTGTTGTCAAGCGTTGTCGCGGCAGCGCTAACCTGTACCCCGTGCGAACAGCAGCGAACAGCGCGGGATCCGCCACGCCGGCGAAGCGGCCCAAGGACCGCAAGGACCGCATCGCCCTGGCCGGCGCCGAGCTGTTCTGCGAGCGGGGCTACCACGGGGTGTCCGTCGACGAGATCGCCGCGGTCGTCGGCATCAGCGGCCCCGCGGTCTACCGCCACTTCCCGAACAAGTACGCGATCCTCGTGCACGCCACCCGGGACGTCGTCAACGCGCTGCTCGCCGCCACCACCGAGGGCACCCTGGACGAGCTGCTCGCCGCGGTCGCCGACGTCGCCGTGGCCAAGCGCCGCGCCGCCGGGCTGTACCAGTGGGAGCGGCGGTACCTCACCGGGGAGCACCGCCGCGAGTTCGGCGCCGGCCTCGCCGAGCTGGTCGGCCGGCTCGCCGGGCCGCTGCGCGCCGAGCGGCCCGAACTGGCCGCGGGCCAGGCGGAGCTGCTGGTCAACGCCGCGCTCAGCGCGTTCGGCAGCGTCACCACGCACCGCGTGGCGGCCACCGGCACCGACACCGCGCGGCTGCTGACCCGGGTCGCGTGGACCCTCCTGCGCGCCGACCCGCCGCAGCTGCCGGCGGGCGGCGTGGACACACCCGCGGTGATCAAGCCGGCGTCGCGCCGCGAGCTGCTGCTCATCGAGGCGATCCGGCTCTTCCACCGGCACGGCTTCCACGCCGTCCCCGTCGAGGACATCGGCCGCGCGGCGGGCATGCAGGCGTCCAGCGTCTACCGGTACTTCCCGAGCAAGGCCGACCTGCTCGCGGCCGCCTACTACCGGGCCACGGACCGGCTCACCGGCGCGACGAGCACGGCGATCGCGGAGGCGAGCGACCCCGCCGACGCGCTGCGGCGGGTCGTGGCGGCCTACGTCGACTTCGCGTTCGGCCAGAGCGACCTGGTCGCGGTCTACCTGGCCGAGAACAACAACCTGCCCGACACCGACCGGCACCAGCTGCGCGGGGCGCAGCGCCTGCACGTCGAGGAGTGGGTGCGGCTCGTCGGAGCGGTCCGGCCGGAGCTGCCGGTCGCCGACGCGCGGGTCCTCGTGCACGCGGCGCTCAACGTGGTCACCGACATCGGCCGCCTGGGCGGCTTCGACCGCACCCCGGGCTACTCCTCGCAGACCGCCGGTCTTGCACTGGCGGCTTTGCACGCGTGAGTCACGGTTCACGCGCCTGACGTCGGGTCTCTTCCCAATAAGTTAGTCGCGAGTTACAGTCCCTCCCAGAGCTGATCCGTCGGCCGAGGAGGCTGAGTCCATGACCGCCAACCTGGACCTCGCGACGCGCTGCGCGGACATCGCCGCCGGCACGAGCATTCCCGCACTACTGCACCGCAACGCCACCGAACACCCCGACCTGGTGGCGCTGAGCACCTTCGGCACCGACGACTCCGCCACCTGGCTGGAGCTGCGTGACCGGGTCGCCGCCATGGCCCGCGGGCTGAGCGCCCTCGGCCTCTCCCCCGGCGACCGCATGATCATGAGCCTGCCGAGCCGCATCGAGCACTGGGTCGCCGACCTCGCCGCCGTGCACCTCGGCGCCGTCCCCTGCACCGCGTACGCCACCCTCAGCGCCGAACAGCTGCGGTACATCGCCCAGCACAGCGCGGCGAAGATCCTCGTGGTCAACGGACTGCCCGAGCTGCGCCGCTGGCAGGCCGTCCTCGGGGAGCTTCCCGGCGTCGAACACGTCATCGTCGTCGAGGAGGACGCGGTACAGGCGGGGACGACCGCACTGTCCACAGTGGCCTCCGACGGGGCCGCGCTGCACGCCGCCGACCCGTCCGTGTTCGAGCAGGCCTGGCGGCAGGTGCGCACCGAGCAGCCCGTCACGCTGCTCTACACCTCCGGCACCACCGGCGACCCCAAGGGCGTGCTGCTGTCGCACCGCAACGTCGTCTACCAGTGCGCGGTCCTGGAAGGGCAGGTGGAGGTGCCCGACCACCCGCGCACCCTCGCGTACCTGCCGCTCGCGCACATCGCCGAACGCGTCCTGGGCATCTACAACCTGCTCTACCGCGTCGGGCACGCCACGATCGTCACCGACGGCAAGCAGCTCGTCGCCGCGCTGCGCGCGGTCCGGCCGCACTCGTTCTTCGGCGTCCCCCGCGTCTGGGAGAAGATGGCCGCCGGCGTGCAGGCCCAGCTTGGCGCCGCCGACCCCGCCGTCCGGGCCGCGTTCGAGACCGCCAGCGGCCTGGCCCGGGAGAGCTTCCACGCCCGCGCCGACGGGAAGATCCTCACCGAGGAGCAGACAGCGCAGCTCGCCGCCATGGACGCCGCGGTACTGGCACCGATGCGTGCCCTGCTCGGCCTCGACGAGATGCGCTGGGCCGGCAGCGGCGCCGCGCCGATCCCCGTGGAGGTGCTGCTGTTCCTGGCCGGCCTCGGCGTCGACGTGCTCGAGGTGTGGGGCATGACGGAGACGACCGGCACCGCGACCATCAACACGCCCACGACCTTCCGCCCCGGCACCGTCGGCCGGGCCAACGCCGGCATGGAGCTGCGCCTGCTCGACGACGGCGAGATCCAGGTCCGCGGCCCGCTGGTCTGCCTCGGGTACCTCGACCCCGACGGCTCGACGCAGTCCATTGTGGACACCGACGGCTGGCTCTCCACCGGCGACGTCGGCGCCGTCGACGCGGACGGGTTCCTCACCATCACCGACCGCAAGAAGGAGCTCATCATCACGTCCAGCGGGAAGAACATCTCCCCCGCACAGATCGAGAACCTGCTGCGGGTCAGCCCGCTGATCGGCCAGGCCGTCACGATCGGCGACCGGCGCCCGTACATCACCGCGCTCATCGTCCTCGACGAGGAGGTGGCCCCCATCTGGGCCGCATCACAGGGCCTGGCCGACGTCAGCCTCGCCGCGCTCGCCTCCGACCCGGCGGTCCACGCGGCGGTGTCGGCGGTGGTCGCCTCGGTCAACGAGCGCCTGTCCCGCCCCGAGCAGATCAAGACCTTCCGCATCATGCCGTCCGCCTGGACCCCCGAAACCGGCGAGATCACCCCGTCCCTGAAGCTCCGCCGCCGCGTCGTCGCCTCGAAGCACGCCGCCGTCATTGAGGAGATGTACGCGTCAACTACCCGCCCGTGAATGACTCCGTTGGCGAATGGCCAGAGAACTCGAACCCCTCTGTTGGCATGATTGTCGGATTCGTCGGGTGGAACGGGTCGAGCGTGTCGCTGGAAGCGTGGGGTGACCGTGGCGTGCCGGAGTTGACCGCGCGGGTGGTCCGGGCGTCGTTCCCGAAGGGCACTCTCGCGGTCCGGATCCGCGACGCGCTCGGCCCGTTGTTCACTGACGAGTTGTTCGTGCGGGCGTTCTCGGCGGTGGGCCGTCCGGCGGCCTCTCCGGGAGCGTCGGCGCTGGTATCGGTGTTGCAGTACGCCGAAGGGCTCAGCGACAGGCAGGCCGCCGACCAGGTCCGGGCGAGGATCGATTGGAAGTACCTGCTCGGTCTGGAACTCGACGATGCCGGGTTCGACTTCACGGTGCTGGCCGATTTCCGGGCCCGGCTGATCAAGCATGACCTGGAGGAGAAGGTCCTGGACGTGATCCTGGACCGATGCGCGCGGCACGGGCTGCTGCGCGCCGGTGGTCGGCAGCGCACCGATTCCACGCATGTACTCGCCGCGGTGCGCACGCTGAACCGAATGGAGTTCGTCGGCGAGACACTGCGGGCGGCCCTGGAAGCCCTGGCCGCCGCCGCACCGGACTGGCTGGCCCCGATGATCGACGCGGGGTGGGCCGAGCGATACGGGACACGGATCGATTCCTACCACTTCCCGAAAGGCGAGGACGTGCGCCGTCGCTGGGCTGAACAGGTGGGCCGGGACGGCTACCTGATCCTGGACGCGGTCGCCGCGTCCAGTGCCCCGGCGTGGCTGCAAGAGATCCCGGCGGTGCAGGTCCTGGCCCAGGCATGGGAGCAGCAGTACCAGCGAGACGGTCAGGAGGTGCGCTGGCGGGAGGGCAAAGACCTCCCGCCGAGCAGAGACCGGCTGGCCTCGCCCTATGACACCGACGCCCGCTACGGCCTCAAACGTGGCAACGGCTGGCCCGGCTACAAGGTGCACCTGAGCGAGACCTGTGACCCGGACATGCCACGGATCATCACCAACGTGGTCACCACCGACGCCACGATCACCGACACCGAGATGACGGCCACGGGGCTTCACCCCCTGATCTTGGACACTCGATTATGCGGCTTGGGGCAGGGTAGCTGATGTCGTTTGCATGGTCTCGTAGGCGATTGGTGATCGATGTCCGAGGCGTGAGTGGCGCCGGACGGTGTTGTAGCGGGTCAGCCAGCGGAAGGTGGTGAGCCGGGCGTCGTGTTCGTCGGTGTAGGCGCGGCGGCCTTGTAGGGTTTCTCGTTGAGGGTGGCGTTGACGATTCGGCGGCGGCGTTGTCGGCGCTGCTGCCGATGGCGCTCATCGACTGCCGGACCCCGGCAGCGGTGCAGGCGGCAGCGAATGCCTTCGATGCGTGTTTGGGCGCCGTGGTCGGTGTGCAGGATCGCACCGTTGAGGCCGCCGAGGTTGCTGCGGGTGCGTTGAGCTGCGGTCAGGGCGTGCAGGACGAGTTCGGTGCGCATGTGATCGACGATCGCCCATCCGGCGAGCCGGCGGGAGTGCAGGTCGATGACGGTGGCGAGGTAGAGGAACCCGCGGTCGCCGTACGGGAGGTAGGTGATGTCACCGACGTAGCGCTGGTTGACGGTCTCGGCGGTGAAGTCCCGGCCGATCAGGTCCGGCGCCTTCGCGGCGGCCGGGTCCGGGACGGTGGTGCGGTGCCGGCGGCGCAGCCGCAGCCTTTGCAGGCCGATGCGGCGCATCACCCGGGCGACCCGTTTGTGGTTGACCGGCACGCCGGTGTCGCGCAGCTCGCGGGTGATGCGTGGCACGCCGTAGGTGCCGTCGAACGCGGCATGCACCGTCCGGATCTGCTGAGCCAACCGAGCGTCGGCTGCGGCGCGCTCGGCGCGGGCGGCCGCGGAGGCCTTCCAGTGGTAGAAGCTGGACCGGGCGACGCCCAGGACCTGGCACAACCGCTTCACGCCGTAGCGTTCGGAGTGGTCGGCGACGAACTGGAAGCGGTTCAGGACGCGTCAACTAACTACTTCGACCTGAAAAAGTAGATAGATGGTTGTCGGCGCGTCCGGCGGTGCCGGACGCGCCGGGCTGTCACCATGTGGGTGACAGGAAGTCGTTGGCGTGCAAGGGATTGCGGTCATGCTGCGGACGCGGAACGTGCAGCCGTCGTTGTGGGAGTCCGTGTTACCGGAGGTGTGCCTGCGGCTACCGGCGGAGCTGGAACGCGTCGATGCCTGGCTGGACGATGAGCGGTTCTTCGCCCCGTTCGTGCCGCACTTCTCGGCGCGGATGGGCCGGCCGAGCATCCCGATGGAGACCTATCTGCGGTTGATGTTCCTCAAGCACCGCTACCGCCTCGGTTACGAGTCGCTGTGCGCGGAGGTGTCCGACTCGATCTCGTGGCGGCGGTTCTGCCGTATCGACATCGACGGCCGGTTGCCGCACCCGACCACACTGATGAAGCTCACTACCCGGTGCGGGGAGGAGGCGATCGCCACGCTCAACGACGAGCTGCTGGCCAAGGCGGTCGAGGCGAGGGTGGTGAAGACGGGAAAAGTCCGCGCCGACACCACCGTGGTGTCGGCGAACGTTGACTATCCGACCGACTCCGGGCTGCTGGCCCGCGCGGTGAGTCGCATGTCCCGGCTCGTCGGTCGGATCAAGGCCGTCGGCGCCGCGCCACGGACCCCGTTCCGGGACCGCACCCGCTCGGCTGGGCGGCGGGTCCGCGCGATCGCAGCCCATCTGCGGCTGCGGAGCGCGCAGGCCCGCGAACAGGCGCAGGCCACCGTGGCCCGCATTACCGGGGAACTCGCCGGCCTGGCCCAGCGAACCGCCACCGACGCGCAGACGGTGCTGCGCAACGCCCGCCGCGCCCTGACCCGGGTGACCGGCCGGGCGAAAGGCCGACTGCGCCGCGCGGTCAACGAACTCGCCGTCATGATCGAGCGCACCGACCGGGTGATCGCCCAGGCCCGGGTCCGGCTGGCCGGCGCGAAACCCGACGCCGCGACCCGTCTGGTGAGTCTGCACGACCCCGACGCTCGCCCGATCGCCAAGGGACGCCTCGGCAAACCCGTCGAGTTCGGGTACAAGGCCCAGGTCGTCGACAACGAGGACGGCATCGTCCTGGACTACACCGTCGAGGAGGGCAACCCAGCCGACGGCCCGCAGCTGGCGCCGGCGGTCCAACGGATCACCGCCCGGACCGGCCGGGCACCCCGCGCGGCGACCGCGGACCGCGGTTACGGCGAAGCCGGCATCGAGACCGACCTGCACGACCTCGGCGTGAAAACCGTTGCCATTCCACGCAAAGGCAGACCCGGCACCGCCCGCCAAGCGCACGAACGACAACCCAGCTTCCGTCGCCTCGTCAAATGGCGAACCGGCTGCGAAGGACGGATCAGCCACCTCAAACACCGCTACGGCTGGGACCGCACCCGCCTCGACGGGCTCACCGGTGCGCGGATCTGGTGCGGATACGGCGTCCTCGCCCACAACCTCAACAAGATCACCATCCTCGCCGCCGCCAGCACCTGAAACACAAGCCAGGCAACACCAACCTGGCTCCGACCGGTCAGAACCTCTTCAGCGACCGACCGGCCGAAACCGCTTTTTCAGGTCGAAGTAACTACTGCGTGGCTTCGTGGGGTTGTTGCGGCGGCGATCGTGTTGTGGAGGGCCTCGATCGTGCGGGGCGGGTGGGTGTTGCGGGGCTCTGTGGGGATCTTGGTGGCGGCAGGTCCGCCGGCGAGGCTGAGTAGGGGCATCGTTCGGTGAGCGTGGTAGCTGAGTGTGTTGCGGTCGCGGCCGAGTAGCCGGGCCGCGAGAGTGAGTGTGATGGTGTTGCGGCGGCTCAGGATCGCGGCCAGGACGCGGTGGCGGTGGTCGAGGAAACCGAAGCCAGGGTTGTAACCACGTCGGTTGATGCCTTTCCTTTTCTGTCGTTCGGCTTCGGCCAGCGTCCGGCGCCAGGGCTCGAGGTCGGCGACGAGTTGGTCGAACTGCTCGCGGGACATCCCGGTCAGAGCGGGGTGGGTGAGCAGGTGGGTGGCCTCGGCCGGGATCGGTGCCGGGGCTGAGGCAGCGCGGTCGGGTTCTGCCGCCGGTGTCGTCTGAGGGTCGTAGGGGGCGATCGTGGAGTTCCACTGAGCCATTCCGCGCAATGAGGTGCTGACGCTGGGTGATCTTCGGTGGTGCGGTGGTCGACACGCCGGAACCTGTTGCGGTGCAACGAAAAGACGCAGAACCCCGGTATGAAGGTGGTCCTCTCACAGATCAACTTCATATGGGGCTCTGCGCCGACGATGAGTGTCACATACACCGCGTCCCTGCCGGTACGCGACGAGACGGTGGACTTCCTGACCAGGCTGCTGTCAGCCGAACGCGCCCGCCGTGGCACCCGGCAGCGGACCAGGTCGTTGTCGTGTCATGACCAGGCAGTACTTTTCCTGCGCTGGTTCTGCGACGGCACCCGGATGAGCCAGCTGGCCGTGGACAACGCGATCAGCGTCTCGACCGGCTACGACTATCTGCACGAAGGTATCGACGTCCTCGCCGAGCGGTCACCTGGCCTGCACGGCGCGCTCATCGCGGCGAAGGCCGCCGGCTACGGCCACGTCGCCATCGACGGCACCCTGATCGAGACGGACCGGTGCCGCACCCCTGGCCCGACCCCGGGCGTGGACCTGTGGTGGTCGGGCAAACACCACCAGCACGGCGGCAACATCCAGGTCGTCACCGCACCGGACGGCTGGCCCATCTGGACCTCCGACGTACGACCCGGCCGGGAACACGACACCACCGCGGTCCGCGCCCACGCGGAGATCCTGCCCGCTCTCACCGTCGCCGCGGGGGATCTGCGCAGCCTGGGCGACCTGGGCTACGAAGGCGAAGCCGACACCATCACCATCGCGTTCAAGAAACCCAAGGACGGTCGGCTCGCCCTGCACCAACAGCAGCTCAACCACGCCCACAACGCCGTGCGGGCCATCGCCGAACGCGGCAACGCCCTGCTCAAAGGCACATTCAAAGCGCTCCGCAACATCAGTCTGTGCCCTTGGCGGATCGGCAGAATCGTCGCCGCCGCCCTCGTCCTGCTCCACACCGACCACGACCGCACCACATGACAACCTTCAGTGATCAACTGGTTGCGCGGAATGGCTCACTGTCGACCCCGGCGCTATCGCGGACCGTCGAGACCCGGAAGTCCCCACCCCGTGGGCACGAGCGGCTCGTCGTCCCGACCGGTCCGCTGATCAGGCATGTATGCCCGGAATGGCTCTCCGTCTGCTGGCCGCACTTTCATGGTCGCCCCGTCTCCGCGGCCCGCTTCGAGTTCAGCCAGCAGACCGCGCCGGTCGACGATCTCGACGCGTGTGTGGAAGTACGCGATCGGTCCCATCTCCAGCCTCATGCCGAAGATCTCCATGATGACGTCGCTGGTGAGTTGCATGGTCGAGGTCTCACGGTGCAGCAGATCCCGCAGGGTGTCGTCGAGCAGGCCGTTCAAGGTCATCGTGAACGCGTTCGACGAACGCAGCGCGACACAGTGTCCTTCGATGAGGAGCCGAGCGATTCTGAGGTCGATGCGATCGTCCACAGAGATGTCGTCCGGGACAGGGAAGTAGGTGTGGCAGTGGCGCTGGACGACGTCCAGGTCTTCCGCCAGCAGTTCGCTGATGCGAAGGAGGCGGCGGTGCTCATCGTCGACCTCATGCACGGCGTCCCGATGGAAGATGCCGGCTGGCTGCCCGTCGAGCTCGAGTTCCACGAACGCGCTGTCCTGCAGACTTCGGTACATGGCGATCGTTCGCAGCACCGTTGCCGGGCTGGCCCGGTTGAACTTGAAGTTTCCGCCCAAGTCGGTCTGGTGGTCGTTCCCGATGAGCAGCTCGACGACAGCAGCGTCGTCGAACTCCAACGTCAGCGAGTCTCCGAGCTGTCCCCTGCCGACCCGCGACACCGTGCCCTGAAACGAGCCGGTTCGACGGCCGCCAGCGGCGAGCGTGGTCAATCGCGCGGGGACTCCGCGGTCGGTTGGCAGGTCGGCTGCGACCGCCTTGATCTCCAGATACCCGCCCGGCGCTGGCAGCCAAGCAGGCCCGGTGTAGGTGAGGTTGCGCGAGACGTCAGGCGGAAGTATCAGCCGGTCGGCGGCGCCGAACCCGATCACCCGGCGCACCACCGGTCGCAGGTCGGCGTGATCAGGTCCGATCGCATCGGCCGCGACCGACAGCACCATTGGCGAGACGACCTGCGCATGCGGATGTTTCGCCACGATCCGGTGTGTGACCTCGTTGCCGTCCACCGTCGTCCGGACCGTCCAATGCGGATCCAAGGTATCCGCGACGCCGGCAAGCGCTCGACTTCTTTCGGTCAGATCCGCTAGCCCGCCCGCGAGGATCGCGGTCTCCTGCCGGAAGATTTTCGCGGCTTCCTGGAGCTGGTCCTTCGTGAAGTAGGCGACCAGATCAGGATGTCGGGCGAACCAGTCGTCCAGCTCGGCCCTGCCGACAATCCGGATCTTGACATCGGGGTAGTCCGCACCGAGGTCCCGAACGAACTGTTCCTCGCTGGGGGTTGGATTGGTAGGGACAACCAAGATCCACTCGTGGGGCCGGTGTGCCATGGCCTTCTCGAACGACTTGGTGATCTGCCGACGCTGCGTTCTGCGTTCAGTCCCGAACCCGTCCCGAAAGTACTTCAGCTGGAAGATGCGCAGGCGTCGCCCCTGGCGCACCACCACGTCACGTCCACCGTCGCCGCCGCGGCCGTCGTACGGTCGGACCTCATCCTCCGGCCCGGCGTACAGCCGGCACAGCACAGCCTCTACCCGCCGATCGAAATCCGGCTGGGTCAGCTGGTCCCAGTTGATGGAGATGACGAACCCCCAATCACGTCACCTGAATATCTCACGCACGGACTCGCGCAAGTAGGTCAGGTCAGCCACCGAGAGATCAGAACTGGATCAACCACCCGACCTAGCGCGCCGGCTCGGCGCCGTGCCCCGCAGCGCCCCGGCCAGCCAGGCGCCGCGGGGAGGCTTCGCACGCCATCGCCACCAGCCACAGCTCCAACGTTGTCCTGACTATTCATACCCACATCCGCCAGGTCGTCGAAGACGGCGAAGAAGCATTCATGCGATGTTTCCAAATACGGCGACGTGCTACCGAAACTGCCAGCACCACACGGTCTTAACCCACGGGGATGGGCCCGACCAGCCGGTCGATTCTCGAGAGCAGGCGGTCGTTGTTCAACGTCCCGACGTCCTTGAGCTCACCGGCGCTGTCGATCATGACGTAGATCCCCGCTCCCGTGGTCATGAACCGCTTCGCCACCGCGCCGTCGGCGCCGGACAGGTGCGTCACCTTGTCGAGCTCCCATTTGTCGATGAACTGGCGCTGCGCGGCGGCATCTCCGTCGACCGCGATGCCGACGACGTTGATCTTGCCCGCGTAGCCCGTCGCGACCCTCCTGACGCCCACGGCCTGCTCGGCGCAGGTCATGCTGGACGGCGACCAGAACCACAGCAGGGCGGCCTTTCCGGCGAGGCCGGCACCGGCGAAGTCGGCGCCGGCCAGGGTTTTCGCCGTGAATTGCAGCACGAGCGGCCCGCTCGGGCTGCTGGCAACCGCGGACGGCGAGGCTGACGGTGAGGTGGAAGGGGAGGAAGCGGAGGTCGAGGACGGGGCCGCGACCGGATCTGATGATCCGGTGCAGGCAGCATCGCCGGCGAGAGCAACGACGAGGGGCAGAATGAGACGAAGACGGCGCACGGCGACACCATACTGATCTTCGTCGGACCACGCTGCCCCGAGGCGATCATGGCACGAGGAGCGCCCCGCCGGCCTTGACGCGGCGCACGACCGGCGCGGTCTCGACCGACGTCACCCCGTCCAGGGCACCGATGTCAGTGGCGATGTACTCGTAGAGGTCGCCCAGGTCACGGCAGATCACCGCGGCCGCGACATTGGCCGGGCCGGTGGTCGCCGCGGCGTACGCGATCTGCGAATGGCCGGCGAGCGCCCGGGTGGTGGCGGTCAGTGCGGCCGGGGCCACGGTCAGCCACATCATCGCCTCCGCGTGGTAGCCGACCAGCGCCGGCTCGATCTCCACATCGAAATACAGCACACCGCCCCGGCACAGGTCCTCGAGGCGCCGCCGGACCGTGGTCTCCGACCAGCCGGTCGCCGCCGCCAGCCCGGCCAGTGGAGCGCGGCCGTCCCTCGCGAGCTCGGCGAGCAGCGCATTGTCCTCCCGCGTCGGTGGCTGCCGGCTCCGTCGGCGGCAGCACCGCTGTATTCGAGGCTGCTGACCGACGCCACGGCGCTCGGTGCGCTGCCCGCTGCGTCGCCGTGGGAATGCTGGCGCCCCGGCTGCGCCGAAGGCCACCTGATCGGCGGCGTGATCAACCGCATCGCCCTGGTGCAGGCGACGCCGGTCGCTGTGCCGCTCGACCGGTACGACGGCGCCGTGCTGTTCTGGGAAGAGTTGGGCGGCGAGGCGTCCTACGTGTGGACCTACCTCCAGGTGCTACGCCACGCCGGCATCCTCGACCGCATCTCCGGCATGGTCGTGGGCGTCCCACGCGACATTGCCGGCCTCGACGCGTCCCCGACCTTGGCCGACATCGTCCTCGACGCCCTCGGCAACCGCGACATCCCGGTCCTGGGCAACGTCGACGTCGGCCACGCCGGCCCGCGCCGTGCAGGCCGGGCGAGCGCGCGGCGAGGACGTCGACACCTTCGTGCAGGTAGTCGTAGCCGGTCGAGACGCTGATCGCGTTGTCCACGGCCAGTTGACCCATCCGGGTGCCGTCATGGAACCAGCGCAGGACGAGGACCGCCTGCTCGTGGCAGGACAGCGATCTGGTTCGCTGCCGGGTGCCGCGCCGGGTGCGTTCGGCTGTCAGCAGACCGGCCAGGAAGTCCATCGTCTCGTCGCGTACCGGCAGGGTCGCGGTGTATGTGACACTCATCGTCGGCGCAGAGCCCCAAGTGAAGTTGATCTGTGAGAGGACCACCTTCATACCGGGGTTCTGCGTCTTTTCGTTGCACCACAACAGGTTCCGGCGTGTCACCCGCCACGCAACCGGAGATCACCCAGCGTCAGCACGCCGTTGCGCGGAATGGCTCACTCGCCGTGGAAGTCGTCGCGTTCGACCCGGTCCAGGATCGCGGTGCGTTCGTCTTTGGTGAGCGTGCGTCCGGTCGGGTAGTCGTTGTCATCCAGCACGGCACTGACGGTCAGGCCCGTGCCGGTCCGGGTGGCCGAGATGCTCCGCAGTAATACGTCGTAGCTGGTCAGTGGTCGTCCGCGCAGGCTGTGGGTGATGCGGGAGAACAGGCGGTGCTCGACCTTGTTCCATTTGGAGGTCCCGGGTGGGAAGTGCAGGACGGTGACGGTCATGCCCGCCTCGTCGGCGAATGCGGCCAGGTCGTATTTGAACAGGTGCGAGTCGGCAGAATTCGCGCCCCCGGAGTCGGCAGTGATCAGCAAGTCGGGCCACCGCTGCGATCCCACCATGCCCGAGCGTTCCCGCCTCGGCCGCCAGAAACAACCGGCGCTGCCGCTCATTCAGATGCGGCAACAAGGCGGCGATCTTCACATCCAGAACCGCTATGACCGCTCCCGAGATCGTCACCCACGCCACCTACCACAGTGGACACCGGGTATCGATGAACCCGACAGTTAATTCCTTACGCGTCCTCACCAGCGCGTCTCCCCGGCGATATACCGGGCTGCCTTGCGCAGGATGTCGCGTTCCTCTTCCAGTTCCCGCACCCGCCGCCGCAACGCCGCGTTCTCCGCCGCGACGGCCTCGGCCGGATCAGCCGGGTCACCCGCGGCCGGCCGTGCCGTCGGCTTTGCCGCAGGCGCCGTGCCGCGCCGCCGGTCATCGATCCGGATCCAGTTCCGCAACGTCTCGGAGTTCACACCCAGATCCGCAGCGATCTGCGCGATCGTCACGCCGGGCCGGGACCGGTACAACGCCACCGCATCAGCCTTGAACTCAGGCTGGTAATGCTTCATAGCCATAGTCTTGCAGGACTCCCATCCACCCGGACCACGCAAGATCCAGGTTCCAGGCGTCCAAGATCAGGGGGCAACTCCGAAGATCCGTTCGGTAGATACGTCGGCACATACGCTCGCAATCATGCGAATGAAGACACTCCTTGCAGCGTCCGCTGTGGCTGTCGCCGCGACCCCTGGGGATCAACGGCGGCACCGTGGCCAACTGGGTGAAGCAGGACCGTGAGGCCCGCGGTGCCCCGGAGGCGGACTCGGACCGGCGTTGCCGGACGGCGCCTCTCGCAGCGCCGAAGTCACCGGCGCCCGACGTTGTCGAGCAGACCCTCCCGCTGGACCGGTGACGCCGGGGTGAGCAGCGGATTCAAGCTTCCTACAAGATTCGCGCAGGGTCCGAGGGACACCCTTGGCCAGCATCGGCGCTCAGCCGGCCACCGCGGACGGGGCTGGACAGGCGACCGGTGTCATGTTCCGGCCCAACGTCTGGAGGTGTCTGTGTCGGTCAATGCGAGCGCGGCCGGGCAGCGTCTTGCCGGTGCGCCGTGACGGGAGAACGGTACGACGTCGTGGTCGTCGGGGCTCGCTGCGCCGGGGCTTCGACCGCCCTGCTGCTGGCCCGTCGCGGCTATCGTGTGCTGCTGCTGGACCGGGCGAGCCTGCCGAGCGACACGCTGTCGACGCACTACATCCACCCGGGCGGGCTGGCGCTGTTGGCCCGGTGGGGGCTCCTGGATTCCTTGATGGCCACCGGCTGTCCCCCGATCCAACGGATCTCGCACCAGGTCGGCGACGTGCGGCTCGAGGCGATGGCGCCGACGGCGGACTGGGTCGGGTTCAGCTGCGCGCCGCGCCGCCAGGTGCTCGACGCGGTGCCGCGCCACCGCGCCCGGTCTGTTCGAACGGGTTGCCGCCGGTACCCGTACCGAACGGTTGCGCGGGACCAACGACCAGCGGAACTTCTTTCGTCAGGCCTGTGGACCGGGCTGGGTTCTCGTCGGCGACGCCGGTCACCACAAGGATTCCATCACCGCACGCGGTATCACCGACGCGTTCGAACAGGCCGCGATGCTCGCCGTCTGCGTGGCTGACGGTCTGCATGACGAGGCGCGGTTGCGTGACGGGCTGCACCGATTCGCCGAGCAACGCAGGGCCCGCTTCACCCCGCTGTACAAGATGGCGCTGCTCGCCGGGTCGCTGGACGTGTCGCCGTACCGGCTGGAGGTGCTGCGGTTCCTGAGCACCCGGCCGGAACTCGTCGAACGCTACTTCGCGGTGGGCGCCGGCATCATCGAGTCCGAGCAACTGTCCAACCGTCAGCTGTTCGCGGAGACGTCGGCCTTCCGGGCGGGTGCACCAGGGTGAGTCAGGCCGTCTCACCGTGCGCCCGACCGGCCCGCACGACGATGTCCTCTTCGACAGTAGTCGCCATTGATGGAATGGCTTTCGATGGCGGCTCGTTACCGAGCACCCGAGGAAGGAGTTAAGCGTGCTCCGAGACGATTCAGGATAACTACGGCAAGCTGCGCTTCTGGAACGGCCAGGCGTCCTCTCCGGCCAAGGTCTGGACCGAGACGTACGGCGCCGAGTCCCTCAGCTGCTTCGGCAACGGCAGCAGTGAACCGGACACCCCCTTCACGCTCAGCGAACACCCAGGCTAACGCAGGTGATCGCGACTCGCGCGTCCGACCAGCAGGATCAGATTGAAAAAGGCTCAATGTGATCCTTTGTGGAAAAAATGCATGTCGTACATGACATGTCCGGCGGCGCCATGGAACGGCGCTGCCGACAGCCCGGGAACGAAAGGACATATCTTGAAGTACAGCCCCTGGCGTAGCAGATTGCAGCGCTGCTCCGTAGCCCTTACGGTACTCGTGACCGCGAGTGTCGGATCAGCCGTCGTTACCGCGTCGCCGGCGTACGCCGATACGATCAGCGACTTCACGTTGAGCGAGTCACCATTCTACGGTGCTGCCAATGACATTCCGCTAGTGAAGGCAACGATGACCGCCGTTTTTCAGGACGGCAACCATGCGGTTGTCCCCAACGGCAGCGCATGTAGCGGAGCCAAGAAAAGTTCCAACCCGGGAGGCTGGTACTGCTTCGCGAGTTCCGACACAAGCAGCAACCGCCTAGGCCCGGACATTGATCCAGAAGCATGGATCCCGCAAGCTATGACAGGAGTCTCCGACGCCCTCGACGACGAGGACTGGAACGGCAACAGCGGTATGTTGATCGGCTGGTATCACGAGGGCTCCAGCGGTGCCCGGGTCTCGTTGCTGAATCTCAACCAAAGCTCTGCCTACTACCAGAAATACCGACATATCCTGCTGGCCAACCCCTACTACGACGGAACGCGGGCCACTTTCAAGGCGTTGACAAACCTGCACATCGGCGGAATGGTCTGGTACGGGGACTACCTGTACGTGGTGGATACCAACTGGGGCATCCGGGTCTTTAGTACCAAATATATTTTCGATCTTGGCGCTTCCACCAACGGCACCACCTCCTGCAGCGGCATCGGCTACGTCGACACCAACAACAACGGCGTCGCAGACAGTTACTGCGCCTCTACCTATAAGTACGTAATGACGCAGATAGGGTTCTGGCAGCGGCCGAGCGCGAGCAGCAGTAGCGCCTTCTGCAATGGCGGATCCGGCAATCCCCGCTTCTCCTACATCAGCCTCGACCGCGCCGCCACACCTGACCGGTTGATCGTCGGCGAATGGTGCAAGTCAACCGATACTTCAAAAGGTCGCGTCGTGGCATACAACATGAACAACGGCAGCACAGTCACGCACAAACCGAACGATGGCAGGCCAGACGCCGCCTGGAACCTCCCCGAAAGCAATATTCAAGGCGCCGCCATAGCAGGTGGTCATATGTACTTGAATCAGAGCAACGGTTACGACAACGGCAAGCTCTACAAGACCACCATTGGTTCGGGTACCTTGACAGTCAGCGGCAGTCCACAGAACACACCCGTCGGCCCCGAGGACCTCTCCCTGCTCCGCAGCGACAACAGCCTATGGTCCGTGACCGAACACCTTACTTCAAGTAGCGGCACACCTGGTCGGATGATCTATAAAATGCCAGTCGCCTGACAAGCCGCCCCTATAAGCCCAGCATTTACGCCCTCTGTCGCTCCTGCGGCAGAGGGCTACGTGCGCCCGCGCGCCGTGGCATAACCGCGCGGCATGGTATTCCCAGTGCACACACCCTCGGTCACTCGTGCATAGGACTGCAGACTTCGACAGGGCGGGCGCTCGGTTGAGCTGATGCGTCGAGCGTGTCGGTGCCGGCACCCGGATGCGCACGACGGCGAACGGACGGATCGTGTTTCCCAACTGCCCGTTCGCCCCTCACCGCGTAGGCCGTCAGGCGGTGGTGCCGAGCAGGGACCGGGTCACGGACTCGGTCTGGGAGAGCATCTCGTCGAGGGCGGTGGCGAGGTGGGCGTCGGTCGGGTCGGCTCCCTCCTCGGCGGCGATGAGGACGGCGCGGCGGAGGAGCTCCTTGACGAACGAGGCGGTGACGCCTGCCGCGCCGGCGGCGGCCTGGTCGAGGGCCGGCTCCGTGAACGGGAGATCTCGGGCGTACAGGCGGAGCAGGCGACGACGGGCGTCCTCGTCGGGCAGGGGGATCTCCACCGCCAGGTCGACGCGGCCGGGGCGCTGGGCGAGGGCGGGTTCGAGGACGTTGATCCGGTTGGTGGTGAGCAGGAACGCGACGTCGGCGTCGTCGCCGAGGCCGTCGAGGGTCTCCAGGACGGTGAACAGCAGCGGCTGCGGGCCGTGGTGCAGCTCGCGGCTCTCGGCGACGAGGTCGCAGTCCTCCAGGACGACGAGCGCCGGTTGCAGCGCGCGGGCCATCCTGGCGGCCTCGGCGACGAACGCGATCGCCGGGCCGGCCAGCAGGACGACCGTGACGTCCGGCAGCGCGGACAGCAGGTACCGGACGGTGTGGGTCTTGCCCGTGCCGGGTGGGCCGTAGAGCAGCAGTCCACGCTTGAGGTGCTGGCCGGCGGCGCGCAGGCGGTCGCGGTGCTCGGCGATGCCGGCGACGTGACGGTGGACGCGGGCGAGCACGCCGTCGGGGAGGATGATGTCGGCGGTGGTGACGTCCGGCCTGCGGTGGAACGAGATCTGGCCGACGCCGCGTTCGTACGCCGAGCCGCCCAGCGACAGGACCTGCCCGCGCAGCACCGAGCGCCGCAGCATCAAGGCGCCGATCTCTTCGATCAGCTGGGCCGCGACACCCTCGGCCGGCGTGACGACCTCCATCCGGGCCATCGGCTGGCCGACGCGCATGTCGGGCGAGCGCTGCAGGACCGCGACGGGCGCCCCGTCGTACATGAGCAGCCGGAGCCCGAACGAGATCGCCTGGCGCGCGGTGTCCGGCCCTGTGGCGACGCTGGCGTAGTCGACGGCGGCCACGCCGAACTGCCCATACCTCCCGGCGTGCTGCAGGATCTCGCTCAGCGACTGGTGCCGGCGCTGCTCGCCACCGCCGACCCCGATGAGCGCGTGCCGCCCGCCGCGGCGCTGCACCTCGTCGAGCGCGATGTCGAGGTCGACGAACTGGTGCGCCGCGACGTCCTCGGTGACGACGGGCAGCCGCCGCGGGTCGGTGCCGAGATGCTCGGTCAGGACCGGGACGAGCTGTCCTTCGGTGTCCTGCCGCTCCCGGTGGTCGCTGACGACCTCTTCCAGGAACGCCTTGAATGCCGTGACGAAGTCCACCGTGCGTTCATCCACGGCAGCATCATCCCGCACGGGGCGCCCGGCCCGGGCGTTCAGCTCGCGGCTCGGTGCAGTTCCTCGCGGCCGACGTGCAGCTCGACGACGCCATCGGTGACCCCGCTGATCTGGTTCCCGGCGGCGTAGACGTCGTTGGACAGGTAGCCGGTGCCGTCGATGCGCGCATAGCCGGTGGCCATCAGGTGCTCGGCGATCCCGGCGATCGTGTCGGGCCGGACATCGGTCCCCGGCCGCTGGATCGCCGCCACGATGCCGATCTGCCCTCCGGCCTCGTCCACGACCGGCATGCCCACACCCACCCGCAGGAACGGCTGGGTGTCAACGACGATCTCGTCCCGCGCGGACGCACCTGGCTGCATGCATCATGTGTTCCCCAACCGGGATGGCCCGAAACACGGGACATCGAGGCCCCTTCACGCGATGGGAAAGCAGCGCGCACGCGGTCCTCGACAAGTGCAGTATACTGAGTATTATACGGGGCATGATATCGAGGAAGTCGAAGCGGTGAGCGTCCGGCACGCGCTACTGGCGCTGCTCAGCGAGGGTCCGAAGTACGGGCTGCAGCTGCGCGAGGAGTTCGAGGCGCGCACCGGTGAGGTGTGGCCGCTCAACGTCGGGCAGGTCTACACGACCCTGCAGCGGCTGGAGCGGGACGGCCTGGTGGAGTCCGACGGCGACGCCGAGCCCGGGCCGCAGCGGGGGTTCCGGATCACCGACGACGGGGCCGAGGAGCTCGCCGGGTGGCTGCGCACCCCGCCCAACCTGGAGTCGCCGCCGCGCGACGAGCTGGTCATCAAGGTGCTCGTCGCGGTCCGGCTGCCCGGCGTCGACGTGCACGAGGTCATCCAGACGCACCGGCGGTACCTGGTCGAGCTGATGCAGCAGTGGACCCGGCTCAAGGAGGAGGAGGCCGACCTCGACCTCGGGCTCGCGCTCGTCGTGGACGCCGAGCTGTACCGGCTCGACTCGGTCGTCCAGTGGCTGGACACCGCCGACGGCCGGCTGAAGCGCGCCGCGCTCGAGCCACCCAGGGAGCGGCCCGCGGCACCGCTCATCCGGCGCCGGACGGGGGTGCGGCGATGAGCGACGTGCTGCGCCTGGAAGGCGTGTCGAAGACCTACCTCGACGGCGGCGACGAGGTCCACGCCCTGCGCGAGGTGTCCCTGGCGGTCGAGCCCGGGAAGATGGTCGCGGTGATGGGGCCCAGCGGGTCGGGCAAGAGCACGCTGCTCACGATCGCCGGGGCGCTGGAGTCGCCGACGAGCGGCGACGTGCTCGTCGCGGGGCAGTCGCTGGGCGGGCTGTCGCGTGACGACAGGAGCCGGCTGCGGCGGCGCGCCATCGGGTACGTCTTCCAGGACTTCAACCTGCTGCCCGGCCTGACCGCGGCGGAGAACGTGGCGCTGCCGCTCGAGCTCGACGGCGTCCCGGCGGGCAGGGCACGCGCCGCCGGCCACAAGGCGCTCGACGAGCTCGGGCTCGCCGACCGGGCGGCACGCTTCCCCGACCAGCTGTCCGGTGGTGAGCGGCAGCGGGTCGCGATCGCGCGGGCCGTCGTCGGCGACCGGCGGCTGCTGCTCGCCGACGAGCCCACCGGCGCCCTCGACTCGGCCAACGGCGAGACGGTCATGCGCATGATGCTCGCCGCCTGCAAGCGGGGGCTGGCCGCGATCATCGTGACCCACGACGCGCAGCTCGCCTCGTGGGCGGACCAGGTCGTGTTCATCCGCGACGGGCGCATCGTCGACCGGACGGCGCCGCGCCCCGGACCCGAGTCCCTGCTGACCGGCGAGCCGGCCCGATGAGCACAGCCGTGCAGGAGAGGCCGCCGCCGGCGCTGGGCAAGGGCCACGGCGGCATGCCGGCGCGCAGGGCGGTCGTGCGGTGGGCGTGGCGGCTGTTCCGCCGGGAGTGGCGCCAGCAGTCGCTGGTGCTGGTGCTGCTGGTGATCGCGGTCGCCGCGACCACGGCCGGGCTCGGCTATGCCGGCAGCGCCGGCGATCCGCAGGCCGCGACCTTCGGCACCGCCAACCGCCTGGCCACGATCGGCAGCACCGGCGCGCAGGCCGACGCCGACCTCGCCACGCTGCGGACCGCGTTCGGCACGATCGAGGTCATCAACCATCAGAAGATCCCGGTGCCCGGATCGGCCACCGCGTTCGACCTGCGCGCCCAGGACCCGGACGGTCCGTTCGGTCGCTCGATGCTGCGCCTGACCGCCGGCCGCTACCCGCAGGGCGCGGACGAGGTCGCGGTCACCGCGCGGGTGGCGAAGACGTTCGGGCTCCGCGTCGGCGGCACCTGGGACCAGGGCGGCCGGCGCCGCACGGTGGTCGGCCTGGTCGAGAACCCGCTCAACCTGCTCGACCACTTCGCGCTCGTCGCGCCCGGGCAGGCCGGCGCCGACGCGCAGACCGCCGTGCTGATCCGGTCGACCGAGCAGGAGTTCCGCGACGCCCGCAAGCCGGACGGGATGTCGGCCCAGTTCCGTGGCACGCAGACGGATCCGGGCACGGTCACGGTCCTCGCCCTCGCCACCATCGGCCTGCTGTTCGTGGGTCTGCTCGCCGTGGCCGGGTTCACCGTGATGGCCCAGCGGCGGATGCGGGCGCTCGGCATGCTCGGCGCCATCGGCGCGAGCCACCGGCACATCCGGCTCGTGCTGGTGGCCAACGGCGCCGTCATCGGCGCGACCGGTGCCCTCATCGGCGCGGTGGCCGGGCTCACCGGATGGACCGCCTTCAGCCCCCGGCTGGAGCCGCTGATCGGGCGCCGCATCGACCGCTTCGACCTGCCCTGGTCCGCGTTCGCCGCCATGGTGCTGCTGGCGGTCCTCACCGCCGTGGGTGCCGCGTGGTGGCCGGCCCGGGCCGCCGCCCGCGTCCCGGTCGTCGCCGCGCTGTCGGCGCGTCCGGTGCCGCCCCGGCCGGCCCACCGCTTCGCGCTGCTCGGCCTGGCGCTGCTCGCGGCCGGGCTCGGCGCGCTCTCGACGTCGCACCACGACGAGGCTCCGTACCTCATCGGTGGCGTCCTCGGCGTCGCCGCCGGTCTGCTCCTGCTCGCCCCGCTGGGCGTGGCCGCCGCCGGTCGGCTGGCGCGGTTCGCCCCGCTGGCGCCCCGGCTGGCGCTGCGCGACCTGGCCCGCTACCGGGCCCGGTCGAGCGCGGCGGTCGCCGCGATCACCCTCGCCGTCGGCATCGCGGCCGCCCTCGCGATCGCCGCCGCCGTGTCCGTCGCCAAGGCGGCCGCGCCGACCGGCGGCAACCTGCCGGCCGACCAGCTCGTCGTGTGGCTCGCACCGTCCGGCCTCGACGGACCGGTACCGGCGACGACACCGGAACAGGAAGCCGCCGCCCGGCAGCAGGCCGACGCGATCGCCGCCGCGCTCCACGCCACGTCGGTGCTGCCGCTGCAGGCGGCGATGGACCCGAACGGGCCGCAGGCCGGCGACCCCGGCGGCGGGCGTCCGGTGTCCCAGATGGGCATCCCCCGCCGCGAGACGATCGACGGCCGCACGAGGACCCACTACAGCAGCTCCGAGGCCGACCCGCTGTACGTGGCGACGCCGGAGGTCCTGCGCCACTACGGGATCGACCCGTCGAGCGTCGCCGCCGACACCGACATCATCACCTTCCGCGCCGGCTACGACGGGTGGAACCTGTTCCCCAGCGACCAGCACGACTGGCGCCCGAAGGTGCAGCACGCGGACCTGCCGGCGTACCCGTCGCTGCCCGGCTCGCTGATCACCGCCCACGCCATGGCCACGCTGCGGCTGCAGGCGGTCCCGGGCGGCTGGCTGATCCACGCCCCGCGCCCGCTGACCCAGGCCCAGATCGACCGGGCCGAGGAGACGGCCGAGCGCGCCGGGCTCACCGTGGAGACCCGCCCGACGGGCGCGGACGTGGCCCGGGTGGCGCTCTACACGACCATCATCGGGATCGCGGTCGCCCTCGGCGTGCTCGCCGTGACGGTCGGCCTGATCCGCAGCGAGACCGCCCGCGACCTGCGCACCCTCACCGCGACAGGCGCGCCGCGCCGGACCCGCCGGGCGCTGACCGCCGCGACCGCCGGAGCGCTCGCCCTCCTCGGCGCGCTGCTCGGCACGGCCGGCGCCTACCTGGCGCTGCTCACCTGGCACCACCGGGCGCTGCACTGGCTCGGCCACCCACCGTCGATCGCGCTCGCGACGATCCTGGCCGGGCTCCCGGCGATCGCGTACGCCGGCGGCTGGCTCCTGGCTGGGAAGGAGGCCCCGGCCCTGTCCCGCCAGCCGCTCGACTGACACCCAGCCCGCCTCATGGCGCACGGACCTACCGAGCGGCGGCGAGGGTGCCGACGAGGCGGGCGGCGGTGACGGCGAGGCGGTGGCCCTGGTAGCGGGCGGCGGCGAGGGTGGCGGCGCCCGGGATGCCCTCGGCCTCGACACCGCCGGGTGCGACGGGCCCGCCGTCGGCGGTGACAGCAGCTTCGTCGTCGCCGGCGACGAGACCCTGGCCGGCGTGATCGCCGAGTTCGAACGGGCCGGCGAGCGCTCCCGCACGATCGCCGCCGGCTTCGACCTCGACGACACCAGGCCCCACCCCGCCGCCGGCGACGTCAGCCTCCGGTTCGTCCACCTGCTGCTGATCGAGGACTTCGCCCGCCACGCCGGCCATGGCGACATCCTCCGCGAGCAGCTCACGCGGTCCGCAGAGCGTCGGTCGGGTTGAGGCGGGCGGCCCTGACCGCCGGGTAGACGCCCGCGGCGACGCCGATCAGCAGGGTGGCGGCGAAGCCGCCGGCGACCGCTGACAGCGGCACGAGCGGATGCCAGTCGCGGTACGCGGCGACGGCGTGCGTGACGGCCGCGCCGAGGATGACGCCGGTGAGGCCGCCCAGCAGGGACAGCAGAAGGGACTCGGTCATGAACTGGGCGGTGATGTGGCGGCGGGCGGCGCCCAGGGCGCGGCGCAGGCCGATCTCGGTGCGACGCTCCAGGACCGAGATGACCATGACGTTGGCGACGCCGACGCCGCCGACGAGCAGGGCCACCGCGCCGAGGCCGAGCAGCAGGGACGTGATGGAGTCCGCGACGAGCAGCCGGGAGGCCAGGGCGTCGGAGGGGCGGCTCACGTTGACGCTGTTCGGCTCGGCGGGGTTGACGGCCCGGGCCAGCATCCCGGCGACCGGGGCCGTCCGGGCGGTGTCCGCGCGGACGTACAGGCGCGTCGGGTGGCCGTCGTAGCCGAAGTACGAGGCGGCCGCCGGCAGGCCGATCAGCGCGGCCCGGTCGATCTCGGGGGCGAGCTCGAACGGGCGCAGCACCCCCGCGACGGTGAACCAGTGCTCACCCAGCCAGACGCGCGTACCGGCGTCGACCTGGGCGATGCCGAGCACCGTCGCCGCGTCGTGACCGAGGACAACGACGGGATACCGGGCGGTGGCGTCGTTGAGGAAGACGCCGATGGCCAGGTGGCCGTCGAGCGTGTCGAGCAGCGACGGTTCGGTGGCGCGGACCTCGACACCGCCGCCGCGGTAGGCGGGCACCATGTCGGTGCGGAACACCTGCAGGCGCGGCACGCCCGCGGTCGCGGTCACCTTCAGGACGCCGTCGGTGCGGGCGGCGCCGGTCACCGAGGACACGGGCAGCTTCGCCTCGTCGCCGCCGATGCGGGTGCCGTTGGCGACGGTGAGCAGGTTGGTGCCGAGGCGGTCGATGCGGGCGAGGAGGTCGGCCTGGCTGGAGCGGGTGATGCCGAGGACACCGACGATGGCGGCGACGCCGATCGCGATGCCCAATGTGGACAGTGCGGCGCGCATGGGGCGGCTGCGCATGCCGATGCTTGCCAGCGGGAGCAGGTCGGCGGCGCGTACACGGGATCTCATCCGGTCCGTCCAGTCAGCGTGTCGGCGACGATCCGGCCGTCGCGGAGGTCGACCCGGCGCGGGCAGGCCTCCGCGACGACGGCGTCGTGGGTGATGACGAGCAAGGTCACGCCGTCCGCGTGCAGTTGCCGCAGCAGCGCGAGGATCTGCCCGCCGGTCGTGCTGTCGAGGTTGCCGGTGGGCTCGTCGGCGAGGATCAGCGCGGGGCGGCCCACGAGCGCGCGGGCGATGGCGACGCGCTGCCGTTCCCCGCCGGACAGCTTGCCGGCCGGGTGGTCGACGCGGTGCGCGAGACCGACGCGGTCGAGGGCGTCGGCCGCCGCCCGCCTTCTCGACGAGGCGCGCACGCCGCGGTACAGCAGGCCGTCGGCCACGTTGTCGGCCGCGGACCGGTGGTCCATCAGGAAGAACTGCTGGAACACGACGCCGAGCGTGTGCGCCCGCAGGCCGGACAGCTGCCCGTCCGTCAGGCCCTCCACGGCCTGGCCCGCCAGGCGCACCGAGCCGCTCGTCGGCCGGTCCAGCCCCGCGGCGAGGTTCAGCAGCGTCGTCTTGCCGGACCCCGACGGTCCCACCACGGCGACCATCTCCCCGGCGGCGACGGTCAGGTCCACGCCCCGCAACGACTCGACGGGCGGGGTGCCGGGGTACGTGCGCGCTGCCCGTACCAGAGCCAGAACGGCATCGGTCATGTCGTGGGCACCTCGACGCGCATGCCCTCGGTGAGGTCGCCGCCGGTGATCTCGACCATGCCGCCGTTCTCGTCGAAGAGCCCCGTCGTGACCGTGACCAGGCGCCGGCCGGACTCGTCGACGACCGCGACCTGGTAGCCGCCGGCGGCGTCGGCGAGCAGGGCGGTCACCGGCAGCCGCAGCACGTTCCTGCGCTGCGACCCCGTGATCGACACCTGGACGGGCGCCTGGTCGAGCGCGGGCGCGTCGGCCGGCATCGTCAGGGTGACCACCATCGGCACGGTCGCCGGCGCCGGCCGGCCGTTGTCGCCCTGCTCCGCCGCGGTCGCGACCGTGCCGACCTCGCGGACGGTGCCCGGGACAGGGGTGTTCAGGCCGGGCACGTTGACGATGACCGGGTCGCCGGCGTGGACGGTGCCCTGCCGGCCGGCGGTCAGCGCGACGCGGACCACGCGGGCGGTCGTCGTCGCCGA
Source organism: Dactylosporangium sp. NPDC000521 (assembly GCF_042898305.1). Lineage (NCBI taxonomy): Bacteria > Bacillati > Actinomycetota > Actinomycetes > Micromonosporales > Micromonosporaceae > Dactylosporangium > Dactylosporangium sp. NPDC000521. Next base: position 84,593 of record NZ_JBIAYW010000017.1, read on the forward strand.
CAGCATCGGCTCGCCGGGCCCGGCGGACGCGCCGACCTGGACGAGGGCCGCGCCGACCCGCACCGCGCCGGGCAGGAACGCGACCTGCCCGAGCGGCAGCCGTCCGGTGCGCTGCGCGACCGGCAGGCCGCGGGCCGCCTGCCAGCGCCGGACCGCCGTCGCGGTGGCGTCGGTGAAGTGCCGGTCGACGGTGATGCCGTGGCCGGGGTCCATCCCCAGGGCGACCAGGTTCTGCTCCAGCTGCAGCACGTCGGCGCCGTCGCTCATGCCTGCGGCCAGCTCCCGGTACGCGGGCACGGCACCGTAGAGCAGCGTCGCCGGGACGCCGGCCACCGCGTAGAGGTCGGCGCCGCGGACGACCGCGGTCCCGGGCGCCGGCACGGCGGTGACGACGCCACCCGGGAGCTGGTTCACGACGGTGTACGCGCCGTCGAAGCCCAGCACGCCGGCGACCTGGACGCGGGTGGTCACGTCGCCGCGGGTCACCGGTGCCGTCGTCGTGCGTACCTGGGGCGCGGCGACGCTTTCGGGCTTCTGCGGGCGGGTCATCGCCCAGCCGGCCACTCCCGCCGCCAGCAGCGCGCTGCCGGCCGCGACCGTCGTCCGTCCCCTCATGCGACCGTTCATGCGACCGTTCATGAGACGGCTCGTGAGACGGCTCATGAGACGGCGATCTTCTTGTCGTAGATGCCCTTGCAGGCGTCCATGGCGGTCAAGACCCGCTCGCTCTTGCCTTCGTTCTCCAGCGGTGTACCGACGAGCGGGAACGTGCCGTCCGCCTTCGGGTCGGGAAAGCCGTCGATGCCGTGGTCCCGCATGCACTTGGCGAACGCCTTGAGCTTCTCCATGTCCGCGGCGCTGGGCGGCTCGGCGGAGCGGGGCGTGCCGAGCGCCGCCATCTCGTCCATGATCGCCTTGCACTCGGGGACCTGCTCCTGCAGCGCCCTCAGCTGCTCCTTGACGTCGCGCCCGTCACCCGGCCAGACGAGGCGGTCGCCGTTGGCCTCTATCTGCGGGTCGGGCATGTCGGGGTATCCGTGATCGCGGGCGCACTGGGCGAGGCGGCGGCCCACGTCCAGGGCCTGCTGGGTGCTGACCACGCTGGGGTCCGGCTGCTCGGCCGCCGGGGAGCAGCCGGCCAGGAGCGCCACCAGGGCCAGCGCCAGGAACGGTCTCGGTGTCATGCGCCAACGCTCCCGCGCGGAGCCGGCCTCCCGCGTCTGGCCGCGGACCGATCTTCGGGGTCTGTCGTGCGACAGATCCGCAGTGGGCGCGTCACACGTACGCTCGGACGATGCAACGCCTGCTGGACGCGTCGCTCATCGCCTTGCTGGTCGTCGCCACGTTGCTGTGGAGCGACGCGCTCCTGCTGTTCGGCGAGCCGGACTTCAAGGTGCTCTCGACGTTCGGCAGCGCCGCCGCCTGGCGCCTGCACACGCTGTGGTGGAGCCTCGCCGCCATCCCGTCGGCGGTCGCGATCGTCCTGCGGCACCGCTGGCCGCTGACCGCGACGATCCTGGCGATCTGCGCGGCCGTGGTGCACCTGCTCGACCCGGTCCTGAAGTCGCCGCCGACCGACGTCGCGGTCCTGATCACCATGTACGCCCTGACCAGCTCGGAACACCGTCGCCAGACGGTGCTGGCGACACTGGTCGCGACCGAGGCGCTGCTGTTCACCGGTGCCCTGGTCAACGGGGCCGGCATCACACCGTCGCTGTGGGACTCCTTCGGCCGGGTGTCGAAGGTCTTCTACGCCGCCGCCCACGGCGACGCGGTGCCGATGGTGGTGCGCGCGCTGCAGTCCGCGGCCGTGCCCGCCCTGCTGCTCGCCGCCACCTGGGCCGTCGCGGACAGCGCCCGCACCCGGCGGCTGCACGTCGCGGTCCTGCAGGCCCGCACCGACGACCTGGAGCGCGAGCAGGAGCAGCGCACCGCCCTCGCCGTCGCCTCCGAACGCGGCCGCATCACCCGCGAGCTGCACGACGTCGTCGCGCACGGCCTGTCGGTGATGGTCATCCAGGCCCAGGGCGCGAAGGCGATGCTGCACCGCTCCCCCGAGCGCTCCGACGCCGCGCTCGCCACGATCGTCACCACCGGCCGCGCCTCGCTCGCCGAGATGCGCCGGCTGCTCAACCTGGTCCGCTCCCCCTCCGACACGTTGCTGGTGCCACAGCCGAGCCTCGCCACGCTGCCCGAGCTGATCGACCGCGTCCGAGCCAGCGGCGTGCCTGTCACCTTCAGCGTGGCCGGTGCGCCGGCGACCCTGCCCGCGGTGATCGAGCTGGCTGCCTACCGGATCGTGCAAGAGGCTCTGACGAACACGCTCAAACACGCCACGCCGGGCGCCTCCTGTACGGTGCGGCTCACCTTCGACCCGTCCGGCCTGCGGATCCTCGTCTGCGACGACGGCCGCGCCGCCGCGTCCTCGATGCCCGGCAACGGCTTGCGGGGCATCGCGGAACGGGTCGCCGCCCTCAACGGCGTCCTGGCCGCCGGCCCGGCCCCCGACGGCGGGTTCGAGGTGTCGGCGTTCCTGCCACTGGAGCTCGTCGCATGATCCGCGTCCTGCTCGCCGACGACCAGTCCCTCGTCCGCGCCGGCTTCCGCATGATCCTCGACGGCACCGACGACCTGCTCGTGGTCGGCGAGGCCGCCGACGGTCTGCAGGCGCTCTCCGTCGCCGCGTCGGTGTCCCCGGACGTGATCCTGATGGACGTCCGCATGCCAGGCGTCGACGGCATCGAGGCCACCCGCCGCCTCCGGACCGCCCTCCCCCCGTCCGCCCCACCCCATGTGATCATCCTGACCACGTTCGACCTCGACGAGTACGTCTACGCCGGCCTCCGCGCGGGCGCCGCCGGCTTCCTGCTCAAGGACGCCCTCGACACCGAGCTGACGCAGGCGGTCCGCGCCGTCGCCGGCGGCCACAACGTCGCCGCCCCGACGGTGACCCGACGCCTGGTCCAGCACTTCGTCTCCACCGACCCGCGCCCCTTGGACCTGGTGCCCATCGACGTCCTGACCGCCCGCGAACGCGACGTGCTGGCACTGATCGCCCAGGGCATGTCCAACCAGGAGATCGCCACCCGCCTGACCATCTCCGAAGGCACGGTCAAGACCCACGTCAGCCGCATCCTGGCCAAGCTCGGCCTCCGCGACCGCATCCACGCCGTCATCTACGCCCACCGCACCGGCGCCGCCTGACCACCCGGCTATGGACAGATGGGGCCGGTGGCGGTGCAGCTGTCGTTCCCGCCGCGTCGCTCGCACAACGAGAACGTCACCGCGTCCCGCAGATCCTGCCCGACGTCGTCGCGCTCACCGAACGCCTCACCGTTGCGAGGGCCGGGCCACGATGCCGTCCAGGCGGTGCAGGCCACCCGACAGGTACTCGCCGGCGAAGTGCCGCAGGTTCTCCGCACCGCCACTGGCTGACAAACGCCGTTGCGTCAAGCGCCGGGTGGATCGGTCAAGCGGCACTGGCTGCGGCGAACGACGTTGGCGGGTCAGAGATGTAGGTTCGCAACCTCAGTGACGTTTCTCAAGATCGCGTCGCGTTCGGTGTCGTCTGCGACATCGAACACAAGAGTGTCCCGGCGTGGTTCGCGGCGGGCCATCACCAGCCTGCCTTCGCCAGTGCGGCTGACAGTTGCGGGGCGATCAGGTCTGCGTCGGCCAGGGCTCCGATGTGGTCGTGGCCCTCGAGTTCAATGAGTTCGAAGCCGGCTCGACGCAGCTCGTCGGCGTGGTTGCGGATGTTGCGGGCGATGGCGGCTCCGCCCACGAAGTCGTACATGCGGCAGTCCGGTTCGCAGTCCCGGCTGCCGTACCAGAGGATCTTGGGTCCGGTCATGGCGGTCAGCGCGACCATGTCGTCGCGGCTGCCCCATTCCCGGTAGAGCAACCGGCCGAGGTGGTGGTCGGCGGCGCTGTCGGGAAGTCCCGCCTGGATGAGAGCAGCGCGTGCTCCTTCCTCGAACCCGAGCCAGTAGTCGCAGCTGGCGAGGAGCGGGAAGCCTCCGATCATGAGGCCGATGACCCGGTGGCTGATTGGTCCGAGAAAGGCAGCCAGAGCGGCCATGCCGGAATAGCCGGCGAGTACGAAGTCCGTCACGCCAGCCGCGTCGGCGACCGCGTGCAGGTCGGCGATTTCGACGTCCAGAGGGTACTGGGCCCAGGATGTCGGCTCCCACTGGCCGCTGGCATCCGGCTCAGGCTCCATGACACCGACGACTTGCCGTGGCTTGTACCGGACGACTCGGTGCTGGTCGCTCAGCGCCGCGCCGAGAGCCGCGAACTCGTTCCGAAGCCTGGCCGGCATGATGATTGCGGGACCGTCGCCTACCACGTCGTACCACAGCTTGTATCCGTCGTGGGCGGCGGCGATCGGCACTGGGCTCTCCGGCATAGGTTCGCGGATCAGGCGATCAGGCTAACGCGGCAGAGGTTGAACGGCCGACATATCGCGAGGAGCTGACCGGCGTGTTGTTGACTGGTCTCGATATCTGACGGCGACGCGTCCATCGAGGATGACGGCTTTGATCGAGGCGTAGGTCGTCTCGGCCAGGGTCTACCGCAGCCGCTGCTGCACTGCCCGCGTCTCCGCCAGCACGGCGTCAACCAGGTCGAACGCGTAGAGGTTACCACCGACGTCCGACGCCACCGGAAGCATCCACGCGGGCAGCCGTCCATCAAAAACCTGGATCTTCTTCCAAATGTTCGTCGGATAGGACGCGCCCTCACAGACACCGAAGATCGCGTTGACTGCATACACGTTGTCTTCGAGCCATCCCCCGTCCTGCGCTGCCAGATAGGCGCGATACTCACCGGGCAAGTCCCGCCCGACGAGCGCCTCCAGCCGACGAACGTCAGCTTCGGGCGCCGGAGGGTCGCTCTTCGCATAGCGCACACCGGCCACGTCCAACCACTCTCTATCAAGGCTTGCCCGCCTGCATACAGCGGCGGCGAAGTCCGAGGGCGCTGCCGCATGTTGTGCTTGCGGCCGCCGGTGTTGATGCGGTCCAAGCGGCGCTTGCACGTAGCACAATATCTTTCCGGTGAGGTGTGTCGGATAGGCTGACGGTCTTCTGGGCGCTTCGCCCGAGTCGCAGGGGTGATCGACCGATGCCGCTGCCGATGACCACGGCGCTACCGTTGTGCGATCGAAGTCAATGATCGGCGTCAGGAGTCCGCGTGGAGATTGTCCTGCGTCTCGGTGAACCGGCCACCAGCGACGACTATCGCGCGTTGCGGGCGGAACTCCTGGAACGTGACGTGGTCGACGTCTCTCTGACGCAGCGACCGCCGGATCCGGGCACCCTCGGCCCGGTCGTCGATGCGCTGCAGGTGGTGTTCGGCTCGGGAGCGGTCCTGTCCCCCGTTGCGGCCGCTGTCGTCACCTGGATACGGCACCGCAGCACCGATATCGACGTCGAGCTCACCGCCGCCGACGGCCGTAGCGTCACGGTCTCGGCCAAGCGGGTCCGTGGTTTGCGGTCCGAGGATCTGCTGGCCGAGATCAGCCGGATGCGAGCCGGTCTGGAGGCCCCGCCAACGGACGAGCAACCCGGAGACCAGCCGTCGGGACGGGACTGACCGGTGGCCGCCGGCGTGCTGCCCGATCTGTCGTCAGCGGGCTGCCGGGCGGTGATCCTGGCGACGGCGACGCACCCGGACAGCTCCACGTTGCCGTCGGTGCCGTCGGCCGCCACGAGCGCAGAGCGGCTCGGACGTGCCCTGGTCGAGCGGTGTGGTCTCCCGGTCGAAGCACTGAGCATCGTGCACGACCCGCTCGACCCGCGTGACGCCGCAGCGGCGATCATGGCGGCCGCGGCCCAGGCCGACGACGTGCTGGTGGTGTACTACATCGGGCACGGCGTCCTGTCCCCCGGCGGTGACCTGCACCTGGCCGTGCAGGTCACGGACGCGCTGCGGCCCGGAGCAGTCGCGGCGTACGAGGCGCTGCCGTACTCGGCCGTGTGCGACGCGCTCGTGGCCTCGCCGGCCCGGTCGGTCGTCGTGGTGCTCGACTGCTGCTTCTCCGGACGGGCCGGGCCGCCCCGGCGGCGGGACTGCGTGGTCCTCGCCTCCGCGGGCGGCGAGGAAGTCGCACTCGCGCCGGAGGGCGCGGAGCTGACGACCTTCACCGGTGGGCTCATCGAGCTCCTGGAACGCGGCGACCCGACCGGGCCACGCTGGCTGACCGTCGGCTACGCCGCGCGGTGGCTGCGCCGCCGGCACGAATCGGCCGGTCACCCTGTGCCGCGCGTGCTCAGCGTCGGCGCCGGCGCCGACCTGACGGTTGCCCGCAATGCCGCGTACCCGGTCGCCGACGACGGGAGCCTCGGCGAGCGGACGCCTCGCCCCGTGGAGCCGGTCGATGCCGAGTCACCCTATCGGGGCCTCACCAGTTACGGCATCGACGACGCGGCCGTGTACTTCGGCCGGGCCGAGCTGACCCGGACGATCCTGCAGCTGGCCGCGGCACGGGTGTATCGGCCGGGCCCGCTGGTGCTGGTCGGCCCGTCCGGTTCGGGGAAGTCGTCGTTGCTGCGGGCCGGGCTGCTCAGCGGGGTCCGCCGGGGCGAGCTCGAGGTCCCAGGCTCGGCGCGGTGGCCATGGGCGGTCGTGACCCCTGGAGCCGATCCCTTGACGGCGTTGGCCCGGCCGCTCGGCCCGCTGCTGGCCACCGCCATCAGCGAAGTCGCCGCCAAGCTGCGCACCGCGCCACGGCACACGGCTCGGCGGCTTGGTGAGGCACTGTCCGCGGGTGGGCCGTTGCCGTCCCGGATGCTGCTCGTCGTCGACCAGTTCGAGGAGATGTTCACGCTGTGCGCCGACGCTGCGGCCCGACGGGCGTTCGTGCTGGCACTGCGGGCCCTCAGTGACCCGGCGCCCGACGGCACCGACCCGCCGACGCTGCTGGTGGTCAGCGTCCGGGCGGACTTCTATGCCCGATGCACGGCCTATTCCTGGCTGGCCGATGCGCTGCGGGACTCCCAGGTACTCGTCACGCCGATGACCCGGGAGCAGCTGCGCGAAGTCGTCGTCCGGCCGGCCGAGACCGCGGGACTGCGGCTCGAGCGTGGTTTGACGGAGGTTGTGCTGCGCGATGCGGGAGCGGTCGGCGGCGAGGGCACCGGCGAGGTCGGCGTGCTGCCGCTGCTGTCCCACGCGATGCTCGGCACCTGGCAGGCCCGCCGCGGCAACCTGCTGACCGTCGAGGGCTACCAATCCACCGGAGGCATCGGCGGCGCGATCGCGCAGACGGCGGAGTCGCTGTACGGATCGCTTCTGGAGAGCGAGCGAGCCGACCTGCGCCGGCTGCTGTTGCGGATGGTGGCGGTCACCGACGGGGCGCTACCCGCGCGGAACCGGGTGCCCCGTGCGGACGTCGCCGACCATCGCCTGCTCGACCGGCTCATCGAGCTGCGGCTGGTCACCGCCAGCGACGCGTACGTCGAGATCGCGCACGAGGCGCTCATCCGCGAGTGGGTACGCCTGGACGCCTGGATCCGCGAAGACGGGGCCGACCTCGCACTCCGCCGCCAGCTGGGCGCCGCGGCGAATGCGTGGAACGCCGAAGGCCGCCATGATGCGGCCCTCTACGCCGGCCCCCGGCTCGCCGGTGCCAGGCACCGGGTCGAGGATCCCCGCCTTGGGCAGGAGCTGACTGCGCTTGAGCGGGACTTCCTGAAGGCGAGCATCCGGCTGAGCCGGCGGCGCATCCGCCGGTTGTACACCGTCATCGTCGGTCTGGCGACCGCCGTGCTGGTGGTAGTAGGGGCGGCTGGGTATGCGCTGCAACAGCGGCAGACCGTCCGGGACCAGCGGGCCGCGGCGACGCTCCAGGCCCTGCTGTCCACTCAGGCGCTGCTGCGCGGCACCGACTCGCGAACCGCGCTCCAGCTCGGCGTCGCGGCCTTGCGGCTGGGCGGCGGCCAACCGGCCCTGCAGTCGCTGCGCACGACGCTCACCGGCCCGCACTACGCCGGCGGGTTCACGGCCCCTGTGCAGGCATTCGACCCGGACAGCGCGACCGCGCTCGTGAAACCTGAATTGACCGAACCCAGCCAGACCTGGAACCTCGCCGATCCGGTTCATCCGCAGGTCGTGGCGCCCTCGACGTGCAGCGACCCCGAAGACGCCGTGGCGATCGGTCCAGGCGGGCACCTCATCGCGTACTTCCAGGGTGCCGAGCCCCGCCTTGTCCCCACCCAAGTGGAAACACTCAAGATCGGCGCCGAGGAACTCGTCGTCTGCGAACTTGGCCGGCCCGGCGCTCCCCCGCTGAGCGCCACCAGAATCGACGGGGTCCGCGAACTCAATTTTCGGTACGGCTTCGCCGCGGAGAACGCGACCTTCAGTCCGGACGGCCGCTGGATCGCCGCTGCGCACAGCTACGGCGGTCCGCTGACGCTCGTCGACGTGGCCGGCCGGTCGGCTTTCAGGCTCCAACTGCCGAAAGCGCTGGACTCGGCAGGCATGTTCGCCGCGGCGGCGTTCAGCCCGGACGGAACGACGCTCGCCGCCCTGTACGACGAAGGCGGTCTCTCCGCGATCGTCGATGACTCCTTCCTTGTCGTGTACGACGTGTCACGCCCGGGCACGCCGGCGCTGACGGCCACGATCAAGATCGCCACCGGGAGCCGGGCGACCGGGGCGTACTCGGTCGCGTTCCAGCCTGCCAGCCGGACCGTCGCGGTCGGCGCCGACCATGTGGTGCAGCTGTGGAACCTCGACGAGCCGAAGCGACCAGTCCAGCTTGCGGCGCTCAGCGGCGGCGCGCGGACATTCCGCACGGTGGCATTCAACGCCAACGGTACGTTGCTGGCCGCCGGAACGGACACGGGCGAGGTCCAAATCTGGTCCGTGCGTCCGCCGGCAACGATGGTGCCGCTCGGCAGCGTGACCGCCACAAGCGCCGAGTTCGTCCGGTTCGCCACCGATGGCCGAACTGTGATCGCGTCCGGTCGCAACGGCACGACTCTGGTCGATGTCGGGGTGCCAAACCTGCTCGCTCGCCTGGACCGGCCGGGCCCGATCGCCAGGCCACCGGTGTTCAATCACGACGGCAGTCTGCTCGTCTCCGTTGACGGCGCCCGCTTCGGCGACGACACCACCATCGCCGTATGGCGGGTCGCCGATCCGGCCCGGCCGGTCCTCGTCGCGGCGCCACGCACCGGAGTCGCGGAGGTCCACGCGGTGGCGTTCGCCCCGGACGACCACCGCATCCTCGTCGCGGGCGAATCAGCCGCGCTCTGGGACCTGACCGATCCTGCCCGGCCGACCCAGACCGCAGCGTGGCCGATACCGGAAGGGCCGGTCTACGCCGCCGCGTTCAGCCCAAGCGGCACCTTACTGGCAACGAGCACCGTCGAGGGTCTGCGACTGTGGCGGATGCAGCAGAACGCCGCACCGGTCGCGATGGCCGACGTACCCGGGCCTGATGACGACATCGTCAAGCTGCTCACGTTCCGGCGAGATGGGCAGTCCCTCCTCGCCGTCAGCGACGTCGAAAGCACCGTATGGGACGTGCGGCGGCCGCGATCCCCGAAGTCACGCATGCAGGTCCTGACCCGAACCGCGCATTTCGAGTACCACGCGATCACGCCGCTGATCGGCAAGGCGGTCTCCACCGACGGCGAGGTGCTCGCCATGTCCTATCCCAACGGCTTCACCGATCTGTGGCAGCTCGACCGGAGCAAGCCCACCGAGCCGTTCGATTCGATGCGGCTGGACACTGCGGTACAGGCGCCGGCAACGCTGTTCACCGCCGGCAATGTCTTTCTCCAGGCCGCGGAGGACGACACCCTCACCGTCTGGGACGCGCGTGGCACGACCACACCAGCAAGGGTCTTGACCGTGGACACGCCGGCCAGTGTCAACGCCATGGCCCTCAGCCCCGACCAGCACACCCTTGCCACCGCCGACAACGGTGGCATCTGGCTGTGGAATGTCGCCGGGGTGCTCACGGCAATCCAGGACCCGATAGCCATGGCGTGCGAGTTCACCGGGGCGACCATGCCCGGCGAACTGTGGGCGAAGTATGCCCCGGGTGTCTCCCCGATTCCACTGTGCGGCTGAGCCCTCCAGCTGACTGCGGAGTGAAGCCGATTGCGTCTGAGGTCGTCGTGCCGCAGCGATACTGGCGGCCGCTGCGGCGAGTGACCGCCGGCTACCCGAACCGTTCGAGAGCCTGGCGGACAGTCTCGTCGGAGATGTTCTCGCCCTCGATGGTGGCGGTGATCCGCCACGTGCGGCGGTTCTTCGACGACCTGGCGATGAACGTCAACGAGCTTCTGGTGCTGCCGAACGGAGCGGTGGCCGGCTACGTATTCGGCGCAGATCTCGATCCGGAGGCGCGGCGCGAGCACCAGGCGGAGGGGCTCTTCGGCCTCATGACGCTCCGCCTCGACCACACGTACGCCCAGATCGTGTGGCGGTTTGCCATGCAAATCGCCCGGATGTTCCAGGTGCAGACGGTCGAACCCTATGTTCCGCTGACCGTCGACGGCTTGAAGGACGCCTTCTCCTGACGGCCAGGACGGCAGTCGCCGTCCTCCAGCGGCTTCAGCCACAGCTGTTCAAGCTGACCGGGCAAACCGAATGCACCGAGATCGGCGTGGGCGATGTAGTTCTCCCGCCCCCGAGCGACCGGGTCGGGGTGAACCACGTAGATGACGTCCTGCTCGCCCACTCCATCTCCCACGGTCCAGGCCACACTCACGCCGAGCCGTCCGGTCACCGGCGCCGTAGAGCATATGGGCAGGCCGGTCGGTGCCGGTCAGCCGCTCACGTGGGCGGTGTGGTCGAGCCAGTGCTGGGCGAGGCCGGTGTCGCCGTCGATGCTGATGCCGGTGGCGTCGTGGTCGGTGAGAGCGAGTCGCCGGGTCAGGGTCAGCAGCAGCGATCCCGCCGGGCCGGTCATCGTCACATCGGCCTGCTGGGTTCCGAGCTTCCACGTCGCGCCGTCGGGACGCCGTTCGACGAACCAGGCGCCTGTGCCGTCCATGGTGTCGGTGGCCAGCCACTGCAGGGTCTGTCCGGTGCCGCGGAGGGCGTGGGCGGACTCGGGCCGCCGCATCTCCCACGTCGGGGAGGTGAGCATCGCGAGGTGGTTGCTGATGAGCGCGGCCGCGATGCCGGCGTCGATGTCGACCGGCCGGTCCGCCGCGGCCGCCGCGTCGAAGCCGTGGACGACCGCCTCGTTGAGCATGCTGAACATCCAGAAGCGCGTCCCGGTCCGCTCGTCGCCCGCCGCGTTGAAGACCGGCGCGTCGAGCGCGTCGTCGGAGCATGCGCTCGCGACCCGCTGCGCGGACTCCGACAGCCACGCCTGCCATTCGCGGGGATCGGCCGGGAGCGCGGCCATCTCCGTGGGCAGCTGCGTGGGGTCGGTGATGCGCCGCTCGATGATCTCCGCGACCCAGTGCTGGGTCTGACCCACGTGCCCGACCAGGTCACGGATGGTCCAATCCGGCGCTGTCGGCACGGCGGCGTCAGGCCCGGCCGCGGTGGCTGACTCCGCCAACCGCCGGGTGTGTTCGACGATCGCCCGCCGGGCATGCTCCGCATTCAGATCGGTCATGGAGTAGACAATTCCACAAACCGGAGGCTCAGCTGCTGCCATCTGTCGACTTGAGCACCCGGCACCGCGTCGTGGGCAGCGGAGACGACGCTGATGTGGTCCGCGCGTGTCGATAGCCAGGCTGACGCGGCTCGTGCCGCCGCCGGCCCGACCCGTCGATGCCACCGGCGACTGGGACCGGGTCCAGGCCGCGCTCGGATTGGCCCTGCCGGACGACTACAAGGTCCTGCTCGGAACGTACGGTCGCGGTCAGTTCGTTGACTTCGTGACACTTCTCAGCCCGTTCGGGCCGATGGCCACGCCGGATCGCCGGCGTCACCGAGCTTCGCGGCAGACCCATCTGGACATAGTCTTCGCGTGCCGTCCGATGCCGGTGGATGGCACGCGTGCGGCTTCTCGATCATCGTGGGCCGGCTACCACTCAGCGCGTTTCGGCCTCCCGCGACGTGTCGGCGGCGTGGTCCGGGTCGGCCGGGAGCGCGTCCGGTTCGGCGGCGGCGTCCGCGTCGGGCGGTGTCGGAGCGGGTGCGGGCTTTCGTGGCGGCACCTGCTGCCAGGAGAAGGCCAGGGAGCCGCCGATCATGCCTAGGAGCAGCCCGATCAGGAAGCCGCCGAGGTTGGATGTGACCCAGGAGGCGAAGGCCATGAGCAGGGCCAGGATCGAGTAGAACGTGCGGTTCTCCGGGCTGAACCAGAGCAGCACCCCGCACAGCAGCATGATGATGGGCACGAGATAGCCGGCCAGGCCCTGCATGCCGATGTGCAGCACCACCGGCAGCGGGGCCTTGACCGTCAGGAAGATCTCCACGGCGGCGACGACGATGAACAGCCCGCCCCAGAAGGGCCTGCTGCTCCGCCAGCGACGGAAGGAGCGGCGCAACTCAGCAGCCCTCGTCGCTGAAGCTCATGTGCAGGTTGGGCAGGATGAAGGTGGCGGCCGTGGTGGCGTAGTTGTTCTGCCGCAGGTGCTGGATGCGCACGGTCTCGGCCTGCTGGCCGAAGATGCCGATCCCGCCGGTGGCGCCGGGCACCCGGGTCAGCGTGCTGGCGTCCTGGCCGATGTCGATCGAGGTGAAGCTGGCGTCGCCGGAGATGAGGTCGGAGTCGACGATGAGCTTGGTGGCGGTGACCGGATGCTGGGCGTCGCCCGCGGTCAGCTTCAGGTTCGTCCCGCCCAGGTTGATGCTCTGGCACAGATTGGTCAGCTTGGCGTTGTCGACCGCCGAGACGATGAGGATCAGCTGACCCCCGGTGTCGCCCTCGTTGGGGCTGCCGGGCTCCATCGTGTCGAGCACCGCGTACTGCTCGAAGCCCGTGCCCTGCAGCTCGTCCGCGGTCACCACGAACGGCAGCCCGGACACCGAGAAGGAGGCGGCGATGACGCCTTGCCCGGTGAGCACCACAAGGGCGGCGGTGACTGCGGTGGAAATGCCCATGGTCAATGCGAATCGGCGCCAGCGGGTTTTTCCCTGCGGCTGTTCTTCCTGATCTTCGGCCTGGGTCATGGCGGGACCTCCACGCACTCGACGGACGGCAGTCACCCGGAAGTTACTCGCGGGTATTGATCAGGTCAACCCTGGTCGCACGTATTTCACGGATTGAAAACTCCGGCGGTTTTGATCTCTATGAACAGATCATCGCCGACCGATTTCTTGACGTTAGATACTCGACGGGTTTACAACTCGTCACACCCCGCCGAAATCCAGCAGGAGGTTCCATGCGCTCCAAACGTGTGTCCGCCGCGACCGCGGTGATGGCCGCCGGCGTCCTCGCGGTCTTCGGCACCCCGGCAAGTGCACATCCGGTGGCGGCCGCGAAGCCGACCGGCATCTACGCCGGGATGGGCAACTGCCCGCTGTCCAGCCCGGTCCTCGCCGACCCGGGCAACCAGCAGGTCGGCTGCGTCATCTCGGTGACCCGCGGCGGCAGCGTCACGATCGGCTCCACCACGGTCGCGCTCACCCAGCCGATCACGCTGCAGTTCGGCGTGTACTGGCCGGCGAGCGGACCCACGGTCGAGTTCCCGGACGGCACCGTGGCCAACGTGTTCAGCACCGTGCCGTCCGCCGACGGCAAGACGCTGACCTCGTCGCCGCTGCAGGTCCCGATCCCCGGGCTGGCCAACTTCCTGCCCGGCGTCACCAGCGCGTTCGCCCAGGTCGAGCTGGCCGGGCCGATCACCGAGTTCATCCCGCTCGCCACCGGCGAGCCCGCCCCGGTGTTCCGCCTGCCCATCAAGCTCCACCTGTTCAACGCGCTCTTCGGGCTGCGCTGCTACATCGGCTCGAACAGCAGCCCGATCGTGCTCGGCCCGACCACCGGCACGACCAGCCCGCCGCCGCCCAACGGCCCGATCACCGGGGACGCCGGCGTCATCGACCTCGCCTCGGACCCGAACGGCTACGGCGCCTTCGTCGTGTCGTTCTCCGGCGCGACGCTGGTGGACAACAGCGTCAGGGTGCCGGTGGCCAACGGCTGCGGCATCGGCGGTTCGCTGGACTGGGTCATCAACACCGTGTTCGGTCTGCCCGCCGCGGCCGGACGCAACACCGTCGTGTTCAGTCAGACGAACACGTCGCTGGCCGTCGACTCGAGCCTCGGCGACCTCAAGCAGGCCATCGCCGCGTCCGCGCACTGAACGGCCGCGGAATCCCGCACGAGAAAGGCCCCTCCATGCGCAAGCTCTGGACCCTGTCCGCCGCCGCGCTCACCGCGGTCCTGGCGGCCGGGCTGCTCCCCGCCGCGGCGCACGCCGCGACCGTCAACGTGCTGACCACCGTCAGCGTCGGCGGCCCCAACGTGGCCAACGGCGACGCGGTCAGCGCGCCGCTGAAGACCGGCACCACGGCCACGTTCTACAGCACGCCGGGCAGCTCGAGCTTCATCACGTGCACGGTGTCGAACTTCGGCGCCACCGTGACGAGCAACGTGCCCGCGCCCGGCACCGCCGGCGAGTCGCTGACCCTGCAGAACTTCTCGTCGTGCACGCCTACGGGCATCCCGACCGTCACCGCGGTGCAGAGCATCGTGGTGAACAACCTGCCGTACGCCACGACCGTGACCTCGCCGCCGAGCAACCAGGTCAAGGTGACGGGCACCGCGACATTCCCGATCCAGACGACCATGAAGCTCACGTCGGGCCTCGGCACCATCACCTGCGTCTACCGTGCCGACCTCAACCAGGTGCTGGGCGTGGCGAACAACGTCGGGCAGTCCATCACGTTCACGAACCAGAAGTTCAACCGCTTCTCGGGCCCGTCGGCGTGCTTCCCGAACGGCTACTTCAGCGCCGCCTACGGCCCGGTGAAGGACACCACCGTCGCCGGCAGCCCGCTGGTGTTCGTCAACTGAGTCAGCTGAGTCAACTGAAGCAGCTGAGGCAGCTGAGGCGCGCGAATCCACCCGTCGCGGGGTGTAAGGCGCGGTCCCGTCCTACCTGGACGGGGCCGCGCCCTTGAAGCGTGCCTCACGAGTTCTGGAAGACCGATTCGTACGGGCGGTGCGGGCAGGCGGTACAGGTGAAGACGTGGATGCTGCCGACGTCGCCGAGCATGAGGCCGGCCGGCTGGCGGAGGCGGTCCGCCGTCGAAGTCGGTGAGCGGTCCTCGACCGGCAGCCAGCGCTCCTGACCGGGGTCGTGCTCCAAGCTCGCCAGCGTCGCCAGGTGGGTCATGGTGGTGGCGCAGGACGGGCAGGCCGGCCACTCCGGGAGCTGGCACCAGCTGGGGTAGCCGCCGAGCTTCGTGCCGGGGGCGACGGACAGCTCGGCGTCGAAGTCGTGGCGGGTGGCCGACCGGATGGCGTAGTACAGGTCGCGGGGCAGGTCCCAGTTCGGGTATTCGAGGACCGGCTCGGGACTGACGACGCACGGGCTCGGCACAGTGGCACGGGGGCTGGCGTGGTGCGGCGCGGGGATCGCCGCGAGCAGGTCGAGCCCGGCGCTGTCGCGCCAGTCGACGCGCGGAACCGGGGCGCTGTACGGGTCGTGGTCGAACGGGCACCACGCGACCTGCAGCACGTCCGTCCCCGGCGGGTACGGCAGTTGC
Organism: Dactylosporangium sp. NPDC000521; assembly: GCF_042898305.1. Lineage (NCBI taxonomy): Bacteria > Bacillati > Actinomycetota > Actinomycetes > Micromonosporales > Micromonosporaceae > Dactylosporangium > Dactylosporangium sp. NPDC000521. The sequence continues at coordinate 100,229 of NZ_JBIAYW010000017.1, forward strand.
GGGACGTCGCGGGCGTAGATCTGCAGGACCGGGACGTACGGCACCGGAGCGTGCGGGGCGCCGTCGAAGGTGTGGTCCCACCGGCCGGGGTGACAGTACGGCCAGGGCTCGCCGAGGGGCCACGCGAGCGGGCCGCCGAGCGAGCTGTCGGCGACGGTCGGGGCGCCGGGGCGCGGGTGCAGGCGGACGGCCTGCCGCGCGTACGCCGCGAGCGCGGGCACCAGCGCCGTGACGTCGACGGGTGGTAGCGGGGTGGTCGGCATCGGTCACTCCAGCCAGGGTTGGAACTCGTAGGGCGTCGGGGACGGCTCGCTCCACGCGGACGCGAGGCGGGCGGTGTCGGGGCCGGACTCCCACAGCGCAGCGGGCTCCAGCGGCATCGCGGCGTTGAGCAGGTGGAGCAGCCGGCCCTTCGGCAGCGCCGCGATGGCGTCCGATGCCGTACGAGCGGCCGGCGCGCTCAGGCCCGTCACCTCCAGGTACGAGGGCGGCACGGTGACCTCATCGGCGGCGGCGCAGTACGTCGCCCCGGTGAGCAGGACCGTCGCCGTCTCGGCAGGGAGGTAGGGGAACGACGCGGCCCACTCGGGTCGCCAGGTGACCGGCCCGCGCTCGGCGAGCACGTCGACGAACCGGCGCACCGTGCCGGCGGTGCCCCAGCCGCCGAGCGGCGTCCGCTCCACCACCCGCAGGCCGGGGCGGTCGGGGACCGGTCCGTGGACGATGAGCCGGCAGCAGCGGTGTGCGCGTCGACCTCGGCCGTGAGCGCCGTGGCGACACCGGGGACCGACAGCGCCCGCGCCAGGAGGTTCGGGTGGATCGGGAATCCGCCTCCCCCGCCGAACAGGTCGGTGCCGAGCAGCCAGAGGCAGGTCTGCCGGAACTTCGCCTCGAACAGCGGCGCGATCCCCGGGCGGCTGCACAGGTCGGTAGCGTACACCTGGTGAGCGCGACGACCGTGTACCTGTGCGCCGCCGGCCGGCCCGGGATCTACCCGATGGAGCAGGACACGGACTTCGAGGCCGAGCAGGTCGCGGCGATGGCCGACGACGCGGTGCCGTTGCTGTGGCTCGCCCTGTTCCGCGCGGGTGACGTCAGCGTGGGCGACACACCGTGGGGGCCGGTCTGCGCGCCGGTGGTGGGGCGTGAGCGCGGCGTGGCCAACCTCGCGGCGGCGGTCCCGGCGCTCGGCCGGATGTTCGGCCCGCCCGTGACGACCCACACCGACCTGCTCCGCCAGGGGCTGCAGTGGTCTCCAGGGGACTGGCTGACGATCGAGTGGTGGTGCGACGATCAGCCGTGCCCGCCAGACCCGGCCGCGCTGCGTTCGGCGCTCGCCGCCTTCGATGGAGACCGCCCCGGGCCGCTGCTGGAGCTGTGCGGGCTGGACCCGGCGGACCTGCCCGCTCCCCGCGACCCGGCCACACCCCTACTGCCGCACCTGACGGCGCAGGCGACCGGCCTGCGGCTCCTCCTCGGCCGGGCCTTCCACCAGCTGGTGCCGTGGGAGCAGCCGATCTGACGTCAGCTCTGCTGGTAGTTGACCGCGGCGAACCCGCACGGCGCGTGCAGGTGCAGGTAGTAGGCGCCTTCCCCGTACTCGTCGAGGTCCCCGCCGTACAGCTGGCCGACGTAGTCCATCACCTCGCCGCAGCCGGGGCAGGCCGGGTGGTTGGCGTCCTGGATCCACTCGGGGTGGCCGCCGAGCGTCGAGCCGCCGTCGTTCCACGCGCTCGCCTGGAACGGGCTCTGCCGCTGCGGGCCCATGACCGGCAGCAGCGCCGGCGGGTCCTCCGGGCCGGCGTCGGCGCCGATGTGGTCCGGGCGCTGGTTGCCGGTCCACCACGTGCTACCGCCGTCGGGGGTGACGGCGCTGTAGAGCGTCGTGTAGCAGGAGCAGAAGTGGCAGGTCCGGACGGCGAGGCGGCCGGCCCAGCCGGTGTGCGCCAGGGCGGCACCGGCTTCGGCGAGGTCGGCGGCCGTCCACAGCGGCGACGTGCACCACGGGCAGGTCGCGTCGTCGGCCGCGGGCGGGGCCGGGCTCAGGTGCCACTCGTAGGCGACGTCGCCGCACAACGAGCGCCGGGTGCCGTCAGGGGCGACGGTCCAGCCGGCCTGCTCCGCGTAGCGCAGCGGACCGGTGTGCAGCCCGGCCGAGCCGGCCGGCGGAGCGGTCTCCCAGCGGCGCATCGCCTGCTCCGCGAGCGGATGACCGCTGTGCGCGAGGACGAGCAGGAGATGGTTGAGCGCGTCAGGGGTCTGCCCGCCGTCGACCCGCTCGACGACGCGGCCCACGACGCCGGCGTCGGCTCCCCGGTACAGCGTGGGCGGCCACAGCAGGTCGAGGTCCAGCATCAGGGGGTGGTGCGGCACCAGGCGCCGCGGGTCGGCGGCCGCGATCGCGGTCAGCTCCTCGGCCGCGTCCTCGTCATCGGCGGCCGTCCTCCGGATCAGGTCTTCGATCACCCGGCGCATGCTACCGGCGCGTCAGCGGGACGGCAGGCCCAGGCGCTCCAGGACCTGCCGGAGCCGGTGACGGCCGGCCATCGACTCGGGGCCGCGCAGGCGGTCCAGCACCCGGCTGCTCCAGTCCCCCGTCAGGCCGAAGCGGGTGTTGTACGCCGCGAGCCGCTCGTCGTAGACGGGGATGTGCTTGTCCGCGGCGTCGGCGTCGTACCGCTCGTGGTGCAGCACCGCCTCCTGCGGCAGGCGCGGCTTGACGCCCGCCGGCTCCGTCGGGTCGGGGACGCCGACGGCGAGGCCGAAGGCCGCGACCGCGTGCGGCGGCAGGCCCAGCTCGGCGGCGACCTCGGCGGGATGGTTGCGGATCCCGCCGACGAAGACGGTGCCCAGACCGAGCGACGCGGCAGCGACGACCGCGTTCTGCGCGGCGAGCGCGGTGTCGACGAAGCCGATGACGGTGGTCTCCAGGTAGTCGGTGGCGGCGACGACCGTGCCGGCCCGCACCGCGAGGCGGCGGGCGCGGTCGAGGTCGGCGACCCAGACGAGGAACAGCGGCGCCTGCTCGATGAACGCCTGATTGCCGGCGAGCACGGCCAGCCTCGCTTTGCGCGCGGGGTCGCGGATGGCGACGACGCTCCACGGCTGCAGGTTCGACGACGTGGGCGCGGACTGGGCGGCGGCGACGAGCGCGGCGAGCGTCTCGCCGGAGACGTCGACCGGCTGGAACCTCCGGACGGAGCGGTGCGCGAGCTGGAGGTTGATGACGTCGTTGAGCGCGCCGAGGGTCGCGGCGGGGTCGGCGTATCGGATGGCGGCACTCGTCATACCGGGATCTCCTCGGACGTAGGCAGGTGCGGGCCGTTGCCGGCGCTGATCACAGCCGCAGTCCCGTGCCGTGGACGCCGTGCTCGTCGATGAGCGCGAGCTCCTGTTCGGTCAGCGCCGGGAAGTCCAGCGCCTTCACGTTGTGCTCCAGCTGCCAGGTGGAGCTGGCGCCGATCAGCGCGGAGGTGACCTGTGGCTGGCGCAGCACCCACTGCAGCGCGAGCTGCGCCAGCGACTGTCCACGTTCGACGGCCAGCTGGTTGAGTGCGGCGGCGCGGCGCCGGTACGTGTCGTCGATGTCGCCCGGTGACAGGAAGGCGCCGTCCTGGGCGCGCGCCCCGGCCGGGATGCCGTCGAGGTACTTGTCCGTGAGCAGGCCCTGCGCCAGCGGCGAGTACACGACCAGGCCGAAGCCGTCCTCCGCGGCGAGCTTCAGCAGGCCGTTGAGCTCGGGCCGGCGGTCGAAGATCGAGTAGCGCGGCTGGTGGACCAGCAGCGGCACGCCGGCCTGCCGCAGCAGTAGTGCGGCCTCGTGGGCGCGCTCTGGGGCGTAGTTCGACACGCCGACGTAGAGCGCCTTGCCCTGCTCGACAGCGCGGACGAGGGCGCCGACGGTCTCCTCGAGCGGGGTGCTGAGGTCGGGGCTGTGGCTGTAGAAGATGTCGACGTGGTCGGTGCCGAGGTCGCGCAGGCTGTGCTCCAGCGACGTGAGCAGCGACTTGCGGGAAGCGCCGCGCAGGTACGGGCTCGCCCCGATCGGGTTGCCGGCCTTCGTCGACAGGATCAGCTCGTCGCGGTACGGGGCGAGGTCGCGTTGCAGAATCCGGCCGAAGAGCTGCTGCGCGGCGCGGGGCGGCGGGCCGTACCGGTCGGCGTTGTCGAAGTGGGTGATGCCCAGGTCGAAGGCGCGCAGCACGATGTCGCGCTGGGTCTGGAACGGGTGGTCGGTGCCGAACTTCTGCCACAGCCCGAAGGAGAACACCGGCAGGTCCAGGCCGGAGTGGCCGGCCCTGCGGAACTCCGCGGTGGCGTACCGGTCGTCGGCGGCGGTGTAGGTCATCGGTGATCCCTCCATGAATGTCGGGAAATCGAGACCGGCCTCACTCCCATGTCGACTCTACTGTACCTATGGGATTGATAGGATTTGCATCGTGACGCGGGCCACAGGTGCACCTGAAGGAGATCGATGACAGCGACCGCCGCCGAGTTCCTCTGGTACATCCCGAACGAGGTCCGCCCAGGTCACCGCGGCGACGACGCCGGCGCCGGCCACAACAGCCTCGAGACCCTGACCGGCCACGCCCTCGCGCTCGAGGCGCACGGGTGGGGCGGAGCGCTCATCGGCACCGGATGGGGGCGGCCCGACACGTTCACCGTCGCGACCGCGCTCGCCGCGCGCACCACCACGTTCCGGCCGCTCATCGCGGTCCGCCCCGGCTACTGGCGACCGGCGAACTTCGCCTCCGCCGCCGCGACCCTCGACCACCTCAGCAGCGGCAGGGTGCTCGTCAACATCGTGTCGGGCAAGGACAACCTCGCCGCGTACGGGGACAGCGAGGGCGACCAGGCGCACCGCTACAGCCGAACGAAGGAGTTCCTCCAGATCGTCCGACGGCTGTGGACCGAGGAGCGCGTCACCTACCACGGCGAGCACTTCACCGTCACCGACGCCACCGTGGTGCCCCGCCCGCTCGCGCGTCACCCCCGGCTGTACTTCGGCGGTGCCTCCCCCGCGGCGGAGGCCGTCGCCGCCACCGAGGCGGACGTGCAGCTGTTCTGGGGCGAGCCGCTGGACGGCGTCGCCGAACGGATCGACCGGCTCAACGGGCTCGCCGAGCGCCTGGGCCGGGAGCACGCGCCGCTGCAGTACGGGCTGCGGATCACCACCCTGGTCCGCGACACCACCGAGCAGGCGTGGGCGGACGCCGAGGCGAAGGTCGCGCAGATGGCGGCGGACGGCGGCGTCGCCGACCCGAACCGGCACCCGGCCGTCGGCCAGCAGCGACTGCTGGACCTCGCCGCCCGCGGCGACATCCTCGACGACAACCTGTACACCGCGCCCGGACGGTACGGCGGCGGTGGTGCCGGCACGACCTGGCTCGTCGGCTCCGCCGAGGACGTCGCGAAGTCGTTGCGCCGGTACGCGAACCTCGGCATCACGCACTTCGTGCTGTCGGACACGCCGTACCTGCCGGAGATCAAGCGGCAGGGCGAGCAGCTGCTGCCCCTCCTGCGCGCATGACGCTTCCGGACATTCGGCGCGGCTCCGCCCTCCTCGCCCAGATCGCCGGCGCCCGGGCCAACCCCGCGGCCGCCGCACTCGCCACCGCGACCGGGCTGCTCAACGGCGCGACGATGGTGGTGGCCGCCGCCGCGGTCGGGTGGTCCACCGACCGCCTCGTGGTGCCCGCCCTGGCGCACGAGCCGGTCCCCGCGCGGGTCTGGTGGACCAGCGCGGGCCTCATCATGGGCGTCTCGCTGGTCCGGTGGGGCACCATCCTTGTGCGGGGGCTCGCCACCGGCCGGGTCCAGTACCACGCACAGGCCGAGACCCGGCGTGCCGTCGTGCACCGCTACCTGGAGCGCGAGGCCGCCTGGTTCCGGCGACGCTCCCCCGGCGAGCTGCTCTCGCGCGCCATGTCCGATGTGGACGCGCTGTGGTCGCCGACGCAGTTCGCGTACTTCGCGCTCGGCATGGTGTTCATGCTGCTGCTCGCCCTCACCGAGCTGTTCGTCCGCGACCCCGCCCTCGGGCTCGTCGGGCTGGTGCTGGTCGTGCTGGTCCTCGCGCTCAACGTCGTGTACCAGCGGCTGCTCGCGCCGCGGGCCAGGGAGGCGCAGGCGGCCCGCGGCACGGTCGGCGGGGTCGCGCACGAGTCGATCGAGGGCGGGCCGGTGGTCCGCAGCCTCGGGCTCGGTGCCGCCGAGGACGCCCGCTTCGGCGTCGCCGTCGAGCGGCTGCGGATCGCGGACCTGCGGATGGCGACGGTCAGCTCCGTGTTCGACCCGCTGCTGGAGCTGCTGCCGACCGCCGCGGTGCTCGCCGTCCTCGCCGTCGGCGCGCCGCGGGTCGGGACCGGCTTCACCGTGGGCGACCTCGTCGGCGTGGTGTACCTGTTGATCACCGTCGCCATCCCGCTGAACGTCATCAGCCGGTTCCTGTCGATGCTGCCGATGTCGGAGGCGGGCCGTGCCCGGGTCGACGCCGTCCTCGACAACCCTTCCTCCATCGGCGGCGGCACCCGCACGCTGGCCGGCCCGCACCCGCTGGGTGTGGAGATCCGCGGCGCCGCGGTGGTCCGCGACGGCCAGACGCTGCTCGACGGCGTCGACCTGACCCTGCGGCCGGGCACGGTGACGGCCGTCGTCGGCACCGTCGGCGCGGGCAAGACGACGCTGCTGGACCTCGCCGGCGGGCAGGACCACCCGACCCGCGGCACGGTGTGCCTCGACGGCGTGGACGTGCGCGACCTCGCCCCGGGCACCGTCCCGCGGCACGTGGCCGTCGTGTCGCAGACGTCGTTCCTGTTCGCCGAGTCCATCCGCGACAATCTCAGCCTCGGCGCCCCGTTCACCGACGACGAGCTCTGGCAGGCGCTGCGCTACGCCGCCGTCGACGACGCCGTCCGGGAGCTGCCCGACGGGCTCGACACCGTCGTCGGCGAGCGCGGCGCCACCCTGTCCGGCGGCCAGCGACAGCGCGTCTGCCTCGCCCGCGCGGTCCTGCGCCGGCCCCGGCTGCTCGTCCTGGACGACGTCACCTCCGCGCTCGACCCACGCGTCGAGGCCGCCGTCCTCCGCGCGATCGCCGCCGGCGGCCCGACCGTGCTGCTGGCGACCAGCCGCCCGCGGGCCGTGGACATCGCCGACCAGGTGGTGCTGCTGCACGGCGGCCGGGTCGTCGCCGCCGGTACCCCCGCCGAGCTCCACGACGTCGAGGACTTCCGGCGGATCGTCAACGCCTACGACCACGACGAGGAGGTGGTCGGCGGTGACCGCGGCTGACCGTCGACGCCTGCTGGGGTTCGGCGCGCTGGCGCTGCTCGCCGGCGCCGGCCGGGTGATCGCGCCGCTGAGCGTCCAGCACGCCGTCGACGCCGGCCTCTCCCCCGCGACCGTCGTGCCCGCTGTCGCCGTCGGCGCCGCGGCCGTCGTCGTCGCGGGTGCCGCGTCGATCGTGCTCAACCGGCGCCTGCACGACCACATCGGCCGGACCCTCGCCGAGCTGCGCCGCGCGGGGCTGCGCCGGGTCCACGACATGGCGGCCGCCGACGCGGACACGAGGTCGAGCGCGGACCTGACCGCGCGGCTGACCAGCGACGTGGACCAGGTGACCACGTTCGCGCAGGGCGGCGGCATCCAGCTGCTCAGCAACGTCGCCCAGCTGGTCATCGCCACCGTGATCATGCTCGCGTACAGCTGGCAGCTCGCGGTGCCCGTGCTCGTCATCGCGGCCATCGCCTTCGCCGGTCTGCTCGGCATGCACCGGGTCATCGCCCGCCGGTACGACCGGGCCCGCCGCGACCTGGCCGACCTGCAGGGCGCGGTGACGGAGGCGGTCCTGGGCGCGCCGGTCATCCGCTCCACCGGCACCGCCGCCCGCACCCGCGGGCAGCTCGACACCGCCGTCGACCGGGCCCGGGACAGCCTGATCCGCACCCTCGCGCCGCTGCACTCCAACAACGCGCTCGGCGAGCTCGCGATCTCCACGATGACCGTCACGGTCCTGCTCGGCGGCGTGTGGTGGGCGCTGTCGGGCGGCCCGCTCACTCCGGGGCAGGTCGTCGCGATGGTGTTCCTTGTCGGGTTCTTCGTCCGCCCGCTGCAGTTTCTGGTGCAGAGCCTCGGCGAGGCGCAGAACGCCCTCACCGGCTGGCGCCGCGCCACGGCGCTGGCAACCACGCCGAGCGCCGCCGTCTCCGACGGCGCCCCGCTCCCGCCCGGCCCCGTCGACGTCCGCGTCTCGCACGTCTCGGCCCGCTACGGCGACGGCCCGCTCGTCCTGCACGACCTGACCGTCACCGTCGAGCGCGGCTCGCACGTCGCGGTCGTCGGGCGCACGGGCTCCGGCAAGTCCACGTTCGCGAAGCTCCTCACCCGCCGCCTCGAGCCGGCGGCGGGCGCGATCCTGCTCAACGGCGTGCCGCTCGACCGGCTCGGTTCCCTGGCCGGCCGGGTCGTCATCGTCCCGCAGGACCCGTTCCTGTTCGACGGCACCGTCGGGCACAACATCACCATCGGCAGGCCCACCGCCTCGCCGGCCGACGCCCTGCGGGTCCTGCACGACCTGGGCCTGGGCGACTGGTCCGCCACCCTGCCCCAGGGCCTGGACACCCCGGTCGGCCTGCGCGGCGAGCGGCTCTCCGTGGGCGAGCGGCAGCTGGTCGCGCTGGCCCGCACCGCGCTCGTCGACCCGGACCTCGTCATCCTGGACGAGGCGACGTCCGGCGTCGACCCCGCGACCGACGTCGCGGTGCAGCGGGCGCTGGCGGTCCTGACCCAGGGCCGGACGACGATCTCCATCGCCCACCGGATGCTCACCGCGGAGACGGCAGACCGCATCCTGGTCTTCTCCGCGGGCCGCCTCGTCCAGTCCGGCACCCACCACGCGCTGGCCGCCGTGCCGGGCCCGTTCGCCGACCTTGCTCACAATCTCGCTCAGCAGTAGCCGACCGCCGGGAGCTGCGCGCCGTTGACGACGACGTCGCCGACGGCGCGCGCCTCGAACACCGTCGGGTTGTGACCGAACAGCGTGCGCAGACTCATCGGCGGCGGACGGCGAACCGCTCGACGGCCAGCACGCCGCCCGCCGCCTGCACCGTGCCCGCCCGGCTCTCCGGCGCGGGCGCCAGGACCGTGCGGCCGCCGAGGCCCGCGCCGAACTCCCGCTCCAGCAGCAGGCCAGCCCGCGCAGGACGGTGCGGCGATCGATCCCTGTCGTCATGCCGCCGAAGTTGGGTCCGTCGAATTCTTCCGTCGAAGCCCGGCAGTATCCAATACGGGGCATCGTGGCGCCGGCGCCGCCGGTACCATCTCCGGGAGCGCTCCCAAGGAGGTCTTCCATGCGCCGCTTCGCGCTGCCGCTGCTCGGCCTGCTGCTGGTCACCGCGTGCTCCGACGGTTCGCCCGCGGCGGCGCCGTCCGCTGCCGAGATCAAGGCCGGGGCGGACTGCGCCGACCTCGCGGCGGCCGGGAAGCAGGTGCGGTTCGCCACGCCGGCGGGCACGCAGCTGGTGGGTGTCGAGCTCGGCACCGGGGCGAAGGGCATCGTCCTCGCGCACCAGAACGAGTCGTCGTTGTGCGAGTGGCTGCCGTACGGCAAGCGCCTCGCCGAACGGGGATACCGGGTCCTCGCGTTCGACTTCGCCGGCGACGGCGGATCCGGCCCGCACGCCGGCGACGACCGCCTCGACGACGACGTGACCGCGGCCGCGGCGCACCTGCGTACCAGAGGCGCGAACACCATCGTGCTGATGGGGGCCTCCAAGGGCGGCACCGCATCCCTGGCGGCCGCGGTCGCGCTGACGCCGGCGCCGGCCGCGGTGATCACGTTGTCGGCACCGCAGCTGTTCGCGGGCATCTCGGCCGCGGATGCGGTGCCGCGGCTGAAGTCGCCGGCGCTGTTCCTCGCGGCGGAGAACGACCACCCGTTCGCCGAGGCCGCCCAGCAGTTCGCCGCCACCGCCCCGCAGTCCGTCGCGCACGAGGCGTTCCTGCCGATCGGCGCGGAGCACGGCACGGGGCTGCTCGGCGGCGGCCAGGCCTCGAAGGTCGACGACCTGATCACGTCGTTCCTGCGGCAGCACGCCGGTTGATCAGTCCCAGGCGTCCTGGTTGAGGAACCGGGCGAAGCCGCGCCACGAGTTGGGGCCCATCACGCCGTCGAGCGGACCGGTGTACCCGTAGCCGGCGGCGAGGTTCTGCACGGCACGCCACGAGTTGGCGCCCATGACGCCGTCGACGGGTCCGGTGTACCCGTAGCCGCGCATCGCCCGCTGCAGGGCGGCGTACGTGGCGGTGCCGGGGACGCCGTCGATCGGGCCGGTGTAGCCGTTCGTGAGGCGGAGCCAGTGCTGCATCCGCTTGTAGCACGTCACGTCCGGCGTGCCGGTCGTCTCGGTGGCGGTCTTCGGCAGCGCACCCGCCGGCGGATGCTGCGCGACGTATTCGAGCGGGTTGATCCGGGTGCCGCCCGGTTCGATCATGTGCCAGTGCAGGTGCGGGCCGGTCGAGGAGCCGGACCCGGGCGCGCCGACCGCGCCGCCGGACCGGCCGACGATCGCACCGCGGGCCACCGGCGCGCCGTTCGCGAGGACGAACGCCGACAGGTGCAGATACTGGCTCTTGTACCCGTCGGCGTGGGCGATCGTCACGGTGTGCCCGCCGGTGCCGTTGTTCGGGATGTTCGTGACCGTGCCGGCGCCGCAGGCGGGCAGTCCGGTGCCGACCGCCATGGCGAAGTCGATCCCGCCGAGCGACCCGTTCGCGCGGTGCTGCGCCCACGTCTGCGTGATGGTGTACCCGGCGAACGGATTGTCGATCACCGGCGCCGCGTACGCGGTGCCGGGCAGGCCGACGATCACGCCGCCGCCCGCCGCGAGCGCCGCCCCGCGCAGCACACCGCGGCGGCTGAGACCGCCGGCCGGCTGCTCGTCACCACCGCAGCAGGGTGCAACCCTGGGCCGCATCATCCGGTCGCCCTCCCCCGTCGGCGTGAGTCCGTCGAGGCTATCCATCCGATCCACTGATATCAATGGATGCACGAAGATTTCATCTGCGGGCCACCGGATAGGGTGACGACGTGCCGACCCCCTCCCGCTGGCGCCTGCTCGACTACGACACCGACGCCGTCATCGCCGAGTGCGGCGACATCGACGGGCTGTTCACCGATCGCGTGTTTCCCGTGCCGCCGGTGTACGAGCGGTACACGCTGCTGGGCTGCGCGCCGGAAGGCCCGCTGCGCGCCGCGGTCGACGGCACGGGCCCCGCCTGGCTCGGCAACGTCTACCTCCAAGGCGCCCACGCCCTGTGCTCCGGGCTCGCCAACTGCACGACCTGCTACAACACCGGTGAGGAACTGCTGGACGTCCGGGTCGTCGGCCACACGCCGGCCGCCGACGGGCTCCTCGACGTCGAGCTCGAGGGTCATCGCAGCGACGAGCTCAACAACGACCGCGGCACCCGCGCGCCGGCCGTCTCCGGCTACCGGCTCACCGTCTGGCCCGCGCCGGACGGCTCGGAGGAGCTTCTGCCGGCCGGCGACTGCCGTGACGTCGCGGGCGTGTTCCACGAGCGGCCCGACCCCTGCCCGCCGGGTCCGCCGTTGACCCTGCTGGGCTGCCGCGCCGCCCCCTCCGGCCTGCTCAACGCCAAGCTCGCGCACGTCCGCGTCGACGGCACGGTCCACGTGCTGGACCAGTGGGTGTACGGCGACGTCGTGGCGACGCGCCCGTCCGCGCTGGGCGACGGCCTGGTCGACGTCGAGCTGGACGCGCGGCTCGAGGCACCCCTGGCGGCCAATCAACGGCCGCTCTACGACATGTGGCGCGCCGGTGGTCCGGCCGGGCCCAACGAGTGGGCCGGACTGGAGCGCAGCGACCGTTACCTCTGGGTGCGGGCCGCCCTGGCGCACCGGATCCACGCCCGGACAAGCCCGACGGCACGGTGTACCACCTGGACGGCCGGCACGTCACCGACTACGACGCCTTCTACTGCGCGATCGGCGAGGCGATCAACGGCCCCGGCGGCTGGTTCGGCGGCGACGCCTTCTTGCTGCACGAGTGCGTCACCGGCGACGCCGGCGCCACCCCCGGCTTCCGCCTCGTCTGGCACGACGCCGAGGTCGCCCGCACCCACCTGGTCCCCGGCTACGACCGCAAGGCCTGGAGGGAGGCCATCACCTTCGACCGCCTGGTCTCCTGGCTCACCGACGACGGCGTGCAGGTCGAGCTGCGCTGAAAATCCGTAGGCGTGGTGGGGTGCGGGCCGCTACGTTGCCGACCATGCCGATCCGCACCGAGCAGCCCAGCGACCATGCCGCCGTCGGTGCGCTGCACCGGGCCGCCTTCGGCGGCGGGCACGGCGGCACGGTGGCCGGCCTGGTGGACGCCCTCCGCCGCGACGACCCCGCCACCCTCTCGCTGGTGGCCGAGGAGGACGGCGAGATCGCGGGGCACGTCATGTTCAGCCGCTGCCTGCTGGACGCCCCGCACCGGCTGGTCGCGGTGCAGTCGCTGAGCCCGCTCGCCGTCGCGCCGCACCGGCAGCGCCGCGGGATCGGCGCCGCCCTCATCCAGGCCGGCCTGCGCCGGCTCGACGAGCGCGGCGTCCCGCTGGTGTTCCTGGAGGGCGACCCCGGCTACTACTCCCGCGCCGGCTTCGCCCCCGCCGGCGACCACGGCTTCCGCAAGCCGTCCCTGCGCATCCCCGACCAGGGCTTCCAGGTCGTGCGACTGTCCGCCTACGAGCCCTGGATGACCGGCACGTTCGTCTACTCGGCCACCTTCTGGGACCACGACTGCGTCGGCCTCCGCGAGCCGCCCCACGTATGAGTCGTTGAAGCTCTGGGAGCATGTCGGTCGTGGCGGGATTCGGACGATGAGCGACTGGTGGGGCGGCGCGGTTGATCGGCCGGTGGCCTGTTCACGCAGCGCCCTGGTGGAAGTGTCGGCAGCACTACCGGCGACATTGTGCGACCGCGAGGAAGCCGCCGCGTTGTTGCGGCAGGACATCGCCAGCGCAGTCCATGACGCACGGTGATTCTTTGATCGACCGGCATCTACCATGCTGGTGGTGGACTTCTGGGGTTCGATCGTCGTCGCGGCGGCGCCGGGGCTGCTCACCCTCGAGCCGGCGATGGCCGGGTTCGGTTACAGGCACTGGGAGTTGCGGTCGCTGGGCGGCGATTGGCAGCTCGTGGAGACGCAGGGATGGGACACGCCCGACGTCGCCGCGGCGGCCGGGCGGCTCGCGGCGGCTACCGGCGGCCCCGTGTTCGGCGCACACGTCAGCGACGGCTATTGCGCCAACGTCTACCTAATGTCGCCCGACGGCGCGCACTCGCACTTCCACCTGCGGAAGCCCAGCCCGCGGTGCGAGACGTTCGACCACTTTCCCGATCCGCCCGCACGGAGCGTCGACGACGTCATCGCCGACCTTCAGCGCTGGGCGGAGTCCAGCGGGCTCCGCCCGTCGATCGGCGCGATCCCGGCCGCACTGTCCGCCGACGGCGACGCCTACGACATGGTGTACGCCGTGGTCCGGGCGCTGGGCTTCGGACGGTTCGACGAACCACGACCCTGGACGTTCCGGCCCGACGAATCGATGTTCCGGATCTACGGGGCCGCCTACGTCGCGCGGTGCGCCGCCGCGTGGCGAGAGGCAGGTAACACGGGCACGCCGGCGCCCTGGGAGGCCGAGGCGATCGCCCTCGAAGAGGAGATCTGGACCGCGATCTACACCGAAGACCCGGACATCGCCGGGTTGGCCGCACGGTGCATCGCGGTCCACGACGCCAGGGCGGCAGACGAGGACTGACGCGACGCGGTCAGTGGTTGGACGGGCCGAGCTGGGCCGGTCCAGAGGACGGGTTGGCGGCCGGCTCCTTCAGCTCGATGAAGACGGCGTGGGTGTCGGTGGTGCCGATGTTCTCCCCGGTGTGCTCCTGGGCGCCGACCCAGCGGGCCTGGGCGGCGGGCAGCTCGATGTCTGCGTGGCGGTCGCCGCTGGAGACGCGGCGCTGGAAGGCGCTGAGCGTGACCATGACGCTGTCGGGGTGGCGGTGCGGGTGGGTCCTGTCGCCCGGGTGGTCGCGGTACTGGAGCACCCGCACCCGCTCGTTCTCGAACAGGACGCTGTACAGATTCGGGTCGGTGACGACCGGGTCCTGACCGTTCATGGGACTACGGTACCATGATGAGCATGGCGGTACCATATGAGACGACAGGCAGGACGCAGCAGAAGTCACGGACCCGGCAGGCACTCGTCGACGCGACCCGTCAGCTGCTCGCGGAGGGCTCGACCCCGCAGGTCGAGGACGCCGCCGAGCGGGCCGGGGTGTCCCGCACGACCGCGTACCGCTACTTCGCCAACCAGCGCTCGCTGCTCATGGCGGCCCACCCGCAGATCTCGCCGGACTCGCTGCTCGGCCCCGACGCACCGCGGGAGCCCCGGGCACGGCTCGACGCGTTCATGGCCGCGTTCAGCCGGTACAACATGGACTGGGAGCCACAGTTGCGCACCTCGCTGCGGCTCTCCCTCGAAGAGGCAGGCGGCCGGACGGCGCTGCGGCAGGGCCGGGCGATCGGCTGGATCGAGGACGCCCTCGCACCGCTGCGCGACACCCGCCCCGACGTCGACCTCCGCGCGCTCGCGGTCGCCATCAGGTCCGCGACCGGCATCGAAACCCTCATCTGGCTGACCGACATCGCCGGTCAGACCCGCGACGAGGCCGCCGAGACCGTACGCCGGACCGCCCAGGCCCTCCTCACCGCCGCCCTTACCACCTGAGCGCGCCACGCCTCTCGATGCCGGCCGACAGTTAAGCCGCTCGATGCCGGTCGGCATGGAAGCCGCTCTATGCCGGCCCGCCGGCTGTTCAGCAGGGCACGGCGGCGAGCGTGACCTGGCCGTCGCGGAGCTCGCCGACCATGGCGAACGCCGACCGGTCGACGTCACAGCACAACGCCAGATCGCGGGCGAGGTCGACGCGTTCGGCCACCGGGTAGCCCGCGGACCGGAGCGCGTGCTGGGCCGCGCCTTCCCTGATGCCGGCGACCAGCTCGGCGCGGTCGGGTGCGGAGCCGTGGAGCAGGCCGTCCAGGTACCGCCCGCAGGCCCAGTCGGCATCCATGCCCACAACGGTCACAGAACGACCCTACGGGACCCGTCACCAGCCGCGCAGCGCCAGGGTCTCGCCGCGGGCGATGGCGGTCAGGGCCTCGGCGACGTAGTCGACGACGTCGGGCGGCAGGTTCGTGGCGTCGGCCCAGCGCAGCTCGCTGCACTTGCCGGGCTCGTTGATGACGGGGTCGCCGGTCCACCGGTCGACGGTGAAGAACAGGTGGAAGTACTCCTGGTCGTCGGCGTCCTCGGGGGCGGTGTGCATGAGCAGCGCCAGGCGGCAGCCGCTCGGGTCGGCCTCGATGCCCAGCTCCTCCCGCAGCTCCCGCACGAGCCCGGCGCGCGCGTCCTCGCCGCCGTCGAGGTGCCCGGCCGGCAGGCTCAGCTGCCCGTGCCGGAAGGTCGTCCCCGCCCTCCGCAGCAGCAGCACCCGGTCGTCGTCGCGCAGGATGCCGTACACAGCGGCGGCGATGCGGAACCGTTCGGCAGGCACCGGGCAACCTTACGGGCGGTGGCCGGCGCCCCTTGGCGGTGGGGCGCCGGCCACCGGTCTCACGTGGTGATGCGGAAGGTGGCGTCGGCGCGGGCGGTGGCGGTGGTGACCGGGTCGATGCGCAGCAGGTAGTTGCTGTGGCGGATGTACCGGTCGGGGAAGTTGTACGACTGGAAAGACGTCCAGGACGCGTCGGCGAGGCCGGCGACCTGGCGGAAGGTGGCGTCGGCGGCGAAGGTGGTAGTGCCGTCGTTGGCGGCGAGGACGAAGTCGTAGTTGTAGTGGCGCAGGTAGTAGCCGGGGAAGTTGACGGACTGGATGGAGACGGTGCCGGTGCCGGCCAGGCCCGGGACGAGGCGGAACTGGGCGTCCTGGGCGGGCGAGACCGAGGCGTCGATGCGGACGTCGAAGTCGGCGTGCCGCACGTAGCGGTCCTGGAAGTTGTACGACTGGAGCCGGTTGATCGTCGTGGTGCTGGGCCAGCGGGCCAGGACGCGGCTCTCCTCGGCGGCGGTGAGGTTGAGGATGGCGCCGTGGCGTTTCTTGGTGCCGCCCATGTTGTAGGAGCCGGACGCGGGGAGCTGGTAGGCGGCGGGGCTGGACGGGTTGCCGGTCAGCACCGGCAGGTAGCCGCGGCCCGAGGCGTACTGGTCGAGGTAGAGCGCCCAGGAGTTGCCGGTGTTGAACTTGACCCACATGGGGCCTTCGACCTGGGAGCCGGTGAGGCCGATGCCGGACAGGTTGCCCAGCGTGGTCCACGTGCCGAGGATCGAGTTGCTGCCTTCGATGGTGATCTGGCCGTCGCCGGACGTGCGGACGTAGCGGTAGTTGCCGACGCCGGCGGGGACCTCGACGATCTGGGTGTCGATGATCTCCTGGCTGCCGGGGCGCGTGATGTACGGCTGCGGCGTGGTGATCGTGCGGAAGTTCGAGGTGCGGGCGTAGTAGATGCGGTGCTTGGTCGCGCCGTTCAGGGGCACGTTCGTGGCCCAGTAGAGGACGTAGTCGTTGGTGGCGGGGTTCCAGATCGCCTCGGGCGCCCAGGCGTTGCGGCCGTCGGGGATGGCACCGGCGACGTTGAGCAGCCACGGCGCGGACCAGTTGACCAGGTCGGTGGACTCCCACACGACGAGGTTGCGGCTGCCGTTGTTGATGGACGTCGGCCAGTCCTGCCCGCAGCCGATGCACAGGTCGGTGGCGATGATCCAGTACCGGTCCCCCGCCGGCGAGCGGACCAGCGCGGGGTCGCGGACGCCCTGGGTGCCGACGTTGGAGCGCAGGACGAGACCGCCGTTGTTCAGGTCGGTCCAGCGCAGGCCGTCCTTGCTGTGGGCGAGGTAGATCTGCTGGGCAGTGGACGACTCACCGGTGAAGTGGGCCATCAGGTAGCCGGTGAACGGGTCCAGCGCGGCGGCGGGCTTCGGGAAGGCGAACAGCAGGCTCGCGGTGAACAGCGCCGCGACCGCCCGGTGGAGGAATCTTCGCATCGAGGTCCTAAGAGTCGGGGTGAGGAGGCGCTTCACGCGACGAGCCGGAACGTGGCGTCGGCGCGGGCGGTCGCCGTGCTGATGGGGTCGAGGCGCAGCAGGTAGTTGAAGTGGCGGAGGTACCGGTCGGGGTGGTTGTACGACTGGAACGACACCCCGGCGGCGTCGGCGAGGCCGGCCACCTGCCGGAAGGTGGCGTCGGCGGCGAACGCGGCGCTGCCGTCGTTGCGGACGAGGGCGAAGTCGTAGTTGGCGTGGCGCAGGAAGTAGCCGGGGAAGTTCGTGGACTCCAGCGACACATAGCCGGCGCCGCCGGCCAGCCCCGGCACGATCCGCCATTGCGAGTCCGCGGCGGGGCTCACGTTGGGGTCGATGCGGGCGTCGTAGTCGGCGTGCCGCACATAGCGGTCCGGGAAGTTGTAGGACTGCAGCCGCCACGTCGTCACTGCGGGCCCGGCGGGCTCACCTGACGGCGGCGCGAGCACGGTCCCCGTGGCGACCGGGACGCCGAGGTTCGGGCTGCCGTCGGCGTTCCAGCTGATGCGCTGGATCCGTGTGGTACGGGTGGATCCGCAGCCGTCGGAGGCGGCGGCGTTGGCGTGGTAGACGATCCAGTCCTCGGTGCCGTCCGGGGACTTGAAGAACCCGTGGTGCGCCGGGCCGTAGACGCCGGCGGCGTCGTTGCGCTGGAAGATCGGCGTGGACTTCTTCACCCACGACGACGCGGACAGCACGGCACCGCCGGTGTAGGTCAGCTGCCCGATCTTGTAGTCCGGCCCCTGGCAGGCGCTCGCGGAGTACGTGATGAACGTGCGGCCGTTGTGCTGGATGGCGACCGGCCCCTCGTTCATCGGGGTGCCCTGCCGCTCCCAGTCCAGGATCGGCGCGGAGATGGCGGTGCGGGCGCCGGTGACCGTCCACGGGTCGCTCATCGCGACGAGGTAGATGTGCGGGTCGCTGTCGCGCCACAGGACGGTCGGCACCCCGGACCACATGAAGTAGAGCTGGCTGTTGATGGTGACGACGCTCCCGTCGATCCCCCACCAGTTGTTCGACCCGAAGACCATGCCCTTGTACGTGTACGGGCCCATCGGGTCCAGGCCGGCGCTCTCCAGCACGTGGACCCGCTGGCCCTCGATGTCGCCGTTGCCGGCCGAGTAGTAGATGTACCAGCGTTGCCCGTTGGGGCCGTTGAGCAGGTGGAACTCCGGCGCCCAGACGTTGCGGTCCCGTCCGGCGGCGTGCGCGCTGAACACGGCCGTGGGTGTCGTCGTCTTCAGCTGGGCGATCGTGGGCGCCTTCCGCATCGTCAGCGGGCCGCTCCACGGGGTGGTCATCAGGTAGTAGTTGCCGTTGTACCAGGTCATGTACGGGTCGGGCCCCGAGCTGTTCAAGGGGTTCGTGAACGCCGGGCCGGCCTCAGCCCGTACAGGAGCGACGAACGCCGCGAGGAGGACGGCCGCGGCCAGCAGCAGCACCCGTCTCACGAGGTGACCTTGAAGGTCGCGTCCTGCCGGTCGGTGGCGCTCGACGACGCGCTCAGCGGGTCGATGCGCAGCACATAGTTGGCGTGCCGCAGGTAGCGGTCGGGGAAGTTGTACGAGCGGAACGACGACCACGTCGGGTCGGCCAGGCCGGCGGTGCGGAAGAAGGTGGCGTCGGCGCGGAACGCGGCGGTGTTGTCGTTGGCGTCCAGGCGCAGCTCGTAGTTGTAGTGGCGCAGGTAGCGGGTCGGGTAGTTCACCGACTGGAAGGACACGCCCGTGCTGTCGGCGAGTCCGGGCACCAGCTTCCACAGCTGGTCCTGGTACGGGTCGAACGGGTACGGGTCGATCCGGGCGACGTTGTTGGCGTGCCGCACGTACCGGTCGGGGAAGTTCGACGACTTGAGCCGCACCCAGCCCGGCAGCCCCCAGCGGGTGACCGCCGCGTTGTACTCGGCGGTGGTGATGCCCGCGATGGCGCCGTGCTTCGCGTTCAGCGGCGGGGTGTAGTCGCGCTGGTTGAGCACCGTCCACGCGCCGCCGCCGACGTTGCTGGTCGACCAGGCGTAGTAGTCGTTGTTGACGGGGCTGAACGAGTCGCCCCACAGCCACCATCCGGAGCCGCTGTTGGCCTTCACCAGCATCGGAGCCTCCATCGAGCCGCCCTGCTTCAGCCCGGCGGTGTACGTGGTGTAGCTGTTCGGGGCGCCGGTGGACGAGCGGGCGCCGTAGGTGAGCCCGTTGGCGAGGTTCTTGTAGTACAGGTAGAACGTCGAGCCGTCCACGACGATGTCGCCGTCGAGCACGGAGAAGCCGGGGCTGAAGTACACCTGGTTGGCGCTGACGGTCCGGAAGTCCGACGTGTAGTTGACCATGAACACGTCGCTGCCGTTGTTGGCGGAGTAGACGATGCCGTACTGGCCGCGCGAGGCGTCCCAGAAGGCGGTCGGCGCCCACGTGTGGGTCGCCAGGTTGTGCATCTTGATCCGCCGGTAGCCGGTGAAGCTGGTCAGGTCCGCCGAGTCCCACACGTGCAGGTACTGGTTGTTCTGCCCGAAGTCGGTGCCGTTGAGGTCGGTGGCGAGGATGACGAACGTGCCGTCCTGCTTGCGCAGGATGAACGGGTCGCGCAGCCCGAGCGTGCCGGCGGTCGGGGTGACGACCGGGTTGTTCTGGTTCAGTGGCGCCCAGTTGAGCCCGTCGGTGCTCACCGCGACGTGCAGCCCGTAGTTGGCGCCGCTCATGTTCGGCGTCTCGGTGAAGTACACGAAGACGTAGGCGCTGTTCGCCGCGAGCGCCGCCCGGGGCGTGGCGGCGACCCCGACCGCGGCGGCCGCGGCCGACAACCCGGTGAGCTGGACGAAGGTACGACGACGAAGGTGCACGATGGCAGACCTCTCTGCGGGAATGCTTGTGAGCGCTCACATTGAGCGCCGCGGACAGCCGCCGCGCGGCCTGGCGGCGCGGACGACCGATCACTGCGCATGACGACGAAGGGGCGTCATCGACGGCCGGGTGGCGGACGCCCGTCGATGCGTGACTTTCCGAAAATGTTAGCGATAACACTTCTGGTGTCAAGAGCGGCCGCGCTCAACCGGATTGGGCACGGAAGGCGTCGTACTCGTCATGAGTGAGCACGATGACGGCTTCCGGTCGTTCGTCACGGCGCAGTGGGGGCCGCTGACCCGCACCGCGTTCCTGCTGACCGGCGACCGCGGCGTCGCCGAGGACCTCGTGCAGTCGGTGCTGGAGAAGGCGCACCGGCGGTGGAGCCGGATCCTGCGCTCCGACGCGCCCGAGGTGTACGTACGGCGCGCCATGGTCAACACCGCCATCTCGTGGCGCCGGCGGAAACGCCTCGCCGAGGTGCCGCTGCTACCGGCCGACGACACACCGGCGGACGACCCGTACGGCCGGGTCGACGACCGCCAGCAGCTCGTCGCGGCGCTGCGACGGCTGCCGCCGAGGACCCGGGCGATCCTCGTGCTGCGGTACTTCGAGGACATGAGCGAGGCCGACATCGCGGCCACGCTCGGCTGCTCGACCGGCTCGGTGAAGAGCCAGGCGTCCCGCGGGCTCGCCCGCCTCCGCGCCCACGTCGCCCCCACCAGCCTGCAGGAGGACCCGGTATGACCGACCACGTCACGACAGCACTGCACGATGCCCTGGCCGGTGAGGCGGCCAGGATGACCACGCCCGAGGACCCCTGGCCGCGCTTCGCGGCACGGGAGTCGGCGCACCGGCGGGTGCGGCGGCGCCGGACGGCCACCGCGGTCGCAGCAGTCCTGGCGATCCTGATCGGCGTACAGACCAACGTGGTCCCGCTGCCGGGCTGGGTGCCGGCCGTCGCCGTCGCGGCCGCACCCTCCCGGCTGACCGCCGGGCCGACCCGCGGCAGCCTCGCCGGCGACGCCGCCTGGCTGGAAGGGCTGCGCCGCCAGATCCCGTACATCACGGAGCCCGAGGGACTGTGGGAGGTCGCGGACCGCGGCGCGATCCGGATCGTGTTCGCCGGCGACATCGCCGGGCACCGGCTCGCGTTCGTCCTGCTGCGGGTGCGTCTCGGCCTGGTCAGCGCCTGGACGATCGCCCGGTACGGCGGCCCGGCAGGCGCCGCACCTGACCGCATGATGTTCGACGGGACCATGGACGCCCGCGAGCCGGTCGCGACGCTGTTCGACGGCACGGTGACCGGTGGCGGCTTCGCCCTGGTCGTCGGGCCACCGGGGGCAGCGGTGACGATCAATGGCGGCGCCGTCTACACCGCCGAGGGCACCGTCGTCCGCCGGACGCTCGCCACCTCCACCGACGGCAGCGGTGTCGCGTCGGTCGTGCTGCCGCCGGGTCGGCAGCCCGAGGTCGCCACGCGGGTCACCGTCGACGGCGCGCTGTACTACTCCGGCCCCCTGACCGGCGGCTGGTCCGGCCGGCCCGGCGAGTCCGAGGACCCGACGCCGGAGATGCTCGACGCCGCCGCACGCGGCGCCCGCGGGCCGGGCCTGGACCCTCGGGTGTTCCTGACGTTCACCGCCACGGCACTGCACTCCAGCCGGCTGTACCCGCAGGACGTCACCCTCAGGCTGCTGTGGACCGGCACGGTGAACGGCCAGCCCGCCGGCCTGCTGACCCTGCAGCCCCCCGGCGGCGGCGTCGTCGTGTGGGCCTTCCACGGCAACGACAGGGTCCACAGCTTCGACCTGCGCCTGCTCGTGCCGGCCGACGGCGCCTTCGAGCGGCCGTACGCGTGGCGGCTGCGCGCCGAGGGCCACGGCGACACCGTGACCGACCGGGTGGTCGTGGTCGCCCCGCCGGGTGCGGCGTCCGTCACCGTCACGTCCGGCGGTGGGGCGCCCGTACAGGTGCCGCTGGACGCTTCCGGGTCAGGTGAGACGACCGTCCCGCCGGGCACCCCGGCCGTCGTCACCGCCTACACGGCCGGCGGCGAGGTGATGGCGACCACCCCGCTGCACGTCCTGGAGGGCGACGCGAGCCAGCTGCCCGGCGACACCCCCGGCACCCGTGTCACCGGCTCCTGACGCGGGTGCCGGCCCGGCTCAGCTCGTGGGACTGGCGGTGGCGGTGGGCTTCGCGCCGCTGCCACCGCCGCTCTCGCCGCCCTTGCCGCCCTTGCCACTGCGGTCGTCGTGGTCGCCCTTGCCGGTCCTGGCGGTGAAGGTCTTGAGGTCTGCGCTCACCTCGTACATCACCTTGACGCCGTCCTTGGCGCCGAACACGTCGTAGGAGCCGTCCGAATCCTTCCGCACGCCCTTCACCGTCACCGACGCGTCCTTCTCCTTCATCGCGGCCGTCACCTTCGCCAGCTCGTCACCGGTCACGGCCGTGCCGCCGTGTCCGCCGCGCTTGCCGTCGTGGTCGCCCTTGCCGGTCCTGGCGGTGAAGGTCTTGAGGTCTGCGCTCACCTCGTACATCACCTTGGCGCCGTCCTTGGTGCCGAACACGTCGTAGGAGCCGTCCGAATCCTTCCGCACGCCCTTCACCGTCACCGACGCGTCCTTCTCCTTCATCGCGGCCGTCACCTTCGCCAGCTCGTCACCGGTCACGGCGGTGTGGGCACCGCCACCGCGCTGGTGGCCGGGGGCGGTGGAGCCGCTGGCGGACGGGGACGGCGCCGTGGTGGCGGCGATCGCGGGGACGCCGAAAAGGAGTGCGCCGGCCGCGGCGGTGCCGGCGGCGGCGAGGCTGATCTTCATAGTGCGACGCACGCTGAGTGTCCTTCCAGTTCGATCATGGTGCTCGACTGGAACTCAGACTGCCCCGGCTTCCTGTGTACAGCCTGTCAACGACCTGGTGTTTCGCCGCCGATCCGGCCGTTGGCAGCCGTGCCACATGGCTGACCGCGCCTCACCGTCGTCGTGACGCACGGTGCCGATCCGCACCACGTCCGGCGCTGCTCCACGGTGGTCGACGCGAGCGGGCACGGCAGGGGTCCGGACGGTGCGGATCACAAACCGGGCAACGTCTGCTGATCGTCATAGACGGGCCAGCCGTCCTCGTCCCGGCGGACTCCTTGCGTCAGGCGGTGCGCCTGCCGGGTGCCGGCGTCGACCAGGTGCTCGACCGCCGCACCCCGCATGACGAGCGCGTCCGCGACGAGCATGCGGTGACAGTGCCACCACAGCGTCTCGGCGCACAGCACGGCCGGCAGCTCGGTCGCGGCCCGATCGACGAGGTCGTCGAGGGCGGTGCGGAACACCGGCGTGTCCATGTGGTCGGCGTACGCGGCGAACGCGGCGTTGCGCAGCGCGGTGTGCCGGGAGCCCGGGGTGGAGCGCCGCCGCCCGCCGAGGGTCTCGCCCTGCCAGGTGTACCGCAGCCCGGCGCCGGTCACCGCCTCGGCCAGGGCCTCCCGGCCGTACTGCGGATGCCGGCGCGACCCGGGGAACCGGCGCACGTCGACCAGCGTGCGTACGCCGGCCGTGACGAGGAGGTCGAGCAGCGCCTCGACGGGCCGCGCACCGTGCCCGACCGTCCAGACCTTCACCGCCCCGCCGTCCACCGGAGGAACGCTACCCCGGCTCCGGAAGGGCGGCCCAGGAACGGGCGGCCTTCAGGAGGGGGCGGCTTCAGGAACGGGAGCTGAAGGTGCCGTAGTGGACGACCTCGTCGAACGGGCGGCGGGCAGGGGCGCGGAGCGGCCGGAGCGGCCGGTCGGCGGGGTAGCCGACGCCAATCAGGTAGGCGACGGTGTGACCGTCGGGCACGCCGAGGATCTTGCGGGCCTTCTCCTGGTCGCCGACCCCCGCGTGGCCGGTGCCGATGCCCAGGTCCGCGGCGGCGACGAGGATGGCGTAGGTCGCCTGGCCGAGGTCGTACCGGTCGGTGAGGCGGGTCCGCTCGTCCGGTGCGTCCGGCAGCACCAGGGCGATCGCGGCCGCCGCAGTGGCGATGTGCTGCGCGCCGGGCCAGACGGTCGCAAGCTCGGTCAGCTGTTCGCGGTCGGTGACGATGACGAAGTCCCAGTGCTGCTGGTTGGACGCGGACGGCGCCCGCCAGGCCGCCTCGGCGATGCGCCGGAGGTCTTCCGCCGGCACCGGGTCCGGCCCGTACTTGCGGACGTTGCGTCGCGACCGCACCGCATCCCACGTCTCCATCGTCACAGCTCCGTGCTACTCAGGGCGCGCAGCCGCAGCTCCGACGCCATCTCGGCCCACACCGCCGCATCGGGAAGGGCGGGCGGGCAGTGCTCCGCCGGGTAACTTTCCGCCCGAGCCACGCCGAAACCGATCAGGCGGTGGCCGAACCGGATCACCCGGTTCGCGAGGTGGGTGACTGCCGCGTGCCCCGTGAGCTGTCCTGCGAGCGCCATGCGGACCAGCGTAGCGGATTTCCTACTCAAGAGATAGGATTACTTCCGTGAGTTTCCATGAGGTGGGGATCGTGGGCGCGGGGGTGCACGGCCTCAGCGCCGCGTATCACCTGGCCCGGCGGGGTGTGTCGACGGTCGTGTTCGAGCGCGGCACGCGGGCCGGGGGGCCGACCGGCCGGGCCAGCGGAGTGGTGCGGTCCTACTACACCAACCGGTTCCTGGCCGAGGTCGCCCGCGACAGCACGGCCGTGCTCGCCGACTTCGCCGACCGGGTCGGCGGTGAGAGCGGCTACGTGCGGACCGGCGGCCTGTACCTGCACGGCCCCGACGACCTGGCGGACGTCCGCGGCACCGGCGGCGACCACGAGATCCTGACCGACCATCTCGCGACGCGCTTCAGCTACCTGAACCTCGACGGGACCGCGGTCGGCGTGTGGGAGGAGCGCGCGGGGTACGCCGACCCGTACCGCACCGCGCTCGGGTACGCCGCCGCGGCCGTACGACACGGCGCGACGCTGCTGGAGCACGCCGCCGTGCGGGGCATTCACGAAGGACCGCGGTCCGTCCAGGTCGTGCTCGCCGACCAGAGCCGGCACGAGGTCGGGCAGTTGCTGGTCGCCGCCGGACCGTGGACCGCGCCGCTGCTGACGCAGGTCGGCGTCACGCTGCCGCTGACCGCGGAGCGCCACGTCGTCGCCGGCCTGGCGCACCCGCCGGAGGCCGCCCCGCACGCGGTCCCGTACGTGCTGATCGACGTCCAGCACGGGTACTACTCCAGGCCGGCCGGCGCGCACCGCTTCCTGCTCGGCCCGCTCGCCCCGACCGTCGCCACCGACCCCGACGACTTCTCCGCCGACGTCACCGGCGCCGAGTTCGCGTGGCTCGCCGCCCGCGCGGCGCGGCGGGCACCGGTGCGGGCCCGGGCGGCGGCGGACCGCGGCTGGGCGTCCCTGTACGACGTCAGCCCCGACTGGCAGCCGGTCACCGGCCGGGTCACCGAGCGCGTCTACGTGGACGCCGGCACCAGCGGGCACGGCTTCAAGCTCGCACCCGTGTGGGGCGACCACGTGGCCAGGCTGCTCACCGGCGACCCCGACCCGCGGCTCGAGCAGTTCTCACCGGACCGCTTCGCCGCCGGGTCGGCCCTCGCCGCCGGCTTCGGCGCCGCGCGCATCCTGGGCTGAGTCCGCCCTGGGTCCGCCCTGGGTCCGCTTTGGGTCCGCTCTGGGTCCGCACTGGGGCCGTCCTGGCGCCGGTCAGTCGGCGGAGCCGGCTCGGCCATCTTGCGGTGCATCTCGGCCTTGACGGTGTCGGGGACGACCTTGCCGGCGACGGCCTCGACCTTGTTCGTGAAGGAGCCGGCGACCACATGGTCGTCGCCGTCCATGAGGGCCTTGAAGCCCTGCTCGGCGACCTTCGCCGGGTCGTCCTTCCTGCCGGCGCCGACGCGCGTGCCGGTCATGTCGGCGCGCTCGAAGAAGGCGGTGTCGGTGGGGCCGGGCATCAGGGAGGTGACGGTGACGCCGGTGTCCTTGAGCTCGTTGCGGACCGCCTCGGCGAAGGACTGCACGAAGGACTTCGACGCGTTGTACACCGCCTGGTAGGAGCCCGGCATCGTGGCCGCGATCGACGAGGTGAACAGGACCTTGCCGGCGCCGCGGCCGACCATGTCCGGCAGCACCCGCTTGGCGAGGTGGACGGTCGACGTGACGTTGACGTCGATGATGTTGAGCTCGTCGCGCAGGTCGGTGTCGCGGGTGAAGTCGCCGCCGGCGCCACGGCCGGCGTTGAGGGCGATCGCGTCGACGGGCCGGCCCGTCGCGGCGATGTCCTGGCACAGCCGCTCGACCCCGTCGTAGGTGGCCAGGTCGACCTGGCAGGTGCGCACCTGGGCGCCGCCGTCGCGCCGCAGGTCGGCACCGGCCTGCTCGATGCCGGGGTCCTCGGCGGCGAGGAGCAGGTCGAAGCCGTGCTGGGCGAACTGCTTCGCCAGCTCGTAGCCGATGCCGCTGCTGGCGCCGGTGACGACGGCGAGAGGCCGGCCGGTGGTGGGTGCGCTCATGTCCGATTCCCTTCCAGGGGTGTGCGCAATCCGCTACCCCCGCGAATCACCCGGAAACGTTCGCCGTGGTGGGCCGCCCGGGCCGCTACGCGGGCTCGTCCGTTCGGATTGCTGGTGACCATTCGCCTGAACCGATGGCCGGCGATCCGCTACCGTCGGAGGCGGGCGCGCGCGTCGCGCTCGGTCCGACGGCGTTCCGGCGACACGACCTGCCGGGCCGCCGCACACGGCGACATCGGATCCGTCAGGAGCGCAGGAAGCCACAGTCAGCCGCGGTTCGCGCTCACCTCCCGGGGGTACGACAGGGGCATAACGAAACAGGGAGGAGCCCGGCACATGGCCGCATCACGGAGGCGAATCCCACCGGCGACGTCGTGGAACTGACCATCGCCCTGTCGTCCAGGGACGACGAGGACCTCATCGAGCTGACCGGCATCCTCGACTACGCGTCGATTCCGTACCTGCGGCACATCGTGTTCGAGCTGCTGGACGACCACCGGCACCAGATCGTCGTGGGCGCGTCCGGGCTGCGCCTGCTCGACGCCGCCTCGATCAAGCTGCTCCTGTATCTGCAGAGCCGCGCCGAGCACGTCGGCGGCGACCTGCGGCTCGCGGAGGCCGGCGGCACCGCCCTGGCCGCCCTCGAGGTCACCGGCGTCGCCAAGCAACTGGGTGTCTACGACGAGCTGGCCTGGCCGGTACACCGGCGGCAACGGGAACCCGTCGAGCTCGACGGCATGCGCGTCAGTCACGGCGAATGGCCCGCGAACACGACTGACCTGCTGACGCGGCTGCACGAGCTGGACGCTGACGACCCCACCCGGCGCCGCGGCCGCGACGAGGTCATCGAGCTGTGCCTGCCCACCGCCCACCGCCTCGCGCGACGCTACAGCGGCGGTGGCAGCCCGGCCGCCGACCTGGCGCAGGTCGCGGCGCTTGGCCTGGTCAAGGCCGTCGACGGCTTCGACCCCGCGCACGGCGTGGAGTTCGGCGCGTACGCGACGCCGACGGTCCTCGGCGAGATAAAGCGGCACTTCCGGGACCGCACGACCGGCATCCGGATGCCGCGCCGGCTGCAGGAGCTGCGGCTGTCGGTCAACAAGGTCCGCGACGAGCTGACCCAGCTGCTCGGGCACGCGCCGACCGGCGCCGATTTCGCCGCGCACCTCGGCGCCGAGGAGGTGGAGATCGTCGAGATGCTCGGCGCGTGCAACGGCCACCAGCCGCTGTCGCTGGACCTGCCCGCCGCCGGCGCCGAGGACGACACAACCCTGATGGACCTCGTCGGCCGCGAGGACCCGGCGTTCGACCTGGTCGAGCACCGGGAGGCGCTACGGGTGCTGGTGGCGCAGCTGCCGGAGCGCGAGCAGCGGATCCTGAGCCTGCGCTTCTACGGCAACCTCCCGCAGGGGCAGATCGCCACGCTGGTCGGCCTTTCCCAGATGCACGTGTCACCCCTGCTGCGCCAGTCGCTGGCGACGCTGCGCCGCCGCCTGACCGAGTAGTCTTCCGGCGCTATCCGCCGAGCGTGCACCACACGATCTTGCCGTCGGAGGTCGGGGTGGCGCCCCACGCGCTCGTGAACGCCTCGACGATCACCAGCCCACGGCCGCCGCCGGCCTCCGCCTCGCCCCCGCCGCCGAGGCGGGGCATCGCCGGGGAGTGGTCGCGCACCGCCAGGTGCAGCCGGCGCCGGTGCGCCGACGCCCACGCCGTGCGCGGTCCGGCGCCGTGCTCCAGCGCGTTGACGACGAGCTCCATGACGACCAGCTCGGCGTGCTCGGCCAGCGCGTTCAGCCTCTCCCGCGCGCACAGCATCCGCACCACGTCGCGGGCGCCGGCGAGACACTCCGGCCCCTCGGAGATCTCCCACCGCACCCGCACCGGCCGGCTCCGCCCCGCGGCGAGCGCCTCCGCCGCCGCCCGGTCCGCGGCGAGCGGCACGTGCCGGCCGATCGCGAGGTCCTCGAGCTCCCGGGCCAGGGCCGGCGACGCGGAGTGTTGGACGAGGTCGGCGCCCGGCCACGCGGCGGCCGCCCGGGCGAGCGGCACGAACGCGGTCAACGCGATCGGCTCGGTGCCGGTGACGCCGGCCAGGTCAATGAGGACCGCATCCGGCTCGGCGGCGAGCGCACCCAGCACGCTGCGCCGCAGCTCGGGCGTGGTGTGCGGGTCGATGCGACCCTTCACCGTCACATATGCCAGCGGAGGCGAGAGCTCGACCTGGCAGGCGAGAGCGGCTGGCGGCACCGACCCACTCTACGGCCGCCCCGGCGGACGCGCCGGGAGAAGTGACCATCGGTTCATCAACCTGCCGTGGCCGGCGACCGGGTCACGCCCGTCGATCCGCGACCGGCCGGGACGTCGGCCAGGCCCTGGAGATCACCGACCTGCCGCGATGGTGGACGACCGCCTCGCCGAGGAGCGTCAGGCGAAGGAGACCCTCACCGTCCTGGTCGAGGGCGGCGTGGACGCCGACCGGTTCGACGCCGGCATCCTGCTGCTGCGCGACGCCGTGCTCGAACATGCCCGGCATGAGGAGCGCTCCGAGTTCCCGCTGCTGCGGGAGCATGTGCCGGCGGAGCGGCTGCGCACCCTCGCCACCGCGCTCAAGGCCGCCGAGGCCGTCGCCCCGGCCCGCCCGCACCCCGGCACCGAGTCGGCGAAGGCGAACCTGGCCGCCGGGCCGGTCCTCGCGGTCGCCGACCGGGTCCGCGACGCGATCCGCAGCGCCGCCGGCTGACCTTCCGGCGCCCGGTGCCGGTTGGTCCGCCCGGCTGGACGTTTTCCTGCTCACCCGCCGGGTAGGAGCCTGGTATGACCACCGACACGAACCAGGACATTCTGCTCGTCGGCGGGCCGCGGGACGGGGCAGTGGTCCATTCGCCCGGCTCCGCCGTCGTCGAGATCGAGATCGACGGTTTCATCCACAAGTACGTGCTGACCAGCAAGAAGCGGCAGCACGACGGCACGTCGTACACCGTCTACAACTACGACGGCGAGATCGACCCCAGGGGCGCCACGCCCGGCGCGGAAACCCCCGGTGGAGGGCAGCACAATCCCATCAACATCGACGAGTGATGCGATGATGCGGGCGTGACGGACGGCGGCGGGTACCTGCTCGACAACCAGCAGCCGGAGGCGGGCGCCCGCTTCACCGCCCTGGAGGCGCTGTTCGACCCGTCCACGTTCCGCCACATCGACGCGCTGGGTATCGGTGCGGGCTGGCGGTGCTGGGAGGTCGGCGCCGGCGGCACGGGCGTGCCGTCCTGGCTCGCCTCGCGCGTCGGCCCTGCCGGGCACGTCCTGGCCACCGACATCGACGTCTCCTGGACCGGGTCCGGCAGCGGCGCCGGCTACGAGGTCCGCCGCCATGACGTGGGTGTCGACCCGCCGCCGGACGACCGCTTCGACCTCGTGCACGCCCGCCTGGTGCTGGTCCACGTCCCGCAGCGCGCCCGTGCCCTTGCGGCGATGGCCGCGTCGGTACGACCCGGCGGCTGGCTTCTGCTCGAGGAGGCCGACCCGTCGCTGCAACCCCTCGTCTGCCCCGACGAGTCCGGCCCGCCCCAACGCCTGGCGAACAAGCTCAAGCACGACTTCCGCACGCTCATGGCCGCCCGCGGCGTGGACCTCGCGTACGGCCGCACCCTGCCGCGCCTGCTGCGCGAGGCGGGCCTCGTCGACGTCGCGGCCGACGCGTACTTCCCGGTCACCGGGCCCGCCTGCGCCGCCCTGGAGCACGCCACGACCCGTCAGATCCGCGGCTCCCTGACCCGGGCCGGGCTCGCCACCGACGCGGAGATCGACCAGCACCTGGCCAACATCGAGGCGGGCCTCCTCGACCTCACCACCTCCCCCATGATCTCCGCCTGGGGCCGCGTCCCGTCGTGACCTGGCCGGCGAGCGCCTCGCTCACCTCTGATCGGGCGCTTCGCTCACCTCTCTGATCGGGCGCTTCGCTCTCATCTCTGATCAGGCGCTTCGCTCACTGGCGGGAGGTGCTTCGCTCACTGGCGAGGCGCCTCGCTCACTTGGCGAGGGTGCGGAGCCGGTCGAGCAAGGGGGCGGCGGCCTCGTCCAGGAAGCGCTGCTGCAGGGCGTCGCCGACCTGGACGACGGCGACGTCGGTGAAGCCGGCCTCCCAGTACGGCTTGACGCTCTCGGCGAGCTCGTCGAGGTCGGGCCCGCAGGCGATCGAGCCGGCCACGTCCTCCTTCCGCACGAACTGGCTGGCGGCGGTGAACCCGGCGGGCGTGGGCAGGTCGGCGTTGACGGCCCAGCCGCCGCCGAACCAGCGGAACTGCTCGTGGGCGAGGTCGATCGCCTGCTGCTTGTCCGGCGCCCAGCAGATCGGGATCTGGCCGATCGCGCGGGACGCCGCGGCGCCGGTCGGACGGGCCCGCGACCATCCGGAGACGAGGTCCGCGTCGGGCTCGACGGCGATGAGGTGGTCGCCGAGCGGGGCGAACCGCTCGACCGACTTCTCGCCGGAGACGGCGAGGCCGAGCGGCACGCCGCCGTCCGGCGCGTCCCAGATGCGGGCGGAGTCGACACGGAAGTAGTCGCCGTCCCAGGTGACCAGCTCGCCGGTGTGCAGGGCGCGGATGATCTGGACGGCCTCCTCCAGCATGTCCTGCCGCTGCGCGACCGGCGGCCAGCCCTCGCCGGTGATGTGCTCGTTGAGGTTCTCGCCGGCGCCGAGGCCGAGGATGAACCGGCCGTCGGACAGCAGCTGCAGGGTGGCCGCCTTCTGGGCGACGACCGCCGGGTGGTACCGCTGGATCGGGCAGGTCACGTAGGTGGCCAGCTCCACCCGGGACGTCGCGTGCGCCACGGCACCCAGGACCGACCAGGCGTAGGGGGCGTGGCCCTGCTCCGTGAGCCACGGCGAGTAGTGGTCGCTGCAGACCTCGAAGTCGAAGCCGGCCTCCTCGGCCTGCACCGCGTAGCGGACCAGGTCCTTCGGCCCGCTCTGCTCCGTCATCAGCGTGTACCCGAACCTGACCACCGTGCCACCGCCCATCCGTCGACCTTGTCGTTGACCCTTGTCGTTGACCCTGTCGTTGACTTTGTCGTTGTCGCCGTGCCCGGCCGGCGGACCGTCAAACACTCACAGGTCAGGTCCGGCACAATGACTGTCCCGCGACCGCCGTGACCGGTTTCGAAAGTGCTGCGTCGCGTCACGACGACAAGCGGTCCGCCACCGGTGCACGGCGAACGCGGGGGGCGCGCCACAGCGCCGCCGCCTCCCGGTAGCCTGCGACGGCCTCTGTGGCGCGGTTCACGGAGCTCGCCTGTCGCGCCCGGCGCAGCGCCTCCTCGAACCGCCACAGGTCCAGCTCGCCGTCGCCGATGCGCAGCCGGTACCCCCTGAGCCTGCGTCAGGATCACCGTGCGTAGCGGACAGACGCCGCAGCGCCGACACGCGGATCTGCACCTGCACCCGCGCCGTCGACGGCGGCTCCTCGCCGTAGAGCGCCTCGACGAGCCGATCGAGCCGCACGGCTTTGTCGGCTTCCGGCAGCAACGCGGCCAGCACCGTGCGCTGCCGCTGGCTGCCGAGGTCGACGCGCTCCCCCGTCTGCCAGGACCTCGAGCGCGCCGAGCGCGAGATACCGCATGCACATTCCCCGATGATCGAGTCAACGGCACCGGAGGCGATGGCGACCGTCGGTAGCCACGGGTGCTGACTTCCGGCGGCTTCTCGGGTACTGTCCGCGTGGCATTCTGCACCCGCCCCCGCTCGCTGCCGGTTCGCGGCCGGAATGCGGAATCACCACCGAGGAGGGCAGGGACCATGACGCAGCAGCACGGGATGCGACCGTATGACGATCGGCTCGCGAACGGTCACGCGACGTTGAACAACACCGCGGAGCAGCAGGCGCCCCGCCCCGACATGAGCTCCATCAACGCGCAGCACCAGGCGCTGCAGGTGCTGACGATGGCGCAGCGCACCGCCGAGGAGCACCTCGACGGCGCGAAGCGCGAGGCCGAGCAGATCCGCGCCGGCGCCCACGCCGAGGCCGGGCAGATCGTGCAGAAGGCCCAGGCGCGCGCCGACGCGCTGCGCGCCGAGGCCGAGAAGATCATCGCCGACGCGCGGGCGCAGGCCGACAGCATCGCCCAGTCGGCGGAGCAGTTCGCCGCCGAGACGGAGCAGAACGCCTCCGACGTCCTGGCCGAGGCGCAGGACCGTTCGGACAAAATCATCCAGCAGGCCCGCGCCAGCGCCCACGAGATCAAGCAGCGCGCCGAGCAGATCTACGAGGACGTGGTCGGCGGCCTGACCGCCAAGCGGCAGGCCCTGCAGCAGCAGATCGAGGCCCTGGAGCGCTTCGACCACGAGTACCGGTCCCGCCTCACCTCGTTCATGCAGCAGCAGATGCGCGCCCTGTGGGTGAGCCAGCCGCAGGTCGAGGCCGACATCGAGGACGGCGAGGCGGTGGCCGGCGAGCTCGTCGCCGGCCCGCGGCACGAGCAGCAGTCCGAGCCGGAGCCGTCCCGCGACGTGTGATCCGGGTGTGCTCCGGGCGTCACTCCCACCTGGTGCCGGCGGGCACCCGCAGGGTGGTGTTGATCCGGTTGAAGAAGTTCGTGACCGCGACCATCAGCACCAGCGCGCCCAGCTGGCGCTCGTCGTAGTGCTCCGAGGCCTCGGCCCAGATCTCGTCGGTGACCGCGCCCGGCCGGTCGGCGAGCCGGGTCGCGGCCTCGGTGAGCGCGAGCGCGGCCCGCTCGGCGTCGTCGAACGCCGGGTGCTCGTACCAGGCGGCGACGGCGAGCAGCTTGTCGGTGCCGATGCCCGCCTTGGCACCGCTCACTCCCCCGGCGTCCACGCAGGCGCTGCAGCCGTTGATCTGGCTCGCCCGCAGGTGCACCAGTTCGAGGGTCTGCCGCGGTACGCCTCCCGCGTACACCTGCTTGTACAGGTGCTGGATAGCCGCGGTGATGTCGGGCTGGGTCGCGGCGTTCTGGATTCGTGGTGTCGTCATGTCATTGCGACGTCCGCCGCCGCCGGAAGGTAACGCGTTACCTTTCCGGTCCCGTGGACGTCGTGGTGGTGACACCGCATGGAGGGAACGCCGTGACCGACGAGTTCGATGCCCACCGTCCGTATCTGCACGCCGTCGCGTACCGCATCCTCGGCAGCCACGCCGACGCGGACGACGCCGTGCAGGAGGCGTGGCTGCGCCTGGCCCGGACGGGGTCCGACGGCATCGAGGACCTGCGCGGCTGGCTCACCACGGTCACCTCGAGGATCTGCCTCGACGCGTTGCGTGCCCGTGGCCGGCGCGGCGAGGAGCCGCTGGAACTGCTCGTCGGCTCGCTCTCCGATGACGCCGACCCGGAGCGCGAGGCGATGCTCGCCGAGTCGGTGGGTCTCGCGCTGTACGTCGTGATGGACGCGCTCACGCCGGCGGAGCGGGTGTCGTTCGTGCTGCACGACGTGTTCGACGTGCCGTTCGACACGATCGCCGGCGTCCTCGGGCGCAGCACCGCGGCCACGAAGATGCTCGCCAGCCGCGCCCGCTCCCGCGTCCGCCTCGGCCGCCCCTCTGCCGGCTCACATCCCAGCTCACAGGCCGGCTCACAGGCCGGCTCACAGGCCGGCTCACAGATTGGCGATCGGGCCGCCGCCCGGCAGGTCATCGACGCGTTCCTCGCCGCCGCCGGCCGGGGCGACGTCGCCGGGCTCCTGACCGTCCTCGCCCCCGACATCGAGCTGCACGCGTCCGGCACCCTCATCCGCGGCGCCACCGCCGTCGCCACCCAGGCCACGACGTTCGCCCGCCCCGACGCCGCGGTCCACCCCGCCCTCGTCGACGGCGTCCCCGGCGTCCTCGTCGCCGTCGGCGGCCGCCCGGTGACGGTCATGGCCTTCACCGTCGCCGGCGGCGTCATCACCAGGATCGACACGCTGACCGACCCGGCCCGGCTCGCCCAGATCGTCCCGTCCTGGGCGGTGTGACCTCACCCGTCGAACGGGTCCCAGTGAGCCGCGTACCGCAGCAGCGAGCGGGTCGAGCCGTCAGCGGGTGAGCTGAGCCGGTTGGCCGGTCCGCGAGCGGGGTACGGGTCCGGCATGCGAATCGGCAAGGTCGAAGTGCGGCCGCTGGGTGGTGGTCTCGGCTGCCTCATCATGATCCTGGTGTCGCTGGTGGTGTCCGTGCTCTGCACCGTCGGCGCGAACGTTCTGCTGCGCTGAACGGTTCACGCGGCATGCCGCGGGCGGTACACCGGGACCTGCAGCGGGTGGTGGTCACAGCGGCGCAGCAGCGCCTGGACGCGCAGGACGAACTCGTGCGGGTGGACCGGCTCGGCGAGCCAGTCGTCCGCGCCGGCGTGGAAGGCGTCGACCGCCTCGTCCTCGGTGCCGGCCGGGCCCAGCACGAGGATGGGCAGGTCGTGGGTGCGGGCCTCGCCGCGCAGGGAACGGCACAGCTGCAGGCCGCTCACGCCGGGCAGGCGTTCCTTGACCACCACCGCCGTGACCCCGCCGGTCGCGGCGGCTGCCAGGGCGGCGGGGCCGTCGGCGACCGCGATCACCCGGCAGCCGGCCTGTTCCAGCTGGTACGACATGACGTCGCGCTCGGCCGGGTCGTCCTCGGCGATCAGAATCGCGGCCATCCTGCGTCGTCCTTCCCCCGGCGAAGCTTCGACACACCAGCGTCGCCGCACCGGGGTGCGGGGCGGTTGACGGTCCGGTGCACGCGCGGGGCCGCTACGACGGGCCCGCCCAGGGGCGAAGTGTCGCAGCGGGGACCAACGGTGATGTCCACATGCGGAAGGTTCCTGTCGTGATGGGGCTCTGTAGCCGGGTGGACGCGTTGGCCGGGTCAACCGGTTGCGATCTCGATGGTGACCGGGACGGGGTTGGTGAGGGCGTCGAGGACGGCGGAGTGGGCCCGGGAGTGCTCGACCAGCTCCCGCAGCTGGTCGGCGGGGGCATCGCCCGTGACCGTGAAGTGGACGGTGATCTGGCCGAAGCCGTTGCGGACCGCCGGGTCGAGGCCCAGGACGCCGTTGAGGTCGAGGTCACCGGTGACGGTGGAGCGGACCTCGGTGAGGCGGATGCCGCGGGCGGCGGCGACGATCGCCAGCCCCGCGGTGAGGCAGGACGCGAGCGCGTGCAGGACGAGCTCCGGGCCGGTCGGGCCGTTGTCGCGGCCGGCGAGGACGGCCGGGTGGTCGGCGTCGAACTGAAACGTGCGCTCGTGCGTGCGCTCCTCGCCGGCGGCGGAGTAGTCGTGGATCGTGCCGCGGTTGTGGGTGCCGCTGATCCACTCGTTGTGGGCGCGGAACTGGACCGCGGCCGCGGCCGGGGTGGCGCGCACCGCGTCGGCGGTGGCGAACAGCGCGACGACGTCCACCCCGTTGCGGCTGGAGTCGTCGCGGGTCGAGGCCATGACGGTGCCCGTCAATCGGCGACGGGGCGGCCGAAGGTCACCGCGTCGCGGACGGCGGCGGGGGTCGAGGCGTGCAGGGCCTGGTCCGGGCGGGCGCCGAGCGCGTCGTTGACCGTCGAGAACGCCAGCCGCAGCGCCACGAACACCGTCATCGTGAAGATCTGCGAGTCGCTGAAGCCGGCGGCGCGCAGCAGCTGGACGTCCGCCTCGGTGGTGCCGTTCGGGTCGCGGGCGACCTTGCGCGCCCAGCCGGCCATGGCTCGCTCCTCGGGGCTCAGCCCTGCATCGCTGCCGGTGAGCACCCCGGCGGCGGTCTCCGGTTCGCTGAGCCCGGCGAGCTTGCCGCCCCAGGCGAGCGCGCAGTACGAGTCGCCGAACGCCGACGCGCAGGCGGTGACGAGGATGCCGCGCTGCCGCAGGCTGAGCCGGTCGCCGGCGTTCGCCTTCCCGAGCAGCTCGAACAGGCCCGACAGCGTCTCCGGCTGGTATGCCCACAGGCGGGAGTTGTTCATGACGTACCCGAGCTCGGCGACGTCGTCGTCGAACAGCCGCTGCGCTTCGGCGGTCGTCTCGGGGGTCGCGAGAAAGCCTGTGGTGTCCATGGTGCTCCAGTCGCTGCGTCCGGTGATGTACTGACTGCACCAGCTTCGCCGACGGGCCCTGCCGGGTCATCCGTACTGAGCACGGAACCTCCTACGGAGTTTTGTCAGACCCGCCGGGGAGAATGCGGGCATGAGCGTCCACGGGCAGGACCGTCCGGCCGGCGTCACCGATCGCGAGGCGGAGGTGCTGCGCGCGGTCGGCGAGCGGCTGCGCAACCGGGAGATCGCCGAGCGGCTGCACCTGTCGGTGCGCACCGTTGAGAGCCACGTCGCGGCGCTGCTGCGCAAGCTCGGCGTCGCCGACCGAGCGGCGCTGGTCGAGGCCGGTGCCGCGCTGCGCCGCCCGGCCCGCGCCACGCCGGCCCTTCCGGCGCCGCTGACCAGCCTCGTCGGCCGGGGACGGGAGACCGGCGAGGTCTCGGCGCTGCTGCGTGATCACCGGCTCGTCACGCTGACCGGGCCGGGTGGGGTCGGCAAGACCCGGCTGGCGTTCCGGGTCGCCTCTGACGGCGCGGCCACCGCGGACCGCGCTGGCGACTCGGACGGCACGGACAGCTCGGGCGGCACGGGCAGGTCGGGCAACGCGCACGACTCGGGCAGCACGGGCGGCGCGGGCGGCACAGGCAGGTCGGGCAGCGCACACGGCTCGGGCAGCGCGGGCGGCGCGGGCACCGCAAGCGGCGCGCATGCCTCGGGCAGCGGGCAGGACTTGGGCAGCACGGGCAGCACGGGCGGCACGGGCGGCACGGGCAGCGCACACGACTCGGGCAGCACGGGCGGCACGGGCACCGCAAGCGGCGCGCATGGCTCGGGCAGCGGGCACGACTTGGGCGGCGCGGGCGGCGCGGGCGGCGCGGGCAGCGCGGGCAGCGCGGGCAGCGCGGGCAGCGCGGGCGGCGCGGGCGGCGCGGGCAGCGCGGGCAGCGCGGGCAGCGCGGGCAGCGCGGGCAGCGCGGGCAGCGCGGGCAGCGCGGGCAGCGCGGGCAGCGCGGGCAGCGCGGGCAGCGCG
>NZ_JBIAYW010000017.1:137831-197013 GCF_042898305.1 Dactylosporangium sp. NPDC000521
GGCGGCACCGTGTGGCTCGCGGACCTGGCACCGGTCACCCCGGATCTCGTCGGTGACGTCGTCGCGCGGGCGTTGGGTGTCGTGCCGGAGCCGGGCTGGTCCCTGACCGATATCCTCGGCGACGCCGCCGCCGGCATGTCGGGCCTGCTGCTCGTCGACAACTGCGAGCACGTCGTGGCGGCCGCCGCCGACGTCGTCGCCACGCTGCTGCGCGCCGGTGGGCCGCTGCGGATCCTCGCCACCAGCCGTGAGCCCCTGGGCGTGCCCGGCGAGGTCACGTACCAGGTGGACCCGCTCGACGTGCCGGCCACCCTGAACCCGGCGGACATCGCCGGCAGCGCGGCGGTGCGGCTGTTCGTGGACCGGGCCGCGACCGCCGTGCCGGGGTTCGCCCTGACCGACGGTGTCGCGCCCGCCGTGGCCGCCCTCTGCCGGCGGGTCGACGGCCTGCCCCTCGCGATCGAGCTGGCCGCGTCGCGGCTGCGCACGTTCGGGCCCGCCGAGCTCGTCGAGCACCTCGACCAGCGCTTCGACCTGCTGTCCGCGGGCTCCCGCACCGCCGGCCCCCGGCACCGGACCCTGCGCAGCGCCATCGACTGGAGCTACGAGCTGCTCGACGCCGACGAGCGTGCCCTGTTCGACCGGCTCGGCGTGTTCCCCGCCGACTTCGACTTCGACGCCGTCCAGGCGGTGCACGGCGACGCGCGGGCGGCCGTCCGGGTGCTGCCGGCCCTCGTCGACAAGTCGCTCGTGTCGACTGCCGGCGGGGACTTCCGCCGGTACCGGCTGCTGGAGACGATCCGGTCCTACGCCGCGGAGCGGCTCTGCGCCGGCGACGCCGAACCCGACGCGCGCCGGCGCCACGCCGCGCACTTCCTCGCCTTCGGCGAACGCGCCGCCGAAGGGCTCAAGCACGCCGAGCAGCGGGCCTGGTTCCTGCGCGTCTCGACGGAGCAGCCGAACGTGCGCGCCGCCTTCTCGTACAGTGTGGACACCGGCGACACCGAGTCGGCCTGGCGCTGGATCGCGGCCCTGGAACGGTTCTGGGACCTGGCTGGGCAGCGTCGCGAGGCGCAGGAGTGGATCCAGCGGACCCTGGCCGCCGGCGAGCCGTCCGCGACTCCGGCGGCGGTCGCCGGGCTCGCCGCGGCCAGCGCCGTGCTGCACCCCAGCGACGCCGGCACCGCCTTCGACCTCGCCGAGCGGGCGCAGCGGCTCGCGGCCGGCCACGACCCCCTGACGCGGGCGGTCGCCGCCCGCGCGGTCGGCATGTGCTCGACGTGGATCCGGCCGGAGCTGAGCCGGCCCGCGCTGCGCGACGCCCTCGAAGGGTTCCCGGAGGACCGGGAGTGGGACCGGGCGCTGACGATGCAGGGTCTCGTGCTGGGTTCGCGGGCGCTGAGCGAGGCGCTGCAGTGGGGGCGGGACAGCGTCACCCTGTTCCGCCGCGCCGGCGACCACGTGTACGCGGCCAACACCCTGTTCATGATGGCGCAGCGGGCCATGGCGGCCGGCGTCGCAGACGACGACATCCATGCCTGGCTGACGCAGAGCCGAGCGATGGCCGAGGCCGCCGACAGCGAGGCCGACATCGTCCACGCCGACGTCGGGCTCGCCCAGTGGGCCTTCGTCCGGGGCTCGTCTGCTCGCGCCGCCGAGCTCATGCGGGACGTGCTGCCGGCGCTGCGCAGGCTCGGCGACCGCCGCTGCGCGGGGCGGGCGCTGTTCGTGCTCGGCGAGCACGCCAGGCTCACCGGCGACCTGCCCCGCGCCGGTGAGCTGCTGCGCGGCTGCGCCGAGGCGGTCCTGGTCGCCGGCCAGTCGGTGGTGCTCGTGCAGTCCCTCGAAGCGCTCGCCGCGCTCGCCGCCGCGCAGGACCGGCCCCGGGCCGCGGCCGTGCTGCTCGGCACCGCGCAGCGCCAGCGCGAATCGTCCGGCCCGCACCTGCGCCCGTCGAAGCCGGCCGACGAGGACCTGCACCACGCCCTCGCGACCACGCTGGGGCGCCCGGCCTTC
Organism: Dactylosporangium sp. NPDC000521; assembly: GCF_042898305.1. Lineage (NCBI taxonomy): Bacteria > Bacillati > Actinomycetota > Actinomycetes > Micromonosporales > Micromonosporaceae > Dactylosporangium > Dactylosporangium sp. NPDC000521. Next base: position 139,848 of record NZ_JBIAYW010000017.1, read on the forward strand.
GACACCGCGTACGCCGAAGGCCGCGACCTCACCCCCGCCGACGCCCTGCGCCGCGCGTTACCCGAGCCCTCGTCATGACGGCGCCGGCCACGTTCGCGCTGCGGGAGGCGCCCGTCAACAACGCCCGGGACTGGCGCTGCGGCTCGGAGAAACACCTCACCGCCCCCGGACCCGACAACGCGTACGCCGAAGGCCGCGACCTCACCCCTGCCGACGCCCTGCGCCGCGCGTTACCCGAGCCCTCGTCGTGACGGCGCCCGCCACGTACGCGCTGCGGGAGGCGCCCGTCAACAACGCCCGGGACTGGCGCTGCGGCTCGGACGGAAACACCTCACCTCACCCCCCACCGACACCGCGCGCCGCGCGCTGCCCGAACCCACCTCGTGACGCCTCCCGCCACGGGCGCGCTGTGGGAGGCGCCGGCCGTCAACAACGCGTACGCCGACAGCCGCGACCTCACCCCCGCCGGCCGCCTGCGCCGCGCGCTACCCGGACCCGAGTCGTGACGACTCCCACCGCGTACGGCTGCGGGATCGGCAGCGCCCGGCTGATCCCCGGGCGGCTGCCACGACTGTTGCCCGCGGACGCCGCCGCCGCGCTCGTTCTTCGCCGGCGCGATGGAAGGATGGCCAGGTGGAGCTGGAGTCGCTGATTCCCGCCGGCGCGGTCGCCGGCGGACTACCTCCGGGCGGCGGAGGACCCCCGGCTTGACCGGGCCGGGCTCGACGCGCTCACGGGCAGCGCGTACTCGTTCGTCCGGATGGCGGTGGCGCGGCGGCCGGAGGCCGCAACTGGCACGCTGGTGCGCCTGCTGGACGGTGACTACGGCGAGTGGGACTTCAACGCCGTGCTGCGCCTCGTCGCCGGTCATCCCAATGCCGACCGCGGCGTGCTGCTGCGTGTCCTGCACCATGTCGCGACGTTGCTCGAGGCGACGGTGGTCCGGCCGTATGCGGCGGCGTGACCCTGGCGGGGCGGCCCGAGCTCACCGAGGCCGAGGTCATGCGGCTCGCGGCGTTGCCCGGGAGTTCGCGGCGCCTGCGGCGGCGGCTGGGCGCTGCCGTCGCGGACCGGGGCGTCACCCACTTGACGCCCCAGCCATGGACGGCTTCGGCGGGTGCTGCAGTCGCGGAGCGGACCGTGCCGGGACGGTCACCCACTTGATGCCCTAGTCGTAGGCGGCGTCGGCGGCGGCTGGGCGCTGTCGTCGCGCAGCGGGCGGTCACCCACGTGACGCCCCAGTCGTACGCGGCATCGACGGCATCGCCTCGGTGCGGGCCCGAAGCGACGAACGCTGTCTCCGTCGTCGCGCCCGGGTCTGATCCCGCGCTCTCACCCTGTAAGGCACAACAACGAAACGGTCCGTTACATCGTTAGCCGGCAATGACCGTGGGGAGGGTGTCGGGTGAGGTGGCTGTGCGGCCGGTGGTTCGCTGGTACCGGGTGACGATGTTATTGCGGCGCGAACGATGCCACAGGCGGCGGTCCGCGCGGAGGATCAGGTTGCGCCGCGGTGGCGGGAAGGTCCGGCCGAGGTCGGTGAGGAGCCGCGCGACGTCCACGCCCGCGGTGGTGAGCGTCCAGGCGGCGCCGGGGTCGAGCGCGGCGAGCGCGAGCGCGAGATGCTCCGTGCGGTGCTCCCGCTCTCGGCGGGCAAGGGCGAGCCAGAGCGACGCCTCGAAGGCCGCCTGCGCGTCGAGGCCTACCGGCGGCCGCCGCTGCGCGGACCACCGCCGCGCCTTCGCGGCGCCGAGCGGCAGCAGCGGCTCCCGCCAGGTCACCCGGTCAAGGGCGGCCGGGTCGACACCGTCCAGGAGCCGGTCGACGTCGAGCCCGAGCGATGCGAGGACCTGGCGGTCGTCGGCGACGCCGGCGCCCAGCGGCGCGGCCCGGCACACGGCGTCGAGGATCGCGGGCTCGGTCGCGCCGTGGCGGGCGAGCACCGCGGCGACCTCGTCCGCGCCGGTGGTGAGCGCGAGCAGCAGGTGTTCGCTGCCGGTCCGGGGGTGGCCGAGCTCGCGGGCCCGCAGCACGGCGCGGCCCTCCGTCCGGCACAGGTCGGGGTGAGTACCGCGGAACATCAGTCCTCCTCGCGACGGCGGTGCTGGCGACCGGCGGTCGCGCTCGACGGGTGTGGGTGGCGGCTGCGGCGGCGAGGATCGCGGCGCATCAGTCATCCCCGGCGGTGCGGTGCTTGCGGTGCACGGTCTGTTTGGTGACGCCGAGCCGCAGCGCGATGTCCTGCCACGACCAGCCGTCCCGGCGGGCGGCGGCGACCCTCTCGGCCTCCAGCTGCTCGGCCAGGCGGCGCAGGCGGGCGACGGCCCGCAGCGCGACGTCGTGGTCGCTGTCGTGCGCGGCGCGACCGAGCTCGTCAATCGCGGTCATACCGTCAGCATAAGCTGACGCTCCTCCGGTCGTCAACATATACTGACGCTGCCGGGGCGGCGCGGTACCGCCGCGTCACTGATACGTGGGGTCGCTCCAGTGGCCGATGCTGCGGGAGCGGACCGGCTCGACGAACCCGGGGGCAGCACTGTGCGGGAAGCCGTCGGGCCGCGCGCCGTCTTCGGTGTCATCGTCCCCAGCACCAACACCGTCGTCGAGCACGACTACTGGAGCGCCCGGGTGCCGGGCGTCGCGTACCGCGCCGGCTCCATGCACATCCCGAACCCCGCGATGAACGACGACGCCGGCTTCGAGGCGCTGCTGGGCCAGATCCGCGCCTCCATCGACACCGCCGTCCGCGACGTCCTCACCGCCGAACCCGACCGCATGGTCATGGGCATGTCCGCCGAGACGTTCTGGGGCGGCGTTGAGGGCAAGCCGGTCGTCGCCATCAACGCCGCCACCCTGTGGCACGCCCTGCGCTGCCACGGCCTGACCGACCAGCTCCCCAGCGCCGGAAGTCTGTTTCGCGCGCACTGACCAGCGGCGGCGGGCGCCTGATCCTTCCGTGCGGCGCTGGTTCCAGACGTACCGGCAGAGCGCTGCCGACGGGTTGCACGCGCCCTGCACTCGCACCTGGTCACCCTGGACGGCAGGATGCCGGCCGAACGATCAAGGAGCGGTCACCATCGACGTGATGCAGCAATTCATGATCGTCATGATCGCCCTTGCGACGCCGTATAGAGCGTTCCTCTGCGTGAGGGCGCTCCGGCGGGTTCATTCCGGGCACCGGACGATCGTCGACATCGGCACCGCCGTCGGGGAGTTCGTCCTCACGTGCGTCTTCGTATACGCCCTTGTCTTCTGCCTCACCGCCTTATGAGCGCTCGCACGCCTCCCCGGCCGGCTCCCCGGCGCGGGTCGGCTGCTCCGCTCCCACCGACCGGCGTACCCATGCCGATCGGCGTCCCGGTGACGGGGGTCAGCCCCGGAGCCAGTCGCGGAGGCGGGACATGGCGTTCTTGGAAAGTGGGGGCGGCGGGGGCAAGGAGCGGCGGAGCTCATCCTCGGTCGCGGGGCGGGCGTCGAGGGCGGCCTGGCGCAGCAGCGCCTTGTCGACCCTAAGGCCGCCCATGGCGTAGACGTTGGCGTGGCCGCGCGCGATCACGTAGCCGTGTGTGTCCTCGGTGCGGCGGTACAGCAGGCCGCCGGGCTCGCTGGTGCAGGTGGCCGCGCCGCAGGTGTCTTCCGACAGGTCGGAGAAGACGTCGATCACGACGCTCTGCGGCGAGGCGGCGGGGTCGGATGGTTCGAGCCGGACGCCGGGCGGGATGCCCTGCTTGCGGAGGATGTAGCCCGGCGACGACGCGAAGAAGATGCCCTGCTGCTCCTCGAAGCTCAGCGCGGTCAGCTCCGCCGGGGACGCCGGGTGGACCGTCGCGGCGGCGGCGCGCAGCACCTGGCGGTCCACGACGTGCGGGCCGGCCACCACGACGAGCGTCTGACCGGAGGTGATCTGGTAGCCGTGCTCCACGACGCCGCGGCGGTAGACCCAGCCGTCCGGCTCGGCGGTGCACTCGGCGATCCGGAGGCTCGAGTCGTACGCGGTCTCGCCGCACGGGCCGGGGTCGGTCACGGCGTACTGCCGGGCGTAGGCGACGACGGTGATCCAGCGCAGCTGCGGGATCGCCGCGGGGTCGGTGGGCGTGAACGTCCGGGTGCCGACGACCCCGCCGAACGAGGGGTCGGTGGGGCGGTAGCCGGGGATGCTGACGACGTACGGCGGATCGTCAGGCAGCGCAGCGACGGGTGGAAGGGCCGGTGCGGACCGGGCCAGGGCAACGAGTCCGGCCGCGACGAGCGCCACCAGGGTGCCGGCCGCGGTCAGCCGGATCGGCCAGCCGCGCAGCAGTACACCGGCGACAAGGGCGAACGGGATGCCGCTGCACAGCAGGGTGAGTGCGCCGTTGCGGCTCACACCGAGCCCGGCCTCGTCGGTCAGCGCCCACCCGAACCCCCACAGCGCCACGCCGAACCCCAGCACGAGCAGCACCCACCACACCTGCCGCCCGGTCGTCCCCCCGAGCACCGACGCCGGGGCGGTCGCCTTCACGATCAGCCACAGCACGAGCAGAAAGGTGCCTGCGACCACGGCGCCGCCGACGACGAGGCCGGCCGTGCTGCGGGCGAACGCGGCGACGAGCACGACCCCGACCGCGCTGGGCAGGCCGGCCGAGCCCAGCAGCCAGACCCCGGTGAGCTGCCCGACCACGAGTGCGTGCCGCCGCTGCATGCCGTCCAGCTTCGCGAATCGAACGGCCGATGCCATCCGTCGCGGTACTCAACGGCGCCTGAGTATCCGCCGTGCGACGATAGGATGGCGGGCGTGACGAGGTGGGCGACCAGGGCCGAGACCGCGGTCGATGTGCCGGTCGTGCGGGAGATCAACCTGGCCGCGTTCCCGACGGCGGAGGAGGCCGACCTCGTCGACGCGCTGCGGGAGGACCCGGCCTGGATCGACGGGCTGTCGGTCGTCGCGGCCGGCGAGGACGGCGAGGCGGTCGGCTATGCGCTGCTGACCCGGTGCCACATCGGCGGGGAGCCGGCGCTCGCCCTCGCGCCGTGCTCGGTGCTCCCACGGGCGCAGCGGCGCGGGGCCGGTTCGGCGGCGATCCGGGCGGCGCTCGACGCGGCGCGCACCATGGGCGAGCAGACCGTGGTCGTCCTCGGGCACGCCGGCTACTACCCGCGATTCGGCTTCGGCCGGGCCTCGCAGTTCGGCATCCGGGCGCCGTTCGACGTGCCCGACGAGGCACTGATGGTCCTGGCCCTGCACGACGGTGGCACCGTGCCCGCCGGCACGATCGCCTACGCCGCACCGTTCGGGCTCTGAGCGTGCCGGGCGCGACGGTGCCACGGGGCCGGGCGGCCGTGTACGAGATCGACGGCAGGCTGTTGCTGCAGACTATGCACTCGTCGGGTCGTGCCGGCATCTCGGAGCACCACGTCGACGTGCTCGACGGGTACCCGGACGTCACCCCCGAGGCGCTCGGCGACGCCATTGGGGTCGCCCTCGCCAGATCCCGCGAGGTCCCGTGGCCGACGTCGTGGCCGTCGATGCGGGAGGCGACGGCACCGCACCTGGCCAGCTCCCCACGCCGCTACCGTTCCTGGCGCTCGTGGCAGCGGGCGGCCCGGCACGTCAGCGTCCACGTCACCGCCGATGCGGTGTACCTCCACCGTTGGCTGCCCGACCTCGGCAGAGGCGGATGGGAGCCGCGCCCGGACGACGCGCCCCGCGACGGCTGGACGTACGACCTCACCATCGGCGGCGACGCGACTCCAGCCGACATCGGCACGGCCGTCCTCACCCTCCTGGAGTCCCCGCCGCTGCGCGACTAGCTTTCACAACCGTCGATACTCCCTCGCCAGGGGTGGTTGGACGGGGTGGGTGCGGGTAGGCGTCAGTGGTATGACGGTGGTGGAGGCCAGGGAGCGCACGTTCTTCGGGCAGCCGCGGGTGCTCGCGAACCTGTTCGGGGTCGAGCTGTGGGAACGGTTCTCGTTCTACGGCATGCAGGGCATCCTGCTCATCTACCTGTACTACTCGGCGGCCGACGGCGGGCTGGGCATCGACCGGGCGACCGCCACCAGCATCGTGGGCGCGTACGGCGGCGCCGTCTACCTCTCCACGATCCTCGGCGGGTGGGCGGCGGACCGGCTGTTCGGGCGCGAACGGGTCCTGTTCGGCAGCGCCGTGCTCGTCATGGCCGGCCACCTCGCCCTCGCCCTCGTTCCGGGGCTGGCCGGGGTGAGCGTGGGCCTGGTCCTGATCGCGGTCGGCTCGGGCGGGGTGAAGGCCAACGCGACGTCGCTGGTCGGGTCGCTGTATACCGAGGACGATCCGCGCCGGGACGCCGGCTTCTCGCTGTTCTACCTGGGCGTCAACCTCGGCGCCCTGGCCGGGCCGCTGCTGACCGGGCTGCTGCAGGAGACCGCGGGCTTCCACTACGGCTTCGGGCTCGCGGCCGCGGGCATGGCGGCGGGGCTCATCCAGTACGCCTTGGGACGACGCGACCTGAAGGGCACCGCCCGCGAGGTGCCCAACCCGCTGCCCGCCTCGCGACGGTGGCTCGTCGCCGTGGTCGCCGTCGCGGGGGTGGTCGTGATCGGGGTCGCCGTGGTCAGCGGGCTGCTGCCGGCGGACCGGCTCGCGACGGCCGTCGTGGTCGTCAGTGCCGTCGCCGCGGCCGCCTACTTCGTCGTCATCCTCACCAGCCGCGCCGTCACGGCCGTCGAGCGCCGCCGCATGCTCGGGTTCCTCCCGATGTTCCTGGCGAGCGCGGTGTTCTGGTCGCTCTACCAGCAGCAGTTCACCGTCGTGACGATCTACTCCGACCGGCGGCTGGACCGCACGATCCTCGGCTGGGAGATGCCCGTCCCGTGGGTCCAGGCGATCAACCCGGTGTTCATCATCGTCTTGTCGGGCGCGTTCGCCGCTCTCTGGACGCGGCTGGGTGACCGGCAGCCGTCGACCCCGGCCAAGTTCGCCGCCGGCACCGCCGTGATGGGGGTGGCGTTCCTGCTGTTCCTGCCGCTCGCCGGCGGCGGGCCCAACAGCGCGCCGCTGCTGGCCCTCGCCGGGATCCTGCTGGTGTTCACGATCGCGGAGCTGCTGCTGTCGCCGGTCGGGCTGTCGCTGGCGACGAAGGTCGCGCCGGCGGCGTTCCGCACGCAGACCGTCGCGCTGTTCTTCCTGTCCGTGGCGCTCGGCACCGCCATGTCCGGGGTGCTCGCCCGCTACTACGACGAGGCGCACGAGACCCGGTACTTCGGTGCGCTCGGCGTCACCGCCCTGTTCTTCGGCGCCATCCTCGCCGCCCTCATCCCCACGATCCGCCGCCTGCTGTCCGGCGTCCGCTGACCCCGCGTCCGCCGACCTCGCGTCCGCGGACCTCGCGCAGGCCGACCTCGCGCCCGCTGACCCCGCGCAGGCTGGCCTCGCGCCCGCTGACCTCGCGCAGGCTGGCCTCGCGTCCCCTGGCCGACCCGCTGAGGAACGCGCACACTGGACGCGACGGGAGGTTTCGATGAGCGTCGCTGCGCGGCTGGCGGTGGCGGTCATGCTCGGCCTGGCGACCGGCGCGTGCACCGGCGGCGACCCCGACCCCGCGCCGACACCCGACGCGCGGCCCTCGGCGGTCACCCGCCGCCTCCCACCCGGCGTCCAGGTGGACCTGACCGCGGTCGTCACCCGCGTGTTCGGCCCCGCCGCCTTCCTCGTCGCCGACGCCGACCTCCCGCCGGACGGGCAGCTCGTGGTGTCGGACGCGCCCGTCACGGTGGCGCTCACCGACCTCGTGCGCGTCTCCGGCCGCACCGCCCTGCTCGACGCCGCCGCCCTGCGCCGCTACGGCGCACCCGACTCCCCCACCGGCACCGCCATCGTGGCGACGGAGGTCCGCCGGTACCTGCCATCGGGCCCGACGTAACTCCTGGCGGCGGCCAACGGGGTCGTCGGCGAATCGGGATCGGCGCGGCTCGCACGGCCACGGCGCCTGACACGTGCCGCAGGCCCACGACGGCACGGCCGGCCGATGCGCCCCGTCACAGCCGCTCACCGGCCCGCGCCGCCGCGAACGCTCGGCGGATCAACACCAACACGACGGCGCGCGCCCGGCGCCACTCGGCACAGGGATGGTGCTCGTGGCAAACCGAACACCGGATCATGTCCGGCTCCCGCCGGTGGTGCCGCCGCTGCGCGACGGCCTCGTCGAGTCGCACGATTCCCCTTCAGGCCAGCTCGGCCAGGGCATGCCGGACGGCATCCACCGCGGCGCGCGAGAAGAGGAACTCACGCCCCAGGACCGGCTCCGAGAGGTGCCATGGCTCATCGGGGGTCAACGTGACCTCCGCCAGCTCGACGTACTCGCCGGTCCCGTCCGGGTCAGCGCCTTTGTGGATCACGACGCTGATCGTGGGGTCGATGGTGGCGATGATATGCGGCTCGGAGCGGTGATAGCCGTCCTGGTCGACGCCGTAGGCCGTGCACGCGGTGCGCGTGCACCACTCCGGGTGATGTTCGTCTGCCATCGTCCCTCCCACCGCTGGTCGTGGATGGGTGCACCGGCCACGGCCCGTAGCTTCGCCCGGCGACCGACGCACCCCACAATTGGGCGGAGCCGGGTTTGCCTTGCCCTCCGCCGCATGTAGCGTCGTTGATGTGACACACGGTGTGACAGCTGTGACCTGATGCCAAGTGCGCTGGCAACAGCTGGCAACACCCCGAGGGAGGTGCGGTGGCGTTCGGCGAGGCGATGCGAGCACGGCGGAAGGCCGCCGGTCTGAGCCTGCGCGCGCTTGCCCGCGAAGCCCACGTCGACCCGGGACACCTGAGCCGTATCGAGGCGGGCACCCGGCCACCTACCACCGCGATCGCCGAAGCCGTAGACGTCGCGCTCGACGCCGGTGGAGCCCTCGTTGCCGCGGCTGGGCGGCGGCCCGCCGCGAGGTGGCGGATCGGCGACGACAGCTGGCGGCATGAGGACGCCGAGGCACTTGCGCTGGCGCTGGTCGAGCAGACGCCAACCCCCGACAACGCCCTCCGCATGGCCCACGAGTGGCTGATCGCCGAACCGCCGCAGGTCTACGAGGTCCGGGCAGGGCGCCGCATCGGCGCGCCGACAGTCGAGCACGTCGAGCAGCGCGTGCACCAGCTGCGGCTCCTCGACGACCACGTCGGCGGCGAGGAGACCTTCGCGTTGGTCACCGGCGAGGTGACGGCCACCGCCGACCTGCTGCAGTCCGGATCGTATGCCGAGGACGTGGGCCGCCGTCTCCTCATTGCTCTGGGTGAACTGTGCCAGGTCGCGGGGTGGGTCGCCTCGGACGCCGGGCGGCACAGCGACGCCGAACGGCTGTACCTGAACGGGCTGCGGGCGGCGCACGCCGGTGGCGACCGGGCCGGAGCCGCCAACAACCTGAGCAGCCTCAGCTATCAGATGGCGAACGTCGGCGACCCACGCGACGCGGTGGTCCTGGCCCGGTCCGCGTCCTGCGACGCCAAGCACCACACCAGTGCGACCACCCGGGCGCTACTGCTGGAGCGGGTCGCCTGGGCGCACGCCCGTGCCGGGGACGCCCACGCATGCGACCGGACCCTCGCCGCCGTCGAGCGCGAGCTTGAGCACCAGCGGCCTGACGGCGACCCGGTCTGGGTCTACTGGCTGAGCGCCGAGGAGGTCGAGATCATGGCGGGCCGGTGCTGGACGGAGCTACGGCGCCCGCTGCGGGCCGTGCCGATCCTGGAGCGGGCTACCGCCGGCTACGGCGCCGACATCGCCCGGGAGACCACGCTGTACCTGACGTGGCTGGCGGAGGCGTTCGTCCAGGCGCACGAGGTCGATCAGGCGGCCAGTGCCGCTACCCGGGCGCTCCGGCTGGCGCGGGTCGCCCGGTCGGACCGCGCCACGGAGCGCGTCGAGGTGCTACGCCGGGTGCTGGAACCGCACCGAGGCAACGTGGTCGTCGACGAGTTCGAGGACGTCTACCGCTCCACCAGCTGATCCGCTCACCGGGAAGTAGGACCGGACCGGTCCCGGGGCTGCCATGCCGGTGCAGATGTCCCGCCCTACGTCCAGCTCCTGCCGGTGTGCGGTGCCGGTGATGCCCCGCTTGCAGGCGCCGACGCCAAACACCATGTCGTCCCCCCGGTCACCGGCGCGAAGCGTGACTGCCATGTCGTATCAAACTCGCGCCAGCCGCTACGGTGATGTGCATGCGGTGGGCTGTCGCGGGCACGATCGGCATCGTCCTGGCGGCGGCCGCCTGCGGCCGCGGCGAGACGCCCGACCCCGGTCCGCGGCCGCTGTGGACGGTGCAGGTCGAGACCGGGGCGCAGGACGTGGCGGTCGTCGGGGACGTCGCGGTCGTCATCGGCGACCAGACGCTGCTCGGGCTGGACAAGGACACCGGCCGGGAGGTGTGGCGGCGTGACAAGTCCGCCCATGTCGCCGTCGTCGCGGGTGACCGGGTCGTCCTCCAGGAGGCGGACCCGGCGGCGCTGACCCATCGCGTGATCGTGCTCGACGCCGCGAGCGGGACCCCCGTCTGGGGCACGCCGCCGTCGCTGTGGCGGCCCGTCGTCTACGCCGATGCTGTCTACAGTGGAGACTGCCCGGCCGGCGGGGCCGTGTGCACGCTGGTGGCACTCGACCTGCGCGACGGGCGGGAGCTGTGGCGGCTGCCCAAGGCGACCGGCAACGTCGGCACCGACACGATCGGGCGGCGGGGGCCGTTCGCGCCGCACGCCGGTCCGCGGCTGCTGCTGACCGGGGCGCCCAAGGGCGGCTTGACCCTGGTCGACCCGGCGACCGGTGTGGCGTCGGCGGCGTCGGTACCCCGTGAGCGTGGCTGGTTCGCACTCGCCGTGGGAGACCAGATCGTCACGACGGACCACGACCCGCCCGCCGGCGACCCGGACTGCACGGTGGCCGTCAGCTCGTACAGTGGCGACACCGGCGAGAAGACGAGATCCGGCGCCGTCTTCAGCGGCCGCGAACGCAGCGGCGAGTGCCAGCGGGCGTTCGGCGACCGCCACGCCGGGCCGGTCCTCATCGGCGCCGGCACGAGGATCGCCGCCGCCACCGCCGACGACGCGGTCCAGGTGCACGACCTGGCGACCGGCCGCACCGTCTGGCGCTCCGAGGAGCGGGGCGTGCCGCTGGAGAGCGACGGCACGACGCTGCTGGTGCGAGACACCGCCGACGAGGGCGGCTTCCGGCTGCTGGACTTCCAGACCGGTGCGGTGCGGTGGAAGGCGCCGGACAGCGGCCTGTCGGGCCTGTCGGCGAGCTGGGACTGCGCGCTCACCGCGGGCCTCGTCGCCGTGCAGGGCGCGACCGGCGACAGGCCGTTCGTGCGGGTGTACGCGGTGCGCTCCGGCGAGGACCGCGGCCGGTTCGGCAGCTGGCTCGCCGGCCTCGGCGACGACTGGGTCGCCACGACCCGCGGCTCCGGCTCGAACCGCCTGGCGCTGGAGATGTTCCATGTGACGCCCTGATCGCCACACGGGTTTCGAGCGGGAACCGTTCAGGTGCGGCACGGTTGCGCCGATGGTCACTGCGTCACAGGGAAGCGACGCACCACAGGGGGCCACGGATGAACCGCACCACGATCACGCTCGTCGGACTCGCCGCCGCGGCCGGGCTGGGCAGCCTCCTCGCGGCCTCCCCCGCGCACGCGGCTTCCGCCGGCACCGAGGTCTACGCCCACGCCGGCGTGGTCTACGCCAGCACCGGCGGCCACGAGGTGCGCCTCACCGAGGACGAGGTCAACGCCGAGCCGCGGCTCTCCCCCGACGGCAAGCGCATCGCGTACGTGCACAACAACACCCTCTGGGTGATGCGGGTCGACGGCGCGGGCAAGCACCAGGTGAGCGACCGCACCGCGACCGCACCCGCCTGGGACCGCGACAGCACCCACGTCACGTACACCGCGACGTCCTGCACCGGGGCTCCCGGCACGTTCCGCGTCGGCCTGGCGGGCGGCACGGCGTCCGAGCCGGTCTCGCCCGCCGTGTGCCGCGACCAGGCGCCGCCGCAGGTCGGCTTCATCACCGACGTGCCCGGCGACCAGCCCGCCTGACGCTACTGCTTGCTCAGCACGCAGTAGACCGGGTCGCTCGGCCGGGTCTTGTAGTACTCAAGGTGCTCGAAGTCGCCCCAGGTCCGCTCCGCGTGGGCGCTGAACTCCACGCCGCCCTTGTTCGCGAACTCCACCTCCTGGTCGTGGTCCTTGGTCGCGGCGACGATCTTCCAGGTGTACTCGCCGTCGGCCTTGGTCTCGACGCCGTCGGAGTCCTCACGGTACGGCAGCTGCTTGACGGTGGCGGTGCCGTCGGCGCGGATGCTGACCGTGCCGTCGCAGTCGCTGGACCAGTCGCCGATCACGTCCTGGTCGGTGAACGGCTTCCGGCTCCCACCGAATACCGAGTCGGCGGCGACACCGGCGCCCTCGCAGCAGCCGCAGCCGAGCAGCAGGGGAAGGATGACCAACGCAGCGGCGATTCGCCTCGCCCGGGCCTGTAACGCCATGCGCTGATCATGCGCCGCGGGCCCACGCCCGGAAAGATCCATGGCAATGTGTCAACGCACACAGCCACTACGATCGCCTGGTACGGAGGGGTGGTGCGACGCATGACACGTTCGGGCACGGTCCTGGCGGGGCGGTACGAGATCGGGCAGCACATCGCCTCCGGCGGCATGGGCGACGTGTGGCAGGGGCACGACCGCGTGCTCGGGCGCACGGTCGCGGTCAAGCTGCTGCGCGCACCCGCCGGCGACCCGTCGTTCGTCGACCGGTTCCGGGCCGAGGCGCGCACCATGGCCACGATCAGCCACCCCGGCGTCGTCGACGTGTACGACTTCGGCGACGACCCCACCGCCGGCGTGTACCTGGTGATGAAGTACATCGACGGCGAATCCCTTGCCCGCACCCTGGACCGCTCGCCGCGCCTGTCCGCCGAGACCACGATGCGGCTGGTCGCCGAGGCCGCGCTCGCACTGCACGCGGCCCACGAGAAGGGCGTGACGCACCGCGACGTGAAGCCCGCGAACCTGCTGATCCGCCCCGACGGCAGCACCGTGCTCACCGACTTCGGCATCGCCCGCTCCGCCACCAGCACCCACGAGACGTCGATGGGGCTGCTGCTGGGCACCGCGTCGTACATCGCGCCGGAGCGCGCGGCCGGCGAGCCCGCGACCGCCCAGTCGGACATCTACTCGTTGGGTGTCGTCGCGTACCGCTGCCTCGCGGGCGACCTGCCGTTCACCGGCGAGAGCATGCTGCAGATCGCGCTCCGCCACGCCCACGACGAGCCACCACCGCTGCCGCCTGATGTGCCGCCCGCGGTCCGCTCAGTGGTCGCACGGGCGATGGCCAAGAACCCCGCGGACCGGTGGCCCTCGGGCGCCGCCTTCGCCGCCGCCGCGCAGGAGGCGCTGACCGCCGCACCCACCGAGCGCTTGACTGTGGCGCCGCGCCGCCGGCGGGTGCTCGCGCTCACCGCCGCCGCAGGGGTCATCGCGCTCGTCGCGGCCGTTGCCCTGTTATGGAACCGCGACGCTCAGACGCCTTCCCAGGCGGCGGGTGTCAGCACAACCGAGCCGCCTGCCGGCGCCGCCGGTCTCACCGCAATCCCCGGCTCGCCGGTCGCGTCCCCCGCCGCCTCGCGCGGCACCAGCCCGGCGGCGACCGCGGTCCCGTCAGGCTCCACGCGTGTCGATGCGGCAGGTGTACCGTCAGTGCCGTCGAAACTGACGGCGACCCCGATCAGCGCCACCACGATCCGCCTCCGCTGGACCGACACCTCCAGCAACGAGACCGGCTTCAGCGTCCTCAACGGCGCCACGTCCCGCGACACCGCCGCCAACGCCACCACCCTCGACTGGGACGGCCTGGCCCCGGACACGTACATGTGCTTCAAGGTGCGCGCCTTCAACGCCACCGGCGCCTCGGCCTACCACCCCACCGCCCAGCAGGACTGGGTCTGCACCACCAGCCTCGCCGGCACAGGCCCTGCCGCCCCGTCCAACCTGACCGCCACGCCCGTCAGCCCCACCGCCATTCGTCTACAGTGGACGGACAACTCCACCGACGAGACCGGCTTTACCGTCATCGACGGCTCCAGGTCCCGCACCACCGGCGCCAACTCGACGTCGCTGACCTGGGACGGCTTGGCCCCCGGCACGTACATGTGCTTCAAGGTCCGCTCGTCCAACGCTTCGGGCGTCTCCGCCTACTCACCTCCGGGCCAGCAGGACTGGGCCTGCACCACCACGCCCGCGGCGTAGGGCTACCCCTGCCTACCGCCAGGTGTTCGCTTCTTCCTCGTTCCAGATGGACAGCTCGTGCCCATCTCCGTACTGCTCGACCACGCGCTCGTATGCCTCGTCGACATCTCCGGCGAAGACGCTCAGCGGGATCCGATTGCCGTCTCCGAGGTCGATCCAGCCGATGTACTCGCGCGTCTCCGGCTCTTCGGCACCGGCATGATGCCTCCGGCGGCTGGGCTCGGGACTCTGAGGGCGGCTACCGGGTCGGAAACGGGGGTCTTCGATGCTCACGTCTCTCTCCGGTTCCGAGTAGCCGTTCAGGGCGTTATGTGGCCGTGTAGTAGCGGTGCTCGCCATTGCCCTTGAACCTCGCGTGGTCAGGGCAGAAGTCGCACCTGTGCCACCCGAGAGTCATGCTGCCCAGATACCAGGAGGCAGCTTGCAGCCGCGCCCTGGCCGCACCGTCCAGGCGCCGGGAATCACCACCCTGGATCCCGAGCTCCGGGCCGAGCCAGCCGATGGAACGGAGCGTCCAAGACGACGGCGACAGCGCGGCCGCCGTGCCACCTTCCGTGAAGGTCGTCGAGGCGATCCACCAACGACGCCGAGGTCTGAGCGTCGGCGGGGTGGGTAGGGTGGCGGCATGACGACGATCGAGGCGGGGCTGCGGCGGGTGGCGGAGCTGGCCGGGCGGGAGCACTGGCTGGCCGTGCTGGTGACGATCAGGCCGGACGGCGAGCCGTCGACGTCGGTCGTCAACGCCGGGATCCTGCCGCACCCGACCACCGGCGAGCCGGTCGTCGCGCTGGTCTCCCGCGGTGACACGGCCAAGCTTCGTAACCTGGCCGGTCACCCGCGGGCCACGCTCGTCTTCCGCGCCGGCTGGGAGTGGATCTCGGTGGCCGGGCCGGCCGAGGTCGTCGGGCCTGAGGCTGGCGCCGAGCCGCTCCGGCTGCTGCTGCGCGACGTCTACCACGCCGCCGGTGGCGTCCACCCCGACCTCGAGGAGTACGACCGCGCCATGGTCGAGGACGGCCGTGTCGCCGTGCTGATCCGGCCCGAGCGCTTCGCCACCAACTCCTGACCGGCGGCGGCCCGGGCATCCGCCAGGACCGCCGCGGGGTGATGGTCAGGACATCGTCATGTACAGCCGCTCGCCGGCTCGCTCGAAGCCGACGCGGGTGTAGACACGCCAGGAGTCCTCGCCGGAGGCCTCCAGCCAGGCGAGGTCCACGCCGGCGGCGAAGAGGCGGGCCGTCACCTCGGCGGTGATGGCACCGGCGAGGCCGCGGCGGCGGTGCGGCGTACCGACGGCGATCCCGGCGACCTCGCTCACCCCACCGGCGGGTGGGACCGCCTGGCCGCCGCCCGCGCACTCATCGGCGGTGACCGCCATGACGGCGATGCCACCGGCCTCCTGCAGGCGGCGGATCCGTGCCACATCCTCCGGGGACGCGACGGGCTCGGCGCCGAACGCGGCGTTCTGCGCGCGGATCAGCGCCGCGAGCAGCTCGTCGGTGTCCGGTGTGCGCAGCTGGTACGGGCTGGGCACGGCCGGTGTGCGCAGCGTCGACGGGCGGCAGCACAGGTACGTGTGCCGCGCCTCGATCACGAAACCGGCGGCGAGCAGCAGCCCTTCCAGCGACGGGGCGCAGCCGGTGACGTACTCCAGCCGGGGCGTGCGGTCGGCGGCCCGGAACGCCGCGACCAGGTCGGCGACGTCGCCGGCGGTGATCGGAGCGTCGGGGTGAGGGGTGGCGTAGTTGATGCTGGGGCTCGCCGTCGCCGGGTCGAGCCCGAGCACGAACGGCCCGACCCGCACGGGGGCGGGGCGGTTGGAGAGGTTGACGACGACGGACTGCTGGATGCGGGCATCCAAGGACAAGGTGATACCTCAAGACGTGAGAAGACCAACGGTGGGCGAACAACACCTGGGGCCGCCCAACGCACGCGTCGTCACATCGACGCTCAGGCGGCCGCTCGGCCTACCCGGATCACAGGCTTCAGTCCCTCGTGCACCAATGTCCACGCGGTCTGCGTGGTCGGCTGCCACAGTCCCCCACCCGAGGCCCGCTGTCAAGCGACGTCGTACAGCAGGTGCGTGACGCGGTCGCCCTGCACGATGCGGGACGGGTTGCCCAGGGTGATGGGCTCGCTGGTGCCGACGGCGCCGAAGAACGGGCGGCCCGAGCCGAACACGACCGGCACCACGTGCAGCACGATCTGGTCGATGAGGCCGAGGCGCAGCGCCTGGCCGCCGATCTGGCCGGCCGCGACGTCGACGATGCGGCCGGGGCCGGCCAGCTCCTGCGCCTGCTCGATCGCGGCCGCGACGCCGCCGGTCACGAACGTGAACGGCGCCGTGCCCGCGTGCTTCCAGTCGGCGGGCGGGGTGTGGGTGACGACGAAGACGTGCTCGCCGGCGGGCGGGACGCCACCCCATCCGTCGGTCAGGTCGAACAGGCGCCGCCCGATCACGACGGCGCCGATGTTCGGGTACACGGACTGGACGAAGTACTTCGACGCCTGGGTGGTGCGGCACGGCTCGTCCTGCCGCGGCGACCACCGCCACTCGGCGTCGCCGTTGCCGAACCAGTCGAACAGCGGCCCGACGGTGTCGTCGTCGCGGGCGATGAACCCGTCCAGCGACACCACCGCGCCCATCTTCACGTGCCCCATGCCCGCGCCCCTTCCTGCCAGGTCGTCCACGGGACACACTATCGACGTCCGGGCCGTGCCCGGGCGACGGCGCGCGGGTCGCGCATCCTTCCACGACCGCCGTCGCCTCGGCACTACAGCCCGCTCGGCGGTGGACCGGAAACACCATTCGTCTTATACAAGAATGGAAGCCTTATTGCAATTGATATCGTTCCCCCGTTGACGAAATCTGCGAATCGGCGCCATCGTGACCAGTGCCCAACCTCCAAGCAAGGTCGTCTATGCATTTACAAAGTGGTGCGAATTTGCGAGCTCAGTCGATCCGGCGCACGAGGCTCACCGGTCGGGGGCTGGTCACCCAGCCGCCGACGGCGGCGATCAGCACCGCCACACCACCCGTGCCGAGCAGCAGGAGCCAGGCGAGCGGGCTCGTCGGCACGCCCATCGCCCGGGTCTGCGCCGGACTGATCGCCACCAGCGCGAGCACGCCGAGCACGACACCCAGGCTCGCGGTGACCGCCGAATACGCCGCGGTCAGCGCGCGGCGGAAGCGGGCGGTCGCGCCCACCGCGGCGAGCGTCGCGAACTCCGGGGCCAGCTCCCCTCCGGCCAGCCCGACGGCGAGCACGGAGACCACGGCGGCCAGGCCCAGGAGGATGGTCGCGCAGGTCATGAGGACCGTCCCGAGCTGCCGGGTGCCGGGGTTGCCGCGCTCCACGTACAGGCGGCCGTAACCGCCGCTGTCGGCGCTGAGCAGCCCCCTGGCGGCGTCCTCGGCGGCCTCGGACGGGCGGCCCACGCCACGCATCAGGTACTGCACCTGCGGGTGCTGCTTGAACCCCGCGGCCCGGGCACCCTCCGGCGAGATGTAGGCGTAGGGCACCTCGGAGTACACCTTCGCGTCGGCGGCGACGACGGCGGCGAGCGAGCCGGGCTGCCGGCCGTCCCCGGCCCGCGGGTCGCGGTCCCAGGTGCGGACCGTGCCGCCGTCGACGACCTGCCCGGACAGCGCGAGGACGCTGCCCTGCCGGTAGGCGGCCGACTCGGCGTCCGTCAGCGGCCGGCCGAGCACGACGGCCATCTGGTCCGGCTCGACGATGCCCAGGTACCAGAAGTTGGTGTCGGGGAACCCCGCCCGCTGGATGCAGGCCCGCGGGTCCTGCCGCGGGTCGCGGTAGCAGGCCACCGCCGGGCTGTCGACGGCCAGCAGATAGGTGTCGGTCCCGTTCCCGTCGGCCGGCATGGCCAGGTTGATCCTGGCGACGCCGGTCGCGCCGAGGCGGCGGGCCATGTCGGTCACGGTGGTGCGCGGCAGGGTGTCGTGCGTGTCGACGACCGTGGCACCGTCGGGCGCGGCGGGACGGTAGCCGGCGGCGGAGCGCTCCGTCAGCCCGCCGGCGCCGAGCATCACCAGCCCGGCGACGGTGACGACCGCGCCGATCGCGGCGATGAGTGCCGCGCCGCGGCCGGGTGCGGCCGCGTGCGAGCGCAGGGCGACCCGCATGCCGGGCCGGGCAACCGCCGCCCAGCGGGCCAGTCGCGGCACCGCCACCCGGATCAGCGCCGCCGCGGCGACGACGGTCACGAACGCCGCGAGCGCGGTCAGGGCCAGGCTGGCGGACAGGGTGGCCAGGCCGAGCAGCACCAGCGCGGCGCACCACGCGATCGAGGTCCAGCGGCGGGTCCGCCGCACCGCGCGCAGCCCGGTGGCCGACGGGCGCTCGTGCAGCGCCGTCCAGGGGTCCATGGTGGCGGTCTGCCGCCCGGCGAGCCATGCGGCGAGCACCGGGCCGGCCAG
Organism: Dactylosporangium sp. NPDC000521; assembly: GCF_042898305.1. NCBI lineage: Bacteria > Bacillati > Actinomycetota > Actinomycetes > Micromonosporales > Micromonosporaceae > Dactylosporangium > Dactylosporangium sp. NPDC000521. The sequence goes on from NZ_JBIAYW010000017.1 coordinate 158,526, forward strand.
GCCGAGCAGCACGAAGAGGGTGAGCATCGTGCCGTCGAAGCGCAGCTGCGTCCACACCTGGTCGAGGCTTCTGCCGACGCGCGGATAGGCCAGCGCCGCCGCGCCGACGCCAGCGCCCATGCCCAGCGCGGTCGCGACCACGCCGAGGACGAACCCGTTGCAGGTCAGGACCAGCCGCCGCTGCGCCGGGCTGGCGCCGGACACGGCGAGCAGGCCGATCTCGCGGCGGCTCGAGCTCGCCGCGACGGCGAACCCGGCGCCGACGAGCAGCGTCGCCAGCGCCAGTGTCAGCAGCGTCAGGCCCAGGGTCAGCGTCGGCAGCTCGCCGATCTGGTCGCTGCCCTTGCCGGCGAAGTCGTCGCGGGTCAGGGTGCGCCAGCCCGCGCCCTGCAGGGCCTGCCGTGCGGCGCGGGCGTCCACGCCCGTCAGGTGCCACGCGATCGTGGCCTGTCGCGGGTCGCCGCCGGCGCCGGGCTGGGCCGCGATCGCGATCGCCGTCGGCACGGTCAGGAGGGCGAAGGCCCGGGTGGTGTCGGCCCGGTCGAGCACGATGCCGGTCACCGTGAGCTCCCGGCCGTCGACCGTGACCGTGCTGCCGATCCCGGCGGAGAGCCGGCGGGCGACGGCGGCGGACAGCGCGGCCTCCCCGTCGGTCTTCGCCAGCGATCCGCTCTCGATCGTGAACCGCCCCTCATGCACGGGGCTGGTGCCGTCCAGGCCGAAGCTGGACCCGGCCACCTCCCGCTCACCCTTGACGAGGCGGGAGTCCTGGCTGACGACGGGCTCGACGTCGCGCACGCCCGGGACCAGGCCCCGGATCGTCTCGGCGCCTCGGCGCAGCGCCTCGGCCGGCGGCAGTGCCTGCCCCGCCAGCCCGCCGGGCAGCTCGGCACGGAGCACGGCGACGCCCAGGCCGCGGGTGGCGAACTCGTCCCCGCTCGGCACGGCGGTCGACGTCAGCGTGCTCACCAGCGTGGCGAGGGCGAGCGGCACCGCGATGAAGGCGGTTAGCAGCACGGTGCGGCGTGGCGTCCTGCGCAGGGACCGGCCGGCGATCCGCAGGGCGAGGCGGAAGACGCGCAGCCCTCTCACTGGGCCTCCCCGGCCGACACGTCGATCGTGCCGTCGCGCATGGTCACCACCCGGTCGGCGCGGGCCGCGACGGCGGCGTCGTGGGTGACCATCACACAGCCGGCGCCCCGGTCGACCAGGCGGCGGAGCACGTCCAGCACCGACTTGGCGGTGGCGGAGTCCAGCGCGCCGGTGGGCTCGTCGGCCAGGATCAGGCTGCGGTCGCCGGTGATCGCGCGAGCGAGCGCGACCCGCTGCTGCTGGCCACCGGAGAGCTGGTCGGGGAACCGGTCGGACTCGCGCGCCATGCCGACCGCGTCGAGTGCGGCGAGCGCGCGCCGCTTCGCCTCCGACCGGCGCACCCCCGACAGCTCGTCGGGCAGTGCCACGTTCTCCGCCGCGGTGAGGGTGCGCATCAGGTTGTAGTCCTGGAACACGTATCCGATGGCCTTGCGCCGCAGGCTGTGCAGCGCCCCGCCGCGCAGCTCGCTCAGCGGCGCACCGGTCACCCTGACCTCGCCGCGGTCCGGTGGCAGCAGGCCGCCCGCGATCGCCAGCAGGGTGGACTTGCCGCAGCCGCTCGGCCCCATGACCGCGACCAGCTCGCCCGCCGTGACCCGCAGGGAGACGCCACCGAGGGCCCGGACGTGCGACGATCCGCTCTTGTACGACTTCTGAATCATGGCCATCTCCAGGATGGCCGGCACACCTGCTGGCATCAGCGCGCATTCCCCGTCGAATAGGCGATCATCATGCAGAACAGGGGCGGGTTCCGGGCCACTGTCACTGGTCCGGAACCCGTAATACTAGCGGTCTGCACCGCGCCGATCAGGCCCAGGCGATCCAGGCCGAAACGATGCCGTTGGAGCAGGAGCCGTTGGTCTTGCGGTACTCCAGGTTCGAGTTGAACGCGTTGGCGCTTATGCCATGGCGCCGAGGAACCATCCCGCGTGGCCGCATTGACGGATTCCAATAAGGTGAACGATTTTCAGGCCACCTGGGACAGGAACTGCACCGAGCTGGGTTCACCCCGCAGGGATCAGTCGTCGCCGGCGTCGGCGTCGGCCGACAGGAAGCGCTCGGCGGCTCGGACGTACTCCGGGACGCCGTACGCGATGTCCTCCAGCGCCGCGCACCGGGCGAAGAAGACGACCCGCTCGCCGAACCCGGGGTCGGTCGGGCCGCCGTAGACGTCGAGCACCGCGGCCAGGAAGTCGGCGCCGAAGTCGCGGTACAGCCGGGCGAAATCCAGCGCGGGATCGGCGACGGCCGCGTCGGTCCAGTCGATGACCCCGGTGACCGCGCCGTCGCGCTCCAGGATGTGCTCGGCGCCGAGGTCGGCGTGTGCCAGGACCCTGCGGGGCGCGGGCGCCGGGACGCCGGCGTGCAGCCGGTGGAGCAGCTCGGCCGGGCCGTCGAGGTCCTCCAGCCACTCGGCCGGGTCGGCGTCCTCGACCGGCACCAGGCCGCCCACCTCGGCCGGATCGATCGCGTGCAGCTCGCGCAGGAACCGACCGATCGGCGCCGCCAGCGCCGCGGGCGCCTGCCGGCCCAGCAGCGGGCGGCCGGGCAGCAGCGGATAGGCCAGCACGCCCGTCTCCTCGTCGGCGAACCGCACCGCCGGCACAGGCAGCGACACCCGTCCGGCCAGCGCATCGAGCAGCGCCGCCTCACGTCGTACAGTGGCCGCCTCCGCGACCCGGAGGACCAGGTCGCCGGCGAGGAACGCCGTGTTGTCCAGGCCGCTGCCGAGCTCGGTGACCGCGCCGCCGGCCAGCTCGGGAACGTGTGTCCGCAACGCTCGCAGCGCGCGCTCTCGCATGTCGGGCTCCAATCGGGTCGGCCGGGTTGGATAATCTTGGACAGTGTCCCCTGCCGCGGCCGCCGCGGTGCTCCGAGCAGGCGCTGCCCGCGCCGTCCGACGACCTCCTGGCGGTGGTCGAGGCCCGCACGGCGCTGCTGTCCCGCGACGGGCCCTACCGGGACCCGGACCAGACTGAGCGGGCACAGGGGCGGGCCGCCGCGCGGCTGCTGCTGGCGGGGTCCGACGACGTCACCGATGTCGTCGGTGCGTTCGGCTGCCTGGGGTACGACACCGCCCACAGCGTCGACGCCGCGACCGGGCGCCGCTACAGCATGTTCTCCATGAGCGTGACCGACGCGCCGGCCTGGGGGCTCGTCCTCGCCGACCGGTCCGCGCCGCCGCGCTACGTCGTCGAGGTGCCCCACCCCGGCTCCGACACCGACACCGACAAGCTCGGCGTCGCCCTCTACCGCCTCGTCCCCGGCAGCGTCCTGCTCATGGCCGGCGCCCATCGCGCCGCGGGGCACGGCGCCGCGGACGTCGCCCACAACGACATGTCGATGTTCCATGTCCTGGCGACGGAGCTGGCCCGCGGCGGCCTGAGCCAGGTGCAGCTGCACGGCTTCGCCGACGAGCACTTCCCCGGCGCGCAGGCCGTCGTGTCGACCGGCGCGGGCCGCGCCTCTCCCCTCGCCCGCGAGGTGGCATCCGGCCTGCAGGACGCGGGCGTCGTCGTCTGCCGCGCCTGGGCCACCACCGGCCGGCTCGCCGGCACCACCAACGTCCAGGGCCAGGCCGCCGACGACCTCGGCGCGCAGTTCGTTCACATCGAGCTCGGCCGATCCGTCCGCGGCGACCCCGGAAGCCGCGACGCCGCCGCCCGCGCCATCGCCGGCCGGCTGCTCCCCCACTGACCCGCCGACCCCGTCGGCGCCGTTGCGGCCGGGTCGAGGTCAGGCTCGCGCCGGCACCGACTCGTCCCGCGACCGGGCACGTCGCACCGGTCACCGTCGGCGGCCTGATCCGGCACTGAGCCCGGCGCGCTCAATGCGTCGCGGCGGGCGAGGTCATGTCGTGGCGGCCGTCGGGCAGGCGGACGGTCACGCCGTTGCGGTCCAGCAGCTCCAGCAGCGGCACGGCCACGCGGCGGGTCGTGCGCAGTGCCTGGCGCGCCTCGCTGAGGGTGAACGGCCGGGGCAGCCCTCGCAGGATCCGCTCGGCGACGTCCAGCGCGTCCGGTGCCAGCAGGACCGAGTCGCCGACGCGGCGCAGTGCGCCGGCCCGCACCACCGCGGCGACCTCCCGATGGCCGAGGCCCAGCTCCGCGAGCCGGTCGGCGTCGGGCGCGGCGAACGGGTCCTCGGCGAGGTCCGCCCGGATCCGCTCGACCGCCGCGGCGAGCGGCGCGGGCAGCCCGGGCGGGCGCTCGGCGCGGCCCACCCGCCCGGCGCGGGCGATCAGCGGCGGGCCCACCAGTGCCTCCACCAGCGCCCGGTCGGGCAGTTCCAGGGCCTGGCGGAGCGCCTCCACCGGCGCGTCCGGCTCGAGCGGGTGTTGTCGCGCGTACCGGTCGACCTCGTCGCCCAGCCGGCGGCGCAGGTCGTCGCGGTGGCCGGGGTCGACGAGCCAGTCGCCGGCCAGCGGCTCGTACGGTGGCGGCACCCCCATCCGGCGCAGCTCCGCCCGCCGGACCGTCCTGCGGCGGCGGACCTCGCCCGCCGGGTCCGGCCGCCCGTCGAGCGTGGCGAGCACGGCGGCGCGCTCGGCCGCGGCACCCCGGCGGCGCAGCGGCGGCGGGGCGACGTCCAGGACGGTCACGCCGCCGGCCACCCTGTGCGCGCCCCCGTGCGCGCCCGGGTCGCGCAGCAGCGCACGGTCGCCGACGTGCAGCGGCACCGGCCGGGCCAGCCGCAGCCGCGCCGTGTCGGGGCCGAGCGGGCGCACCCGCACCGGCACCGCAGCCGCGCCGAGGTGCAGCACCACGGCCGCCGGCAGGTCGGCGACCTGACCGCCGGTGACCCGGACGTCGACGAGGTCGGTGAGGAGGAACGCGTCGGGGGTCAGCAGCGCGTCGCCCCGCCCGACGGCGCCGCGGTCGACGCCACGGAGGTTGAGCGCCACCCGCGCGGTCGCCGCCACCGACCCTTCCGGCGTGCCGAGCGCCTGCAGGCCGCGGACGCGGACGGTCCGGCCCGACCCGGCCAGCTCCAGCTCGTCGCCGACGCTCACCCGTCCGGCGCCGAGCGTGCCGGTGACCACGGTGCCGCTGCCCCGGATGACGAACGACCGGTCGACCCAGAGCCGCACCGGCAGGTCCACGCCGGGCGCCGGGAGCGCCGCCACCATCCGGTCCAGGGCGGCGCGGAGGTCGTCGAGGCCGGCGCCGGTCGCGCCGCTGACGGCCACGGCCTCCACCTCGCCGATCGACGTGGCCGCCAGCTCGGCGCGGGCCCGTTCGAGGGCCGGCCCGGGGTCGGCGAGGTCGGCGCGGGTCACCGCGAGCACGCCGTGGCGCACGCCGAGCGCGTCGAGGGCGGCCAGGTGCTCGGCCGACTGCGGCATCCAGCCACCGTCGGCGGCGACCACGAACAGCACGGCCGGCACGGGCCCGACGCCGGCCAGCATGTTGGGCACGAACCGCTCGTGCCCCGGCACGTCGACGAACGCGACGGTCGCACCGGAGGGCAGCGCCGTCCACGCGAACCCCAGGTCGATCGTCATGCCCCGGCGCCGCTCCTCGGCCCACCGGTCCGGCTCCATCCCGGTCAGCACCCGCACCAGGGTGGACTTGCCGTGGTCGACGTGGCCGGCCGTCGCGATCACCCGCACGTCAGGTCTCCCGCGCCACATGTACGACGGCGGCGACGACCAGATCGTCGCCGTCCTCCGGCAGGCAGCGCGGGTCCAGCAGCAGGCGTCCGCGCTCGACCCGGCCGACGACTGGGGGCTCGCCGAGGCGGAGCGGCTCCGCGTACACCTCGGGCAGCGCGACCGCCGCCGACGGCAGCCGCACTTCGGGCGCGCCGCCACCGCCCGCCACGGCGTCCGCGTCGACGACCTCGCTCGCGACCCCCGCCGCGGCCAGGCGCTCGACGAGCCGCCCGGCCCGCCGCCGGACCTCCTCCACCGGCGCGTGCAGCGCGACCCAGGTGGGCGTCGGCGGGCCGGCGAGCGTCGCCTCGAGCGCGGCGAGGGTCAGCTTGTCCACCCGCAGCGCCCGGGCGAGCGGATGCCGGCGCAGCCGCTCGACCAGGCCGGCGTCGCCGAGCAGCAGCCCGGCCTGCGGCCCGCCGAGCAGCTTGTCGCCACTGGCGGTCACCAGGCTCGCACCGGCACGCAGCGCGGTCGCGGCGTCGGGCTCGTCGGGCAGCAGCGGGTCCGGCGCCAGCAGGCCCGAGCCGATGTCGACCACCAGCGGCGGCCCGAGACCGGCCAGCTCCCCCACGCCCGCCGCGGCGACGAAGCCACGCATCACGAAGTTCGACGGGTGGACCTTCAGCACCAGCCCGGTGCCGGGGCTGATCGCCGCCCGGTAGTCCGCGACGGTCGTGCGGTTGGTGGTGCCGACCTCCCGCAGCCGCGCGCCCGTGGACGCGAGCAGGTCGGGCAGGCGGAACCCGTCGCCGATCTCGACCAGCTCGCCGCGGCTGACGACGATCTCCCGGCCGGCGGCGAGCGCGGTCGCGGCCAGCACCAGCGCCGCCGCGCCGTTGTTGACGACGTGCACCCCGCCCGCGTCCGGGACGGCGGCGGCGAGCGCGGCCATGGCGGTGCGCCCGCGCCGGGCCCTGCGGCCGGTGCCGAGGTCCAGCTCCACGTCCGTGTGGCCGGACGCGGCGACGACCGCCTCGACCGCCGCTCGCGACAGCGCCGCCCGGCCGAGGTTGGTGTGCAGCACGACCCCCGTGGCGTTGAGGACGCGGCGCGGCCCGGCCGGCCCGGCGGGCAGCGCGGCCACGGCGGCATCGGCGACGTCACCGGGTGTGATCTCGCCGCGCCGCGCCCGCTCCTGCGCGTCCCGCACGGCCGCCTTCACCCTGGTCCGGCCCAGCGCCGTGGCCGCCGCCTCCAGCCGCGGATCGGCCAGCACCACATCGGTCCGCGGCACCGCACGCCGCGGGTCGGCCCGGTGCGGGCCCGGCGTCACCGCCGGTGCGGGCGGCGCGGGCCGTTGCGGGTCGGGCGACGTCATCGTCACCTCCGGTGGGTGGTGTCAAGCGGAAGCGGACGGGAATCGAACCCGCCTGACCCGGATTCCGGGCCACTCCGGTTTTGAAGACCGGGAGGGGCACCAGCCACCTGAACGCCTCCAACGGGGCACGACATCACAGGCGATTCGTGGCCACTCGTGCAACAGTATCGGGATGGTGACCGTGCGGCAGGTCAGGCTCACGCAGTACGCGCACGGAGGTGGCTGTGCGTGCAAAATCCCACCCGGCGAGCTGGAGTCGGTGGTGGCCGGGCTGACCGGTCCGACCGGCACCGCCGGCCCCGGTGAGCTGCTCGTCGGCCTCGACGACGGCGACGACGCCGCGGTGGTCCGCACCGGACCCGGCACGGCGGTCGTCGCGACCGCGGACTTCTTCACGCCGGTGGTCGACGACGCGTACGACTGGGGGCGCATCGCCGCCGCCAACGCGATGTCCGACGTGTACGCGATGGGCGGGCACCCGGTCGTCGCGGTGAACCTGCTGGGCTGGCCGCGCGAGGTGCTGCCGATGGAGCTGGCCGCCGAGGTGCTGCGCGGCGGGCTCGACGTCGCCCGGTCCGCCGGCTGCCACGTCGCGGGCGGGCACAGCGTCGACGACCCGGAGCCGAAGTACGGGATGGCGGTGACCGGCCTCGCCGACCCCGACCGGCTGCTGCGCAACGACGCCGGGCGCGCCGGGACCCCACTGACGCTGACGAAGCCGCTCGGCGTCGGCGTGCTCAACAGCCGGCACAAGGCGACCGGCGAGGTGTTCCCGCACGCGGTGGCGGCGATGACCGAACTGAACCGGGACGCCTCCGCCGCCGCGCTCGCCGCGGGTGCCGGCTGCGCCACGGACGTGACCGGCTTCGGGCTGCTCGGGCACCTGCACAAGCTCGCCCGCGCCAGCGGTGTCACCGCGTTCGTGGAGGCGGGCGCCGTGCCGTACCTCGACGGCGCCCGCGACGCGCTCGCCGCCGGGTTCGTCAGCGGTGGCACCCGCCGCAACCTCGACTGGGTGCGCCCCCACGGCGACTTCGGCCCGACCACCACCGACGAGCTGCTGCTGCTCGCCGACGCGCAGACCTCCGGCGGGCTGCTGATCGCCGGCGAGGTGCCCGGCTACCCGGTGATCGGCGAGCTACGCCCCGCCACCGACGGCGTCACGATCATCGTGCGCTGACCGGCGCCGCCGATGTGACAGCCGCAGCGTCGACTGCCGTCATCGGCCCGGGGCCGGCTCCGTACGGCGGGCGCGCTGGGGGACGACGGTGTACTTCGGATCGCGGGCCGATGCCAGGCCACCCTCGAAGATGCCGAACCGGGTGGCGACCGACGCGCCCAGCAGCGCCGCGCCGGAGAGGGCGGACACCACCCTGCTGCGCCGGCCGGCGAGCGCGCCGAGCACGCCCACGACGGTGAGAGCCCGCCCGGCGCGCAGCAGCCTGCCGGCGCGGCCCTGCCGGTGCGGCTCGCTGAGCAGCCCGAGGCGCGTCTCGATCCGCTGGGAGCCGACGAGCTCCAGCGCCGCACCGGCGACCGCCATCCGGACCGCGGGCCCGGACTCCGCGCACGGCGCCCCGATCAACCCGACCGCGGCGCCGCTGGCCAGGGCGCTGCCGGCGAAGACGATCGGCAGGTCCGGGTACGCCTCGTGCCAGGACGGCGTGGCCGTGTCGGCGAGCAGGACCGCGGTGTAGGTGGCCAGCGCCGGGCCGAGCGCCGCGGCGGCGAACCCGGCGGCCCGGCCGGTCGCCGGCAGCGCCCGCCGGGCCAGGCCCAGCGGCCCGCGGCGCGGGAGCCAGGGCGCCGCCTCGGCGACGGCGGCCAGCCCGGCCGCGGGTCCGAACGCGGCGAGGATCCAGGTCCCCATCGACATCGGCGAGGTCGGCTTCGCCACCCGCAGCATGTGGTGGAAGCGCTCCGGGCGGCCCAGGTCGTTGACGAGGAAGTACGTGCTCGCGCCGAGCGCACCCAACGCGGCCACCCGGCCGGCGCGGCGGGTCGCGGGCCGGCCGCTCACGTCGGCGCCGGCGGCCAGCAGCGCCGAGCCGGCCGCGAGCCCGCCGGTGAACAGGTACGCGGCGATGTCGTGCTTCCAGACCGCCGCCTTGACGATGGGGCGGCCGTAGTACGAGCGGAAGTCCGCCCGCGGCACCCGCAGCTCCTCGCGCTCGCCCCGCCCTCCCCCGCGACGTCCTTCCCCGCGCTGCCCGTCGCCCCGCCCCCTGTCGCTCTGCCGCCTGTCGCTCTGCGGACCGGAGCCCTGCGGGTCATCGACATGCGGACTGATGCCCTGCGGAGCAGTCGCCGACGGTACGGTGCCGGCGCGGCGGGGCTTGCCGGCCAAGGTCCGGACCAGGTCGCCGAGGCCGGTGCGGCGCGGCCGGCCGGTGGCGCTCATCGCCGCCCGCCGGCGAACGCCGCGACCGCCGCCGCCGCCATCGCGAGCGCGGCGAACCCGGCCCGCCGCCACATCGCCGGCAGGTCGCGGGTCGTGACGACGGGGTCCGGCGGCAGGCCGTACACCTCCGGCTCGTCCAGCAGCAGGAAGAACGCGCCGTCGCCGCCCACGCCGTCGCCGGGGTCGTCGCCGTACAGCCGCGCCTCGGGCACCCCGGCGGCGTGCAGCTGCTCGACCCGCCGCCCGGCCCGCTCGCGCAGCTCGGACAGCGGCCCGTACTGGATCGACTCGGTCGGGCACGCCTTCGCGCACGCCGGGGTCAGGCCGTCGCCGATACGGTCGTAGCACAGCGTGCACTTCCAGGCGCGCCCGTCCTCCTTGCGCTGGTCGATGACGCCGTACGGGCAGGCCGGGATGCAGTAGCCGCAGCCGTTGCAGATGTCCTCCTGGACGACGACGGTGCCGAACTCGGTGCGGAACAGCGCGCCGGTCGGGCACACGTCCAGGCACGCCGCGTGCGTGCAGTGCTTGCAGACGTCCGACATCATCAGCCAGCGCAGGTCGCCGCGCTCCTCTGCCGGCCGGTGCCCCGGCAGGTCACGACCCGGCATACCGAGGAACTGCGTCGTGCGGGCGGCGGCCTCCGGCTCCACTGCGGCCGGCACGCCCGGCGTGGTGCCGGTGTCCGCCGTGGTCGCGGCCGCAAGCACGTCCGCGGTGGCTGACACGGCGGAGTCCGCGACCGGGCGGTGGCGGAGGGGCTGCTCGATGAAGGCGACGTGCCGCCACGAGTTCGCGGTCAGCCCGCCGGTGTTGTCGAACGACATGCCGAGCAGGTTGAACCCCGCGCCGGGCACGCCGTTCCACTCCTTGCACGCGACCTCGCACGCCTTGCAGCCGATGCAGATGCTGGTGTCGGTGAAGAACCCCACCCGATCCGGCGCGTCGGTGTAGCCCGCGTCGGGTGCGGGGTCCAGCGGACCGAAGAGACTGTTCATCCCGGCTCCTTCGAGACCTGGCCGGCGCGGCGGCGGTACCCCTCGACGTACGCCAGCAGCGCCGGACCCGTCGGCCGCCGGCCGGGCTGGACGTCGCACGTGCCCACCTTGCTCTCCTGGATGAGCACGTTCGGGTCGAGCGTGATGCCGATGAGGTCGTTCGCGGAGTCGCCGGTGGTCAGTCCCGCATATCCCCAGTGGTACGGCATCCACACCTGATGGACGCGCCGCCCGTCGATGCGCAGCGGGGTGAGCCGGTCGGTGACCATCACCCGCGCCTCGATGACGGCGCGGGTGGTGACGATGTGCGCCCAGCCCAGGTGGGTGAGCCCACGCTCGCCCGCCAGCTCGGGCGACACCTCGACGAACATCGCCGGCTGCAGCTCCGACAGCACGGACAGCGTGCGGCTCATCCCGCCGGCGGTGTGGTGCTCGGTGAGCCGGCTGGTGCTGAACACATACGGGAAGACCGGGCTGCCCACCGGGTTGGCCGGGTTGTCGGCGCGGTCGTAGATCTTGCGCGTCGGGTTGGCCTGCTGCCCGTACAGCGGGTTGCGTACGGGCGACTCGGCCGGCTCGTAGTGCGTCGGCAGCGGCCCGTCGACGAGCCCGCCCGGCGCGAACAGCCAGCCCTTGCCGTCACCCTGCTGGATGAACGGGTCGTCGCCGGCGAGCGCGTCGGGGCCGCTGGCGCCTTCCGGCGGCTGGTAGTGCGGCGGCTTCGTCTTCTCGAAGTCCGGCACGTCCGGCCCGACCCACTCGCCCCGGCCCGCGTCCCACCGGATGTACGCCTTGCGCTCGCTCCACGGGTTGCCCTCCGGGTCGGCGGAGGCACGGTTGTACAGGATGCGCCGGTTCATCGGCCACGCCCAGCCCCATTCGAGGGCGACCTCGTCCTGCTCGGTGCGCGGCTTGCGGCGGGCGGCCTGGTTGACCCCGTCGGCGTACACGCCGCTGTAGATCCAGCAGCCGCCGGCGGTGGTGCCGTCGTCGCGGTACTCCAGGAAGCTCGACAGCGACCGGCCGGTCGCCACCTCGTACCCGTTGATCTCCTTGAGCACCGCCTCGGCGCTGGGCTCGTCGTGCTCGCCGTGCACCGGGTAGTCCCAGGCGAGGTCGAGCAGCGGCCGGTCCTTCGGGTCGGTCGAGCCGGCCAGGCGCTGCCGGACCAGCCTGCCCAGGTGGTAGAAGAACCACAGGTCGGAGCGGCAGTCGCCCGGCGGGTCGAGGGCCTTCTCCCGCCACTGCAGCAGCCGCTGGGTCTGGGTGAACGTGCCCTCCTTCTCCACGTGGGAGGCCGCCGGGAGGAGGAACACCTCGGTGCGGCACTCCTCGGGCACGATCTCGCCGCTGTCAATCTCCGGGCTGTTCTTCCAGAACGTCGCGCTTTCGATCTCGTACAGGTCGCGGACGACGAGCCAGTCCAGGTTGGCCATGCCGAGGCGCTGCGCCTTGCCGTGCGCCGAGCCGACCGCCGGGTTCTGCCCGAGCAGGAAGTAGCCCTTGACCTTGCCGTCGATCATGTTCAGCACCTGCTGGTAGGTGCCGTGGTCGCCGGTCAGCCGGGGCAGGTAGTCGTAGCACCAGTCGTTGTCCGCCGTGGCGGCGTCGCCCCAGTACGCCTTGAGCAGGCTTGTCGCGTAGGAGCGGGCGTTCGCCCAGAAGCCCTTCTGCCCGGGGTGGCGGATGCTGTCGATCCACTGGTCGAACGTCTCGTGCTGCTCGTGGTGGGGCATCGGCAGGTAGCCGGGCAGCAGGTTGAACAGCGTCGGGATGTCGGTGGAGCCCTGGATGCTCGCGTGGCCGCGCAGCGCCATGATGCCGCCGCCGGGGCGCCCCACGTTGCCCAGCAGCAGCTGGATGATCGCGCCCGTGCGGATGTACTGGACGCCGACGCTGTGCTGCGTCCAGCCGACCGAGTAGACGAGCGCGGTCGTACGCTCGCGGCCGGAGTTGGCCGTCCACGCCTCGCACACCGCGAGGAACTGCTCCGGTGGCACGCCGCAGACCTGCTCGACGACCTCCGGCGTGTACCGCGAGAAGTGCCGCTTCAGGATCTGGTACACGCAGTACGGGTGCTGGAGCGTCTCGTCGCGCTGTGTGTCCGCCGGTACGGGCGGGCCGTGCGACTCGTGCCGCAGCCCGCCGCCGGTCTCCCGGTGCGCGTGCATGTCGTGCTGGTCCGCCGACGTCTCCTCGTGCCCCGCGTACTGCCAGCTGGTCGGGTCGTAGGTGCGCAGGTCCGGGTCGAAGCCGGAGAACAGCCCGTCGAGGTCCTCGGTGTCGCGGTAGTCGTCGCTGACGATCGTGGCCGCGTTGGTGTACGCGAGGACGTACTCCCGGAAGTCCAGCTCGTTGCTCAGGATGTGGTTGACCACACCGCCGAGGAACGCGATGTCCGACCCGGCGCGGAGCGGCACGAACGTGTCCGCGAGCGCGCTGGTCCGGGTGAACCGGGGATCGACGTGGAACACCTTCGCCCCACGCTGCTTGGCCTCGACCACCCACTGGAAGCCGACCGGGTGGGCCTCGGCCATGTTCGAGCCCTGGATGATGATGCAGTCAGCGTTGGCGAGATCCTGCTGGAACCCTGTGGCGCCGCCGCGACCGAAGCTGGTCCCCAGACCGGGGACGGTGGCGGAGTGTCAAATACGGGCCTGGTTCTCGATCTGGATGGCGCCCATCGCGGTGAACAACTTCTTGATGAGGTAGTTCTCCTCGTTGTCCAGCGTGGCGCCGCCGAGGCCGGAGATGCCGAGTGTCCGGTTGAGCGGCCGGCCGTCCTCGTCGGCGGCCTCCCAGCTCTGCTCGCGGGCGGCGAGCGTCCGGTCGGCGATCATCTCCATCGCCGTGTCGAGGTCGAGATCCTCCCATTCGGTGCCGTACGGCCGGCGGTAGCGCACCTTCGTCTGCCGCAGCGGGCTGGTGACCAGGCTCTTGCTCGCCGACCCCTTCGGGCACAGCCGGCCGCGCGAGATCGGGCTGTCCGGATCCCCCTCGATCTGGGTGACCCGCCCGTCCTTGACGTAGACGCGCTGGCCGCAGCCGACCGCGCAGTACGGGCAGACGGATCTCGCCATCGAGTCGGCGGTCTCGGTGCGGGCGGTCAGGGCGGCGGAGCGGCCCGACTTCGCCGCGGCGCCGCGGCCCAGCGGGTCGGTGCCTGTGAGCTGCCGGTACACCGGCCAGCCTTCGATCCAGGTGCGGATGCCCACGAAACACCCCCTTGCTGCACGCCTCGCCCCGACCCTAGGTCACTACCCAGCGATCGGCACCCCGAAGCGCACGTTTCCGCTTCACAGGAGTTCACAGAAACTCACAGGAGGGACGTCGCCGGCACGAAGGTGTAGCCCAGCCGCTGGATGCCGTCGACGAGCTCCGGCAGGTACTGCAGGCCGAGGAACGGGTGGTAGAAGAAGCTCGCCACGTTGTCGCGGACGACGAGCTGGCGGCGCGCGGAGGCGATCAGGTCCGCGGCGAGCCGCACGCCGTGCTGGTTGAACCGCTGGGTGGCGACGTTGCCGAGCGTCTCCGGGATGACCGGCGTCCCGTAAGCGTCCTGCACCGGGTACGGGAAGTACTGGCTGACCGACCGGGTGCCGGCCGGCGTGCCGGACAGGACGCCGGAGAAGTACAGGACCTGCTCGTAGCGGGCCCGGACACCCGGCGCCGAGGCGATCGCCCGGTAGTCGGCGGCGCTGGCCGTGTAGTGCGGGAACTCCCAGATGTCGGCCTGTGTCAGCCCCGCGGCGGTCCACTCCTGGCGGGCCGCGGTGAGCCGGCCGAGCGCCCATTCCGGCGAGTCGTCCTGGACCGGCCCGTCCAGCTGGACCACACCGGCGTCGTCGACGTGGGCGCGGTAGAACTCGTAGTCCTCGGCGCTGACACCGTACGGGTTGCGCACACCGGCGAGGCCGTGGGTGTAGCCGTGCATGATGAGCGTGCCGCCGTGGTCGCTCATGTACCGCAGCGCGTCGACGACCGCGGGCGTGCCGCTCAGCGGCCGGTGTACGGGCACGCCGCCGGAGTACACGCCCGCCCAGTCGTCGTACACCGCGAACACCGCCACCGCGAAGGGGATCTTGCGGGCGGACAGGAAGTCGGCGATGGCGCGCAGCTGCGCGGGGTCGGAGTGCGGGCCGACGTCCTCGATGCGCACCAGCGCCCGGTGCCGGTCCGGCGCCTGCGGGTCGAGCAGCGCGTAGAGCAGGTCGGCGAGGACCAGGTACCGGTCGTCGAACGTCACGTACGTCAGGGGCACCTCCGTCAGGTACGTGAGCGCGCCCACCCGTACCGCATACGGAGCCTCCGAGCCGTCGGGCTGGACGGCGCCGGCGAGCGTCGTCGCCTTGGCGTCCGGCGCGACGCCGACGCGGACCGTGGCGCCGGCGGCGGGGTTGCGGGTGAGCTCCGTCCCGCGGTACCGGACGGCCGACACGGCGGTCTCGTCGATGGTCGCGGAGTCGAGTCCCGTGCCGCCGTACTTGCCGATGAGCTGCCAGATGTTCGCGCCCATCCACAGCACGGGCGCGCCGCCGGCCACGTCGGCGAGGAACGCGTCGGGCAGCGGCTCGTCGTACGTCGACCCGATGTAGATCGTCAGCCGGTGCCGTGCGGCGCTGCCCCGCGCGTACCTGGTGACCGGCGCCGCCTCCCACTTCCCGAAGTGGGACGCGAGGTTGCCGGCCTGGACGGCGTACAGTTCGCCGAGGTCACCGAACGGCCCGGTCGTGTCGTACAGGACGAGCACCCCCGACGGCGGCGGCCCTGACGGCGCCCCGGCCGGTGGCTTCGACCCGGGGCCGCACGCGGCGAGCAGCACGCTCGACACGACGATCGCGACCACCGTGCCCCGCAAGCCCACCGTCCTGACGGTAGTTGCCGCCCCCGCGGCCCGGCGCCGATTCGGCGGGATCGGCGGGGCTCATGACAGCGGCGGGCGCACCCGGAACGCGCTGTCGGCGCGGAACGCGGCGCTGCCGTCCGCCTGGTCGACCCACAGCTCGTCGCCCTGGCGGTGCACGAAGTGGCCGCGGTAGTTGGCGGACTCCAGGAAGACCTCGCCGGTGTCGGTGACGGTCGGGCAGAACGTGGCGTCGCCGCGGAACACGAAGCTGCCTTCGTCGTGGCTGAGCCGCAGCCGCCACGACTGGTGGCGCAGGTACTGCCCGTTCGCCGAACGGAACGAGAAGCACGCCGCGTCGGACAGGCCCGGCACGACCTCGAACGTCGCGGGGCCGCTCGCGGTGACGAGGGCGCCCAGCTGGCCGGTCGTGCCGAGGTACCGCCCGGGGACGGCGCCGGACTCCAGGGACACCGGTCCGAGGTGCAGCGCTGCGGGCGGCGTGGTGTCCGGCGGAGGTGTCCGGGACGGTGCGGTCACCGCCGGGGGCTTCGGGTCAGGGCGGCCGGGCTGCCAGGCCACGACCGCGGTAGCGGCGCCGGCCAGGACCGTCACGGCGGCCGCGACCTTGGCGACCGGGACGCCCGCCAGCCACCCGGCGGCAGCGGGCGTCCCCGCCACGGCGGCAGCGGAAGCCCCGGTCACGGCGGCGGGCGGCCCGCCGACGGCAGTGGCGCCGGCGGCAGGAGCGGCGAGGGCGCCCGTAGCCGGGGGTACGGGTGCGGCGGCGGCGGACGTGGCGGTCGGTGCGGTGGTGGGCAGGCCGTGGGCGGCGAGCGCGGCGGCGAGGGTCACCGGCACGGGCAGCAGCGCGAGCCCGGTCAGCAGCCGCTCGGTGTCGACAAGGTCCTCGGCGGCGCCGGCGCACGTGGCGCAGGACCGGGTGTGCCGGCCGATCCGCTTGCGCCACAGCGGGCCCGGGATGCCGTCCCAGTCCGCGACGAGGGTGCTGAGCCAGGGGCACCGCGGCCGGGCGTCGAGCGCGGCGACCAGCGTGCGGGCCTGCTCCAGCCGGCGGCGCAGGCGCTGTACCCGTACCCCGGCGTGCGCGACGCTCACGCCGAGCGCGGCGGCGAGCTCGGCCCGGCTCAGCTCCTCGCCGACCTCCAGCCACCAGAGCGACCACAGCAGCCGGTCGTCGGGGTCGAGCCACGCCACCGCCTGCCCCGCCTGCCGCCGCTGCGCCGCCAGCTCCAGCCGCAGCATGGTGAGGTCCTCGAAGTCCCCGGCATCGGCCGCACCGGCGACGTCGTCCAGCGCCGTCCGCCGCCCGGCGGCGACCCGCTCCCCGTGCAGGTGCGTGGCGGCCTGCCGCACAGCGATCGCCGCGATCCAGGCCCGGAAGCTCCCCGGCTCCCGCAGCGACGGCAGCTGCCGCAGCGCCCGCACCATCGCGTCCTGCACGACGTCGTCCACGGCGGCCGGATGCCCCGCGAGCGCCCGCCGCACGATCGAGTACACCAGCGGCAGGTGACCGGCGACGAGCCCGTCGAGCGCCCGGTCGTCACCGCCCTGGGCCGCGACGACCAGCGCCGCCTTCCTGGTGCCTGCCCTGCCCATCCGCCTCACCGATGCCCGTCCAGTCAGGCGACCAGCATGCCAGCGCCGCCGCGCCCACGCCACGGCCCGACGGCACCAGATGACCACAGGTTTTGTGTTATCCGCGCGGCCCCTGCCGGGTCGCCGCGCTCAGTCGAGGTCGACCGAGGCGCCGAGGGGGATGCGGGCGTGCGTGGTGCCCGCCGCATCAGGGCGATCTATCGGCGCGCACCGGCGGTGGCGGGCGCGGGACGGGCTCAGCGCCTGGCCGCCTCGCGACGGATCCACTGCAGGAGCTTCGGGTTCGCCTCGGTGGTGATGACGCTGACCGCCGTGCGCAGGTGCCGGTCGCCGTCGAGCAGCGCGAGCATGCCCGCGGCCAGGTCCTCGCGGGCGGTGTACATGCCGTCGGCGAACCCCTCGACCATCGTGTACGCCGTGGGCGCCGGCAGGTGGAACAGACCGCTGGGGCGCACGGCCGTCCAGTCCACGTCGCCGGCGGCCAGCAGCGCCTCCATCCGCCGCATGTCGTCATACAGCGTCCTGCCGAGGACCCGAGTCACGTACGGCAGCATGACCCGGTTGAACAGGAAACCGCCGCCGGAGTACGGGCGCGGGTCGACGCCGGCGGAGCTGACCACGACCACGCGCCGCACCCCGTGCCGCCGCATCGCGGTGACGATGTTGGCCGCGCCGCGCGAGTACATGCTGATCGGCTGCTTCCCGGCCCGTACCCCCAGCGCCGACAGCACCGCGTCCCGGCCCGCGACGGCGGCGTCGACGGCCCGCTCGTCGAGCACGTCGGCGGCGACCACGTCGAGCCGATCGTGCCGCAGCGGGAACGCGTCGGGCCGCCGCACGACCGCGGCGACGCGATGCCCCGCGGCGAGCGCCTGCTCGACCAGCACCCGCCCGGTGGCTCCGTTGGCGCCGAATACCGCCAGGCGCCTCGACACCCGCATGATGATCCTCCGCTCGCTCGTCCTACGGCACCCGAGACGAGACGGCCCGCTCACCTGTGACATGGACGGCGGCCGCTATCCGCTTGCCGATGCGGGGTGTGGTTGGGCACCATGGCGGGTCGGCAGAGACGGACGGGGGCGTGATGCGGGAATTCCTGCGCGTGGAGGAGCTGCGCGGCCTGGTGGCGGCGCGATTTGGATCCGACCGGCGCCTGGTGGCGCTGGACCGGGTGACCGGTGGGTCCAAGAAGGGCGTGTACCGGCTCCGGCTCGACGACGGCCTGACCGTGATCCTGTACGTCTGGGCCGCCGGCGAGAACTACTGGCCGCCGTCGCCGACGGCCGTGCCGGACGATCCGTTCACCGACGCGTCTGGCGCCGCGCTGTTCGCCGCCGCGCACGCGGCGCTCACCGGCGCCGGGGTCAGGGTGCCGCACCTGCTCGTGCTCGACCAGTCCTGCGACCACCTCGACGCGGACCTGGCCCTCATCGAGGACGTCGGTGCGGTGCGCCTCGAGACGCTGCTGCGGGACGACCGGGCGGCCGCCGCGGCGCCGCTCGAAGCCCTCGGCGACGCCCTGCGCCGCATGCACACGACGGCCTCCCCCTGGTACGGACGGCTTCTCGGCCGGACCGAGTCCGGGCAGCGACCGGCGGAGGACGTCATCGTCGACCGGGCCCTGGCCCACCTCGACGCCGCCACCGCGCTCGACGGGCGGCTCGCCTCGCACCGGGACCGGATCGCCGCCCACGTGCTGGCGTTGCGCGACGCGATCGGCCCGCGCCAGTCGTACCGGCTGATCCACGGCGAACTCGGGCCGGACCACGTCTTCGTCACGCCCGCCGGCGAGGCCGTCGTCATCGACATCGAGGGCCTCACGTTCTTCGACGTCGAGTGGGAGCACGCGTTCCTGCGCCTGCGCTTCGGCGACGACTACCCCGCGCTGCGCCCCGTCGACCTCGATCCGCGGCGGCTGCGCCTGTACGACTACGCGCAGACCCTCTCGCTCGTGGAAGGCCCGCTGCGGATCGCCGCGACCGACTTCCCCGGCCGGGACTTCATGCTGGACCTCGCCGAGCGCAACATCGCCAAGGCCCTCGCCGCCGTCCAGTAGCGCTGCCCGCATGGACGACTGCCTGCGGCTGGCGCTGCTGGAGTGCGACTACTCGTCGCCCGTGCGCAGGTCGCTGCCGCGGCAGGGCGTTCAGGACCGGCAGGCCCGCTACGGAGAGCTGCTGGCGGCACCGGTCGCCGAAGGCGTCCGCGAGGCCCGCTGGACCGTGAACTCCCTGCTGCGCACCGCCGTCCCGCCGGCGCCGACCCGGTGATCCGCGACCTGGACGGCATCGGCGCCTTCCAGGAGCTGCGGGTGCTGCACCTGCCCGCATCGGCCGTCGCCGACCTGACGCCACTCACCGAACTGCCCTCGCGGGTCCGTTGCGTTGAGCGTTGCCTGGTCAGGCATGCTTCAGCGGTGTATTCGAACCGTCGGCGTCCGACCCTGCGCCGCAGCGTTCAACGAGCTCGCCACCGCCATCTGAAGACTGGTCGGCACTCGCTGGAACGCACCCCTCCGATCGGCAAACGCAACAGCGCCGTGGATTAGGGCTGAGCCCGAGACACTCATGCCGGATCGATCCGCACCAGTACGCTCTTCACGCTGGTCTCGGGCTCGGGCGTCGTTACGAAGCGCGCGTACAGGCTAATGCGAGCCGGCGCGTCGGGGAGCCGTAGCCCGTAACCGAGCGTGTGCGACGCGAACGGGCCGGTGCGTGGCAGCACGTCTGCCGGTCCGAACGCCTCGTCGAGCTCGCGCCGTGTCAGCGTGCCGACCGGGAATCGTAGCTCGACGCTCGCGCGCGAGAGCTCGCCGGCCGTGACCAAGCATTCGCTCGCACCCAACGGCGGTGGGGTCGCCGGGATGCCGAGCGCGCTGCGGATCTCGACCTCGCTGCCAGTCGCCACCGCGCACAGGCGTTCGCCTATCGCGCGCAGCGCGCCAACAACGGGCGGCTGATCGGGCGTGTGCTTCAGGATCGGCGCGAAGTAGGCTCGCAGGCGCGCGAGCTCGGGGTGATTCGGCTCCACGCCCTGGGCGTAGATCGCGAGCCCCTCGCTCGCATGTCGCGCTGCATCGGCGAACCGCTGCCGCGCGTGGAGCAGCTTCGCGTAGAACAGCTCGCGCGTGCCCAGGATCACCGGCTGAGCCGGCGTGACCTGCGCTTCCGCTTCGATCGCCTGGACGATCCGTTGCTCGCTGCGCTGCTCGTCGCCGAGATCCAGCCACAGTGACGATACGGACGCGTAGATGTCGGCGCGCACCTTCACGTCGGCGTCCATGTCGGCGAGCATCGCGTCCGCGGCCGTAACGGCCTCGAGTGCGCGCACGCGATCCTTTTTCACGCGCAGCTGGATCCGAGCTTCCTTGACCAACTTCTCGACGGTTGCTCGTTCACTCATCGTCGGCCCCACGTCTCCTAGTGTCCTGAGTCTTTGATGAGTTGATTGAGAGAGTCCGTCAATTGGGCGGAAGTCGGTCAGGACGGTGGTCCGGAGTAGCAAACAGGCAGGGGCGTGTCGATCATCGGAGTTTCTCGAGGCTCTGTGACCGATTAGGACGCCCGTGCTGCCATCCCATCATCGCTGTTGGAGCTCGTCTGGGTCGAGTTCGCCGCGCTGCTGCCCGACCGCGTCAGATCGGCCGCCCTCGACCGTCCTGGCCGGTGTCGGGCGGTGTTGGCCGCGTTGACCCGGCTGCCGCTCGGTTGGCTGCGCCGGCATCGTCCGGTCACCCCGGCCATGCTGTTGGCCTGGCACCGCCGGCTGGTGCAACGCCGCTGGACCTACCCGAACCGGCCCGGCCGGCCGCCGATCGGTGCCGAGATACGCGACCTGGTCCTGCGGTTGGCACGGAGAACCCGAACTGGGCCACCGCCGCCGGGCGACAGCGCTGGGCGATCATGGAGAGTCTCGGCCTGCCGGCAGAGCCACTGGCCCTCGGCTACCGCCACATTCAGCCGAACAGGTTTCCGACCGCAGTCGTCGTCGAGGGCAGTGATAGCGGCTGACCTGAGCGACGACCCGGCAATCGGCGGCAGCTGAGTAGACCTAAGATCACTGACCGTCTAGCGGACCAACAAACCCGAACGCGGTCGATGTCATCCATCACGCATTCATGCCCGACGGTACTTCGCTGCGCGGACAGCGGACGCGACGAGGCAGCTTGAATGCACTCTACGGCGAGCGACGTTGTACCCGCTCGACTCGCGGCTTGTGAGGATGCCTGAGGCGACGGTGGCCTGGTCATCGCTCAGGACGGCTTCGGTCCGCTCACCGGAGTAGCAATCCGCATACTGTGATGCAGGGTGTGACCACTTATCATCCAGCGGATATATGGCGTGACCTGGACCTCGTCCAGCCTCGCCCCCCCTTACGGGGACATACGATTTAGGCTACAACCGCCCGCTTTCTCGCGGCCTTCATATTGCTGTCGATGACCATTACTCTCAATACTTCGATGCACGCGGATCCGCACCGTGCCGGACGCGCCCGTCGGCACCACCACCCACCGCCGCCGGCCGGCGCGCCCCAGCGCCCAGCAGCACGTCGGCCAGCAGCGAGGAATCGGCATCGTCCGCCCGTCCATGGTCAGCCGTCGCGTTGCGCTCCCGTTGCGACGGCGGGCCGCCGGGAGCGCACCACGTGGAGCACCAGGACGATCGCCATTACGGCCACGCAGAAGAACCCGACCGCGCGGAAGCCGGAGGTGAAGGCGTCGCGGACGTGCTGCAGGAGGGCGGCGTCGTGCTGATCGGCGGCCCGGCTGAAGCCGTCGACCCAGGAGCCGTCGGCGTGACCGGTGCTTTCGGTCAGCCGCGAGCGGTAGACCACCGTGCCGACGCTGCCGAGCACGACGAGCCCCATCGCGATGCCGATCTCGTTGGCCGTTTGGGTCAGCGACGCCGCGGAGCCGGCCCGTTCCGGCGGCGCATGGGAGATGATGTCGTTCATCAGAAACGGGAACGCCGCTCCGATGCCGGCCGTGCCGAGCGCACCACCGACGACCACGAGCAGGATCCCTGACCGGCCGGGCGGGATCACGGTGTACGCCGCGAACCCGGCGGTCATCAGCACCAGGCTGCCCAGGACGATGCGTGAGGGCGGAAGGTGACGGCCGAGCCACGGGCCGAGGTTCGACGCCACGATCATCGCGATCATCGACGGCACCAGCCACAGCGCCGCCCGCAACGGCGACAGCCCCTGCACCGACTGCAGGTAGAACGCCCAGAACATCGAAGTGCCGCCCATGATCAGCGCGGTCAGGAAGAGCACCCACATCTTTCGGGCGACGCCGGGCCGGCGCAGCAGGAAGAGGTCGACCAGCGGGTCGTCCAGCCTGTTCTGGCGGCGCACGAACACCGCACCCAGCGCGGCGCCCACCACCGCGACGACGACCGGCCGCCACGACCAGCCGCTGTTCACGACCAGTTTGAGCGCGGTCACCACCAGCAGGATGGAGGCCAGGCACAGGGCGGCACTGCGCAGGTCCAGGCGTCCCGCGGCCGGTGCCCGGAACTCCGGCAGAAGGCGCGGGGCCACCACCAGGGTCAGCAGCATTACCGGCACGCCGAGCAGGAACACCGAGCCCCACCACCAGTACTCGATCATCAGCCCGCCGATCACCGGCGCGACGGCCATTCCGACCAGGAAGCAGGTCATGTAGGCGCCCATCGCCGAGACGCTGCGCTTCGGGTCGGGGAAGAGCTGGCGGATCAGTGCCATCGACGCGGGCATGATCGCTGCACCGGCCACGCCCATGACGGCGCGCGTCACGATGACCATCCACGGTCCGGTCGAGAATGCCGCGATCGCCGAGGCGGCCGCGAACACCGCCGCGCAGTAGAGAATCAGCCGGCGCTGGCCAATCCGGTCACCGATCGCACCCATCGTGATCATCGTGCCGCCGACCATGAACCCGTAGATGTCGTTCATCCACAGCAGTTCCGCCGGCGACGGGCGGAGGTCGGCGGCCATCCGGGGCAGCGCGACGCCGAGCACGCTGATGTCGATCGCGATCAGCAGCGACGGCAGGGACAGCAGCGCCAGGGCCAGCCGCGGATCCCGCACGCGGGTCCGCATCGGCGCGGCTGTCGGCCCGGCGTCTGTCACGATGCTTCCCGTCATGACGCGAGCCCGTAGTGCGACACGGAAACCTGCCCGTCGAGCACCCGCGAGTCGACGAGCCGCAGGTTGTGGCGCCGGTCCGGACGGGCGAAGAGCGGCCGCCCGCCACCGAGCACCACCGGGTGCACCGCGATATGGTACTCGTCGATGAGCCCCAGCTCGGTGAGCGCCGCGGCCAGGGCGGCGCCGCCGGTGAGCAGCATGTCGCCGGCGTCCGGCCGGGCCTTGAGCGCGGCGACCTCGCCGGCGAGGTCGGAGCTGATGACGCGACTGGTCCACTCGTCGCCCTCGTACGTGCGCGAGAAGACGATCTTCGGTGTGGCCCGCCAGAACGGCGCGAACGCGGCGACGTGCGGATCGTCCGACATGGACTCGGCGTTCGGCCAGAACCCCACCATCATCTGCCACACGGGGCGCCCGAACAGCAACGTGTCGACGCGCTTGTCCAGCTCCTCGGAGTACGCGGACATCTCCGGACCCATCACCGGCCAGTCGAACTCCCCGTTCGGCCCGTCGATGAACCCGTCAACCGATGTGTGCACCCAGTAGATGATCTTGCCCATAGTTGCCTCCTTTCAGGCAGGTCGGAGCCGGCCACCACGTCTCGACATGGCGGCCTGACAAACTTCTGTGGCTACGAGTGGTCGACCGCAGCGGTCGACTCGGGCAGTTCGACGCGGAGGCGGAAGCCCCCGTCGCCGGTCGGTTCGCCGCCGGCCCACCCGCCGGCCGCGGCCGCCCGGTCCTTGAGCCCGGCGAGGCCGGAGCCGTCGCCGAGTCCCTGGTTCCGGGCGCCGTTGTTGTGGATGTCGAGCGACGTCGTGCCGTTGCTCCGGGCGAGGGTGATCGTGCAGGTGGTGGCGTCGCTGTGGCGGAGCAGGTTGGTGGTGCCCTCGCGGACCGCCCAGGCCAGCACCCGTTGCGCGCTCTGGGGCAGGGCGAGGTCGCCGCCGGGGGTGTTGATCCGGGTCTCGACACCCGCCGCCATCAGCAGGCCCTGTGCGGCGGCGATCTCCTCACGGAGTGTCACATGATGCTCGTCGCGGGTAACGGCCCGCACGTCGCGCAGGGACGCGCGGGCGATCTCGGTGAGGCCGGTGATCTCGTGCCGCGCCCGGGCCGGGTCGAGCGGCAGCAGCCGGGTGGCCAGATCGCCCTTGAGCGAGATCGCCGACAGGCTCTGGCCGAGCAGGTCGTGCAGGTCCCGGGAGACACGCACCCGCTCCTCGCCGACGGCCAGTTCGGCGAGCTCGGCGCGGGTGTCGTACAGCTCGTTGACCAGCCGGACGAGGCGGACGGTGCCGTAGAGCATCAACTGGCAAACTACTCGCTCGCTGCCCGGACGCGTGCACACCCGCGTTGCGGGTGAAGCAACCCTCATTGACCAACCGAGAGCCCGAGATCGTCCTGCTCGCCGCTGCCGTCGCGTAGACCAGTCGAGCGATCGAGGCAATCGCCTGCGCCAGGGTCGCAGCCCGAACCAACGCCCGGTGGCATGGAGGCTTGAGCGGTGATCGAGCCGGCGACCGCTCATCATGGAGCCGGCGTATCCACAGTCCACAAGGACGGATAATCCGTTCAATTCCGGCGAAATCTGCTATCGGTGCAAGGCCGATCAAGGTCGTGACCAGGGGCTGCCGGCATCTTGTCTAGTTGAGTCGGCCTGGAGTGCGGTGTCAGTGTTGCCGCTGGTCCGTTTCTCCAGGCCGCTCGCCGAACCCGCCGTGCGCGTCTCCGCGCAACGGGCTCTCCACGGTTGCTGTCGTCAGGCGTTGTCGGTTGCGGGCCAGGGGTTGGGGATCGTGGTGCCGCGCCAGCGGTAGCGGGTCACGGGAATGGCCACTATCGGCCGGTGCTCGGTCCCGCCCGCGGTGACGGGTAACCAGGTGCCGGTGGGTGTGGTGAACCGTTTGCGGATGGCCGTCCAGTTCCAGCGGTGTCGTCGCATCAGCATGTTGGTCAGCCGCCGCCACGTGAAGGTGTCGAGCGTGCTGAAGGTGTGCTTGGCCACGGCGTGCCGGAAGTAGTTGGCCCAGCCGTGCGTGATCTGGTTCAACCGGGTCCGTTGTGTTGAGCGTTTCCACGTCAGGCAGGCTTGAACGGTGAAGCTCTCGACCCGTCTGCGTCCGTCCCTGCCACCTCGGTCGGCGTTCGCCGGGTTCCGGTTCCCGCCCGACGTGATCGTGGTCGCGGTCCGGCTGTACCTGCGGTACAACCTGTCCTACCGCGACGTCGAGGAGCTTTGATCGAGCGGCGAGACTGACCCGACGGCAGGCTCGACGGCGCTGACCCACGCTGCGCATCGCGTGGCCGCGCGAGGCCCGCGACCACGCTGTGCTGTACCTCGGCCTCGGCAAGGATCCGCGTTAGCCGATGGCGGTGTCCCCGCAGAGGTGGACCTCGACGCCGAGGGCGGCGAACATGGCCGCCTTGACCAGCAGCGCCCGGTCGGCGACCTCCCCGCTAGGGGCGTAGGCGACGTTGAGGTGGTTCGCCTTGTGCCGGGCCATGAACTGGTCGCGGGACACCCCGTGCAGCACCGCGTGCATGATCGGCCAGGCCGGCGTCGTCGCCTGTGAGCGGCGCTCGGTCTCCGCGTCCGGCAGCGCGACGGCCGAGGCGCGGCCCAGGTCGACGTGCAGCCGGCCGCCCTGGACGAACACCCGGCTCCAGACGATCTCACCCGGTTTGCACACGCCCTTGATCGTCGAGCCGCCGAGCGGGAAGTACACCGGGTCCTGGCGCCAGCCGACCGCCTCGGCATAGCCGGTCGCGAAGTGCGACGGCGGTACCGAACCGGAGATCTCGAAGACCCAGACGAACTCGCCCTCGTAGTCCTCGCCCCAGCGCACGTCGTGCAGCGTGGTCGCCGGGTCCAGGCCCATCGCGGTCCAGATCCGGTTGGTGACCAGCGCGTCGACGGCCACGCCCTCGTCGGCCTCGTTGAAGTGCGGCAGCGGCGCGCCCTCCCACAGCACACGCGCGCCGTCGCGGGACGTGACCGGCGGGCGGTCGGCGTTGTTGAGCAGGCCCTCGGCGAGGTCGGAGGCGGGCGAGAGGTCCTTGAGGCCCTGCTGGTACTGGATGCCGACCGCGTCGAGGCCGAAGTCGTCGCTGATGCGCAGCGCCGCGATGTACATCTTGTACTGCCAGCGCAGCTGCGCCTCGGTGAGTTCGGTCGCCTCGTCGGTGCCGAGCTTGAACGTCATGCCCTTCGCCCGCAGCCACGCCCCGACCGCGTCGGCCTCGGCGTCGGGGACGCGCAGCATCTCGGCCCACAGCGCGCTCTGCGACAGCCGCTCCTTGTAGACGCCGATCGGGTTGAGCAGCTCGTCGTCGATGATGGCGTTGTACATGCCCATGCAGCCCTCGTCGAAGACGCCGATGATGGCCTTGTCGGCGAGCAGCTGCGCGGCGAGCGCGCGGCCGAGATCGACCTCAGCCGATGACGGCAGCGCCGGCAGGTCGCGCACGTGCGAGCCGTCGTGGTCGATGCGGCCGGTGGCGACCCACTGCCGCAGGCCGTCCTTGAACCAGTCGTCGGTGAAGTCGACCGACCAGATCGTCGAGTACGCCACGCCCATCTTCGCCATGCCCGCGTTGACGCCCAGCAGGCCGACGAGGCCGGGCCAGTCGCCGGCGAAGTTGGCGACGGTGAGGATCGGGCCGCGATGGGTGCGCAGGCCGGCCAGGACGTGGTGACTGTACTGCCACACCGCCTCGGCGACGACGAGCGGCGCGTCGGCGGGGATCGTCTTGAAGACCTCCAGGCCCATCCGCTGGCTGTCGATGAAGCCCTCGTGCGCGCGCACCACCGACCAGCCCAGCTCCTGGAATGCGCCCGTGACGGCGGCCTCGACGGCGACCTGGGTGGGCCAGCCCGCGGCGTTGGCGCTGGGGCGCAGGTCGCCGCTGGCGATGAGGTACGCCGTCTGCGGCGGGCACGCCGGTCGGCTGACCGCGGGGGGCATGGTGTATCCGGTCATGATCTCTCCTCCGGGAGGGCGAGCCGGCGGGCTCGCGACGCGAGGGCGTGGGCGACGCCGCGGGTGGCCGGGTACAGCTCGCGGTACAGCGCGTACAGCTCGTCGTAGCCGGGCCGCAGGGCGGCGTCCGGGGTGATGGTCTCGGCGGGCGGGTTCCACGCGGCGATGTCGGCGCCGGTGGTGGTGCGGGCGGCGAGGTAGGCCGCCCCGTAGGCGGCGCCGACGGTGGTGGCCGGCACGACCTGGGTGAGGCCGGTGACGTCGCTGACGATCCGGGTCCACAGCCCGCCCCTGGTGCCGCCGCCGACGGCGACGACCCGTTGCACAAGGGCGCCGGCCGTGCGCATGGTCTCGACGTTGTGCCGGACGCCGAGGGCGGTCGCCTCCAGGGCGGCCCGGTACAGGTCGCCGCGGGTGTGGCTGAGCGTCAGCCCGGCGATGACGCCGCGGGCGTCGGGGTCCATGAGCGGCGTGCGCTCACCCGCGAAGTACGGCAGCATCAGCAGCCCCCGCGCGCCGGGCCCGGACTCGGCCGCCTCGGCGAGCAGGGCCTCGTAGTCCGCGTTGGACAGCTCCCGCAGCCAGCCGGTGACGGCACCGGACGTGGCCATGCCCCCGGCGAGGCTGCGGGAGCCGGGGTACGCCCCGACCGTTCCCCACATCGACGGGGTGGTGATCGGCCGGTCGACGGTCGCGACGAGGAACATCGTGGTGCCGTACATGAGCATGAGGTCGCCGGGGTTCTGGGCGTCGACGCTCACGGCCTCGGTCCAGGCGTCGATCGTGCCGGTGATGACCGGGACGCCGGCGGGGATGCCGGCGACGGCCGTGCGGGTCACCCCGGCGACGTCGGCCGGCCACGACAGGGGCGGCAGCTCCAGGTCCGGGGCGATCCGTGCGGCCCAGGGGCGGTACCAGGCGAGGTCGTCGGGCGCGTACAGCGGCGTGCACTGGCTGGCCGAGTGGTGGTCGAGGATGTACTCGCCGGTGAGCTGGTACGCCAGCCAGGAGGCGGGCATGAA
This sequence comes from Dactylosporangium sp. NPDC000521, assembly GCF_042898305.1. Lineage (NCBI taxonomy): Bacteria > Bacillati > Actinomycetota > Actinomycetes > Micromonosporales > Micromonosporaceae > Dactylosporangium > Dactylosporangium sp. NPDC000521. Next base: position 186,589 of record NZ_JBIAYW010000017.1, read on the forward strand.
CAGCCGGCGGGCGCGGGCCCACACCTGCGGCTCGTGGGCGGCGACCCAGGCGAGCTTCGGGCCGACGGCCTGGGTCGACAGGACCGAGCCGCAGCGGGCGAGGATCGCCTCGTCGCCGCCGAGCTCGCCGGTCAGCGCCGCGATCTCGGCCGTGGCCCGGGTGTCGACGCCGTACAGGATCGCGGGCCGCAGCGGCTCCCCGTCGGCGGTCGTCAGCAGCACGCACGGACCCATGCCGCTGACCCCGACCGCGGTCACGTCCCCGTGGGCGGTCAGCTCGGCGGCGATGGAGCGGAACTCGTCCCACCACACGTCGGCGGACATCTCCACGTGTCCCGGGAACGGGCGGGAGACCTCATGGGAGCGTACGGCGGTGGCCAGCACCCGGCCGTCGGGGTCCACCAGCACGCCCTTGCTGCTGGAGGTACCGATGTCGACACCGAGGAACATCATGAACCTTCCTTCGCGCGCAGGACCACGGTGCGGGCCGGGCCGACCGCCCCCGAGATGCGGTCGAGCAGCAGGCCGGCCGCGGCCGCGCCCAGCTCGCGGGCCGGCAGGTCGACGACCCGGATGCCCCGCCGCTCGAACGAGGCGAACGGCAGGTCGCCGAAGACGGCGAGGCCGAAGCCGGGCGGCGTGAGGCCGGCGTCGTGCAGCGCGTCGAGCGCTCCGGCGGCCATGAGGTTGTTGGCGACGACCGCGGCGTCCGGCGGCTCGCGCAGCGCGAGCAGGTCGGCCATCGCGGCCCGGCCGCCGTCGACCCGGTAGTCGGCGTACCGCAGCAGGGCGTCGTCGTCGCGGCCCTGCCGGGCGTAGGTGGCCTGCTGCCAGCCCTCCATCCGCAGCTGCGCGGTCTCCACCGAGCTGGGCCCGGTGATGCAAGCGACCCGGCGAAACCCGGCGGCGAACAGCGACTCGGCGGCAGAGCGCCCGCCGGCCCGGTTGTCGACGGTGACCGCGTCGATGTCGTTGCGGTGCAGGCTGCGGTCGACGGCGACGACCGGCCGCTTCGCGGCGATGAGCCGCGACACGTCGCTGGCGTCGTCGGCCGGTGCGAGGATCGCGCCGGCCATGTGCTCGGCGAGGACGATGTCGATGTAGGTCTTCTCGCGGTCCGGCTCCTCGTCGGTGTTGCACAGCACGACCGAGTAGCCGGCGGCCCGGGCCCGGTTCTCCACGCCGCGCGCGAGCGCGGTGAAGAACGGGTTCTCGATGTCGGGAATGATGAGGGCGATGACGGCGGAGCGCTGGACGCGCAGCCGGCGGGCGGTGCGGTTCGGGATGAACGACAGCTCCTCGGCGGCGGCCCGGACGAGCCGCTCCGACTCGGCCGAGACGCGGGTGCCGTTCATGACCCGGCTGACCGTGGCCGGCGACACCCCGGCGCGGGCGGCCACCTCGTAGATCGTCACCAACTCAGGTCCCGGGCCAGGGCGTTGCGGCGGCGCTCGACGGCGGTGCGGCTGACGGCGGCGCCGGGGGCGATGCGCTCGAACGCGTGGACGGCGCCGGGCCAGCACTCGAAGCGCACCTCGACGCCGGCCGCCTCGAGCCGCTGCGCGAACCCGACGTCCTCGTCGCGGAACAGGTCGAGCTCGCCGGTGTCGAGGTAGGTCGGCGGCAGGCCGGCCAGGTCGGCTGCCCGGGCCGGGGCGGCGTAGGCGTCGGCCGGGTTCCCGCCGAGGTACGCGTTCCAGGCGACCGTGGCGAGGCGCCCGTTCCACACCGGCGCGTCACCGGTCACGGTTCGGTCGTCGAGCATCGGGTAATACAGGTGCGCGGCGGCGATCGCCGGGCCGCCCTCGTCGCGGGCCAACAGGCACAGGGCCGCGGCCAGGCCGCCGCCCGCGCTGCCGCCGGCGACGACGACCTTCTCGTAGTTGGCCGCGCACCAGGCGAGCGCGGTCCGGCAGTCGTGCAGCGGGGCCGGATGCGGGTGCTCGGGCGCGAGCCGGTAGTCGACGGCGACGACGGTCGCATTCAGGGCCGCGGCGAGGCCGCAGCAGAAGGCGTCGTCGATGGCGGCGCTGCCGAGGAACATGCCGCCGCCGTGGATCCACAGCACGCAGCCGGCGCCGCTGCCGTGGACCCGCAGTTGCAGGCCGTCCAGGGAGACGAACTGGGGTTCGACCGCCGGCGCGACCTCGACCCGGAGCCGGTCGTCGATCGCGCGCACCGTGGCGACGTCGAGCGGCGTGGACGGCAGGTGCGGGGTCAGGGTCCCGGCGATGCCCTCGACCAGCTCGGGATCGATCATGGGAACGGCCGGACCGATCCCGGAAACGGCCGGAGCGGTCCCGGGAACGGCCGGATCGGCGTCGGGGAACGCGGTCATGAGCGCGCCTGCACGGTGTCGATCTCGTCCAGCAGCGCAGCCGTCTGGCGGGCCGCGACCGTCAGCACCAGCGGCACCACCACGATCGCGAGGACCCCGGCCGAGGCGACCACGGCGAAGCCGCCCAGGCAGGCCAGGGCGAGCAGGGTGAACGCCCAGCCGGGACGGTACGCGACGAGGATCGCCCCGCCGCGCACCGCCGCCAGCCCGCGCCGCCCGCGCACCGCCCCGTAGGCGAGCGCGGACGGCCCGGCGAGCAGCAGCCCGGCGCCGCACACCGCACCGAACAGTGCGGCGGGGCCGCCGCTCACCAGTCCAACTCCGGCGGCCGTCGCGCCGGCCGCCAGTACCACTGCCAACACCGGATCGACGTCGCGCAGCTGCGCGACCCGGGCCGCTCCGCCGCGGGCCACGGCGCCCGCCATCGCGGCGGCGCCGGTGAGCGCGAGCGCTGGCGGCACCGTGGTGAGGGCAAGCAGCCAGGCCGGCAGCCCGGCCACCACCGCGACCGCGAGCGGGACGGCGGCGAGCGCGGTGACCGCGCCGGCGAGGAGGTTGCGGGGCAGCTCGTGCCAGAAGGCCACGGCCCCGCCCGATGTGGTGGTCCAGCTGTTCATCAGAGTTTCAGCCCGCTCGATGCGATGGATTGGACGATGTACCGCTGCGCCGCGACGAAGACGACGAGGACGGGAACGATGGCCATCGCGATCCCGGCCGCGATCGTGCCGAGCGAACCGGTCGAGAAGCGGCCGGCGAGCAGGACCAGGCCGACGGGCAGGGTCTGCTTCTCGGTGTCGCTGATCATGACCAGGGGCAGCAGGAGGTCGTTCCACCAGTACGTGAAGCACAGGATGCCGAGCGTCGCCAGCGATGGGCCGGACAGCGGCAGGATGACCCGCAGGAACGTGCGCAGGTGCCCGGCGCCGTCGATGCGGGCAGCCTCCTCGAGCTCCTTCGGCAGTGCCAGGAAGTGCTGGCGGAGCAGGAAGATGCCGAACGCGCTGAAGATGCCGGGCAGGATGAGCGCCCACAGCGTGTTGGTGAGGCCGAGCTTCGACAGCACGAGGAACAGCGGGACGATCGTCACCTGGATCGGGATCATCAGCGAGCCGATGACGACGGCGAACAGCACGCCCTTGCCGCGGAAGTTCAGCCGCGCGAACGCGTAGGCCGCGGTGGAGCAGGTGAGCAGCTGGGCGACGGTGATCGTGGTGGAGACGACGATCGAGTTGAGGAAGAAGCGGTAGTACGGGACCTGGTCGGTGACCTTGCCGAAGTTGTCCGTGGTCAGGTTGTCCAGGGAGAAGCTCGGCGGCAGGCGGTACAGCTCGGCGTCGGAGCCGGAGAACGCGCCGCGGAAGATCCACAGGAACGGTGCAGTGATGGCGAGCGCCGCGATCGCGAGGACCAGGAACGTCGCCGTGCGCGAGAGAACCCTCGAAGTGCTCATTCGTAAAACGTCCATCTGCGGGAGAGCCGGAACTGGATCGCGGTGAGCACGATGAGGACCAGCGTGAACGTGATGCCGATGGCCGAGGCGTAGCCCAGCTCGAAGTCGCCGAACGCGCGGTCGTAGAGGTACTCGACGATCGTGCGGCTGGCGTCGCCGGGGCCGCCCTGGGTGAGCACCCGCGGCTCGGCGAAGATCTGGAACGAGTTGATGGTGTTGATGACGACCAGGAAGAAGATCGTCGGCGAGAGCATCGGGAAGGTGATCCGCCAGAACCTGGTCCAGGCGTTGGCCCCGTCGACGACGGCCGCCTCCTTGAGCTGGGCCGGGATCGACTGCAGCCCCGCGATGTACACCAGGATCGAGAACCCGATCGTCTTCCACGAGTTGACGATGATCACCGATATCGGCGCCCAGGCCGACGAGCCGAGCCAGTCGATGCGGTCCACGCCCACCAGGCCGAGCAGGTAGTTCACCAGCCCGAGGTCCTTGTTGAGCAGGAACCGCCAGATCAGCGCGACGGCGGAGGCCGACACGACGAACGGGAACAGGAACGACAGCCGGAACAACGCCCGCAGCCAGCGCGGCATCCGGGCCTCCAGCAGCACCGCGAGGAGCAGGCCGAGCACGACGTTGACGGCGAGGATGACCAGCGCCATGTACGTGGTGGAGCCGTAGACACCGAGCAGGCGCTCGTCGTGCACGAGCCGGTCGAAGTTGTCGAGGCCGACGAAGGTGCCGTCGCTGAGCAGGTTCCAGTCGTAGAAGCTCAGGTACAGCACCCCGGCCGTCGGGGCGGCGACGAACACGAGGAACGTCACGATCGAGGGGCTGAGGAAGGCGAGCGCGGGGAGCCCGTCCCCCCGGGTGCGGCGGGCCTGCGGGGCCCGTGGCCCGGGGTCGGCGGCGATGGTGCCGCCGGCCCCGGACCGGCGTGTGGTGCTGCTGATGGTCATGATCCGCCTTTTCGGCTTCAGCAGGTGACGATGCTGTTCAGCTCGTTCTGCATGTTCTTGAGGCCGTCGGACACCGAGGCCTCGCCGGCGAAGATCAGCTGGAGGTGGCGCAGGACGGTCGACTCGAACGCGCTGTACTTCGCGGGGGCGGGGTACGGCACCAGGGTCGGGTACTTGTCGATGCTGTCGTAGTAGAGGTCGGAGTTGGCCGGGGGCACGCCGACCTTCGAGATCGTCTGGGCGACCGAGCGGCGCGACGGGATCGAGTCGCCGGGCTTGTCCGCGGTGCCGACGTACTGCTGCTCGATCTCGTTGCTGACGGTGAACTTCTGGTACTCCCAGGCGAGGTCCGGGTTCTTCGACGACTTCAGGATGGGGTAGCCGGCGCCGCCGAACACGGTCTTGTAGGTGTCGCCCTTGGGGTACAGCTGGATGTCGAACGCCTTGAACCCGGCGGGCAGGAACGTCGCGATCGGCCAGCGGCCGGCGCCGAACATGGCGACCTGCCCGTTCTGGAACCGGGTGAACACGTCGCTCATCGGCATCGGGGCCGGCGCGATCTGCTCGGTGATCATGTCTCTGAGGAAGCTGACCGCCTTGTTGACCTGCGGGGAGTCGGCCGTCGGCTTGCACACGTCGTCGCTGGTGAGGTTGCCGCCGGCGTTGGCGACCCACGGCATGATGCCCGGGAAGATCTCGTTGCTGGCCCAGGTGAAGCCGTACTGGTCGGGCTTGCCGTCGCCGTTGGTGTCGGCGGTGAGCTTCTTGGCCGTCTCCTTGAAGTCGGCCCAGGTCCAGTCGGCCTTCGGCGGGTCGATGCCGGCCTTCTTGAACACGTCCGTGTTGTAGTACACGACCATGTCGTTCCAGCCGTAGGTCAGCGTGACGACGTCGCCCTTGACGGTGAAGCCGTCGATGAGCCCCTTGGCGATGTCGCCGGTGAGGGCTTTCGCGTCGGCGTCCTTCTCGAGGTACTGGTTGATCGGCTGGACAAGCTTGTTGGAGTGCACGAACTGGGCGCCCTCGCCGGAGATGACCATGAGGTCGGGGTGCTTGCCGGAGGCGATCAGCGTCGCGACGTTCGCGTAGTAGGTGCCCCAGTTCTCGCCGGTCACCGGGGTGAGGGTGACCTTGACGCCGGGGTGCCCCGCCATGAACTGGTCGGCGGTGGATTTGTTGCCCGCCTCGGCGGCCGGGCCGTAGTTCCAGTAGACGATCTCCAGCGACTTGTCGCCGTCCGCGGCGGCGTCGTCGCCGGAGCAACCCGCAAGGGCGGTAGCCGCGAGGGCGGCTGTCGCGCAGAACAGCGCGACCTTGCGGAATCGAACGTTCATAAGCCTGCGTCCCTCTCCGTTGAGAAGCGGTGCGGTGCGCAAAGTGAAGACCAAGAAATCGATTTCGTCAAGACCCCAGCCACTCCTGCTCGATCTTGTGCCTGATCAGGAAAGTCTTTTGCTGATATCGATTACAGCGAGGGTGTCTTGACCTCGGCACGCAGCACCACGGTGCGCGGCGGCGTGGTGTCCCCGCCGATCCGTTCGAGCAGCATCGACGCGGCGGTGGTGCCGAGGTGGCGGGCCGGCAGCCGCACCTCGACGACGCTGGCCGGGGCGGATGTCAGGAACGGCAGCTCGCCGACGACGGCCAGGCCGAACTCGGCCGGCGGGATGCCCGCGGCGGCGATGGCCTGCAGGGCGCCGACGGCCATGAGGTTGTTCGTCGTCACGACCGCGTCCGGCGGGGTGTCGAGCGCGAGCAGGGCGGTCATGGCGGCGCGCCCGCCGTCGACGCGGAAGTTCGCGTGCTGGAGGTAGCCGTCGTGGGTGACGGTCCGGCGGGCCGTGACCACCTGCCGCCAGCCCAGGAAGCGGTCCTCGGTCGTCTCGATCCCGGCCGGGCCGGCGATGCAGGCGATCCGGCGGTACCCCTGGTCGAACAGCGCGGTCGCCGCGGCGACGCCGGCGGCGCGGTTGTCCACCTTGACGGCGTCGACCGGGTAGGGCGTGGTGCGGTCGACGGCCACCACGGGCCGCCCGAGCTCGGCGATGGAGCCCAGGTCGACCTCGTCGGAGGCCGGCGCGAGGATGACGCCCGCCATCTGCTCGGACGCGGCGATGCCGAGGTAGCGCTTCTCCTTGGCCGGGTCCTCGTCGGTGTTGCAGAGCACAACGGAGAACCCGGACTCCTGGGCGCGGTCCTCGACGCCGCGGGCGAGCGCGGTGAAGAACGGGTTCTCAATGTCGGGGATGAGCAGGGCGACGAGCTCGGAGCTCTGCTTGCGCAGCCGCCGGGCGGTCCGGTTGGGCACGAACGAGAGCTTGGCGGCGGCCTCGCGAACGGCCCGCTGCTTCTCCTCGGAGACGGTGAGCCCGTTGTAGACGCGCGAGACGGTCGCGGGCGAAACCCCGGCGAGCGCCGCTACCTCGTAGATCGTGGCCATGACCCAACACTGTAATGGTCCCCGCGGCGGCTCCCGGCCGTCGCGGGGACCAGGGGCGCGAGTGGTGCTTGACAGCGCGTGACCGGGCGTCTAGCTTGTGCGAAATCGATTTCACGAACTCCGGGGCACCAGCCGGCAGGTGTGGTTCCTCCGGGGGTGGCGTGTGCTCTAGGAGGCGTCAGTGCGGCGGTACACCGGAGACGCGCGGCGCGCGGTGGCGTTCCCGCTCGGAGGGTTCGGAACCGGGCACGTGGCGCTCGCCGGGGACGGGTCCCTGCGGCAGTGGCAGCTCAGCGGGGTCGCCAACCACCGCGGGTTCCTGCCCGACAGCTTCTTCGCCCTGCGCGTCTCCTCGCTCGAGCCGCCGGACGACGTCGTGCGCCTGCTGCGCAGCGCGCCCGTCGAGCCGCACCCCACGCCCGCGCCGAACGTCTCCGACGCCGACGTGCCCGACGCCGGCGTGCTGCCGCCGTGGCCCACCGTCCAGGGCACCGAGTTCCGGGCGAGCTACCCGTTCGCCGAGGTCACGTACCTCGACGAGGCGCTGCCCGTCGACGTGGTCATGGAGGCGTTCACACCGTTCGTGCCGCTCGATCACGACGCCAGCTCACTGCCGCTGGTGCGGTACCGGTTCACGATCACCAACCGCAGCGCGCAGTTCCGGCACGGCTGGCTGCTCGGCACGCTGCAGAACGGGGTCGGGTGGGATGGGGTCACGCCCGTCGACGGGACCCGCGGGGCCGGGTACGGCGGGAACGTCAACCGGCTGGTCAGGCGCCCCGGGCAGACCGGGGTCCTCATGGACCATCCGGGACTGGCCGAGGACGACCCCGCCTACGGCGAGATGCTGCTGTGGACCGACGGGCCGGCCGCGGCGCTGCCCCGGGCGGCGAGCGCCGAGGCGCTGCTGCGGTTCGTCGAGACCGCCAAGCTGGTGACGCCCGTGCAGCTCGGGGACTACAGCGACGACGCGCTGCGGGCGGCCGTCGCCGGCGGGGTGTCGCCGATGCGGGCGCCCAGCGGGCCCAGCCCGGCCGGGCACACCTGGGACGCGGGTGTGGCGGTGGCGTTCGCGCTGCGGCCCGGTGAGGCCACCACGGTCGACGTCGTGCACGCCTGGTGGTTCCCGAACCGCTACGCGGACTTCGACCGGTTCGGGCCGCAGCGCCCGCAGTACGACCGGAGCAGGTTCTGGGTCGGCAACCACTACGCGACCCGCTTCGGGGGCGCACTCGACGTCCTGGACGCGTACCTCGCCGACCGTGAGCGCCTCGACGCCGCGTCGCGGGCGTGGGCGGACGCGGTGTCGTCGAGCAACCTGCCCGAGCCGCTGCGGGAGGCGATCTCCGCGCAGGGCACGCTGGTGCGCTCCCCCACGTTCTTCCGCACCGCGGACGGCAAGGTGTTCGGGTACGAGGGCGCGCTCGGCGAGTCGACCCGCAACTGGAACGGCGACGTCGGCGGCTCGTGCCCGCTCAACTGCAACCACGTCTTCAACTACGAGCAGGCCCTGGCGCGGCTCTTCCCGGCGCTCGGGCGCGACATGCGCGAGACCGAGTTCGCGGTGCAGGCGCCGGACGGCACGCTGCCCCACCGGGTGGTGCTCCCGCTGTACCTCCCGCAGCTGCACGACGTGCCGATCGGCGGGCCGGAGCGCCCGGCGCTGGACGGCATGCTGGGTGCGGTCCTCAAGACGTACCGGTCCGTCCTCGACGGCGCCGGCGAGGCCTGGCTCCGCACCCACTGGTCCGCCCTGCGGCACCTCGTCGATCGCATCGCGGCGGTGTGGGACGCCGACGGTGACGGGGTGCTGCAGGGCGACCAGCCCGTGACGTACGACATCAGCCTGCACGGACCGAACATGTTCGTGGGCGGGCTGTGGCTGGCGGCGCTGCGGGCGATGGAGCGCATGGCCGAACTGGTCGACCTGTCAGCGGCGGCCGGCTACGCGGAGCACTTCACGCTCGGCCGGGACAACTACGACAAACTGCTGTGGAACGGCGAGTTCTATGCGCAGCCGGTGACCGGGGAGGCGTTCGACTTCGGCAGCGGCTGCCTCTCCGACCAGCTCCTCGGCCAGTGGTGGGCGCACCAGCTGGGCCTCGGCCACATCCTGCCCGCCGACCGGGTGCGCACCGCGCTCGCCTCGATCGTGCGGTACAACCTGCGGACCGGCTTCACCGAGCACGGCTACCGGGTGTTCGCCGACGGCGACGAGACCGGCCTGGTGGTGTGCAGCTGGCCGCTCGGGGGCCGGCCGGCGGTGCCGCTGCGGTACTGCGACGAGGTGTGGACGGGCGTGGAGTACCAGGTCGCGGCGCACTGCCTGTACGAGGGGCTGACCGACGAGGGGCTGTCGATCGTCACGGCGCTGCAGGCCCGCCACGACGGGACCCGCCGCAACCCGTTCAACGAGATCGAGTGCGGCGACCACTACGTGCGGGCGATGGCCGGCTGGTCCCTGCTGGACGCCTGGCGGGCGACCCGCCCCGGCCGCTACCCGTTCGTGGCCGGCACCAGGTGGGGCGTGGTGACGGTGGCGGCGGACGGCACGTCCTCGGTGGAGGTCCTCGGCGGCACCCTCGAGCGCTAGTCTTGCTTTTTAACCTTCGGGTTTCTGCTGTTCGGCTTGGGTGCGGGCGCGGTGGACGGTTGTGCCGACGTCGTGGTGGGGTGCGTGGTGTCGGTTGGGGCTGCCGGGTGGGCGTCCGGGGCCGGGTCGGGTGGGTTTTGGTGCCTGTGCGGGGTGGCTGGTCTTCGTTCGGATTCATCTTTGGCGAGACGACATGATCACCGAATGCCATCCGTATGTCCACTCAGGACACCGCATACCGTCAGACCAGAGCCCAAAGGTTAAGAGCAAGACTAGGCCTCACCCGACGCAACGCAACCGTCAGGACCGAGCCCGGCGCGGAGGACCGCGAAACCGGCGGTCACCGGTGCCCGCGGCGATCGAGACCGTCGGCGGGCCGGACCGGCCCGGACCGCGGTCGGATGGGCCGATGGGCGATGACCACGCCGACCACGGCGCCGGCCGGCTGGAATCCGTGGGACCGCGAGTCCGCGCTGTGCTCGGCGTTGTCGCCGAGCACGACGAGCCGGTCGGATGGGACCACCGTCTCGGGGGGCCCCCGGGCCCCCCGCCCCCGGGGGCCCGGGGGGGGCGCCCCCCCCGGCAGCCAGTAAGGCGGCTGGGCCGCCCGGCCGGCGGCGGGGGGGGGGGGGGGGTCGACGGCGCCGC